>NZ_JBPJSR010000011.1:0-314887 GCF_051390675.1 Streptosporangium heterodermiicola
AGTCCACGCGCTTTCGAAAAAGAGGCGACCCCGAAGTGCCGGGGCCGCCTCTTTTTGTCTTTCCGGGAGCTCGTTGTCTCTCCGGGTTCTCGGCCCGGTTCCCGTCTCTCCGGTCCCCGGTCCTGCGCGGTGGCCCGTACGAGACCCCGGGCTTGCGCGGTGGTTCGTTTCGTACGCGGCCCCGGGGCTAGCCGAGCTGTGCGGGCAGCGGCCTGGAGTGCAGGACGGTCAGGGAGGTGACCGCGCGGGTCAGCACCACGTAGAGGCGGGCCAGGCCGCGTGGTTCCGCGTCGACGATGTCGGCGGGTTCGGCCACGATCACGTGGTCGTACTCCAGGCCCTTGGCCAGGGACGCCGGGATGACCAGGAGGCGATGGTCCTCGACCGTGTCGGGGCTCAGCACCCGGTGCTCCAGGTGCGCCAGTGCCTTGGACACGGCGCCCACCGAGGCGTCGGGGACGATGACGCCGATCGACCCCTCGCGGGCGAGCGCCTCCTCGGCGGCGCGGGCCAGCGACGCGGCCAGGTCGGGTGCCGGGCGCACCGACAGGGAGCCCGCGCCGGGCCGCAGCGACCGGGGCGCGGCGAGGTCGGGGGCGACGGAGGGCAGCAGCCTGGCCGCGTAGTCGAGGACCTCCCGGGGCACCCGGAAGCCGAGGGTGAGCTCGGTGACCGCGCCGTCCTCGAAGCCGAGATGGGTGAGGACCTCCGTCCAGGAGCGGGCGGACCAGGGCGTGGTGCCCTGCGCGAGGTCGCCCAGCACGGTGGCCGAGCCGGTGCGGCAGCGCCGCCCCAGGGCCCGCAGCTGCATGGCCGACAGGTCCTGGGCCTCGTCCACGACGAGGTGGCCCAGCGGGACGGTCCGTTCGATCATGTCGGCCAGCTCGTCCATCAGCGCGCCGTCGGCCGCCGACCACCTGGCCGAGCGGAAGGACTTGGAGGGCTTCGCCCACAGCAGCAGCGACCGCTCCTCGGCCGTGAGGTCGTCCTTCGCGGCGGCGGCGAGGAAGGCGGGGTCGCTGAACAGCCGGTGGAGCACCTGCTGCGGGGTCAGCTTGGGCCAGACCAGGTCCACGAGCTGTTTGACCGGCTTGGACCTGGCCACCGCGTCCTGCACCCGGTCGTCGGGCGACTCGCCGCGCTGCTCCATCCGGACGAGCACCAGGTGGGCGAGGCGCTGGGCGAGCGTGGCGCGCCCCGGGCCGTAGCGGGTGGTGCCGCGCAGCGCGGCGACGATCTCGCGGACCTCGTGGTCGGCGACCCGGTAGCGGTTGATCCCCTTGGTGAACAGCACGCCCTCGGTGGGCTTGACGACGTGCATCCACAGGGCGCGCCCGAGTACGGGGACGATCCTCGCGTCACCCTTGATCGTGCTGGTGGCGGGGTCCTCGGGGGCGGAGTGGCCGCCGAGGATCCCGGCGGCCGTGGTCTGGTCGACCTTGACCTCGCCCAGGGCGGGGAGCACGGAGGAGATGTAGGAGAGGAACGCCCGGTTCGGGCCGACGATCATCACGCCCGAGCGGGCGAGCCGCTCGCGGTGGGTGAAGAGCAGGTAGGCGGCCCGGTGCAGGCCGACGGCGGTCTTCCCGGTGCCGGGGGCGCCCTGGACGCACACGGTCTGCCCCAGGTCCGAGCGGACGATCTCGTCCTGGTCGGGCTGGATCGTCGCGACGATGTCGCGCATCGGCCCCGAGCGCGGGCGCTCGATCTCCTCGGTGAGGATCCTGCTCTGGGCGAGGGCGGCGCCGCCCTGGTCGAGGCGCTCGTCCTCGTAGGCGGTCAGGTCGCCGCCCCGGTAGCCGAACCTGCGGCGCAGGGCGACGCGCATCGGGTCGGACGGGCTGGCCTGGTAGAAGGCCCGCGAGACCGGGGCCCGCCAGTCGATGACCAGGGGACGGCTGCTGTCGTCGTGGACGTGCCTGCGCCCGACGTAGACCGTACCGGGGAGGTCGTCTCCCCTCTGGCGGTCGAGGCGGCCGAAGAACAGGGGCGTGCCGGAGTGGTCGGCGAGCGCCTCGACGCGCTGGTCCAGCAGCGCCTGCAGGATCTGCTGGGAGACCCAGTCTCCGGCGGCGTCGGAGGAGAGGGAGCGGGCGTGCTCGCGCATCGCGCGGAGCGCCGCCCTGGAGACGGCCAGATGCTCGCGCTCGGCGGCGAGGATCCGGGCGGGGTCGTCGGTTATGTCGGGGGCCAATTGATGTGCGGGCACGCTGAAGCGCCTCCCATTCGATAAACGGAGGTGGTGGTCATCGGGCAGCGAATCGACCAGCTTAGCGGCGACCATCCGGCGTCTCAAAAGGATTAACGCCGGACTGGGAGGCGGCGGTCGCGGGTATCCCCGTGGTCGTGCGGATGTCCCCTGTCATACCGGTCGTCGCCGGCCTTCTCCTGGCCGCGCTCTGGGGGTTTTCCGCGTTCGCGGGGTGGGGGGTCGAGGCCTTCTGCTCCGACCCCGGCTGCGTGGCCAGGCTGGACGGGGTGGTGCGGCTGTCGTCCCTGTTCGCGGTGGTCGCGGCCTGCTGCATGGCGGCCGCCCTGCCGGCTCCGCGCGGCGCCCGGAGGCGTTTCACCGCTCTCATGACCGCGGCGGTGGTCGCCTGGGTGGTCGCGGGGGGCGTTCTCTTCGCGGGCGGCCTGATCGTCCGGTAGTCGTCCCGATCGGATTGCGCGATCGTCTCGTGCGGCCGTCACCCTGATCTTTTGGCGGCCGCTCCACTCGTTCGGTAGTCGATCTGCCACCCTGCGTCATTCTCCACGGAAATAGCGAAAAAGCGCGGCAAACATGGTGACTCCCGCAGATCATGGGGGTATGTCGCCAGTGGCCGCCAGGCCTAGCGAGGGGGTGGTTTGTTTGTCGAAAGCCCGCGGGATTTCGTGGACCTGACACAAATTGACGACGTGTTCGCCATGTGAGGTCATTCTCCGGCGAGCACGTCGTCCGCGTCGATGATCTGGTACGCGTACCCCTGCTCGGCCAGGAACCGCTGCCGGTGCGCCGCGAAATCCTGGTCGACCGTGTCGCGGCTGACCACCGAGTAGAAGCGGGCCCCGCCACCGTCGGCCTTCGGCCGCAGCACCCGTCCCAGCCGCTGTGCCTCCTCCTGCCGGGACCCGAAGGTGCCCGACACCTGGATGGCCACCGCCGCCTCCGGCAGGTCGATGGAGAAGTTGGCGACCTTGGAGACGACCAGGACCTGGATCTCCCTGTCGCGGAACGCCTGGAAGAGCCGCTCCCGCTCCTTGACCTTCGTCTCTCCCTTGATCACCGGTGCGTTCAGGTGCTCGCCGAGCTCGTCGAGCTGGTCGATGTACTGCCCGATGACCAGCACCTGCTCGTCCAGGTGACGGCGGACCAGCGCCTCGGTCACCCGCGTCTTGGACGGTGTGGTCGCGCAGAACCGGTAGCGCTCCTCGGACTCGGCCATCGCGTAGGCGAGCCGCTCCTCGTCGGTCAGCGTCACCCGCACCTCGACGCAGTCGGCCGGGGCGATCCAGCCCTGGTTCTCCATCTCCTTCCACGGCGCGTCGTACCGCTTGGGGCCGATCAGGGAGAACACGTCGCCCTCCCTGCCGTCCTCGCGCACGAGCGTCGCGGTGAGGCCCACCCGCCGCCTGGCCTGCAGGTCGGCGGTCATCCGGAAGATTGGCGCGGGCAGCAGGTGCACCTCGTCGTAGACGACCAGGCCCCAGTCGCGGGCGTCGAACAGCTCCAGGTGCCGGTAGACGCCCTGCCTGCGGGTCGTCATCACCTGGTACGTGGCGATGGTGACGGGCCGGATCTCCTTCTTCGTGCCGGTGTACTCGCCGATCTCGTCCTCGGTCAGCGAGGTCCGCTTGAGCAGCTCCTGCTTCCACTGGTGCGCGGAGACCGTGTTGGTCACCAGGATCAGCGTCGTCGCCTTGGCCTGCGCCATCGCCGCCGCGCCCACGATCGTCTTGCCCGCCCCGCAGGGGAGCACGACCACCCCGGAGCCGCCGTGCCAGAACGCCTCGGCGGCCTCCCGCTGGTAGGTGCGCAGCTCCCAGCCGTCCTCGGTGAGCGCGATCGGGTGGTGCTCGCCGTCGACGTACCCGGCCAGGTCCTCGGCGGGCCAGCCCAGCTTGAGCAGGTGCTGCTTGATGTTGCCGCGCTCGCTCGGGTGCACCACCACGCCGTCGTCGCCCAGGCGCTCGCCCAGCAGCGGCTGGATCTTCTTGGCGCGCAGGACCTCCTCCAGCACGGCCTTGTCGGTGCTGGTCAGGGCGAGCCCGTGGACGGGGTGCTTCTCCAGGCGGAGCCTGCCGTAGCGCGACATCGTCTCGGCGACGTCGACCAGCAGCGCGTGCGGCACGGGGTAGCGGCTGTGGGCGATCAGCGCGTCGATCACCTGCTCGGCGTCGTGCCCGGCGGCCCGCGCGTTCCACAGCGCCAGAGGGGTGATCCGGTAGGTGTGCACGTGCTCGGGGGCGCGCTCCAGCTCCGCGAACGGGGCGATCGCCTTGCGGCACTCTCCAGCCCTCTCGTGATCGACCTCAAGGAGCAGGGTCTTGTCCGATTGGACGATCAATGGTCCGTCAGTCACAGACTTCTCCCTCGGTCACCGCGGGTCACGGTAGGTAGGTCACCGCAGGTTACGGCGGATCGGCTCATGGTCGCACCCGTGGACGCCCGCGGGGTCGTCCCGCGCTGCCCGTGCGACGGTTCCCTGTATGCAACAGACGGGAGCGTCCGGGCAGTCCCGTCCGCCCCACCCGATCCTCCCGCACCCGTCCGTCCCCTGCCCGCTCGCGGGGCGCCCAGTCCTCGCGTGCCCGCTCGTCGGGGGTCCGGACGTACGGTCCTCGCGTGGCCGGTGTCGCGCGTACGGTTCCGGGGAGCGGTCCACGGCATGGTCAGGGGCCGAAGGCGCCGTTGAGTCCGGCGACGATGAAGAAGGTCACGCCCAGGACGAGCAGCGCGATGTTGGCGCCGACGCTGATCCAGGTCCACTTGAGCAGGTTTCTCGCGCCTCGCGGATCGGTGTCGACCCTGCCCAGCGCGAGGCCCGACAGGATGGTGCCGACGAGGCCGCCGAGGCTCACGAAGCAGCTCAGCGCCAGCACGAGGCTGATGACCAGGGCGACGATCGCGTGCGTCCTGACACCGTCGACCTCGCGGGACGACGGCGCCCCGTAGCCCTGCTGCCCGTACCCCTGCCCGTAGGAGGAGGGCTGCTCGCCGTAGCCCTGTCCGTAGCCCTGGCCGTACCCCTGGCCGTAGGACTGGTCGAGATGGCCGGGGTTCTGGCCGTAGCCCTTGGTCTGGCCGTATTCGGGCTGACCGTATTCGGGCTGGCCGTACTCCGGCTGGTAACCCTGCTGGGGCTGCTCGTAGCCGTACGGCTGCCGGTCGTGACCCGGGGCCTGGCCCGGCCCTGTGGTGTAGGGGCTCTTCCAGTCGTCCGGGTTGGTGCTGGGGCCTTCGGAGTGACCGCTGCTCACTGGGGATCTCTCGCTTCTGTGGAGCTCAGAACGTCAACTGTTATCACGATATGGGTCGTGAGCCGGGTGTCAGGGGCGAATGGATTCGGTCGCATCCCGGCGGCCGGCGCCCGGAGGAGACCAGGAGGAGGACCCTCGCGCCTTGGCGAGCGCCCCGTCGAACGACGCTGGACGGACACTGGACGATGCTGGACGACGTCGAACGATGTGGCGGACGGCGCGCCGTCGCCGGACCGTCGGCCGAGCTCATGGCGGGCTCGTTCCTGGATCGAGACTACCTCGTGCTCCCGCCCGGCACACCGGGGCTGACGGGCTTCCCGCTCTCATGCGGAATCGGTAAGGGGCATCTCACACGATGTCGGCTATGCCGGTGATGCGGTGCAGGGCGAAGCGGTGCACCGCCGCCCGCGTCTCGTCGTAGGCGGTGAGATAGCCGCCCTCCATCCGGGCGGGTTCGAGGATCCGGCTGGTGGCGTTGCCCTGGGAGTCGAGGTAGCCGATCCAGACCTGCGATCCCTGCCGGATGGCCTCGCGAAGGGCGGTGATCGTGGCGGTGGCGGGGGAGCGCGGCACCTGGCCGCCGGGCGCGGCCACCGGCGCGCGGCGCGCCTGGTACGCGGCGTCACCCGCGCGCACGGCGCGCACGGCGGCCGCCACCACGTCGGCCTCGTGGCCGCCGAACGTGACCGGGGAACGGCCCGCCGAGGTGCCCTCGGTCCGGCGGACGTCGAGCTGGGTGATGATCACGTCACCGTCGAGCGACTCGGCCGCCGGGGCGTAGCCCATCGCGCGCAGCGAGTCGACCAGCGACGGCCGGGAGGACTTGGAGGCGATCACCGTGGGGGCGAGCCGCCGCAGCCGCAGCGGGATCGACCGCCTGTCGGCCATCACCTCGTCGAGCAGGGAGGGGTCGTCGCACCGCACGTACGCGCTCGCCGTGCCGACGCGCATCCGGCCGTGACGCCTGGCCACGTCGGTGACCAGGTAACTGAGCGGCTGCGGCACGGGCGTGGTCGAGTGGCGCTCCAGCATGGCCAGCAGCTCGTCGGCGCCCTGCCCGGCGTCCAGGGCCCGCCGGATCGACCGCTCGTCGAAGCGGTAGACCGTCGCGCCGCCGGTCGACTCCACCTCCGCCGCGACCGCGAGCCACCGCCTCAGGTCGCCGGTGAGCGGCCCGGGGGCGACCGCGGTCAGGTCGGCCTGGAGGAGCACGTGGTCGAGCGGCTCGGGCAGCAGCGGGAGCAGCAGGTGGGCGGCGGACACCGGACGGCCGCCGCCACCCGGACCACCCTGGCCACCCGGACCACCCTGGCCACCCGGACCACCCGGGGCCGCGGAGTCGGGGAGCAGGGCGCGACCGTGGGCCGCGAGCGCCCCGAGCCCGGTGACGCCGATCTGCTCGGCCTCGCGCAACGTGAACTCCACCAGCTGGTCGCGGTGGCCTCCGCGACGCCGGGGCTGCTCCCAGGCCAGGCGCTCGCGTACCGCGTCGGAGGTCGGCGCCACCCCCGGCGTCGAGGCGAGCATGCCCAGGGTCGTGGCGCGGACCTCGGCGGCGGCCGGGCGGCGCAGGTCGGGATGGAGCGCGTTGAGCAGACGGTCGCGCTCGTCGCGCTCGCCGATGACCCCCGGCACCCGGTCCATGGTGAGCCAGGCCGTGGCCAGCATCACCCAGCGGTCCTCCGTGGACTTCACCCGCCAGCCGTCGTAGACGGGGGTGGGCAGCCAGTCGCCGTCGACGGTGCCGCTGGCCGCGATCAGCCCCGTCGCGTACGACACCTCGATGATCAGACCTGTCACCCACTCGGGCAGGTCGAGCAGGCCCGCGGTCCGCTTGAGGTCGCGCACGGCCAGGCCGCCGCTGCGGAGCACGCCGGGCGGGTCGACGCTCCAGCGCTCGCACAGCTCCTCCACCGAGCGGGTGAACGTGAACGCCTGCCCGGCGGCCGTCCGGTCGGCGAGCCGCCGGTCGCGCTCGGTGCCCTCGGTCGCGGGCGGGAGGGGTGACAGGTCACGATGAATTCGGCCGCCGCGCAGGAACAGGGCGACCTCGCGGGGCAGCACCACGGTCTCCTCGCCGGTGGCGGCGAGCAGGGCGCGGGAGAGGAGCTGCTCGATCGGCGACTGCGCGGTGGCGGCCCGCACCTCACGGCGGGCGTTGGGCACCCGGCCGCTGGCCGGGCCCCAGACCAGCTCGTTCAGCGCGGACCGCGCCTGCGGCGAGACCTCCTCGACCAGCCGTCCGACGATTTCCCCGTCGGCGAGCAGCGCGGCGAGGGTTTCCTTGGTGGCGCTCCCGGTGTCGCCGGTGCTCCCGGTGTCGCCCGTGACGTCCTGGACCAGCTCGGCCAGCCGCTCGGCGGGGTGGTGCCTGAACGCCTCCACGGCGGGCGGGCCGAGCCCCGCGGGAGCGTCGAGCACCTCCCGCACCCCGGGCGCCGGGGCGAGGGCGCGGTCGGGCCCGTAGATCAGGGCCATGGTGCGCAGCCGCTCGACGGTCTCCTTGAGGGCGCTCTGGAACTCCGGATCGGCCGGTCCGGGAAGGGCTCGGGCCATCTGGGCACGCAGCGACCGGTAGGCGGCCGGGCCGGGCAGCACGGCCAGCGTCTCCACGACCGCGAGCGTGAACCGGTCGAGCCGGTCGAGTGCCCTGCCCACCGCCGACGGGCTGCTCGCCCGCCCGGCCAGTCCTTCCAGATGAGCGGGCACGGGGGTGATGAGCTCGGGTCGCACGGAGACGAGGGCCCGCAACCGGTCGTCGCTCCGGCCGCGCAGCCACTCGGTGAACTCCGTGCTCATTCCGCCAATGGTAGGAGGCTTGACCGACATCGCGCGGCCTGGGGGAATTCCGGGATCCCGCGAAGAGGGCCGATCGATCACGTGATGGACGGCGAATGGGGGAAGAAGCTCACGAGCGAGACGATGTCGAGAGAGGATGGCCAGTGTGATCGAGCGTGCGGACCAGCTCGTCCTGGACTACGTCAGCAAGGCCGCCGACGCGGCCCACGGCGTGCTGCCGCCGAGACAGCGGATCGACTTCGTCGCGGTGCTGCGCAGGCGGATCGACGCCGAGCGGGCCGGGGTGGACGACCCCGCCGCCGTGGCGAGGGTCCTGGCCCGGTTCGGCGACCCGGCGGCGCTGGTCCACCGTGAGGTACGCCGCCTGGGGAGGGAGACGCCCTCCCGGTCTTCCGACCGGTCTTCGGACCAGTCTTCCGAGCGGTCTCCGGACCGGTTTCTGGAGAACCCGCCGGGGCGCTCCGGGCCACGGGTTGCCGAGGAGGGTTCTCGGGGGTCCCGGAGTTCCGGGGGCTCGCGTGAGGGCTCCGGTACGGTTCCCAGGCCCCGGGAGGATCCCGCCAGGGACTCCGCGGGGGCTTCCGGTGACGTCGGCCGTCCCGGTGATGTCGGCCTCCCTGTTGACGCTGACCGTCTTGGTGACGCCGACCGTTTTGGTAATGCCGATCATCTTGATGACGCTGGCCGTCCTGGTGACGCCGACCGCTCCGGCCGCGCCGCGGACCTCACCGGCACCTCGGCCGTCCATCCGGTGGCCGCCATGCCTCTCGCCGCTCCGACTCCGGAAGATCCCGCCCCCGAGGACCGTGACGCCCCTCGGGGAGGTCCCGTTCCCGAGGACCGTGAGCCCACTTCCATGAGGCCTGTCCCTTCCATGGGGCCTGTCTCGGAGGAGCCCGCTCCCAGGCCGCGGGGGGCGGTTTCCGACCCGGACAGCCCCGGCCGCGCATCGGACGGTCCACCGTCTCCGGCCACGCCCTCATCCACGCCTTCGCCCCCTTCCTCGTCTTCGTCCTCGTCCACGCCGGGGGATCCCGGTCTCCCGCCTTCCCGTCGTCCCGCTCGGGGGCATCCGTACGCCTCGACGGGCGCTCGTCCGGACGCGGGCGAACCCGCGCGGGGCCGTCCCACCCCGGGCCGTCCTGAATCGGAGCACCCGGAGTCGGATGCCCCCGGGGCCTCGGCCTCGCGCGGGTCCAGGTGGGTGGAGCGGATCTTCCCGACCCGCTCGCGGCCGTCATCGGCCGCTCCGGGAGAGGACGAGCCCGACGTTCCAGTCGGTAGCCGCCCGGAAAACCAGGGGAGCCCAGAAAACCAGGGGAGGCCGGGACGCCCGGGGAGCGGGGAAGACGCCGCGGACGAGTGGGAGGACGCGGTGGAGAGCGATCCGCCGACCGAGGAGATCCCTCCCGTACAGGACCCCCTCCCGTCGCCGCTGGTACGGCAGGAGACACCGGAGCAGCAGCGGGAACCGCGACAACCGCAGGAACCACGGGATCCGCAGGAACCGGAGGGGAAGCGCGAGGAGGAGCCGAGGGAGGATCGGCCGGAGGCGCCGCGCGGGAAGCCGGAAGACGCCGAGGGCCGCCCGGTGCTTCCGCCCGGCGTGGCCAGGGGGATGCGGGAGGCCGAGGAGCGGCTGGCCAAGAGGCGGGCACGTAACCGGCCCGACTGGCTGCGCCGGAGACGCCCGGCCAGGTCTAGGGAGGACGTCGTCCCCGGCACCCAGGACGCCCGGACGATCCTGCTGGGCCACCGGCGCGAGACGATCGGCATGGCCCTGCTCGCCCTGGCCGGTCTGCTGATCCCCTTCCCGCTCGCCCCGATCGCGATCTTCAGGATCCCGGTGCTGATCTGGGCCGTCGCGGTGCTCGTCGTGATCGCCTGCGAGAACTGGCACACCTCCGACAAGGCGCTCGGGCTGGCCGCGCCGATCGTGAGCTACTCCCTCGGCGGCGGACTGGTCGCCCTCGTCAGGGCCAGGAACGACCTCGGCACGGTGGTGGACGAGTTCTTCACCATCAGCGGGCTCATGTTCATGCTCGGTACGGCGTGGGCCGTCTTCTGGCTGGCCTACCGCCTGCTCAACCCCCCGGTTCCCGTGGGAAGGGGAGTCCGCCGGCCCGGGTGACGCCGGTGGAGTCTCCTTCCGGTCCTCGATCGGCCGCCGAGTGCGTCAGCCGAGGGCCTGGACCGCGGGGCGGGGCAGCAGGCCGAGGGCGAGGTGCACCCAGGAGGCGACGAAGCGGTCGCGCTCCACGCGGCCGGGGGGCTCGCCCACGGTCTCCTCGAACAGCTGGTAGTTGATCACCGCTCCGCCGAGCACGGCACCGATGGCGGGCCAGTCGGCGGCGGCTTCGGCGTACTCGGGCTGGGTGCGGAACCACATGGTGATCGCGTCGAACATGGGCTGCAGCAGACCCTCGCGCACGGTCGCGACCAGTTCGGGGAACTGGCTCAGGTCGCGGAAGAAGACGCGGGTCAACTGCCTCTCCTCGCGGACCTTGGCCAGCCCGAGCCCGCACAGCTGGGCCAGCCGTTCCTCGACGTCGGTCGAGGTGTCGACGACGCTGAGTTCGGTCAGGGTCTCGGTGATCTGTGCCCGGGTCCTGGCGGCGTGCTCGTTCATCGCCGCGGCCAGCACCTCGTACTTGGACTTGAAGTGCCGGTAGAGGCCACCGGCGCCAGGGGACAGCCCGGAGGCGGCCTCGATCTCGGCCACCGAGGTCGCCGCGTAGCCCCGTTCGGCGAACAGGCGTAGCGCCTCGTCAATGATCCGCTCGCGCGTCGATCTGGTCATTCTCTGCCGATACCTCCTCCGTGACCTTATCCAGTGCCACCCGAGCCGGGTCGCACCACACCGTGCCGAGCCGATTCCCGCCCGTGGCGAAGGGGCCGAGGTGCTGCTCACGAGGCGACCCACTGCCCGACCCGCGCCCGGTCCACAGTCCGATTTCACCGGCTCGGTCTGCTGTCCGGACTCACCGGCCGCACCGGCCGGTCCGGCCGGCGGCTTATGGACCGGTACGTAGGGCGGTTCGTCGAGGGGAGGGCCGACCCTCAGGACCGAGCACACAAAGACAGGACCAGACTCGCCAGGACAGGACCAGACTCGCCAAGACCGGCCCGGGCTCGCCAAGACCGGCCCGGGCCCGCGAAGACCGGCCCGACAGGTTCCGGAGACAGGATCGACGGCTTCCGGAGACCGGCCGCTCGGAGAAGGGCGGGAGGGGCTGGAGAGGGGCGCCCATCCACCTTCCGGATTAAGGAAATCTTTTCGCGAAGGCTTCCGCATTGGGGGGTCTCACGGACGACGCTTAGGATTAGCCATGTTTAGGGTGATTTGGCATTCTTTGAGGGCTTCTCGGAGAATCCTCTTGTGAAGCCGACAAGGAACTGTGAGTGACCTGATGAACTCCGTGGGATTCGACCTCGATCTGACGCTCGCCGACACGCGCGCGGGCATCGCCGCCGTTTACGACGAGGTGGCGCTGCGGACCGGCGTCTTCATCGACAGCGTCGCCGTGGTGGCCAGGCTGGGACCGCCGCTGGAGTGGGAACTGGCCAACTGGATGCCCGCCGAGGAGGTCCCCGCGGCCGCCGACGTCTACCGGGAGCTGTACCCGTCGATCGCCATCCCGGTCACCACCCTCATGCCCGGCGCGCGAGAGGCCGTCGAGGCCGTACGGCGGGCGGGGGGCCGGGTCGCCGTCGTGACGGGGAAGAACGCCCGTGACGCGGCCAGCACGGTCGAGTTCCTCGGCCTGGAGGTGGACGAGGTAGCCGGGTCGGTCTTCGGGGCGGCCAAGGGTCCGGCCCTCGCGGCGTTCGGCGCCGCCGCATATGTTGGAGATCATGTCGCCGACATCGACGCGGCGCGAGCGGGGGGAGTCGTCAGCGTGGCGGTGGCGACGGGCGTCTATCCGGTGGGAGAACTGCGTGATCACGGAGCCGATGTGATCCTGGGTGATCTGACCGAGTTCGTCGAATGGTTTGACGGGTGGCGAACCCCGGCCGCCCTCGTGTAATTCGAGCTTCAATACACGGTCGCCCTCGGCGCCCGCTGGGCATAACCTACATCCATTCCTTTTCACGACAGTCTGAACGAGGTCACCCCTGTGCCGAGTGGCAAGGTCAAGTGGTACGACGCCGACAAGGGATTCGGCTTCCTCACCCGCGACGACGGCGGTGAGGTCTTCGTGCATTCTTCCGCGCTACCCTCCGGCGTGGATTCCCTCAAGCCGGGCCAGAAGGTCGAATTCGGCGTGGCCGAAGGGCGCCGCGGCCAGCAGGCGCTCTCGGTCCGGGTGATCGACCAGCCCCCCACCCTCGCCAAGACCGCCAAGCCCAAGGGCAAGCGCAAGAAGCCCGACGAGATGGTCGTCATCGTGGAGGACCTGATCAAGCTCCTGGACACGGTCTCCACGTCGTACCAGAGGGGCAAGCAGCCCGAGGCGGCGCACGCGAAGAAGATCGCCGCCGTGCTCCGGGCCGTCGCCGACGACCTGGACGACTGACCCCCGCCGACCGCCCGCCGGTCGGCCCGATCTCCCGTGCGCGCTCCGCGGTCCGATCGGTCGGATCCAGGTTTTCCCGAACGCCGAACGCCCGGAGGGCCGCTCAGCCGTGGGGGTTGGTGAGCGGCCTGGTCCGCTTCTCCGTCGGAGGGTCCCCGTGGTGCACGACCGCGGTGGTCGTCCCGGCGGGCCGCGGCCTGACCCACCCCCCGGGCCCCTCGGGCTCCCCGGGCTCCTCCGGCGTCGCGTCCCGTGAGGGCGTCGCGTCCCGTGAGGGCCGCTCCCCGTTCGTCGAGGGGTGCGGCCCGGACGGGGCGGGGCGCGGGCCCCTGGCGGCCTCGACCCTGGCGTCCACCTCCTGGACCCGCCTGCGGCGGCGTACCAGCAGCCAGCCGAGCGAGCCCGCCAGCACCGCGGCCATCACGGCCAGCCCCGCCGTCCCGTCCGCGAACAGGGAGAGCCAGAGCCCGACCAGGCCGCCCAGCACCCAGGCGATCTGCAGGAAGGCCTCCACCACCCCGAACGTGGACGAGCGCACCTCCTCGCCGATCTCCCGCTGCACGATCGCGTCCAGGGCGAGCTTGCCCAGCCCCTGGGCGAACGCGGCCACCAGCGCGACCGCCACCGCGCTCCACAGCTGGAAGACGACGGCCGCCAGTATCGTGATCGCGGTCGTCATGGCGAGCGTGCCCAGCACGATGACCTGCGGTGAGTGGTTGCGCACCCACGAGGCCACGGCCGTGCCCGCCAGCCCCCCGACCCCGGCGGCCACCGCCAGCACGCCGATGGCGACCATCGGCGGCAGGCCGGGCAGGTTCTTGTCCTGGACGAGGAAGAGCAGGTAGAAGAGCAGGAACCCGGAGTAGAGGCGGATGGTCACGTTGGCGTACATCGCCTCGGCCACCACCGGGCCCACGTTCAGCATCGTGCGCCAGCGGGGCGGCCGCTCCTCCCCCTCGTCGTCGAGCTCCTCCAGGTCGGGGGAGTCGATGTGGCGCGGGAGCCGTACGGCCAGCACGCCCTGGAGCAGGAAGAGCACCGTCGCGCCGCGCAGCACCCACTCGGCGCCCAGCCAGGCGCTGGCGCCCGCGCCGATCGGCACCGCGACGCCCGCCGTGACCAGCGCGAACAGGGCGACCCGCGCGTTCGCCGTGACCAGCGCGATGTCGGCGGGCAGCACGCTCGGCATGATCGCCGCGCGGGAGACGTTGTAGGCCTTCGACAGCACCAGCACGGCCAGCGCCGCCGGGAAGATCGTGAACACGTCGCCGGGGACGATGGCCGCCGCCATCGCGAAGCAGAGCAGCCCGCGGCCGAAGAGGGTCCCGGCCATCACGAAACGCCGTCCGGAGCGGAACCGGTCGAGGACCGGGCCGACGAACGGCGCGACCACCACGAACGGGATCATCGTGATCAGCAGGTAAAGGGCGACCTGGCCGCGTGCCTCGTTCACCGGGAGCTTGAAGAGGGTCCCGGCCAGGGCGGCGGTGACCAGGGCGTCGCCCGCGCTGTGGGCGGCGGTCAGCTCGATCAGCTGGCCCAGCCCGGTGCGGCCCGCGCCCTGCGCGTGGGTCAGCCGCCGCGCGGCCCGGCCCGCCCGCTGGGTGCCGCTCACCGCTCCCCGGCCCGCCCGCGCCGTCGCCCGGCCCGCGCCCTTGCCCGCCCGCGCCGTCACCCGGCTCGTGCCACGGCCCGCTCGCACGGCGGCCCGGCCCGCGGCGGCGGCGGCCCCGCCGACCCGCCGAGAGGCCTCGCCCACCGTCTTCCGCGCCCGTTCCCACCCAGCTGCCACGTATCCAGTCATACCCGAAGGGCGGGTGAGTTGTCCGGTGCGCCAGGTCACTCCGTGCACGATGGGATGTCGCTGGGATGTCCACGGTGCCGTTCGCTCCGGTCATGGGCGAGAATGAACTGTGAGCGCAGTGAGCGAGCGAGCCAGTAAGGACAGCAGCCGTCGTGCTGCGAGGCTGACGGGAGACGACTCGTGAGCCGGACTCGATCCCGTGCCGTGGTCCTTGACCAGGCGTGCGTCGCGGCCGTCGACCTGGCCAGAGCCGCGGTCGAGGAGAACGTGAAGCCCGGTGAGGTGGGCGATCACCTCGGGGTCGAGGGCGAGGGAGACCGCGTCGTCACCCATTACTTCGCCTGTCTCGACCGCGCCTACCGGGGCTGGCGCTGGGCCGTCACGGTCGCCCGGGCCTCCCGGGCGCGCAACGTGACCGTCAGCGAGGTCGTGCTCCTGCCCGGCGCGGGGGCCCTGATGCCGCCGCAGTGGGTGCCGTGGAGCGAGCGGCTCCTGCCCGGCGACCTCGGCGTGGGCGACCTGCTGCCCACCTCCGACGACGACGACAGGCTCGCGCCCGGTTTCACCGAGACCGACGACGACTCCGACCATCAGATGATCTTCGAGTACGGCCTCGGCCGGGCCCGGGTGCTCTCCCCGATCGGCCGCGACCGCGCCGTGCGGCGCTGGCACTCCGGCGAGTCGGGGCCGCACACCCCGCTCGCGCACGCCGCGCCCGCCCAGTGCTCCACCTGCGGCTTCTACTGGCCGCTCGCGGGCGCGCTGCGCACCGGCTTCGGGGTCTGCGCGAACGAGTACGCCCCCGACGACGGCCGGGTGGTCGCCGCCGACCACGGCTGCGGGGCGCACTCCGAGGCGGCCGTGCTGCCGCACCAGGTCGAGCCGACCTCGCCGATCCTCGACGATCTCTCCTACGACACCGCGGAGAACGGCGCGGAGCCGGACCTGGCCGGATCGGTGGACGACACCGCCTCCGAGCCGCTCGGTCACTCCTGACCCGGCGCCGCCGGGCCGTTCCCAACCCGGGGCACCGGGTCCATCCCGCCCCGCCGCCGTCCCGGCGGCACACCCGGCCTTCGCGGCCGGGCGCCGCTCCCGTGGCGTCCCGGCCGTCCTGGCCCTCCCGGCCGTTCCGGCCGGGACGCCCGGTCGTGCGGGGCATCGACCTTTGGAAGCATCGCCTTGACTGACATCTTCGGCACCGAACGACTGCGCTCCGCCGTCCTGGCCGCCTGGACGGCCTCGCCCGCCCGTTTCCGCGAGGACGCCAACGCGGAGGAGGACTTCGCGCTCGGCGGCTACCGTGACCGGCTGATCGTCGAGCTCGCCCAGAACGCCGCCGACGCCGCGCTCCGCGCCGGGGTGGCCGGACGGCTCCGCCTCTCGCTGCGCGAGGGCGTGCTGTCGGCCGCCAACACCGGAGCCCCGGTCGACAGGGCCGGGATCGAGGGGCTGTCCACGCTGCGCGTCTCCGCCAAGCGCGACGACGCCCACGCGGCCGGCCGGTTCGGCGTCGGGTTCGCGGCCGTGGTGTCGGTCTGCGACGAGCCGGTGATCGGCTCGCTCGGTTCCGGGGTCGTCCGCTGGTCCCGCGACCAGACCGCCGCCCTGGTGGCCGCCGAGCCCGAGCTGGCCAAGGAGCTGGCCGAGCGCGGCGGGCACGTCCCGCTGCTGCGCCTGCCCTTCCCCTCGGGCCCGGTCGAGATCCCCGCCGGGTTCGACACGCTCGTACGGCTGCCGCTCCGTGACGAGGCGGCCGAGGAGGCCGTACGGGCGATGCTGCGGGAGACCAGCCCCGCCCTGCTGCTCGGCCTGCCCGCCCTGGAGTCGATCGAGGTCGACGTGGACGGCGAGACGCGGACCGTCACCGCCGAGGGCTGGAAGGTCGTCTCGGCCTCCGGGCGGTTCACCTCCGAGCAGGTGGCCGAGCTCTTCGCCGACCGCCCGACCGAGGAGCGCTCCCGGCCGCACTGGCTGGTCCGCTGGGCCGTACCCGTCACCGGTCCCGGGTCCGCGACCGGTTCCGCTGGTTTCGGGTCCGCCGGGTCCGTTGATTCCGGTTCCGCAGGTTCCGCGGGGGGTGCCCTGGGAGGCTCGGCGAGCGGCGCCTCGGACGGGACCCGAGGTGGTTCGCGGGAGGCGGCGCGGGCCGGTGAGCCCCGGCCGCTGCCCGCCCCGGTACCGCCCGTGGTGCACGCGCCCACGCCGAGCGACGAGCCGCTGGACCTGCCCGCGCTGCTGATCGCCTCGTTCCCGATGGCCACCGACCGGCGGCACGTCGCGCCGGGTCCGCTGGCCGACTTCCTGGTCGAGCGGGCCGCCGACACCTATCTGGAGCTGCTCGCCGGGCTGCCTCGCACGCCCAGGCTCCTCGACCTCGTCCCAGGCATGATGGGCAAGGGTGAGCTCGACGCCCGCATCCGCCGGGCGATCCTGCGCAGGCTCCCCGACGCCCCGCTGCTCCCCGCGCTCTCCCCGCCCGCCGACCCGGCCTCGACGGGCAGGCCGGGCGGTTCAGGTGCCTCGCTCCTGCTCCCCGACCCCTCCGAGGCGGCCGCCGGAGGCGGCACCGCCCCGGCTCCGCTCTCCAACAGCTCCTCGCTCTCCAACAGGTCCTCGCTCTCCGACGGCGAGGAGCCGGTCGTCTCCGGGCGGCAGGCCTCCGTGGTCGCGGCCCCGGCCGAGCTGCTGGAGAGGGTCGCCCCCATGATCCCCGGCCTGCTGCCCGCGGGGTGGCCGTCCCGGCATCCGGCGATCACCGCGCTCGGCGTCAGCCGGGTGCAGCTCTCCGAGATCGTGGACATGCTCTCCGGTGACGCCGTCAAGGACAGGGACCCGGCCTGGTGGCGGTCGCTGTACGAGGTGCTGCCCGCCGACGACCCCGAGGCCCTCGGCGCGCTGCCGGTGCCGCTGGCCGACGGCCGCCTGGTCAGGGGGCCGCGCGGCACGCTGCTGCTCACCGACGGCTCCACGCTGGACCCGGCCGTCCTCGCCCCGCTCGGGCTGCGCGTGGTGCACCCGGACGCGGCCCATCCCCTCCTGCTCAGGCTCGGCGCGGGCGAGGCCACCCCCCGTACGGTCCTGGAGGACCCGCTGACCCGCTCCGCGGTCTCGGAGTCGCTCGACAGCCCCGACTCCGAGCCGGTGGCCCAGGCGGTGCTCGCGCTGGTCGACGCCGCGGGGCTGACCGCGGGCGACGCCCCCTGGCTGTCCGAGCTGGCGCTGCGCGGCGCCGACGGCGAGCTGTACCCGGCGGGCGAGCTGCTCCTCGCCGACGGGTCGCTGGCCGGGCTGCTCGACACGGAGACGCACTTCGGCACGGCCGCGCCCGAGCTGGTGGAGCGGTACGGCCCCCGGGTGCTCGCCGCGGCGGGGGTGCTCGACGGCTTCGCCGTGGTCAACGACTCCGACGTCATGATCGACCCGGACGAGTGCGACCACGACCTGGACCGCGAGGACGAGTGGCTGGAGACCGTCCTCGACCTGCTGCCCGAGATGGACGTGCCGCCGGTCGCCAGGGAGTTCTCCGCCGTACGCGACCTGGAGTACGTCGCCGACTGGCCCGCCGCCCTCGCCCTGCTGTCGCGCCCGCCGCTCCGGTCGGTGCTGCACCCGCTGCGGATCCTCGTGGCGGGGGAGATCGTGGAGGTGCCGTCCTACACCGCGTGGTGGCTCTCCACGCACCCGGTGCTCGCCGGCAGGCGCCCCACGGAGCTGCGGCTCCCCGCGGGCGACCCGCTGCTGTTCGGCCTGTACGGCGACGCCCCTGCCGTCGTCGACGAGGCCGCGCTGGCGATGATCGGCGTACGGAGCACGCTGGCCGACCTGCTCGCCACCCACGGCGGTCCCGACGAGCTGCTCGACCTGCTGGGCGACCCCTCCGCGGAGGTCGACCGCGCCCAGCTCCGCTCCCTGTGGGTGGCCCTCGCCGGGGTCGATCCGGCCCGCGTCGGGCCCCCGCGCGCCGTACGCGCCATCCTCGGTGACGCGATCGTCGCCGTCGACGCGGAGGACGGCCGGGTGCTGTCCGGCGGCACCGATGACGAGGGCGCGGGTGAGCCGGTCGTGGTCGAGGCGCCGGACCTGCTGCCGCTCGTCGCCGGGCGGCCGTTGATCCTGGCCCCGTTCGACCTGGCCGAGGCGCTGTCCGAGCTGCTCGACCTGCCGCTGGCGGGGGAGGAGGCCGCGGGTGAGGTGACGTCCTCGGGCGCGACGCGCGACGTCCCGCCCGCCGTACGGTCGCTGCTGCCGACCGCGCCCGCGACCTACGTGGAGCACGAGAGGCTGCTGGTGGACGGGGTCCCCGCGGCCTGGCGGTTCTTCGAGGGTACGGTGCACGCCTCGGGTGTGGAGGGGCTGGCCCGCGGGCTCGCCTGGGCGTCCGGCCAGTGGGGGGACCGGCTCGCGGTGGCGGCGCTGCTGCGCGATCCGGCGGCGGTGCCGCTGCTGCTCGCCGAGGCCGACCTGGACAGCTGGACCGCCTCGACCTAGACGCTAGACGCTCGCCCGGCCGCGCGTTCCCCGCGCGCGCCGGGCGGGAATCCGGGCGGGAATCCGAAGCCGCGCGGAGGTCCTCGCGGGAGTCACAGGATCGCGGTGGTCGGCTCGATCGGCTCCTCGGGCGGCGGCCGGCGGCGGTTGCGGCGGCGTACGAACCAGAGGCCGAAGAGGCCGCCGCAGATGCCCGACACGCAGGTCCAGATCCACCAGCGATACTCGGGATCCGGCTGGGCGACCAGGAGCACGACCAGGGCGATGGCCCACAGGCCCGTACCCGTGAGGATCGTGAGCGTGTCGTTGGTCTTCAACGGCTGCAGATCCGGGCGTCGTGGCTGGTTCACGCGCTCCAGACTAGGCGACGACGTCTCACTGTTCGCAAAACGGATCACATCAAGACGCGAATCCGTCTCGAAAGCATCACCATCAACAGCCGGGTCTTCCGGGGAGAGAATCCCGCTGTCACTCTGCGTGAGTGAATGATGTTAAAACCCCCCGAATAAGTAAGATTGACCGTTTCTTCTTCATCTCTGATCGTGGCTCGTCCGTGGGCCGGGAGGTGCGCGGCGGGTTCGCCACGTTCTTCACGATGGCCTACATCGTCGTGCTCAACCCCTTGATCATCGCCACCGTCAAGGACGCCGAAGGCCAGTTCATCGGTGACGGGAGCACACCCAACATCCCGCTCGTCGCGGCCGGTACCGCCCTCGTGGCCGGACTGCTCAGCATCCTGATGGGAGTCATCGGCAAGGTTCCCTTCGCGATGGCCGCGGGCCTCGGCCTGAACGCCTTCGTCACCTACGGCATCGCCTCGCAGATGTCCTGGGAGTCGGCGATGGGCCTGGTGTTCCTGGAGGGCGTGATCATCGCGCTCCTGGTGCTGACCGGGTTCCGTACCGCCGTTTTCAACGCCATCCCACCCCAGCTCAAGACGGCGATCAGCGTCGGCATCGGCCTGTTCATCGCCCTGATCGGCTTCGTGGACGCCGGCTTCGTCCGCCGGGTGGCGGCCGGGCCGCCGCTGGAACTCGGCATCGCGGGCTCGCTGACCAGCTGGCCGATCCTCGTCTTCGTGGCCGGTCTGCTGCTGATCGTGCTTCTGGTGGCGCGCCAGACCAAGGGCGCCATCCTGATCGGCATCATCGCCACCACCGTCCTCGCGGTCGTCGTCGAGGCGATCGCCAAGGTCGGCGCCTCGGTGACACCGGGTCAGCCGCCGAACCCCGCGGGCTGGCAGCTCGTCGTCCCCCAGCTGCCCGAGCAGATCTTCGGCTTCAACAACCCGCTGGTGCTGTTCAGGGAGTTCGACCCGCTCGGCGCCTTCGGCTCGGTCTCGGTCATCCTGGCCCTGCTGCTCATCTTCACCCTGCTGATCACCGACTTCTTCGACACCATGGGCACGATCGTGGGCGTCGGCGGCCAGGCCGGGCTGATCAGGGAGGACGGCACCCTGCCCAGGACCCGCGAGATCCTCCTCGTCGACTCGATCGGCGCGGCGGCCGGAGGCGCGGGCTCCGTCTCCTCCAACACGACCTACATCGAGTCGGCGGCGGGTGTCGGTGAGGGGGCCCGCACCGGCCTCGCCAGCGTCGTCACCGGCGTGCTGTTCCTGCTCGCCATCTTCGTCTCGCCGCTCGTCGCCGTCGTCCCCTACGAGGCCGCGGCCCCCGCCCTGGTCGTGGTCGGCTTCCTGATGATGACCGCCATCCGCGAGATCGACTTCACCGACTACGAGATCTCCATCCCGGCGTTCCTCACGATCGTCCTGATGCCGTTCACGTACTCCATCGCGACCGGTATCGGCGCGGGCTTCGTCACCTTCGTGCTGATCAAGGCCGTCAAGGGCAAGGCCCGCGAGGTCCACCCGCTGATGTGGACGGTCGCGGGACTGTTCCTGATCTACTTCGCGCTCGGCCCGATCAAGGCGCTGCTCGGCCTCGTCTGAGCGACGACCCGAAGGCCGTCATGGTGAGAGACGATCACCATGACGGCCTTCTGCGTGTCTCTCGATTCGTTCCGAACCCGCGAGGTTGTCCGGTCACCGTCGTTTGGTATCTCAGGCGCAGGGCGGATCGGTGACGCGGGAAAGATCCAGCACCGTGTAGCGCCCACGGGTGGTCTTCCAGAACAAGGTCGGGCCGTTCGGCGTCGCCGCACCGAACTCGATCTCGTTCCAGGTGGCCTGGGCCTTTGTCTTGTCGGGCGATCCGAGTAACGCGGCCTGCCGGGTGCACCTGTCATACAGCTGGATCGAAGGCCCCAGCCGGCTGCTTCCCCAAGTGACCGCGACAGAGTCATCGCCAAAGACGCCGGGAAGGCCGAAGAGAGCGAGCCTGTCCCGGATCGGAGCCAGGTCCAGAGGGGTTCCCGGAATGGTCGTGCGTCCGGAGCCGTCCGTCCGCTGAACCACGGCTGTCATGACCCCATAGGGCTGAGGGATGACGCGCCCGACGCACCACATCGATCCGCAGCGGAGGTCGTCGATGTTGTCTCCGGGCCGTACTTGGCTTTCGTGGCGGTTCACCATGTTGATGACGCTCTGTCGCTTTTCGTCATATGCCCATGGCCAAGAGGTGACAAGAAGATCCCTTTCCGGAAGAACCCGCTCGGGCTCGCCACCGGTGAGGGGGACTCGCCATATGCCGTCGGAATTCCACCAGACCGCGAGGTCGTTGGTGATCTCGAAACCACGAAGATGATCCTGCCCGTTGGCCGGCAGCCCGGTCACCTTCCGCATCGGGCCGCCGGATCGGGGCATGGCCCACAGCTCCACTTGGCGCTGGCCTTCGTACTGTGAATCCGACTTGTAACCCTTGATCAGCAAGGCCACCTGTGTGGCGCTGACAGCCGTCCGCTGGATTTCGAAGCACCCACCGCATGCCGCCCATTTCGGTGCGGTGGCCAGTACGCGCGGGTGGTCGGTCCGAAGGTCGAGGCTCAGGAACGTCGGACGTCGCTCGCGGGTTGTCAGGAGAACCGCATTCGCGCTGAGCATCGCAACGGGTAGCACCGCCGTGCCGTTCTTGAGCTTGCCGGGCACCGTGATGACTGCTTCCGGCCACACGTCGCTGACCGGAGTGAGCTGCGGCAGCGCGGGAAGTTGTGCGGGCCGTTCGGGCGGTTGGTGTGACGTGCAGGCGGTTCCCGTACAGACAAGCAGTGCCAATGACAGGATGAACCGTCTCATGCCACGCTGAGCCCTCACCTGGTGTCAGACGGATCAAGGTCGATGATGGTTCCGAACGTGCCGTCGGACTCGTCCATCGCGACCGGTATCGGTGCGGGCTTCGTCACCTTCGTGCTGATCAAGGCCCGCGAGGTCCACCCGCTGATGTGGGCGGTCGCCGGGTTGTTTCCCGGTGTCGTTGTGGGCGCGTACGGGATGGCCGTCGAGTGTGGCGTCCACGGCGGGCAGGTGGGGCGCCAGCGCGTGGTCGGCGAAGGGAAGGACGGCCGGGTGGTCGCCGCGCCGGAGACCTTCCCGGTCGGTGGGTGGCCGCTCTCAGTACCTCGTCCAGATCCAGGCCGTGCTGTTCTCGTCGAACGCGGGCTCGCCGCCGACCGCGATCACCTGGTCGCCGCCCGGAACCAGCGCGAGGTCGAAGATGCCGGGGGCGTTCCGGCGGCCAGGTGTCGTCTCGTACGTCCAGCTCCGGGCAGTGTGGTCTCCTTCCAGATGCCCATGGCCGGGGCGGGCGTCGGATGGTTCACCCCGGGCAGCCACGGCGACGGTTTCACACCGGCCGGCTCCGTCGCCGTGGGCGGGTGTCCGGGCGTGCCCGCTGAGCCGGGCGTGCCCGCTGAGCCGGGCGTGCCCGCTGAGCCGGGCGTGCCCGCTGAGCCGGGCGTGCCCGCTGAGCCGGGCGTGCCCGCTGAGCCGGGCGTGCCGGCTGGGCTGGATGTGCCGGTTGAGCTGGTTGAGCTGGGTGT
This sequence comes from Streptosporangium heterodermiicola, assembly GCF_051390675.1. Classification (NCBI taxonomy): domain Bacteria; kingdom Bacillati; phylum Actinomycetota; class Actinomycetes; order Streptosporangiales; family Streptosporangiaceae; genus Streptosporangium; species Streptosporangium heterodermiicola. Next base: position 23,008 of record NZ_JBPJSR010000011.1, read on the forward strand.
GCCGGACGGGGCGGATGTGCCGGCCTGGCCGGATGTGCCGCACGCCGTCACGGAGAGCGCCAGCAACGCCGACACCAGCGATCGCCTCAGGAGAAGAAGATCCCACGGGCGGCGATCGTTCTCAGGCGGTCCGGCCGGACGGCGACCTTGCGGCCTTCCCGAGTGCCGTCCTGTCCAACGCCCCCTTTCCGAGTGCCGGATCGCTCGACGCCCTCCTTCTCGTGCTCCGTCGTGCTCGGCGCCTTCCTCCCCTGTGCGCCGCCCTGCGCGGTGCCCCCTGGGATCACTGCTCGTGTGCCGCCCTGCGCGATCACTGCCTGTGTACCGTCCTGCGCAAGGCTCTCCGGGACTCTCTCTGACGCTCTCTGGCTCAACGCCTTCCGGGACCACCAGGGCCACCAAGGCCGCCGGGGCCGCCGGGAATCAGTCCCGCGCGGTACGCCTTGAGGACGGCGTCGGATTCGGCCTGGGTGAGCGTGCCGGAGGTGACGGCCGCCTTCAGGCGTTCGGCGATGACCGCCTCTGCCGCGGCTTCGCGTTGCTTGTGGAGCGTCTCCAGCGCGGCTGTGACCTTGTCCGCCGTGAGGCCGAGCTTGGTGGCCAGGGCCTCGGCCCGTTCCTGCTCGGCCGCCGTTCCGGCCCCTTCCTTCGGGTCCTTCGGGGCGGCCTGCTCGGCGTCCTTGGGCGGACGGCCCGGTCCGCCTTCCTTCCGTAGCTCCTCCAGGGCCGCGGTGACCTTGGCCTCGTCGACACCGAGGATCTTGGCGAGCTCGGCGGCCATCTCCCCGTGGTGGCCGGGGCCACCGGGGCCACCGGGGCCGCGGCCACCACGCGGGCCGTGCCCCGCGCCGTCGGGGGCGGTACCGGGGGTCGCCGAGGAGGAGGACGACGGCGTGGGAGTGGGGCTGGTCGCCCAGGCCGCCACGGGAATGGCCAGCCCTCCGGCCAGAGCGGTGCCGACGCCGGCGATAATGATCATGCGCTTGGTGCGGTTCATATGACTCCTAGTCCGATGTGGAGCACCTATCGAACCGATGGTCGGGCGACTACATGAGACCCCCCTCATCCCTCTCTGAGAATCCGGTGAGATCCGGTGGAGACCTGGTGAGATTTGGGGGCCGCGCGTCGGCCGACCGCTCCGGCGAGTGGAATCTTCTCCGGCCGATCACCCCGATCACCCCGATCACCCCGATCACCCCGATGACCCCGCTCGCTCCGATCACCGGGATTGCGGGCCGCCCCGCCGCCGTACGGCTTTCACGTCCACGGGCCGGGAGCCCGGCGTGCGGTGAACCCCCTGCCTCCGGGGCACAGATGAGGTCAACGGGCTCGGAGACCCGGTGGGCACCGGGCGCTCCGGGCGAGGTTGGCGATCCCCCGTCCGTCTGGCACGCTGTACGGCCCGCGCCGAGAAGGAAACCCGTTGGAGGGAATCACGTGTATACGTATATAGTTAGCAAAGGTAATGACTTGCGCTAATGAATCACCCCAGGAAGGACCACGTCGCGAGCCTGCGCAGCGACGCCGGTCTGGCTTCGGCTCTGCGCGTGTCGCTGGCACGACTGAACAGACGCCTGCGCAGGCAGGCCGCGGTGCACTCGCTGACGCCCACCCAGCTCGCGACGCTCGCCGCCGTAGAACGGCATTCCGGGATAACCCCCGGCGAATTGGCCGAGCTGGAGAAGGTCCAGCCGCCCTCGATGACCCGCGTGATCGCCGTGCTGGCCGAGCGGGAGCTGGTGTCACGTACACCGCACCCGACCGACCGGCGGCAGGTGACCGTGGGCGTGACCGAGCAGGGCTCAACCCTGCTGAGGGAGGAGCGGCGCCTCAAGGAGGCGTGGCTGACACAGCGGCTGAAGGAGCTGACACCCGAGGAGAGGGCGACGCTCCGGCAGGCGGCTCCGATACTGGAGAAGCTCAGCCGGATCTAGCCGACCCCGAGGAACCCGAGGCCCCGGCGGTCCCGCGCGACGCCGGGGTATCCGCCGCGCCAGGCGAAGAACCAGGTACGAAGCCGCGCGAGGAGCCTGACGGGGAACCGGGCCGGGAGCCGCGTGTGGAGCCCGGCCGGGAGTCCGGTACGAAGCCGGACGGGGAGCCAGGCCAGGAGTCGGGTGTAAATCCGGACGGGGAGCCGGGCCGGGCGTCCTATGCGACGCCGACCAAGGCGCCGACCGAGCCGACCAAGCCGACCAAGGAGCCCGGCGGGAGCCAGGGCCGGAGGCGCGGCCGGAAGACCGGGCTGAGGGCGAGGGTCCGGCGGCGGCGGGCCGCGAGGGTCGCCGCCACCGCGAACGAGTTCCAGGCCACCGAGAGCGGGACGGCCCAGCCCGTGCCCGAGACGCGGGGCGGGATGTTCCGGTCCCTGCGCGTCTACAACTACCGGCTGTTCGCGGCCGGAGGCGTGGTCTCCAACGTCGGCTCGTGGATGCAGCGCACCGCGCAGGACCTGCTGGTGCTCGACCTGACGAACGGCAGCGCCTTCGCGCTGGGCGTGACCGTCATGCTGCAGTTCCTGCCGTTGCTGCTCTTCGGCCTCTGGGGCGGCATGCTCGCCGACCGCTATCCCAAGCGGTTGCTGCTGATCGTCGCCCAGTCGCTCATGGGCCTGCTCGCGCTCGCCATGGGCGTGCTCGTCGTGACCGGCTCGGCCCAGGTCTGGCAGGTCTTCGTGATGGCCTTCCTGCTCGGCCTCATCGCCTGTGTCGAGGTACCGACCAGGCAGTCGTTCGTCGTGGAGATGGTCGGCCGCAAGGACCTGTCCAACGCGATCGCGCTGAACGCGTCGAGCTTCAACCTGGCCCGCGTGGTCGGTCCGGCCGTCGCGGGTGTCCTGATCTACGCGCTCGGCGGCACCGGCCCGATCTTCCTGATCAACGCGCTCTCCTTCGCGGGCGTGCTCGCCGGTCTGATGCTCATGCGCACCTCCGAGCTGACCACCCCGGAGCCGGTGCCGAGGGCGAAGGGCCAGCTCCGCGAGGGCCTGCGCTACGTGATGGTGCGGCCCGAGCTGCTCATGCCGATACTGCTGATCGCCTTCGTCTCGCTGTTCACGCAGTCGTTCTCGATGTCGATCGCGCTCATGGCGCGTCAGGTCTTCGGGGCGGGCGCGGCCTCGTTCGGGCTGGCCTCCAGCATGTTCGCGGTCGGCGCGCTGGCGGGCGCGCTCATGGCGGCGCGGCGGGTACGGCCCAGCCGGAAGCTGCTGCTCGGCGGCGCGGTCGCGTTCGGCCTGTTCCAGATCATCAGCGGCCTGGCCCCGTGGTACCCGCTCTACCTGGTCTCGCTCGTGCCCGCGGGCATCGCGTTGATCTCGGTGAACACCGCCGCCAACGCCAGCGTGCAGCTCGCCACCTCGCCGGAGATGCGCGGCCGGGTGATGGGGATCTACGTGCTCGTGTTCACCGGGGGAGCCCCCTTCGGCGCGCTGCTGCTCGGCTGGATCTCCGATCTGGGCGGCCCGCGCGCGGGGGTGATGGTGGGCGGTGCGCTCACCCTGATCGGCTCCGGTGTGGCCATAATGCTGACGAAGGTGATCAGCAGGAGGTCGAATGCGGCTGTTCGTGGGGTTGCTGCCGCCACCGCCGGTGCGCGATGAACTCGTCCTCGCCCTCGAAGCCCACCGGCCGCGCTGGCCGGGGCTTCGCTGGCTGGACCCGGCGAACTGGCATGTGACGCTGTCGTTCCTCGGGGAGGTGCCCGACCGGGCGCTGCCCGAGCTGCGTACGCGGCTCGCCGGAGCCGCCACGCGCCACTCGCCGATGACGCTGTCCCTCACCGGTGCCGGTGCGTTTCCCTCCGCCGGTCGGGCGCGGGTCTTCCTGACCGGCCTGGGGGGCGACCGCAACGGTCTCGCCCGCCTGGCCGACCACGTCGGAACCGAGGCGCTGGGTGCCGGAGCCGGGCAGACGGATCGCCGGAGGTTCGCGCCGCACCTGAGCCTGGCCCGGTGCCGTGCCGACATGGACGTGAGCCCTCTGGTCGAGGCGTTCGGGACGTTCTCCGGCGCCGCGTGGGAGGCGGGGACGGTGCATCTGGTACGGAGCGACTTCGGGGGCGGGCCCCCCGGCGGGGCCGAGGCTCGCTACGAGACGGTCGAGGAATGGCATCTGACGGCACGGGCACCCCATGGGCAGAGCTAGGCTCCAGGACGTGGATCGTCCCCGTCGCTGGCTGCTGCCCACGGTGCTCGCACTGCTCGTGCTCCTCGTGGTGATCGGCGCCCTCGTGTCCTAGCCGCCTCCCGGCGGCGTTTCCCGGATTCCCGGATCTCACGGTGGTCCACCGGCCCGTTCGGGTGCCGTACGACCGGCACCCGCTACCAGGCGTAGTGCTCGGGCGCCGTCTTGAAACCGGGGAAGATCTCGTCCAGGCGGGCCAGGGCCTTCTCGTCCAGAACGATCTCCAGCGCCTTCGCGGTGCCGTCGAGCTGGTCGAGCGTGCGCGGCCCGATGATCGGCGCGGTGACGACCTTCTGGTGGAGCAGCCACGCCAGGCCGACGTTCGCCGGGTCCTCGCCGAGCTCGTCGCAGAACTCCTCGTAACGCTCGATCTTGTCGCGGTGCTTGTCGAGCTGCTTGGTGATCTGCTCCGAGGCCGAACGCCCCTTGTCGATCTTCCGCAGGATGCCGCCGAGCAGGCCGCCCGCGAGCGGGCTCCACGGGATCAGGCCCACACCGTAGTCCTCGGCCGCCGGGATCACCTCAAGCTCCGGCGCGCGGACGATCAGGTTGTAGTGGGACTGCTCGGAGACCAGGCCGACGCCGTTGCGGCGTCGCGCGCTCTCCTGGGCCTTGGCGATGTGCCAGCCCGCGAAGTTGGACGACCCCACGTACAGGATCTTGCCCTGCTGCTTGAGGATGTCCATGGCCTCCCAGAACTCGTCGAACGGGGTGTTCCGGTCGACGTGGTGCGCCTGGTAGAGGTCGATGTGGTCGGTCTGCATCCGCTTCAGCGACGCGTCGGCGGCGCGGCGGATGTTGAGCGCGGACAGCTGGCCCTCGTTGGGCCAGTCTCCCATCGAGCCGTAGAGCTTCGTGGCGATCACCGTCTTCTCCCGGCGCCCGCCCCCCTTGGCGAACCAGCGGCCGATGATCTGCTCGGTGACGCCCTCGCCCTTCTTCCAGCCGTAGACGTTGGCGGTGTCGAAGAAGTTGATCCCCAGCTCATGGGCGTGGTCCATGATCGCGAAGGAGTCTTCCTCCGTGGTCAAGGGGCCGAAGTTCATCGTGCCCAGGCAGAGGCGGCTGACCTTCAGGCCGGTACGGCCAAGCTGCGTGTAATCCATACGTTCACCCTAGGTACCTGGAGTGCACTCCAGGCGAGCCGATCCGCTAGGCAATCCGTGTCGTCCGGACCCGCCACGTCTGTGACGCCCGCGCGCACCGCCGGGGCATGATGGCTGGATGCTGAGTAAGTCGGGGGAAGTCTCGGTCCGCGTGTTCGCGGTGACCGGCCTGGTCGCGGCCGCGGTCCTCGCGGGACAGGGCGCGTGGGCGGGCGAGGGGCGGAGCGGCCGGGGAGACGCGGGACACCACGGTACGGAGGCGGTGCGGGAGTCAGGGCACGGTACGCGGGCGGGGGCGGGGGCGGGGGCGGGGGCGGTGCGGGAGTCGGGGGACGGTACGCGGGCGGGGGAGTACGGCGTACCCGCGGGTGCCGGGCGGGCGGACGGCGGGGAGCGGATCCTCTTCCGCTTCAAGGACAGCCGGATCACCGAGTCGAGCGGGCTGGCGGTCTCACCGACCGGCAAGGACGTCTACTACACCCACAACGACAGCTCCGCGGGGCCGGTGTTCTTCGCGGTCGGCCCAGACGGGCGGACCCGCGCGACCTTCACCCTGCGGGGGGCGGCCTCCCGCGACTGGGAGGGCATGGCGGCCTCCACCGACCCGCGGACCGGGCGGGGGGTGCTCTGGTTCGCCGACATCGGCGACAACCTCGAAGGCGCCTGGCCGGACATCTCCGTGTACAGGGTGGCGGAGCCCGACACCCTGAGCGACGCGGTCCTCCCCGCCGTGCGTTACCGGTTCCGCTACGAGGACGGCGGGCACAACGCCGAGGGCATCCTGGTGCACCCCCGCACCGGCCGCCTCTCCATCGTGACCAAGCAGTTCGCCGGTGCCGTCTACCAGGCCCCGAAGCGGCTGCGCACCGACAGGGTCAACGTGCTCCGCAAGGTCGGCTCCGCGCCCATCATGGCCACCGACGCCGCCTACGCCCCCGACGGGTCGAGTTTCGTGATCCGTACCTACTTCTCCGCCACGGTCTATCGCGCCCCGGGAGAGCAGATCGCCCGGGTGACGATGCCGGAGTTGCAGCAGGCCGAGTCGATCACCTACACGCGCGACGGCAAATACCTGCTGACCGGCAGCGAGGGGAGCCGCAGCCCGGTCTACCGGGTACCGCTGCCCGAGGAGGTCCTCGGCGCGGCGGCCCCCGAACCCACGTCCGCCCGTCGCGAGGCGGCTCCCACCCCGGCCTCCGCCACCACCGGCGGTCCGGAGCCCACGCCGGTCGCCGCGGTGAGGACCGGTGGTGAGGGCGGGGAGGGCGAGGACGCGGGGCTGCCGATCTCGGCCGTGCTCCTCTGGCTGGCCATCGCCGTGGGCGCCACCGGTGTCATCGCCCTGATCGCCCGTAGAACCCGCTGAGATAACCGGCTGAGATAACCGGCTGAGATACTCAGACCCGGTTGAGTGATTCGGCGCAAGCGGACATCAAGCCGCTTGCGCAATCCTTCGGACCATGCATGACGACGGTCCCGCGCCGAGCCTTCGCTCTCCCTCGCGGGTGGGCTGCCCTGAGTGCTCGGCTCCCCTCGCGGGGACACACGAGCGCTGCCCGCGCTGCGCGCTGCCTCTGCGGGGACCGGTGGCGGCCGAACTGTGGCGGCTCGACGGCGCCCTCGCTGGGCTGCGCGCCCGCGAGGCGGAATTCCTCACCCGGCGCGGCCACCTGCTCGGCCTGCTAGCTCGGGAACGGGCCGACCGGGAGCGCGCCGGACAAGAACGGTCTGAACAGGAACAGGCTGGTCGGATACAGGCCGAACCAAAGCAGGCCGGGCAGACCGGGCCGGAGCGGGCCCACCTGGCCGGTGGCGGTCCCGCTGGACGGCCGGAGACGCCGCCCGAGCCCGCCCAGTGGTCGAAGACGGCGCCAGGGCGGGGAGCAGAGCCGGGGACAGAGCCGGGGACAGGGCCAGGGACAAAGCCAGGGCCGGGGAAGGACTTCTCGCCCCGGGCGGTGCAGAACCTGCTGCTCGGCCTCGGCGGGCTGCTGCTGGTCGTCGCGGCCGTGGTGTTCACGGTGGTCAGCTGGGGGAGCATGGGCCTCGGTGGCCGGGCGGCGATCCTCGCCGCCGTCACCGGGCTGACCTTCGCCGCGCCGGGGCTCCTGGTGAGGCGCGGGCTCGTCACCACCGCCGAGACCATCGCGATGCTCGGCGCGGCGCTGCTCCTCCTGGACGGCTACGCGGCCCGGCGGACCGGGCTGGCCGGGGCCGGCGGCCTGGCCGGGCATCACTACGCCGCCCTGCTGTTCGCCCTGGTCGCGCTCGCCATGGCGGGCTACTCGCGACTCCTCCCGCTGCGGCTGCCGCTGCCCGTCGCGATCGTCCTCGCCCAGTTCCCGCTCCCGCTGCTCGCTCTCGGCGAGGCGACCCCGTGGATCACCGCCGCGCTCGCCGCGACGGCCGCCGCCGACGCCGCCTTCCTGGTGTTCCACGCGGCGGGCCGGAGTTCCGAGCCAGGCACCGGAGTGGCGACGCCCATGGCCTCGGGGAAGTCCGGGACCGAGGTCACGACCCAAGCCGAGATCAAGGTCGAGGGCCCACGAGGGGACGCGTCCGGAGACGGGTCACCGGTCCTGCCCGGCGACCCGGTTCGGCACGGGCGGGACGGGGCGCCCGGAGAGACGTCCGGCGTACCCGAAGACGCACCAGGCGTTCTCGAAGGCGCGCCCGGAGCGCGCGGAAAGGCGTCCGGCGAGCCCGGAGAAGCGTCAGGCGTGCGCGAGAAGACGGCCGACGAGACCGATGACGCCCCCGGCAAGCCCGGAGACGCCTCCGGCGAGCCGGAGAACGTGTCCGGTGAGCAGGGGGGCGCGTCCGGCGGGCGCGGGCCGCTGGTGACGGTCGGGGTCTGTTTCGGCGTGGTGTGGGGCCTGGGGGTGTGTCACGGGCTGCTGGAATCGCTCCTGAAGAAGATGGGCCCGTTCCCCGGCGACGTTCCGGCGATCGTCTCGCTCGACTCGCTCGGGGAGGCCCTGCTGCTGGTCGCGCTGGCCGTGATCGGGCTCGCGGTCGCGCGGGGGGTGCGGGACACGGACCGCCTCACGGTCGTCACCGCCGTCTCGGCGCTCACGCTGACGGCGGGACTCGCGGCCCCCGCCTGGCCGATGGCACAGCCCACCTGGTGGGCCGTGCCGTACACGGTGGCGGCGCTGGTCACGGCGGCGGTCATGCTGTACGCGCCCGGCGTGGGCGATCCGCGGGTCCGTTCGGCCGGTGCCGTCTTCGCCGGGGCGCTGGCGGCGGCCACCGCGCTCCCCTTCGCGAACGAAGTGATCTTCACTCTGTTCGCCCCGTTCAACCGGCTGGGTGAGGTGTGGTCGGGGTCCCCGGGCTTCGCCGACGCCCGGTTGATCGCGCCGTTCCCGCAGTTCCCGGTCGTGTCGGGGCTGCTGGCCGTCGCCTCGGCGCTGGCGGCCGCGCGGGGGCGGGCCGCCATGGGGTTCGCCGCGCTCGCCGCGGGGACGCTCGCGACGGCCGTCGCCCCCGTCGCCTTCGGCTGGGGGCACGGGGTGGACCTCGCGGTCCTGTCGGCGCTGGCCGTCGTCCTCGTGGCCGGGGTGACCCTGGTACGGCGATCGCGATGGGCGGGGGCCTTCGCGATCGCCGCGGGTGCGGTGTCCGCGGTGGCGACGGTCACCGCGCTCACCGAACGGTCCGGCACGTACGCGACGCTCGGCGTCCTGCTCGTCGCGTGGGGCGCGGCGGCGTTCGTGGCCCGGGTGCGTGAGGCGGCGGCGTTCTCGCTGGTCGCGTGCGTGCTCTCGGCGACCGGCCTGGTGTGGGCGGTCTCCGCCGGGACCCGGTGGCTTCCCGCGGGCGACGGCCTGTCCCTGTCCCTGGCCGCCGGTGCGGTGCTCGCGGCACTCCTCGCCCCGCGCGTCGGCCCACCGGCCACACCTGTGAGGAGCGGTGATCCCCGGCGATCCGCCGGGCTGGGACTGAGTGCCGTGCTGGCGGTGTTCGCGGTCGTCTCCGCGCACGCCGGAGTCAGCGCGGTCCTCGGTTTCCACCGCCCCCTCGTACGGCCGTGGACGGCCGTGACGGGCCCCTCGGGCGGCCATCCGACGCTCGTGGCGGTGATCGGCCTCGTCGCCGTGGCGGCGGTGCTGTTCTCCTGGCAGGCCGCGCGGCGCCGGGGCGCGATCAGGGCGGCACTGCTCGCCTGGCCCGCGGTGCTGGTGGCGCTGCCGGTGTCGGTCGCCCTGCCGTACGGGATGGAACTGGGGTTGTTCGTCGCCGGTACCGTCCCGACGGCGTGGGTGGCGGCGCGGAGCCGTGCGAACGCGGTCTCCGGCGGGGTGGCGGCGCTGTGGACCGCTTTCTTCGCGATCTCCTGGGCCCTCATGAGCGAGCCCGCCACCCTGGTCGTCCTTCCCGCCGTGGCGGTGATCGCCGTGGCGGTCGTGCTGGGCGGCCGGGTGAGGACCGGGGTGAGGATCGGCGCGGGGGAGGCGGTCACGCCCGGGGAACGGGCGGTGGCACCGGTCGCGGCGGGGCTGGCGACGCTGCTGGCGGGCGGGGAGGCGCTGGCCGCCGGGCTGGCGCCGGACTGGCCGGTACGGTACGCGGCGTTCGGCCCGCTCGCCGTGGCCTGCGCGGCGGCGGCCGTGGCGGGCCGGTTCGGGAGGACGCCGTTCGCGGCCGGCGTGGAGGCGGCGGGGTACGTCCTCCTGGGAGCGGGACTGCCGCTCGCCTCGGCCGACCTGCCGACGGCGAGCCTGGCCTGCGCCGTGGCGGGCGTGCTGATGGCCGGTACGGCGCTGCGGCCCGATCGCCGGTGGGCCGGATACGCCGGAACGGGCTTCCTGCTGCTGGCCGCCTGGCTGCGGCTGCTCGCCTCCGACATCAGCGTGATCGAGGCGTACACGGTGCCGTTCTCGCTGGTCCTGCTGGGGTTCGGCTGGTGGCGGGCGCGCGGAGGGGAGACGCGGTCCTGGGGCGCCTACGGTCCCGGGCTCGCCTCCAGCCTGGTGCCCGGCATGCTCGCGCTGCTCACCGGCTCGGGCTGGTTCCGGCCGCTGCTGCTCGGCGTGGTCTCGCTGGCCGTGCTGCTGATCGGTGCCCGGTTCCGGCTCCAGGCCCCGGCGGTCCTCGGCGGGCTGACCCTGGCCGTCGTCGCCCTGCACGAACTGGCGCCGTGGATCGCGGAGGTGGTCGTGCTGGTGCCCCGATGGGTGCCGATGGCGCTGGGCGGGCTGCTGCTCGTGGTCGTCGGCGCGACCTTCGAGGCACGCCTGCGGGACGTACGACGCCTGCGGGGCGCGGTCGGCCGGATGCGGTGACCGTTCCCAAGGCGGCTCGGGGCCCGGCCGGGAGGCCGGGGCCGCTCGGGCTCAGCCGGGGGACTGCAGGTCGCGGCGGGTGGCGTGGTCGAGAGAGGTCGCCACGTCGGGGTCGACGGGGAACCAGGTGAGGAGATCGGTCACCTGCAGAAGGCGCTTGAGGACATCCGAAACCCCGGCGAGGCGCAGCCACCCGCCCGCCTCCGAGGTCACCCGCGCGCCACTGAGAAGTATCCGCAGCCCCGTGGAGTCGCAGAAGGTGATGCCCCCGGCGTCGATGACGATCCGCGGCCGGTAGTCGGAGACCAGCTGTTCGATGGTCTCCCTGAGCAGCTCGCTGGAATTACGGTCGATGTCGCCCGCGACGGTGATCACGGTGCAGTCCGCGTGCCCGTGATGGTCGACGCCGATGGAGAGTTCTCTGCTCATCGCCTCGTATCTCCACCCGGTGACGCGGTCGGTTTCGGCCGCCATCCGGCCTGATCAAGGTATACCCCTCCCTGACACCGGGGTGGGCGACGGACCGGAGACATGTGCGTAACGGCTGTGGACGCCCGCCGTCCGCCGCCCACCCGAAAGCCGTCGCGGGCGCGATTTACACGATCCCATGTGATCTCCCACACGCTCCCGCGTGCGTGGTCCCATGCGCGATCTCGCACACGATCCCGCGCGTGATGCCATACGTGATCTCACACACGCTCCCGTGCGCGATCTCGCACACGGCCGATCCCCCGCGCGACCCCGTACGCGATCCCATACGCGGTCCCCCGCGCGATCCCATACCAAAAATGAATGACCGCATCGCCATTTATTGCCCCGACATATTCACGTATTCCTCGACCGGCCTGGACGTATTTCCCGCATGGCCAATGACGGTTAAGAACCAGGCCGGTTATCCCTTCTCCTGTGGTGAGGATTGCCGCTAACTTTCGAGCATGCGCGTTCTGGTAACCGGGGCATCAGGTTTCGTCGGCTCGCATGCGGTCGCCGCGCTCCTCGCCGACGGACATGAGCCGCTTCTTCTCATCCGCAATCCAGAGAAAACGCGTGAGGTGCTCGCCTCTGTCGGGGTGACGGAGGCGATTCCCCTGCGCAGGGCCGATATCCGCGACGCGGTGGCCGTGCGGGAGGCGCTCGAACAGTGTGACGCGGTCATTCACGCCGCCGCGGAAATCGGGGTGATCGGCCGTGCCGAGGATCTAAACGGTACGAATGTGGCCGGGGTCAAGAACGTCCTCGGGCAGGCCGTGGAAGTCGGTCTCGACCCCATAGTGCACATCTCCAGCGTCGGCGTCTTCGTGCCCCCGGCCGGACCGGTGATCACGACCGAGAGCCCCCTCTCCACGCCCAGGAACGGATACGGCAGAAGCAAGATCTCCGCGGAGCGCTACGCCAGGCGGCTCCAGGAGCAGGGGATGCCGATCACGATCGTCTACCCGGCCGGGGTCACCGGGCCGCACCAGCCCTCGCTGGACGCGATGGTGGAAGGGCTGCGAGCCGGTCTGGAACAGGGCTGGCCGATCACCGCGGGCGGCGCCAACATCGTCGACGTACGGGATCTGGCCGTCGTGCTCGCCCGCTGCCTCGAACCGGGGCGCGGGCCGCGCCGCTTCATGCTGGGCGGGCACTACCTCACCTGGGCGCAGCTCGCCGACGTCTGCGACGAGGTGACGGGGAACCGGTGCCGGAGGTTCAGGATCCACCGGTCGGTGCTGCGCGGCGCGGCGGCCGTGGGCGACGTGATGAAGCTGATCAAGGAGATCGACTACCCGCTGACCAGGGACGCCGTCGAGATGATGGTCACGATGGTCCGCACGTACGACACCCCGACCCTGGAGGCGCTCGGCGTGAGCCTGCGGCCGGTCCAGGAGACCATCGCCGACTCGTTGCGCTGGCTGGCGCAGGAAGGGCATCTCACCACCGGCAAGGCCGGGAGACTGGCGGGATGACGTCACGCGATGACACGCTTTCCACCCTGATGGAACGCCCTGACGGGAACACCTGACGGAACACTGGGAAAATGACCTCGCAGGAGGCAGGGAGGGGCCGGCGATGAGGGTCGGGATCGTCGGTGCGGGGATCGTCGGGCTCGCCGTGGCCAGGGAGACGGCGCTGACCCACGGGGCCACCGTGACCGTCCTCGACAAGGAGGACCGCGTCGGGGCCCACCAGACCGGCCACAACAGCGGTGTCGTCCACGCCGGGATCTACTACCGTCCGGGCTCGCTCAAGGCCACCCTCTGCAGGGAGGGCGTGGCGATGCTCAGGCAGTACTGCGCCGAGCACCGCATCCCGTACGACGAGGTCGGCAAGCTCGTCGTCGCCTCCACCGGGCCCGAGCGGCCCGAGCTGCGCGGGATCGCCGAGCGGGCCCGCGCGAACGGGGTTCCCGGCATCGCCGAGCTCGACGCGCTGGCCCTGCGCGAGATCGAGCCGCACGCCGTCGGCGTGGGCGCCGTGCACTCCCCGCACACCGCGATCGCCGACTTCCCCGCCGTCGCCCGGCGCCTCGCCCTGGACGTGGAGGAGAGCGGCGGCTCGGTGCTGCTGTCCCACCCGGTGCGCTCCGTACGGGAGACCGCGAGCGGGGTGAGCGTCCGGGCGGGGGAGCGGACGCTGGAGTTCGACCGGTTGATCGTCTGCGCCGGGCTCGGCACCGACACCGTCGCGCGGATGGCGGGGGTTCCCGGAGACGTACGGATCGTCCCCTTCCGCGGTGAGTACTACGCGCTGGCCGGGGAAGCGAAGGACCTGGTCCGGGGGCTCATCTACCCGGTCCCCGACCCCAGATACCCGTTCCTCGGCGTGCACCTGACCCGCAGGATCGACGGCGAGGTGCTGGTCGGCCCCAACGCGGTCATGGCGCTGGCGCTGGAGGGATACTCCTGGCGGGACGTCGATCTCGCCGACCTGGGCCGGATCCTGGCCTGGCGGGGGACCCGGCGGCTCGCCGCCAGGCACTGGAGGACCGGGATCAGGGAGGTGGCCGGTTCGCTGGGTAAAAAATCCTTCCTGCGGGCCGCGCGCCGCTACGTCCCGGCCCTGACCGGTGCCGACCTGGTCAGGACCTCGGGAGGCGTCCGCGCACAGGCTGTGGACGGGCGGGGCGGCATGCTGGACGACTTCGCGATCGACGTGCACGGCCGCGTCGCCCTCGTCCGCAACGCCCCCTCACCGGCTGCCACGTCAAGTTTGGCGATTGCCAGGCATATTGTGGGGTTAGCCTCAGTGTTGACCAGTTAACTGCTTTCTCATGTGGGCCGGTGAAAATAAACCAGTGACCGACTCACCCGAGGCCCGCCTGCTGATCGTCGAGGACGAGCCCAACATCCTGGAGCTTCTGGCCGCGAGCCTGAGGTTCGCCGGGTTCGGCGTCAACACGGCCGGCAACGGCACGGACGCCGTCGCCGCCGTCCAGAGGCACCGGCCCGACCTCATCGTGCTCGACGTGATGCTCCCCGACATGGACGGCTTCGACGTCGTGCGGCGCCTGCGCGGCGGCGGCAGCGACACACCGGTGGTCTTCCTCACCGCGCGTGACGCCACCGACGACAAGATCCGCGGGCTGACCGTGGGCGGCGACGACTACGTGACCAAGCCGTTCAGCCTGGAGGAGGTCGTGGCCCGCATCCGGGCCGTGCTGCGCCGTACCGGCTCCGGCGACCTCGTGCCCCGGCCGCCCCGGCTCACCTTCGCCGACGTCGAGCTCGACGAGGAGAGCCACGAGGTGTGGCGCAGGGGCAAGGCGGTGGCGCTGTCGCCGACGGAGTTCAAGCTGCTGCGCTACTTCATGGCGAACGCGGGGCGGGTGCTGTCCAAGGCCCAGATCCTCGACCACGTGTGGGACTACGACTTCAGGGGCGACGCGGGGATCGTGGAGTCCTACGTCTCCGTGCTCCGCCGCAAGATCGACAACGTCGACCCGAGGCTGATCCACACCCTGCGCGGCGTCGGATACGTGCTGCGCTTACCACCGGCCCCGTGATGCTCAACGCGACCCCCCTGCGGGTGAAGCTGATCGGCGTCATCCTCGTCCTGCTCACGATCGCGCTCGCCCTCATCGGCATCGGCAGCGTCTCGATCATGCGCGGCTACCTGATCGACCGCGTCGACAGCCAGATCGACCTGACCGTCGACTCCGCGCTGCGCCGCATGAACAACCGGGGCTCCCTCGCGCTGATGGGCAAGACGATCCCGTCCGACGCCAGGCTGGAACTCCGTACCAGGAGCGGCAAGACCGTCGTCCTGCTCAGCGGCATCGACGTGGAGGGCAAGCCGGGGCCGATCGTGTCCCCCGGTCAGGGCGCCGACTCGTTCGAGAACGGCGACTGGCGGGTCAGGGTGACCTCGCTGGACACCGGCGGAAGCCTCATCGTGGCCGTGGCCATGGGCGAGGTACGGCAGATCGTCGGCCAGCTCGCGCTGGTGGAGCTGCTCGGCGGGGGCGGCCTGGTGCTGATGCTCGCCGGGGCCGGAGTGGTGATCATCCGCAGGAGCCTGCGCCCGCTGGAGGAGATCGAGCGCACCGCGGAGGCCATCGCCGCCGGAGACCTGGGCCGCCGCGTCCCCGACGCCGACCCGCGCACCGAGGTGGGCCGCCTCGGCCGGTCGCTGAACGGCATGCTCGCCCAGATCGAGACGGCCTTCCGCGCCCGTTCGGAGTCGGAGTCCTCGGCCCGCAGCTCGGAGGAGCGCATGCGCAGGTTCGTCGCGGACGCCTCGCACGAGCTTCGCACGCCGCTGACCTCGATCCGGGGCTTCGCCGAGTTCTACCGGCAGGCGCCCGGCATCGACGCCGCGCCGCTGATGCGCCGGGTCGAGTCCGAGGCGGTCAGGATGGGCCTGCTCGTCGACGACCTGCTGATGCTGGCCAGGCTCGACCAGCAGCGGCCGATGGTCATGCGCCCGGTCGACCTGCTCGCCATCGCCGCCGACGCCGTCGGCGACGCCCGCATCCTCGCCCCGGAACGCGAGGTCACGCTCTCGGTGGACGGCTCCGCGCTCATCGTCTCCGGCGACGAGGTACGGCTCCGCCAGGTCGTGGGCAACCTCATGACCAACGCGCTCACCCACACCCCCGAGCGCACCCCCGTGCGGGTGGCGCTCTCCGGCGACGACGGCATGGCCGTGATCGAGGTCGCCGACGACGGGCCCGGCCTCACCGTCGAGCAGCGCGAACGCGTCTTCGAGCGGTTCTACCGCGCCGACTCCGCCCGGGGCCGTCGCGCCCCCGAGGACGGCGGGAGCGGTCTCGGCCTGGCCATCGTCGCCGCGATGGTCGAGGCCCACGGCGGCCGCGTCGCCGTGGAGTCGGAGCCCGGCAAGGGCTCGACGTTCCGGGTGATCCTCCCCCTCGCCCCCGAATCCGCCTGAACCAGCCGTCTCCGGATCCGATCGGATCTCACTCCCGGCTCCGCCTGAGCCACACCCCCGGCCGAACCGCGCTCTCGGATCGGTGGGATCTCATCTCCGGTCGGACCCCGCTCCCGGATCCGACCGAACCCACCTGGATCCGCTGATTCCGCCGGCCCAACCTGTCATCGAGCGGTCACCGCCTGGTTCAAGGGGTGCCGGGGTCCGGCCAGCTGCTGTCGGGGAACTCCCCTCCGGCCGCGCCGCCGGGCAGTATCACCCGGTCGTTCTCGGACAGCCCGGAGGTGATCTCGACGTACCGGTCGCCGCGGACCCCCGTCTCCACGACCCGCTCGGCGCCTCCCCGCACGGTGACCCTGGAGACCCCGTCCCTGGTCCGTACGGCCTGCGCCGGGACGTAGAGCGTCTCGGTCGACTCCGCGACGGTCACGGTGACCGAGGCGGTCTGGCCCACCAGGAGGTTCGCCGGGGGCTCGTCGAACGCGATCGTGACGCCGTACCTCACCAGCCGGTCGCTGGTGGTCGCGGTGGGGGCGATCCCCGTCACGGTGCCCGTGTACCTCTCGCCCTGCCGGGTGGCCAGGGTGATCGTCGCCTGCTGGCCCGCCTTCAGGCTGCCGATGTCCGACTCGGTGAACAGCGCCTCCACCTGGAGTTCGTCCAGGTTCCCGAGGGTGAGGAAGGTGCCGGTGCCCGCGCTGTCGCCGACCGCTCCGGCCACGGACATGACGGTGCCGTCGGCGGGGGCGACGATCCGTACGCCCGCGAGTTCCTCCGTGGCGTCGGTCAGCTCCGCCCGGGCCTGCTTCACGCGGGCCTCGGCCTGCTCCACGGTGAGCGCCCCCCGGCCCGCCCCGCCGTTCTGCTGAGGACCCCGCTGAGGACCCTGCTGGGTGTTCTGCGCGGTGTTCCTGTCAGGGGACGTGCCCCTGTCCGTTCCCGTGCTCGCGCTCGGCTTCGGGGTGGGGCATTTGGTGGTGGGCCTGGCGGTGGCGGTCGGGGCCGCCGTGCCGGGACCGGTGGACTCGGTGGGACTCACCGTCGGCCCGGGGTGCCCGCTGGGTCCGGTCGACGGGCCCGAGGGCGGGCCCGTGGGACCGGGGGCGGTGGTCGTGGGTGACCCGCCCCCGTGCGGCCTCGCGGTCACGGTGACCGTCGCGGTGGCCGTCACGGTCACCGTCGGCGCGGCCGTCACGGTGACGGTGACCGTCGGCGCGGGCCGGGGAGGACCGTCACCCGTCCGCGCGTCCGCCGGGGTCGCGGCCGGTGCCGGTACGGACGCGGAGTGCCGCGCCGGAACGGGAGTGGGGGTGGGGGTGAGGGCCGGGGCGGGGGCGGCCGCGAAGCGGTACCCGGCGGGGACGATCCCGCCCGCGGGGACGACCTGTGCCGTCCGCGCCGATCCGGCCGAGGTGGGTGCCTGGGACGGTGAGAACGCGCTCGCCGATCCGGCCGGTGTGGGTGCCGGAGACGGCGGGAGCGGGCTCGCCGACCCGGTCGTCGCGGGCGCCTGGGGCTGAAGGAGCGTGCGCGCGGGCTCCGGCCTCTGTGCGGGGGCATCCGTCCTGGTCGGGGCGGTCGTGGGTGTGGGCGTGGCGCCCGCTCCCGGAGGCCGCGTCGCCGCGGGCGCGCAGCCGGCCTGCCTGGCGGGCCCCGTCGGGCCGGCCCCCGTCTGGTCGGTCCCGGTCCGGTCCCCTGTCCGATCGGCCCCTGTCCGATCGGCCCCAGCCTGGTCCCCGGTCCGCTGCCTGGCCCCGGTCGTTCCCGTACTCTCCGTGCTCTCCGTGCTCCCTGTGCTCCCTGTGCTTTCCGGCGCGCTTCCCGCCGTGTCCAGTTCCTCCTCGGCCGCCGCGAGTTGTGCCTTCGCCGCGTCGTAGCGCTCGCGCGCGGGGGCGGAACCGATCCTGGCGAGCACGTCCCCCTTGCCGACCCTGTCCCCGGCCTTGACGTAGACCTTCGTGACCGTCCCCGATCCGCTGAAGGCCAGCTCGCGGGTACCGTCGTCCACGGTGCCGCCCGCGGCCGACACCGCGGCGGTCACCGTCCCGCGCCTGGCGGACGCCAGTTCCACCTGGGGTGCCTGGTCGGAGCCGCCGTCGAACACGACGATCGCCCCCGCGCCCACCAGGACGAGGGCGGCCAGGGCGAGCCCTCCCGCGCGCAGGTTCTTCGGGAGATGGGTCGGTCTCATGGCGGACATCCTGGACCGCCTGATTCACAGCATGCTCACAGCCCCCTGAAGGTTTGCTGTGCATCGTGGGCGGTAAGACGGCGTCTACAGGAAATCTTCAGCCTTCGCCGGGGTGAGTTCCAAGCCTGGTGCGCCAGGGTCAGGCGCTGTGAAGCTGTCGACCAAGCGCGGAGCGCTGATAGTGAACGGGACCCTGGGGGTCCTGTTGCTGGGCGGAGTGGTGATCGCCTACTCCTCCCTCGGCGGCGAGGCCTCAACCGCCGACGCCGCGGTGCGGACCGTGCCGGTGACCCGTGCCACGGTCTCCGCCTCCGTCTCCGCCTCGGGAACCGTGGCCAGCGCCCGCGCCCGGTCCCTCTCCTTCGGGTCGAGCGGCACCGTCGAGAAGATCTACGTCAAGGCCGGTGACAAGGTCACCGCGGGGCAGATCCTCGCCCGGCTGGACGACGACTACGCGCAGGAGAGCCTGGACGCGGCCTCCGCCGCCCTCGACACCGCGGACGACGACACCTCGACCGCCGCGGCCTACGCCCAGTACGTCACGGCGAGGAACACCTACCGGTCCGCGAAGCGCGCGGTGGACGGCACCGTCATCAAGGCGCCGTTCGCCGGTACGATCACCGCCGTCAACGGCACGGTCGGCGGCTCCTCGGGCACCGCCGCCAAGGCCGCGACCAACGCGAACAACTCGGCCGGGTCCGGAGCCTCCGCCAACGCCAACGCCAACGCCTCGGGCGGGTTCATCGACCTCGCCGACACCCGCAGGCTCGAACTCGTCGGCACCTTCACCGAGACCGACGTCACCAAGCTCAAGGTCGGCCAGGCGGCCTCCATCGGGTTCGACGCGCTCACCGGGGTCACCGCCTCCGGGAAGGTCACCCAGATCCAGCCGACCGCCACCACCAGCAACAACGTGGTCCAGTACCCGGTGACGATCTCCTTCACCGAGGTGCCGAAGGAGGTCAGGCTCGGCCAGACGGCCACGGTCGGGGTCGTCGTCGAGCGTGCCGAGGACGTGCTCGCCGTCTCCTCCGCGGTGATCTCCACGGCGGGCGGGCGGAGCACGGTGACCGTACTGCGGGACGGACGCCAGGTGCCCGTCCAGGTGGAGGCCGGGATCAAGGGCGACACGCTCACCGAGATCAGGTCGGGGCTCGCCGAGGGCGACCAGGTGGTCCGCCCGGCGGCCACGGAGACCACCCAGCAGGGCGGCGGATTCCCCGGCTTCGGCGGCGGTGGCGGTGGCCGCAACGGCGGTGGCGGGGGCGGCAACGGCGGTATTCGCCCCGCCGGGGGAGGGAACGGCCGATGACCGTCCCCGTCCTGTCCCTCACGGACATCACCAAGGTGTACGGCAGGGGAGACGCCGAGGTCCGGGCGCTGCGCGGGGTGTCGCTCAGCGTCGACCGGGGCGACTACGTCGCCATCATGGGCGCCTCGGGCTCCGGCAAGTCCACGCTCATGAACATCCTGGGCTGCCTGGACGTGCCCACCTCCGGTGACTACCGCATCGACGGCACCGACGTCGGCTCGCTGGACGAGCGCAGGCTCGCCGTACTCCGCAACCGGAAGATCGGGTTCGTCTTCCAGTCGTTCAACCTCATCCCCCGGATGAGCGCGCTCGCCAACGTCGAGCTGCCCATGGCGTACGGCGGGGTCGGCGCCGCCGACCGGCGGGCCCGCGCGCTGGCGGCCCTGGAGCAGGTCGGCCTGTCCGACCGGGTCCGCCACGAGCCGAACGAGCTCTCCGGCGGCCAGCAGCAGCGGGTGGCCGTGGCCAGGGCGCTGGTCACCGCGCCCGCCCTGCTGCTCGCCGACGAGCCGACCGGCAACCTCGACACCGCCTCCACCGGGGACGTGCTGGGCATCCTCGACGGGCTGAGCGTCGCGGGCCGGACGATCGTGATCATCACTCACGAGGACGACGTGGCGGCCCACGCCAAGCGGGTCATCCGCCTGGTGGACGGCCGGATCGTCGAGGACCGCCGCCAGGCCCCCGTCGACGGCCTCCCGCCCCGCATGCAAGAGGTCCCCGCGCCCCTCATGCGAGAGGCTCCCGCGCCTCCCACGCGAGAGGCCCCCGCTGACGGCGCCTCGTCCCGCACGCCGGAGGTCACCGCGTGAGCCGGCTCGAAATCCTGAGGTTCGCGCTCCGCGGGCTGGCCGCGAACAAGCTGCGCAGCTTCCTGACCACCCTCGGCATCCTCATCGGGGTGGCGGCCGTGATCCTGCTGGTCGCCTTCGGCGAGGGGGCCTCGCAGAGCATCCAGCAGTCCATCCAGCGGCTCGGCGCCAACACCCTCACCGTCTCGGCGTCCTTCGCCGGAGGCGGGGGCGGAGGCGGGGGCGGCTTCGGCGGTGGTGGTGGAGGCGGCGGGGGCCGGGCTGCCGGAGGCCAGAACGAGGGCCCGCGCACCCAGGCCAGGCAGCTCACCCTGGAGGACGCCAGGGCGCTGACCGACCGCGAGCGGGTCCCTTCGGTGCGGAGCGTGTCGCCCGTGGTGACCGCGAACGCGGCCACCGCCGTCCACGAGGGCGCCAGCCACACGATCGCGCAGCTCGTGGGCACCTACCCCAGTTACTTCGAGGCGACGAACAAGCCTGTGGACAGCGGCACCTACTTCGTCAACGACGACGTGCTCGCCGCCAGGAAGGTCATGGTCATCGGGCGGACGGTGGCCGAGGAGCTGTTCGGCACGGCCGATCCGGTCGGCAGGCCGGTCAGCGTCTCCGGGGTGCCGTTCACGGTGATCGGGGTGCTCAAGGAGTCGGGCTCGGCGGGCATGCAGGACGCCGACGACGTGGCCATCGTGCCGCTGCCCGCCGTACAGCAGAGCCTGACCGGGTTCGGCGCGCTCGGCTCGATCATCGTGCAGGCGACCGGCGCCGACACGACCGACTCCGCGCAGGCCGAGGTGACGGCCGTGCTCAACCAGCGGCACGGCATCACCCCGGCGGGCGTCGCGGACTACCGGATCCTGAACCAGGCCACCCTGCAGGAGACCGTCAGCTCGACCGTCGGGATCTTCACCGCCCTGCTCGGCGCGGTCGCCGCCATCTCCCTGCTGGTCGGCGGCATCGGCATCACCAACATCATGCTCGTCACCGTCACCGAACGGACCAGGGAGATCGGCATCAGGAAGGCCATCGGCGCGCCCAGGAGCGCCATCCTCGGCCAGTTCCTGCTGGAGGCGACGGTGCTGAGCCTGGTGGGCGGCCTGTCGGGCGTCGCGATCGCGTTCGCCGGGACCCGCTTCACGATCGCCGGGATCTCACCGGTGCTCGTACCGTCCTCGATCGCGCTGGCCCTCGGTGTCTCCGTGGGCATCGGGCTGTTCTTCGGCGGCTACCCGGCCAACCGGGCGGCCAGGCTCCGGCCCATCGAGGCCCTGCGTCACGAGTGACCCGTACGGCCAACGCGGCTTAGGCGTTCAAGCGAGGAGAGACACATGGGCGGCAACGCCGACGAGACGGTACCCGCGGGGAGACCGCTGGAGGACTCCCCGTTCCGGGGGGACCTGGACGGCGAGCTGGCGGCCCGGCCGCCGCGCCGTCTGTCGACGCTCACCCTCGTGCTGGGCGCCGGGGTGATGCTCGTGG
The DNA here is from genome assembly GCF_051390675.1 of Streptosporangium heterodermiicola. Taxonomy (NCBI): domain Bacteria; kingdom Bacillati; phylum Actinomycetota; class Actinomycetes; order Streptosporangiales; family Streptosporangiaceae; genus Streptosporangium; species Streptosporangium heterodermiicola. The sequence goes on from NZ_JBPJSR010000011.1 coordinate 44,750, forward strand.
CGGGGGTGATCGTGGGCATCCAGGCGCAGAAGGCGATGGGCGACCCGTCCGGCGCCCCCGCGGCGGCGACGCGCCAGGGCGGCTCGGGCCCCGGCGGCTTCGGCGGTTTCGGGGGCCAGCAGGGCGGCCAGGGCCGCCAGGGAGGCCAGGAGGGACAAGGAGGCCAGGGAGGCCAGGGGGGCCAGGGGGCCGGTCAGGGCGGTGGCGGCCGGGGCGGCATGACCGTCGGCACGGTACAGCGGGTCGAGGGCGGCAAGGTCTACGTCCAGACGGCGGACGGCTCGGTCGTGACCGTGAACACCACGGACGAGACATCCGTACGCGTCACGAAGGAGGGCAAGGTCACCGACCTCAGGCCCGGGGGCGCGGTGGTCGTGCGCGGGGCCGCGGCCGACGACGGCTCGGTCACCGCGACCGCGATCAACGAGGGCGCCGGACGCCGGTGAACCGGTATGCGGCGGGCCGTTTTCCCGATCCCCGCGAGCGGTGCTGAGACGGTTCTCAGGAAACGTTCAGCCCTGGCTGAGCTGCGTTCCAGAGTGGTGGGCGAGCCTCGGGGGGTGCTGGACAGAGTGGAAGCCCGATTGCTGGTCGTGGACGACGAACCGAATATCAGGGAGTTGCTCTCGGCCAGCCTGCGCCTGTCCGGGTTCGAGGTGGTGACCGCGGTGGACGGCCGGGAGGCCGTGCACTTCGCCGAGCGCATCCGTCCCGACCTGGTCGTGCTGGACGTGATGCTGCCCGACATGGACGGCTTCGCCGTGGCGGGGCGGCTGCGGGAGATGAGCGGGCAGATGCCCGTGCTCTTCCTGACCGCGCGGGACGCCACCGACGACAAGGTCGCCGGGCTGCGGCTGGCCGACGACTACGTCACCAAGCCGTTCAGCCTGGAGGAGGTCCTCGCCCGCATCCGGGCCGTGCTCCGCCGTACCAGGGGGGACCTCGACCTGCCGGTCCGCCTGCAGGTCGGTGACCTGGAGCTGGACGAGGAGGCGCACCAGGTCTGGCGCTCGGGCGTCCCGGTGCGGCTGTCGCCGACCGAGTTCAAGCTCCTGCACTACTTCATGGTCAACACCGGCAGGGTGCTGTCCAAGGCGCAGATCCTCGACCACGTCTGGAACTACGACTTCGGCGGCGACGCCGGGGTGGTCGAGTCCTACGTCTCCTACCTGCGCAGGAAGGTCGACACGGCCGAGCCCCGGCTCATCCACACCCTCCGCGGCGTGGGCTATGTGCTGCGACCGCCCCACAGTGATTGAACTTTCAGCTGATATTCAGCTTCAGCTGACCCGTTTCTGAGCTTTGTGTGTTCAAATAGACAATGCACGACCCCCGATCACCTCGGAAGCATCCGAATGGGCTCGGGCTCGCCTCCAGCTGCGGGGGAGACGAGCTCGACACGGCCCGCGGATGAGGTCCGAGGGCAGGGCCCCACCGCTTTACCGAGTTCGCCCCCGTAACCCGGTCGAGCGGTGGGGCCAAACGCGTCTAGAGGGTCTCTCGCAGGGCAGGATCGACCGTATGGGTGACAACGACGGTCTTCTGGAGACGCTGCGGGAGTTGAGGCGGCATCTCGACCGCGAGCTGTTCCCCCTCGCGATCGGCGACGTGGCGGCCGACCGCCGGGCACTGCGCGAGCTCACCGGCCAGCTCGACGACTACCTGATCCCCCGGCTGAGCGCGATCGACGCCCCGCTGCTCGCCGTCGTCGGCGGCTCCACCGGGGCGGGGAAGTCCACGCTGGTCAACTCACTGGTCGCCGAGGACGTCTCCGAGCCGGGTGTGCTGCGGCCCACGACGATGGCCCCCACCCTGGTCACCAGCCCCGTCGACCGCGAGTGGTTCACCGCCCAGAACGTCCTGCCCGGCCTGCCGCGCGTCACCGGGAGCGGCAGGGGTGAGCCCGGCACGCTCCGGGTCGTCACCGCCGCGGCCGTCCCGCCGGGCCTGGCCCTGCTCGACGCCCCCGACATCGACTCGATCGTCGCCGCCAACCGTGAGCTGGCCGCCCAGCTGCTCGCCGCCGCCGACCTGTGGCTGTTCACCACCACCGCCGCCCGGTACGCGGACGAGGTCCCCTGGAGCTTCCTGCGGTCGGCCAGGGAGCGGAGCACGGCCCTCGCCGTCGTCCTGTCCAGGGTCCCTCCCGAGGCCATGGGCGTGGTGCGCAAGGACCTGAACCGCCTGCTGGAGACGAACGGCCTGGGCGGGACGCACCTCTTCGAGGTCCCCGAGCTGACACTGCCCGACGAGAACGCCCGCCTGCCGCGCCAGGCGGTCCAGCCGATCGCCGACTGGCTCATCGCCATCGCCGCCGACTCCCGTTCCCGCGCCGAGGTGGTACGCCAGACCCTGTCCGGCGCGCTGGAGAGCCTCTCCACCCGCGTGCCCGCGCTCGCCGCGGCGGTCGACCGCCAGCACACCGGCGCAGAGGAGCTCCGCTCGATGGCCGACGCCGCCTACGCCGTGGGCCTCTCCTCCTTCGACGAGGGCATGCGGGACGGGTCGCTGCTGCGCGGCGAGGTCCTGGCCCGCTGGCAGGACTTCATCGGGACCGGTGACCTGATGCGCTCCCTGGAGAGCCGGGTCGGCAGGTTCAGGGACCGGGTCGTGGCGTTCGTCACCGGGCGGCCCGCCCCCGAGAGCGAGCTGCGGACCGCCCTGGAGAGCGGGGTGGAGGCGCTGATCAGGGCCTCGGCCGACGGCGCCGCCGAACGCCTCCTGGAGTCGTGGTCGTCACACCCCTCGGGCCGGGCCCTCCTGGAGCGCGAGGGGGTCGCCGTCGCCGGACGTCTCGGCCGCGCCGCCGCCGACCTGCCCGCCAGGGCGGAGGAGGCCGTCAGGGGCTGGCAGTCGTACGTGCTCGACCTGGTCCGCGAGGAGGGGGCGGACAGGCGGACCACCGCCCGCGTCACCTCGTTCGGCCTCAACGGGGCCGGGCTGCTGCTGATGATCGCGGTGTTCGCCTCGACCGGCGGCCTGACCGGCATCGAGGTCGGCATCGCCGGAGGCACCAGCGTGCTCAGCCAGAAGGTCCTGGAGGCCGTCTTCGGCGACCAGGCCGTCCGCGACCTCACCGTCAAGGCCCGCTCCGACCTGCGCGCCCGCGTGGCGATCCTCCTCGGCCAGGACGCCGACCGCTTCACCGACCTGCTGGACGCCGTCCAGCCCCCCGAGGGCACCGCCCCCGCCCTCCGCGCCACCGCCGACGCCGTACGCGAGCACCTGCGCGAGCTCCCCGTCGCGGACCGCCGGGCCGCCCTCCCCGCGGGGGCCGTCCCGCTGGCCGTGGGAGAGGCCAGGAGACCGCCCGACGGCCTCCCACGCGCCACCGGTACGGGTGCGGGTACGGGAGAGGCGGGCCAGGCGTGAAGCTGCTGCGACGAGAGAAGACGGTCTCGCTGGACGACCGGCTGGCGGCGCTGGCACGCGCCGCCGACCTGGCCGACGGGAGGCTGGACGCCGACGCGGTCGCCGCGGCGCGTGCGGTGATCTCCCGCGCCGGGGTACGGGCGAGCCTGTCGGTCGACCACACCGCGGTCGCGCTGGCCGGGGCCACCGGCAGCGGCAAGTCCTCGCTGTTCAACCTGCTGTCGGGCACCTCGCTCGCCACGGTCGGCGTCACCCGCCCGACCACCTCGGCCGCCCAGGCCGCCCTCTGGGAGGGCGTGGGGGCGGGGCCGCTGCTCGACTGGCTGGACATCCCCCGCCGCCACGAGCTTCTCGACGCCTCCGGGCGGCTCGTTCAGGGCCCGTGGCGCGGGAACGGCGAGAGATCCCCGTCCGGCGTCGAGCGGCCGGACGGCGGGAACGGGACCGCCGACGGAGCGGTAGGCGCCCCGTTCGCCGTCGGTGGTCCCGCGTCCGCCGCCGTCGTCCGGCCGTCGGATGCCTTCGGTACCGCTGTCCGGCCGTCCGGTGTCCCCGGGCTGGACGGTGAGGCCGCCGGGCTGATCCTGCTGGACCTGCCCGACCACGACTCGATCGAGCCGTCTCACCGGCTGGAGGTCGACAGGCTCGTCGAGCTGGTCGACCTGCTGGTGTGGGTGCTCGACCCGCAGAAGTACGCCGACGCGGCCGTCCACGACCGCTACCTCCGGCCGCTCGCCCGGCACCGGGGGGTCATGGTCGTCGTCCTCAACCAGATCGACCGGCTCTCCCCGGCCGCCGCCGAGCGGTGCCTGAAGGATCTCCGGCGGCTCCTCGACGAGGACGGCCTGACCGGGGTCCCGGTGGTCGGGGTGTCCACCCGTACCGGCGCGGGCGTCCCCGAGCTGCGTTCGCTGCTCACCTCCCGGGTCGCCGACCGGCGGTCCTGGTCCGCCCGGCTCGCCGCCGACGCGGGCATGGCCGCCGACGCGCTCCTCCAGGCGTCCGGCGTCGCCCCCGGCGAGACCCCTCCGGACGCCGCGAGCAAACCGGACGGCCTGGCGAGGCCGCTGAGGGACGCGCTGTCCCAGGCCGCCGGGGTGCCGGTCGTCGTCGAGGCCGTGGCCAAGTCCCACCGGCACCGCTCGGTCGCCGCCACCGGCTGGCCGCCCACCCGATGGATCCGCCGCCTGCGGCCCGACCCGCTCCGCCGCCTCCGCCTGGACGCCGCGAGCCGGTCCGCCGGGGGAGCGAGGACGGCGGGAGAGGAGCCGGCGGAGCCGGGCGGCGTCGTCGGCCGGACGTCCATCCCCGTCGCGACCGTCGTCCAGCGTTCCCGGATGGACACCGCGATCCGCGAGGCCGCCGGGGCCGCCGCGGCGGGGCTTCCCGCGCCGTGGGCCGCGGCCGTGCGGCAGGCGGCGAGGTCACACGGAGACGAGCTGGAGGACGGCCTGGACCGGGCGGTGGCCACCACCTCGCTCGGGGTCTCCCGGCGGCCCCTGTGGTGGCGGCTGGCCGGGCTGGCGCAGTGGCTGGTGCTCGCGACGATGCTCGCCGGAGGGGTCTGGCTGCTCGCCCTGGTCGCCCTGGACTATCTCCGGCTTCCGCAGCTCTACATGCCGACCGTGGGGGAGCTGCCTTGGCCGACCACACTGCTGATCGGGGGCGTCCTGCTCGGCCTGCTGATCGCGCTGCTCTCCCGGGTGGCCGCCTGGCTCGGCGGCCGGCGCCGGGCCCGCAAGGCGGCGAAGGCGCTGCGGTCGAGCGTCGACAAGGTCGGCCGCGAGCTGGTGCTGGAACCCATGGCGGAGGAGCTGACCCGGTACCAGCACTTCACGGAGGCGGTCACGGTGGCCGGGAACGCGGCCCGCGCGTAGGCGGACGCCTTCAGGCACATCCGGAACCGGCGGAGTCCCGTGGAACCGGCTCCCCCTGCCGAGCGTGACACCAGGCCGCCGGTTCTCGCCGATGCCGTATGTCGCCCGCTGCCCGCTGCCCGCTGCCCGTCGCACGCCGTACGTCACGTGCCGCGCGTACGTCGTACATGGGTCCTGAAGGGGGTGCTAGGGGGTGAACAAGGGCTGACGGGACTGGAGGGGCGCGCCACAGTTGCGGTGACGGGGGCTGGGGGGCGCCGGTGACGGCGTCGTGATTCTGCGCGGGAGGTCGAACGGGCGCGACGACGCGCGTCCGCGCCCGGTGCGCACCCCGGTGAGCCCCACACCGCCGGTACGCCACGTGCTGCCGGCCGACGGGAGGAGCGACATGCGGCGATGGAGGAGGACGGCCTTACTGCTGGCCGTCTGCGGTGCCGTGGGCACCGGCCTGCTACCGCAGGCGGCGGGCGCGGACAGGGGGGCGGGCGCGGGGACGGCGGCCTCGGTCATCCCGGTCGCGGGGCTGGAGCGACCGGTGCAAATGGTGGTGGACCGGTGGGGCGTGCCGCACATCTACGCGGACAACACCGCCGACCTGTATCTCGCGCAGGGGTTCAACGCCGCCCGCGATCGGCTGTTCCAGATCGACCTGTGGCGCCGGCGCGGCCTCGGGCTGCTGTCCGAGGTGCTCGGCCCCGCCTATCTCAAGCAGGACCAGGCCACCAGGCTGTTCCTCTACCGGGGGGACATGGCGAAGGAGTGGGAGAGCTACGGCCCCGACGCGAAGAAGGCGGCCACCCGGTTCACCGAGGGAATCAACGCCTACGTCGACTGGCTGAAGCGCAACCCGGAGGCGATGCCGCCGGAGTTCGGTGAGGTGGGGTACGCCCCCGCGCGCTGGTCTCCCGATGACGTCGTCCGGATCCGCAGCCACAGCCTGGTGATGAACCTGACCTCCGAGGTCGACCGTGCCCGCGCCGTCTGCGCGGGCGGCATCGGCGTCGACCCGCTCATGCGCAAGCTCCAGCCCGAGTGGAAGACCGTCGTGCCCGACGGGCTCGACCCGTGCGCGCTGCCCCCGGACGTGCTCGGCACCTACCAGCTCGCCACCCAGAGCGTCGTCTTCCAGAACGGCCAGGTCCGTACGGTGCCCGAACCGCCGGGCCACGCGCTCTCGGAGGGCAGCAACGCCTGGGCCGTCGCACCGGCGCGCAGCACGACGGGCCGCCCGATCCTGGCCAGCGACCCGCACCGGGTGATGAAGGCCCCCGCGCTGCGTTACATCACCCACCTGTCGGCACCCGGCCTCGACGTGATCGGGGCGGGGGAGCCCGCGCTGCCCGGCATCTCCATCGGGCACAACGGGACCGTGGCGTTCGGGCTGACCATCTTCGGCGTCGACCAGGAGGACCTCTACGTCTACAAGCTCGACCCCAACGACCAGGGACGCTACCGGTACGGCCAGGGGTGGGAGCGCTTCAGGACCGTCAGGGAGAACGTGCCGGTCGCCGGTCAGGGGGCACAGCCCACCGAGCTGTCGTTCACCCGCCACGGTCCGGTGATCAAGGTCGACCGGGAGCGGAACCTCGCCTACGCCCTGCGTTCGACCTGGCTGCAGCCGGGCACGACGCCCTACTTCGGCAGCATGAAGTACATGCGCGCGCGTAACTGGAACGAGTTCACCGCGGCGATGCGCACCTGGGGCGGGCCGCCGGAGAACCAGATCTACGCCGACGCCGCCGGCAACGTCGGCTGGGTCCCCGGCGGCATGGCGCCCAAGAGGGTCGGCTACGACGGCCTGCTGCCCGTCCCGGGAGACGGCCGCTACGAGTGGGACGGCTTCCACGACGGCGCCCGCCTGCCCCGTTCCTACAACCCGGCCAACGGGATCGTCGCCTCCGCCAACGAGTTCAACATGCCCGGGAACCACCCGCTGAAGGTCGGGTTCGACTCGTGGGCCTCCCCGTACCGGCACGAGCGCATCGTCGAGGCGCTCTCCGCCAAGCCGCGCACCTCGGTCGCGGACTCGACGGCGCTGCAGAGCGACAAGGTCTCCATCCCGGCCCGCAGGCTGGTACGGCTGCTCGCCGGGATCCAGAGCGACGACCCGTCGACGGCGCGGGCGCTCGAACTGCTCCGCACCTACGACGGGGTCACGAGCGCGGACTCGGGGCGGGCCGCCCTGTTCGAGACGTGGTTCACCAGCCACCTGGAGCCGGCGTTCACCCGTGAGGTCCTGCCGGAGAACGTGGCACGGATGATCTTCATCCACGACCCGCTTCTGCTCTTCGACGCCATGGACAACCCGAACAAGTGGTTCGGTGGCGACGGGACGGCTGTGCGGGACCGCATCCTCCGGACCTCGCTCGCCGCGGCCTACGACGAATTGACCGGCCGGCTCGGCCCCGACCCCGCGACCTGGAAGTGGGGCGACATCCAGAAGCTCACGTTCGGGCACCCGACCGGCAAGGACGTGGGCCCCTTCCCGCGCGGCGGCTCCTGGCACACCGTGGAGGCGTCGAACTATCTGCCGGGCACCTACGCCCCGCTGTCGGGCCCCACGTTCAAGATGGTGCTCGACGTCGGCGCCTGGGACAGGTCGCAGGCGATCAACGCCCCCGGCCAGTCGGGGGACCCGCGGAGCCCGCACTATCGCGACCTGGCGGGGTCATGGCAGCGGGGGGAGTATTTCCCGCTGCTCTACAGCCGCGCCGCCGTGGAGCTCAACGCGAAGGACCGGTTCCTGCTCACACCGCGTCGCTGAATGATCATGGGTGACGGTCCCCGTAGGGGGGCCGTCGGCTGAGATCGAGCGCCTCCTGGGCGAAGGGAGACGGGTCCTGAGAAGGGATTTCGGCGTCCGTCTCTCAGGAGGCGCTCATCCGCGTCCGCTCCCACTGCCGCGCGGAACCGGTCGGGGCCGGTCGGCGCGTGACGTGGGGGGAGCGCGTCAGGAGGTGAGATTCACGTAGTAGGTCGAGTAGCCGTTCATGTCGATCAGCCGGGTGCCGACCGGCCTGGCGGCGGTGCTGCCGATGTTGATGCAGGAGTCGAAGGCGTTCTGGTAGACGTACATCGGGCCGTAGGCGCCGGTCCAGACGGCTCCGTTGGCCGCTTCGGCGTAGTAGGCGGCGTAGCGGTTGCCGGTGTTGAGGACGAACGCCTCGCCGCCCGGGTCGATGGGCCACCAGCCCCGGGTGCCCCACTGGCCGTAGTCGCGGCAGCCGTCGGGGCTGTAGAACATGATCGCGACCCACACCTTGGAGGTGTAGCGGTTACGGAAGTGCAGTTGCATCTCTACTCCCCCGGCTCCGTGAATCGCAGGGCGAGGGGCCTGTCGTCGATCGGGTCGTCGGCCAGGGGAGGGAGATGGTCGTCGGTCTTCGCGACCACGGCGGCGCGGTCGGCCGCTCCCGGCCGCTCGTCCGTCTCGCCCGTATCGGCCGCCGCCGCGCCCGCGAACGCCACCCGGGGATCGGGAGAGCGTTCAGCGCCGTTGTCCGGCATGTGGCTCACCTACATTCGTCGAGTTCGTAGAGTGACTGTTCGACAACATACAGTCACCTCCAAGGCCATGTAAAGAATCGTTTTCATTCCCGGGATGCCGGTGGGCGGTCTCGGCGAGACGGCTCGCCGGGGAGGATCGTTACGCGGTCGCGGGCGACCTGGCGCGGGGGGCGTCGGCGGGGTCCGGGCGCCTGGGCGGGGAGGAAGCCGGCGCTCTGGACATACCCCATCGCCCTGGTGAACCCGGGGTCGCCGAGGCGGCGTTCCATCTCCTGGGGCGGGGTCGTTGTCGCTTCTGCTATAGTGCGCAATGCAATATGGAGAAAGGCATCACTATGGCACGACGCCCCGATCTGGTCGGCCTGACCGTGCTGGCCATGCTCTCGGTGCGCCCCGGCCATCCCTACGAGCTCCATCGCTTCATCGTCGACACGCACAAGGACTACGTGACAGGACTGCCCAGGAGCCTTTACCACGCGGTCGAGAGGCTCGCCGGTGAGGATCTGATCGTCCCGGTCGAGACCAGCAGGGACGGTCGCCGGCCGGAGCGTACGGTCTACGAGATCACCGACGAGGGCCGTGGAGAGCTGTCGACCAGGCTCCGCGTCCTTCTTGAGAGCCCCGGTCCCGACCGCCGCGCGTTCACCGCGGCCGTCTCCCTCATGGGGACCCTGCCGGTGCCCGACGCGTTGCGCGCCCTGCGTACCAGGGCCGCGACGGTCGAAGGGCTGCTGGCCGGGATGGACGCCCACCTGCGCGCCATGAAGGAGAGCGGCCTGCCCGACATCCTGATGATCGAGGTCGACTACGAGCGCACGCTGAACGAGGCCGAGCTGGCCTGGGTGCGGCGCGTCGTCGCCCGCCTGGAATCGGGGGAGCTCGCCTGGTCGGGCACCGTCAAGCAGGAACTGCTGTCGCAAATACTCGACGAACCATGAGAAAGCGGCTGCCAGGGTGCGCTAACACCCTGGCAGCCAGAAATCCGAACAAGGCGCCTGCCCTGTCTGGACTCGCAACCTCCAGGATAGGCGCCGCGACCATGAGGAATCGCGCCATGTCCGTGAACACGGAGATCACCGGCCTGCTCACCCGCCTCGCCGAGGCGTGGAACGCGGGCGACGCCACCGCCTACGCCGCCCTCTTCACCGAGGACGCCGACTACATCGTCTTCAACGGCACGCACAGCGAGGGGCGGGCGGCCATCGAGTCCTCGCACCGATGGCTCTTCGACGGCCCGCTCAAGGGCTCCACCATGTCCATGCCGGACGACCGGATCAAGGTCAAACCGCTGGCGGACGCGGCGGTCCTGGTGATCTCGGAAGGAGGCACCGACCTCGCGGGCGAGCTCCGCGCGTCGATCGTCTCCTTCACCGCCGTCAGCACGCCCGAAGGGTGGCGGTTCGCCTCCTTCCAGAACACCAGGGTGGCGCGGTGACGGAGAGGAAGCCGATCACTGAGGTCGCCGGGATCGTCGAGGCGCCGGTCACCGCGGTCTTCGACGACCTGGCCGACGCGCTGCTGCCCGGCGGCAGGCGCACCGGCCGCTTCACCGTCGAGGACTTCCCCGGTCACATCTCCACCGTGGAGGTCGTCGGCCACACCATCTCCTTCCAGGGCGGCTGGTGGTACCGGGGCGAGTGGAGCGTCGAACCGCACCCCCGGGGCGCGCTGCTCGTGCACCGGGTCTTCAACGTCGCGCGGTGGATGCGGTGGGGCGTGCCGCTGGCCAACCGCTTCTTCATCGGCTTCGCCAGCAGGACGCGGCAGGGTTTCGCCGAGAGTCTCGTCCAGACAGGACAGCGCCTGGGCTGTTCGACCCATCTGGCTTAGGCCCGCGTCTGGCCCGGGCCCGCGTCTGGCCCGGGCCCGCGCCTGGTCTAGGTCCGTGTCTGGGTCAGGTCCGCGTCGACGTGGTGGTCGTCGAAAAGTGCGCGGGAGTTCAAGGGCTCGGTAGGGGTTTGTGCCGCTGGGAGCACGCTTTTTACTGAGCTGCGTCCCTGAACCTCGCGTTTTCCATCAGAGCGGAGCAATCGTGCCCGGACCCCTTACCGGCAAAGTCGCGCTAGTCACCGGCGGATCGCGTGGCATCGGCGCCGCCACCGCTCAGGCTCTCGCCGAGGCCGGCGCCGATGTCGCCATCAGCTACGCCAGTTCGGCCGAGAGGGCCGACCGGGCCGTCAAGGAGCTCCGGGCCGCCGGGGTCCGCGCCTCCGCCTACCGCGCCGATCAGGGAGAGAACGTCCAGGTCGCCGCTCTGATCAACCACGTCGTCACGGACTTCGGGCACCTCGACATCCTGGTGAACAACGCCGGCACTCCCGCGGGTGGCCTGATCGACGACCCCTCCACCGATCACCACGCCCTTGACCGGCAGTTCGTCGTCAACGCCGGTGGGGTGCTGGGCACGATACGTGCCGCCGCCACGGTCCTGCGCGACGGGGGCCGCATCATCACCGTCGGCTCGGTCCTGGCCGCCCGCGCCGGTTACCCGGGTGTCGCCGACTACGCCGCTGCAAAGGCCGCGGTCACCGCGTACAGCAAGGCCGCCGCCCGCGACCTGGCACCCCGGGGGATAACGGTCAACGTCGTCCAGCCCGGCTCCATCGAAACCGATATGAACCCCGCCGACGGTCCCTATTCCGACGCCCAGCGCGCGCTGAACGCCATGGGACGCTACGGCCGCCCCGAAGAGGTCGCGGCGGGCATCGCCTTCCTCGCCGGCCCCGGCGCCTCCTTCATCACCGGCGCCGTCCTGGACATCGACGGCGGCTATATGGCCTGAGACTCGGATGTCTCGCGGGGTGCCCGTCGGCCGGTCGGCCGGTGACGAGTGCGCCGACGTCGCGTCCGGCGGCGGGCGGGGCGGGGCGGCGGGTGCGCCCGCTCGTCCGTCACCGACAATTTTTTTTGTATTGACGGCAGAAGTCGTCGGTCGCTATCGTCGAGGCATGTTCGAAATGGGGATCTCGGACACCGCACCGCGGATCACTGCGGATGGCATCGACACCAAGGAGTCCTGAAATGTCGCACGAATTTCGTCTCACCCACGATGTGGACCTCCAGGCCACCCCCGAGCAGGTCTGGGAGGCGATCGCGACCGGCCCCGGCGTCGACTCGTGGTTCATGGGCAGGAACGAGATCGAGCCTCGCGAGGGCGGCAGGACGTCCATGGCGATGCCTGGCTTCACCGGCGAGGCCACGGTCACCGCCTGGGAGCCGCCGCACCGGTTCGGCTACCGTTCGGACCCCGGCGAGGACGGCGCGTTCATGGCGTTCGAATACCTCGTCGAGGGCCGTGACGGCGGCGGCACCGCGCTGCGGTTCGTGCACAGCGGCGTCCTGACCGGCGACTGGGAGGCGGAGTACGACGCGCTCCGCAAGGGCAACCCGCTCTACCTGCGGACCCTCGCGCGGTATCTGGAGCACTTCCCGGGCCGCACCGCCGTGCCGGTCGCCGCGTTCGGCCCGCAGCAGCCCGACCAGGACCTGGTCTGGGCCGGCCTCACCCGCGCCGTCGGCCTGCCCGAGCAGGTCAGGGAAGGCGACAAGGCGCACTTCACGATCGCGGGACAGACCGTCGACGGGGTGGTCGACACGGTGCTCGCCCCCGGCTTCCTGGGGGTGCGGACCGACGACGCGCTGCTGCGGTTCGTCGGGGGCGGCGGCGTCATCATAACCGGCCACCACGTCTTCGCCGACGTCGACCAGGCAGACGCCGAGCGGATCTGGGGCGAGTGGCTCGCGTCCGTTTACGCCTGATCCGCCGCTCCCCACCGCCCGTCGTCCTTCTACGGAGGGACGGCGGGCGGTCGGCGTACGCCCGGCCGGAGAAGGGGCCGGCCCGCCGTCAGCGGTAGCGGAAGCCGTCGAAGAAGCGGCGGAAGACGCCGCCGACGCGGGGCAGGGGCTCGGCCGGTGGCGGCGCCTGCGCCCGTTGCCTGGCGATGGGCTGGTCGTAGTCGGTCCGCGCGATGGCGTCGAGGACCTGCTGCTCGTCGAAGTCCTCGGACCCCTCGATCACGGGGACGAAACCGACCAGCATCCCGTTGCGCATCACCTGGGCCTCAAGGCCCGCGGTGCCGTCGGTATCCCATTCGGCCTCACGCCCGTCGGGCAGTGACACGCGTATCCCGAACTGATACACGCCGACCCTCGCCAGGTGGCCGTCTATTCCGCGATCGCGCAGCGCGTCAACGATCCGTCGTGCCCGGTTCTCTTCCACCTCTCCCAGGATAGGTCGGACGGAACGCGTCCGCTCGTACGGCTCGTACAGGGCGCGCCGCCGTACGGTCCGGTCCCGGCGGGCCCCGGAGTGGAAGCACGCCGCCGCGTCGCGACGGCGGCGACGGTTTCCGGGCGGTCGCCGATGACGCTCGATGTGGGAGGCGGTTCTTCCGGGGGCGGGCCTGGTACGCGCCGTTGTCGCCGCTGTAAGTTCTCAAATGCTCATATTTTATGATCTTTGTCTTGGTCATCGCGAGCGAACCGGCACCTCCCCCCGCACTCCGGAGTAATCCCATGCCCGCAGCACTTGAGATCCACGGTCTGTGCAAGACCTTCGGCGAGAAGGTCGCCGTCGACCACGTGGACCTGAACATCCCCCGGGGCTCCTTCTACGGGCTCGTCGGCCAGAACGGCGCCGGTAAGACGACCACCCTGTCCATGGCCGTCGGCCTGCTGCGTCCCGACGAGGGCCACGCGCGTATCTTCGGCGCCGACGTCTGGTCCGACCCGGCCACGGCCAAGACGCTGGTCGGCGTGCTGCCGGACGGGATGGCCATGCCCGAACGGCTCACCGGCCGGGAGGTGCTGACCTACCTCGGGCTGCTCCGCGGGCTGCCGCGCGAGGTCGTCGAGCGGCGCGCCGAGGAGCTGCTGGCGGTGCTGGAGCTCGACGAGGCGGAGAAGACGCTCGTCATCGAGTACTCCACCGGGATGCGCAAGAAGATCGGCCTGGCCACCGCCCTGCTGCACGCGCCGAGGCTGCTCGTGCTCGACGAGCCCTTCGAGGCCGTGGACCCGGTGTCCGCCGCGACGATCAAGACGATCCTGCGCGGGTTCGTGGCCGGTGGCGGGTCCATCGTGCTCTCCAGCCACGTCATGGCCCTCGTGGAGCAGCTCTGCGACCACGTCGCGGTGATCGACAAGGGCAGGGTGGCCGCCGCCGGACCCCTGGACGAGGTCCGCGGCACCGGCTCCCTTGAGGACACCTTCGTCGACCTGGTCGGCACCGCCGACGGCGGCGTGAAGGAGCTGACGTGGCTGTCGAACTGACCATGGTCGGCATGAAGGTGGCCGTGCTCCGTCACTCGATGAGCGGGCAGCGGGCCGGCTTCGTCGTGATGGGCGCGCTGGTCGGCCTGGTCCTCGCGGCCGGCACGATCTACGTGGCCCTCTCCTGGCCGGAGCTGCTCCCGGCCGTCTACGCCGTCTGGATGCTGGGCTGGATCTTCGGTCCCGTCTTCGCCGGAGGCGGCGACGAGACGCTCCGCCCGGAGTACTTCACGCTCCTCGGCCTGCGGCCGCGCCGCCTGGCCTCGGGGCTGCTCATGGCGGCCTTCGTCGGGGTGGCACCCGTGATCAGCCTGCTCGCCCTGACCGGGCTCGCGGTCTCCGGCGTACGGCAGGGGGTCGCGGCCGCGCTCGTCTCGGTCCCCGCGCTGCTGCTCCAGCTCGCGACGTTCGTCCTGCTCTCCCGGGTCGCGGTCGCCCTGCTCGGCCTGGCCCTGCGTTCCCGCGTGGGCGCGATCGGCGCCGGGCTGACCAACGGCCTGATCCTGGCCTTCCTGGGCCAGATCTGGGTCGTGTTCATGGCGCTCGGGCAGACGGCCGGTGTCCCGCCGGTGGTGACGACGGCGACCCGCTACCTGCCCTCCGGCTGGGGGGCGGTCGCGGTCGAGGCCGCCGCGTCGGCCGACTGGCCGCGGGTCCTGGCGGCCCTCGGCGGGATGGCGCTGCTGGTCGTCCTGCTGCTGGCCGCGTGGGCCGCGCTGCTCACCCGGCGGACCGGGGCGTCCAGGGCGGCCACGAGGGGACGCAGGCCGATCCGGGCCACCACCGCCTCCGGCGCCGTACTCGCCAAGGAACTGCGCACCTGGTCGCGCGACCTGGTGCGTACGCACCAGCTGACCTTCGCCCTCGCCTACGGCGTGTCCTTCGCCGCGGCCCCGCTGCTGCTGGGCTGGACGGGGATGCTGCCCTGGGCGGGACCGGTCTTCGTCGTGATGGCCGCGGCCATGTCGGCCAACCTCTACGGCACCGACGGCACCGCGCTGTGGCTCACGCTCATGACGCCCGGCGCGCGCGACGTCCGCGGGCGGCAGCACGCGTGGCTGCTGACCGTCGCGCCCGTCGCCCTCGTGGTGACGGTCTCCCTCGCCGCGGTCACCGGCGGGCCGTGGCCGATGCTGCTCGCCGTCCTCCTCGCCCTGCTGGGCGGCGGCGCCGGGCTGGTCCCCCTGGTCTCGGTGTACGGGCTCATCCCCGGCACCGACCCGCACCGGCGCGGCGGCAACCCGCTGCGCTCCACGGAGGAGGACGGCGCGGTCACCGGCATGGTGTACGCGGTGCTGGCGCTGGCCGCCCTCACCGCGGCCCCCGCGGCGATCGTGACCGGGCTGTTCGGCTGGGCGGGCGTGGCCGTCGGCGCCCTGACGGGGGTGCTCTGCTACTGGGGGTTCGGGCTGCTCGCCGAGCGGAGGCTGCTGGAGAAGGGGCCCGAGCTGCTCGACACGATGCGCACCGGCCGCCGTCCGGCTCCGAAGCCGGGCACGGGCGGGCGGCTCCCCTTCGAGAGCCTGCCGCGCCACAGGCAGATCATCATCGGGATCTGCTTCACGTTCGGCGCGATCCCGCTGTTCCCGCAGGGACTGCTGGCCGGTTACCTCAAGGTATCGGAGAGCCCGACGCGCGCGTGGTTCCTCGCCCTCTACCTGCCGTCGTGGCTGCAGTGGCCCACGATCGTGTTCATGGTCCTGCTGGGGGTGGGCCTCTACACGACGGGTGTGGTCCTCTCCTACCGTCGCAAGGAGTCCCCGACGGTCAGCGGTGAGCTCAGCGGTGAACCCGCCGGTGAGCTCAGTGGTGAACTCAGTGGTGGACGATGAGCCAGGTCGCGACGGCGGTGACGGTCTCCGAGCGGTTGCCGATGATGTGGGGGCGGCTGCACGGGAAGGTGATGGAGTCGCCCTCGGCGAGGGTGACGACCTCCGACTCGAAGTCGATGGTCAGCTCGCCCCGGGTCACGGTCCCGACCTCGTAGCCCTCGTGCTTGAGGAAGTGGCCGTGCGCGTTGGAGATCGAGCTCGGCGGATAGGTCGACTCGAAGAACTCTACGTCGGGTGACGGCGTGGGCGAGAGCCTGCGGAAGGTGATGCCGCCGCTGAGCCGGATGGGCGCGACCTCCCACGAGCGCCGGATGGCGAACCGTCCGGCGGGGCTGTCCGGCCTCACCGGGTCGGCGCCGGCCACCTCCGCGGTGTCGAACACGGCGGCGAGCGGCACGCCGATCGCGGACACGAAGGCGATGAGCCTGCTGACGGACGGCCGCATCGTGCCGAGCTCGATCTGGGACACCGCGCTGGGCGAGATGCCGAGCTCGCGGGCGAGGGCGCGCAGCGACATCCCCGACCGGAGCCGCAGCTCGCGAAGCCTGCGGCCCAGGTGCTCGTTCGTGATCGCCTCGATCTCCGTGCCGGGTTCCGGGGTCATGGCTGTCACGGCCTCCACACCAATTGTCACAAGGCCTTTACGCGGGCGAAATTAGGGCTCGGGTGTCAAGGCATACATTGACGGCAGCTGTTAAGTGACCACTTAACAGCCCACGCCACAGCCCCCGCGACGGCCTCGACCTCAGCTCAAGCCTCAGCCCGAGTCTCAATCCAAACCCCAGCTCGCGCCGCGGCCTCGGTCGCGGCCCTCGCCTCAGCCCTCGCCTCAGCCACAGCCCACGCCCCAGCTCGCGCCGCGGCCCGTCACGCGGCTCCGCACGGTCATCGCGGTCTCGCCGACCCGCCATCCTCGCCGTTCCTCCGAAGCCGATCCTTCGAGTTCTTCGCGCCGATCCCCGGGCCGGTTTCCCGGCACCTTCCGCTTCGGCACACCCGCGCGCGGGACGCACCGGTTCCCGCACCGTACCCCCCACGGAAGCTGACAATGACCGAACACAGCGCACCGTCCCAGCCGAAACTACACGACGTCGTCGAGGCGGCAGGCATGCCCGTCGGCGCCGGTCTCGTCAAGCCCGGTTACGACCCCCGGCTCGCGAACGAGGACCTGGCCCCGCTCCGCGAGCAGACGTGGTCCTCGTACAACATCTTCGCCTTCTGGATGTCCGACGTGCACAGCGTCGGCGGCTACGTCACCGCGGGCAGCCTGTTCGCCCTCGGGCTGGCGAGCTGGCAGGTCCTGTTCGCGCTGATCGCGGGCATCATCATCGTGAACGTGTTCTGCAACCTGGTCGCCAAGCCGAGCCAGGTCACCGGCGTGCCGTACCCGGTCATCAACCGGGCGATCTTCGGGGTGCGCGGCGCGAACATCCCGGCCATCATCCGGGGGCTCATCGCGATCGCCTGGTACGGGGTGCAGACCTACCTCGCCTCCCAGTCGCTCATCATCATCTTCCTCAAGTTCTGGCCCGCGTCGGCGTCGCTGAACGAGGGCGGCTTCCTCGGCCTGTCCGCGCTCGGCTACATCTGCTACGCCATCCTCTGGGTGGCCCAGGCGGCCGTGTTCTGGAAGGGCATGGAGGCGATCAGGCGGTTCATCGACTGGGCCGGGCCCGCCGTGTACGTCGTCATGGTCGTGCTCGCCGTCTATCTGGTGAGCCAGGCGGGCTGGGAGAACATCAGCCTGGACCTCTCCGAGGGCGAGAACCTCGACTTCGGCGCGTCCATTCCGGTCATGCTCAGCGCGATCGCCCTCGTCGTCTCGTACTTCTCCGGGCCGATGCTGAACTTCGGTGACTTCTCCCGGTACGGGAGGTCGTTCGCGGCGGTGAAGAAGGGCAACCTGCTCGGGCTGCCGATCAACTTCCTGTTCTTCTCGCTGCTCACGGTGGTCACCGCGTCGGCGACCGTGCCCGTGTTCGGGGAGCTCATCACCGACCCCATCCACACGGTCGAGCGCATCGACACGCCGTTCGCGATCCTGCTGGGCGGGCTCACCTTCGTCATCGCGACCATCGGCATCAACATCGTGGCGAACTTCATCTCCCCGGCGTTCGACTTCTCCAACGTGAACCCGCAGAAGATCAGCTGGCGGACCGGCGGCATGATCGCGGCGGTCGGCTCCGTGCTGCTCACGCCGTGGAACTGGTACAGCAACCCGGACGCCATCCACTACACGCTCGGCATCCTCGGCGCCCTGATCGGGCCGCTGTTCGGCATCCTGATCTCCGGCTACTACATCGTGAGCCGCCAGCGGGTCTGGGTGGACGACCTGTTCACCCTCGAACCGACCGGCCGCTACTTCTTCAGGGGCGGCTACAACCCCAACGCGGTCTGGGCGACGGTGCTCAGCGGGGTCCCCGCGATCGCGTCGGTGCTGGTGCCGAAGATGCTGCTCGACCTGGGGATCACCACGATCGACGTGACCTGGCTCTCCGACTACAGCTGGTTCATCGGCTGCGGGCTCGGGTTCGCGGCGTTCACCCTGCTGGAGATGGTCTCGCCGAGGATCGGCGGTCTCGGCCACGACACCGAGCGGGTGTCGGACGGCACGGCCCTGGCCGGTTGATGACCCGCGTCGACATCCGGGTGATCAACCCCAACACCGCGCGGGCCATGACCGAGAACATCGGCCGGTGCGCCCGCGCGGTCGCGGCGCCGTCCACCGTCGTCACGGCCGTCAACCCGGCGATGGGCCCCGAGTCGATCGAGAGCCACTACGACGAGGCCCTGGCCGTGCCGGGCCTGCTGGCGGAGATCGCGGCGGGCGAGGCGGCGGGGGCGGACGGGTACGTCATCGCCTGCTTCGGCGACCCCGGCCTCGACGCCGCCCGCGAGCTGGCCTCGGGGCCGGTGGTCGGGATCGCCGAGGCGGCCATGCACGCCGCCACCCTGGTCGGCCGGAGCTTCAGTGTCGTGACGACCCTCGCCAGGACCACGGGCCGGGCGTGGGACCTCGCCGCCCGGTACGGCTTCGCGGGCGCGTGCCGGGGGGTGCACGCCTGCGACATCCCCGTACTGGAGCTGGACGACCCCTCCTCGGACGCGCGGAAGGTGGTGACCGCCCTCTGCGCGGCGACCGTGGAGCGGGACGGATGCGACTCGATCGTGCTCGGCTGCGCGGGCATGGCCTCGTTCTGCGCGGACATCTCCCGGGCCGTCGGGGTTCCCGTGATCGACGGCGTGGCCGTGGCGACCAAGCTCGTCGAGTCGCTGGTCTCCCTCGGCCTGCGGACGAGCACCCGGAACGAGTTCGCCCCTCCGGGCCCCAAGAGGTACACGGGCCTGCTGCGCGACTTCTCCGTCTGACGTGCGGCCCGGCGCCCTGCCTCCGGCACCGCGGCGCGGGACAGGGGTAATTCCCGGGAGCATCCGCCCTGGTGGGGCGCGGCCCGGTAAAGCGCTTTCCAAAAAATATGCAAGTCGCCGCATCCGGGGGCTCGTCGTTCTACGAAAAGCCTCATAACGGATTCAAGGGACGGGGTGGGTGATCGTGGAGCTGGTGTTCCAGGCAGTGATCGCCGGGGTGATCGCCGCGGCGGTCCTGGGGGCGGTGATGGGTTTCCGCTGGTACCGTCGCCGGCACCGGTGGCCCTCTTTGGAGAAGTCATGGACGGACGACGGCGAGGGACTTTCAGCGCTTCCGGAGCCCGGAGGCCAGGATGACGGGCACCTCGGAGTCCTGTACACGCCGCGGGTCTCGTCGGGCGTCAGGCCGTAAGAGTCGCAGGGGTCACACGGGCGGGGTCCGGCGCAGGATCGTCGCGGTGTCCTGAAGGGCGTTCAGCACGGGGACGAGCAAGGGGTGCCGTTCCGCGCCCCGGCGTACGGCGGTGAAGACGCGGCGCTCGGGGCCGGGCACCGGGCGGATCACCACGCCGGACAGGTCGGTGCCGCGCAGGGCCAGGCGCGGCACCATCGCCACCCCGGCCCCGGCGGCGGCCAGCGCGACCACCGCGCTGAAGTCGTCGGAGGAGTGGGCGAACTCGGGGATGAAGCCCGCGTGCTCGCAGGCCAGCGCGATCACGTCGTGGCAGGGGTTGCCCGGGTAGGGGCCGATCCAGGTCTCGCCCGACAGGTCCGCGACCGTCACCTCGCTCCCGGAGAGGCGATGGCCCCGGGGGAGCACCAGGTCGAACGGCTCCGAGTAGAGCGGGATGCGTGACAGCCGCCTGTCGTCCTCGGCCGGGGCCCCGCGGTACTCCACGGCCACGGCCGCCTCCACCGCGCCGTCCAGGACCATGGTCAGGCTCTGGTCGCCCTCGGCGTCCAGGACGCGCACACGGATGCCGGGCTCCTTGTCCCTCAGGGTGCCGACGGCGGGGGCCACGACCAGCCCGATCGCGGTGGCGAAGGAGGCCACCCTCACCTCGCCCGCCGTGCCGGCCGTGTAGGCGGCGATGTCGGCCCCGGCCCGCTCCAGCTGGGCGAGGATCTCGTTGGCGTGATCGAGAAGGATGCGCCCGACGGCGGTGAGCCGCACACCCCTGCCGTCGCGGTCGAGCAGCCGGTGGCCCACCTCGTGTTCCAGGGCGACGAGCTGCTGGGAGACCGCCGAGGGGGTGAGGTGCAGCGCGGCGGCGGCCGCGGTGACCGTGCGGTGGTCGGCCACCGCGCGCAGGGTTCTGAGCCGCCGCGTGTCTATCACCTCTGTATTCTCGCCGAGGTCACCCGTGAACCGCGACAAGTGGCCTTTTGGTGATCGTCGCCGGTGCTTGACGGTCAGGTGCGGCCGGTGCTCGTTCACGGGCTGGGCCGGGCCGTTGGGTTCGGCCCGGAGAGCTCGGCCCGGAGAGCTCGGCCCCGGCGGGCCGGGCTCAGCCGCGGGCGGTGGCGAAGGCCGCCAGGGCGCGGTCGACGTCCTCGGTCGAGTGGGCCGCGGACAGCTGGACCCGGATGCGGGCCTGGCCGTGCGGGACCACGGGGTAGGAGAAGCCGATCACGTAGACGCCCAGCTCCAGCAGGCGTTCGGCCATCGCGGCGGCCTCGGCGGCGTCGCCGATCATCACCGGGACGATGGGGTGGTCGCCGGGCAGGATGTCGAACCCGGCCTCGGTCATGCCGGTGCGGAACCGCTCGGTGTTGGCGCGCAGCCGGGTCCGGGCCTCGTCCGAGCCGCTGATCAGGTCGAGGACGCGCAGCGACGCGGCGGCGATCACCGGGGCGAGCGAGTTGGAGAACAGGTAGGGGCGCGAGCGCTGGCGGAGCAGCTCGCAGATCTCCCCGCGCGCCGCCACGTAGCCGCCGCTGGCCCCGCCGAGCGCCTTGCCGAGCGTGCCGGTGAGGATGTCGACCCGATCCCGTACGCCGTGCAGCTCGGGGGTGCCGCCGCCGTGCTCGCCGACGAAGCCGACGGCGTGCGAGTCGTCGACCATCACCATGGCCCCGTACCGCTCGGCCAGGTCGCAGATCTCGCTCAGCGGCGCGACGTAGCCGTCCATGGAGAAGACGCCGTCGGTGACGATCAGCCTGCGCCGGGCGTCGGCGGACTCCTTGAGCCGCGCCTCCAGCTCGGCCAGGTCGCGGTTGGCGTAGCGCAGGCGCCGCGCCTTGGACAGCCGGATGCCGTCGATTACGCTCGCGTGGTTGAGGGCGTCGGAGATCACCGCGTCGCGGTCGTCGAGCAGCGTCTCGAACACGCCGCCGTTGGCGTCGAAGCACGAGCTGTACAGGACGGTGTCCTCCTGGCCGAGGAAGTCCGACAGCCGTGCCTCCAGCTCCTTGTGCACCTCCTGGGTGCCGCAGATGAAGCGGACCGAGGCCATGCCGAAGCCCCAGCGGTCGAGGGCCTCCTGGGCGGCGGCGACCACCTCGGGGTGGTCGGCCAGGCCGAGGTAGTTGTTGGCGCAGAAGTTGAGCACCTCGCCACCGCCCGCGACCGCGATCCCGGCGCGCTGCGGGGTGGTGATGACCCGCTCGGGCTTGAGCAGCCCGGCTTCGGCGATCTCGTTCAGGGTCGTACGGAGGTCGTCGCGGAGATTGTCGAACATCAGGCGGTCCAATCCGAGGTGATCTCGCCGGTCCTGTCCCCGGCGGCGGTGTCGAACATCAGGCGGTCCAGACCGAGGTGATCTCGCCGGTTCCGCCGTGGACGGTCATCAGGCCGTCCAGTCCAGGATGATCTTGCCGGTCCTGCCTCCGGCGGCGGTGTCGAAGGCCGCGTCGAAGTCGCGGTAGGAGAAGCGGTCGGTGATCACCGGGGAGAGGTCGAGGCCCTTCTCCAGGAGCACGGACATGGCGTACCACGTCTCGTACATCTCCCGCCCGTAGATCCCCTTGAGGGTGATCATCGAGGTCACGATCGTCGCGAAGTCGACGGCGAACTCCTCGGCGGGCAGGCCGAGCATCGCGATCTTCCCGCCGTGGGACATGGAGGCGATCATGTCGCGGAGCGCCTTCGGGTTCCCGGACATCTCCAGGCCCACGTCGAAGCCCTCGCGCATGCCCAGCCCGTCCATGCCCTCCCGGACGGACGTCTCCGCGACGTTCAGGGCCAGGGTGACGCCGAGCTTGCGGGCCAGCTCCAGCCGCTCCGGGCTGACGTCGGTGACGACCACGTTGCGGGCGCCCACGTGGGTGGCGACCGCGGCGGCCATCAGCCCGATCGGCCCGGCGCCGGAGATCAGCACGTCCTCGCCGACCATCGGGAACGTCAGCGCGGTGTGCACCGCGTTGCCGAACGGGTCGAAGATCGCGGCCACGTCGAGGTCGACCGGGACCCGGTGCACCCAGACGTTGGAGGCCGGGAGCGTCACGTACTCGGCGAAGGCGCCGTCGCGGTTCACCCCCAGCCCGATCGTGCTGCGGCACAGGTGCCGCCGTCCGGCCATGCAGTTGCGGCACTTGCCGCAGACCAGGTGCCCCTCGCCGCTGACCAGGTCGCCGGGGGCGATGTCCTCCACGCCCGGCGCCACCTCGACGACCTCGCCGCAGAACTCGTGGCCGATGACGAGCGGCGTCCGCAGCGTCTGCCTGGCCCACGCGTCGAAACTCCGGATGTGCAGGTCGGTGCCGCAGATCCCGGTGCGCAGCACCCTGATCAGCACCTCGCCGGGGCCGACGGACGGCTCGGGCACGTCGGCCAGCCACAGGCCCGGTTCGGCCCTCTCTTTGACCAGCGCTTTCATAGCGGATTCCCCCTCAGCTCCGACCCTACGCACTGTGCCCGGTCACCTTCGGGGGTGTCCATCGCGGTTTTCTTAACCCCACCCACAGCGTTGCTTCACGCCCGGCTTCCGAGACCTGTCGATGTACCCGGGCCTTTGCCGTCAAATCGGACAGGTGTCGTCCTCGCGGGTCGAAGGGCTCGGCGACGACCGGTGCCGGATCAAGGCCGGGGATCCGGTGTCCCTTTCCTGGCGGCGACTTCCACTGATTGCAGTCGGAATATATCGCTCGGTAATCAGCCGCACATCGCTCGTGCGGATGCTTGTGCAAATTACAAGGAAAGGTGCGTCATGACCGAAGCCATGAACAACTACCTCATCGCCCCAAGATCACGAAAAAGTCCGAGATCCAGGCAGGAACCCTCTACTTCCACGCCGAGACCTGGAACAGCACGAACCAGAAATGGCAGGCACGCAGCGCCTGCAAGACCTGTGACGTGTGGCTGAAGGAGATCGGCGCCTGCAGCACCTGAGGGTTCGGCATCCGGGGGTCCGGCCTCCCCGCCGCGACGGCGGACGTCGCGACGGGGGCAACCGGGCGCGGGCGCGACCGGGGCGGGCGGGCCCAGCCGGAGGGCGACCGGCGGGGTGGACTCAGGGCGCGTTCGGCTCGCCGGCGGCGGCGAGCCGCCGGAGGGCGGCCGGGGACGGGCGGGGCTCAGGGGGTGGTGCGGTGGTGCTCCTCCCGCGTTCCCGCTCCTGACGGCGTCCCCGTGCCCGTCCCGAGGAGGTCGTCGCCGGGCAGGTGGGCGGGGGGCGCGTTGAGCTGGCGGGGGCCCAGGTCGGCCTCTGCGGCCTCGGCGACCGCCTCGGCGGCGGCCTTCTCGGCCAGGATCCGCTCCTCGGCCGCCGCCTCGTTCACCCTGGGGGTCTCGCGGACGGCCGACGACTGCGGCAGCGCCTCGGTGAACGCCCTGGAGACGCCCTGGATCGCGGAGGTGACCTCGCTGGGGATCACCCAGAACGTGTTGTTCGGGCCCTTGGCCAGCTCGGGCAGCACCTGAAGGTACTGGTAGGCCAGCAGCTTGGGGTCGGGGTCGTTGCGGTGCACGGCCTGGAAGACCTCGTCGATGGCCTGCGACTGGCCCTCGGCCTTGAGGATCGCGGCGCTCCGGTCACCCTCGGCCCGCAGGATCGCGCTCTGCTTGTCGCCCTCGGCGGTGAGGATCTGCGACTGCCGCTGGCCCTCGGCGTTGAGGATCGCGGCGCGCTTGTCCCGCTCGGCGCGCATCTGCTTCTCCATCGCCTCCTTGATGCTCTTCGGCGGGTCGATGGCCTTGATCTCCACCCGGTTGACCCGGATGCCCCACTTGCCGGTCGCCTCGTCGAGCACCCCGCGCAGCTGGCTGTTGATCGTGTCGCGCGAGGTCAGCGTCATCTCCAGGTCGAGCGAGCCGACGACGTTGCGCAACGTGGTGACCGTGAGCTGCTCCACGGCCTGGATGTAGTTGGCGATCTCGTACGCCGCCGCCCGGGGGTCGGTGACCTGGAAGTACAGGACCGTGTCGATCTCGACGACCAGGTTGTCCTCGGTGATCACCGGCTGGGGCTTGAAGGAGACGACCTGCTCGCGCAGGTCGATCATCGGGTAGACCCGGTCGATGTACGGGATCACGAAGTTCAGGCCGGGCTTCAGCGTGCTGTGGTAGCGGCCCAGCCGTTCCACGTTGCGGGCCCTGGCCTGGGGGACGATGCGCACCGAGCGGATCACGGTGAAAACCGCCAACAGGACGATGAGAAGTCCGGCTATGAGCAGAGCGTCCATGGTGTCACTCCCGTGGATACACGAGCGCGGTCGCGCCCTCGATCTCGATGACGTCGACGGTCGCCCCGGCGGGTATCACCAGGGTCTCGTCGTAGGCCCTGGCGGACCACTCCTCGCCGCCGATCCGCACCCGGCCGTCCCGGCCGGTCACCTCGCGCAGGACGTAGGCGGGCTTGCCCACGAGCGCCTGGATCCCGAACCGCTGGCTCCGGGGCTGCCGCATGGTGAGCTGGCGCTTGGCGATGGGCCGGACCACGACCACCCCGGTGACCAGGGAGGCGATGAAAACCACGAGCTGGAGCGGGACCGGCAGCCCGAGCCCGGCGGCGACGGAGGTGATGAGGGCGGCTCCCCCGAGCAGGCCGAGAGCGGTGGTCAGGGTGAGTATCTCGGCGACCCCCAGCGCTACCGCCAAGATCAACCAGATGACCCAATACTCCATGCTCCGGCCCTCCTGCCTGTACAACGCGCCGGACGTCCGGGAGGTTCCTCTTCCCACCGTATGTCCTTCGCCGGATCGCCGACAGGCCCGGCTCTTAGGCCGGATCCCGGGGCTACCGGGCGGGCTCGATCGTTCCCGAGACCGCGCCCAGGGTGATCACGGTTCCGCCGGGCCCGGGGGCGGTCGCGGTGATCGTGACGGTGTCCCCGTCCTCCAGGAAGGTCCTGGCCGAGCCGTCGGGCAGTTTCAGCGGCTCGGTCCCGTTCCAGGTCAGCTCGATCAGCGAGCCGCGCTCGCCCGGCCCGGAGCCGGAGACCGTGCCGCTGGCGTAGAGGTCGCCGGTGCGCAGGGCGGCGCCGTTGACGGTCATGTGGGCGAGCATCTGGTCGGGCGTCCAGTACATGTCCCGGTACGGGGGCCGGGAGACGACCTCGCCGTTCACGGAGACCTCCAGCCGCAGGTCGAGCCCCCACGGCTCCTCGCGGCGCAGGTAGCCGAGCGGTTCCGGGTCCTGCGGCCCGCCCTCGACGCGCGCCTCCGACAGGGCCGCGAGCGGGGTGATCCACGGCGACATCGAGGTGGCGAAGGACTTGCCGAGGAACGGGCCCAGCGGGACGTACTCCCACGCCTGGATGTCGCGGGCGCTCCAGTCGTTGACCAGGGTCACCCCGAACACGTGGTCCTCGAACCGCCCGGCCCGGTCGCCGAGGGCCGTGGGCGTGCCGACGACGAATCCCAGCTCGGCCTCGATGTCCAGCTTGGCGGACGGGCCGAAGACCCCCGCGCCGCGCTGCCCGGAGGGGCGGGTGACGGGGGTGCCGGACGCGACGACCGTCCCGGCCCTGCCGTGGTAGCCGACCGGCAGGTGCCGCCAGTTCGGCTTGAGCGGCTCCTCGTCGGGACGGAACATCCGGCCCAGGTTGGAGGCGTGCTCCAGCGAGCAGTAGAAGTCGACGTAGTCGGCCACCTCGATCGGCAGGTGCAGCGTGACCTGGTCGAGCGGGACGAGGTGCGGGCCCATCACCGCCTGGTCGGTGCTCAGCTTGTTCTGGATCAGGGCGCGGGTGTCGCGCCACGCGGCCGGGCCCCTGGACATGAAGGCGTTGAGCGAGCCGGTGGCGAAGACCTCGTCGTGCAGGGCCCCGGCCAGGTCGACCACGTGGTCGCCGTACCGGACGCCGACGCGAGGGGTCTCCCCCTCGTGGCGGGAGAAGACTCCGTAGGGCAGGTTCTCCAGGCCCCAAGACATCACACGCTCTCCTCTTCTGTTCCGGTGGTCACCGCGGGCGGGCGGCGCGCGATCAGGCCCAGGGCCACCAGGTCCTCGATCGGGGTGTGCGTGTCGCACGACCCGTACGACACCAGCAGCTCCCTGGCGCGCGTCGCGGTGTCGTCGGGCACGGCCTGCGCCAGGCGTACCAGCTCGCCGACGTCGGTCAGCTTCAGCACCGGGACCGGATCGCGGTCCTCCACGGCCGCGCAGACCGCGAGGACCAGGTTGAGGAAGCCGTGCCGGTCCACGCCCAGCACGGGATCGAAGTGGCGGACCGCGTTGTGCAGCCCGGCGGTCGCCTTGAACGGCACGCCGTGCCTCGCGCAGTGCGCGATGAGGGCGCCCAGGTCCGCCGCGCCGGGGAAGGCCCCGGCGGTCACCCCGCCGCAGCGGAACTTCAGGCCGGGGCCCGTGGCGTCGCGCGGCAGGGAGGCCAGGTAGGCGTGGTCGCCCGTGGGCACCTCCACGAACAGCCGGGTGTCGACGGGCAGCCGTCCGGCCAGCCGCTCCGCCACGCTCCCCGGTGTCTCGCCCGGCGCCTGCCGTACCTCGACCAGCTCCACGGCGACGTCGTCGAGGGGCGGGACGTCGGGGGTGTCCAGGATCAGGCCGAGCCGGATCGGGAAGGTCAGGTGGTCGCGGAGCTCGGCCAGGCGTCCGGCCGGGCAGAGGAACCGGTGGGTGAGCACCGGGTCGTTGCCCGCCAGGTCGTTCCCGTGCCGCTCCAGGGCCTCGGCCATCGGCAGCCCGGTGGGCGGGAACAGCCCGGCGTCGTCGACGAGTCCCCGGAAGAGCACCGCCGTTCCCATCCCCACGCCGTCCACAGCCACGCCCGTCCCGGTGCTCGTGTGTGCGCTCATGGTCCTGTCCCTACCCCGTGCCCGCGTCGCCAACGGGCCCACGTCCGTCAACGGGCCCACGTCCACGCGTACGCGGGGTCCTCGACCGACAGCCCGGCCGGGCCCAGGTCGAGGGGGCGGAAGGTGTCGACCATCACGGCCAGCTCGCTCGTCTGGGTGTGGCCCTGCCGCACCGCCTCGATGACGGCCTCCACGGCGCCCGGCTGCGGGCCGTGGGTGAAGCCCGCCGGGTGCAGCGAGACCGAGCCGACGTCGATGCCCGAGCCCCTGCGCGCGGTGTAGTCGCCCCCCGCGTAGAACATCAGCTCGTCGGAGTCGACGTTGTGGTGGTTGTACGGGATCGGGATCGCGTCCGGATGGAAGTCGAGCGGCCGGGGGCAGAACGAGCAGATCACGAAGTTGGGGCCCTCGAAGGTCTGGTGCACCGGCGGCGGGGCGTGGGTGCGCTTCACGACCGGCTCGAAGTCGCCGATGTTGAACGCGTACGGGTAGAGGCAGCCGTCCCAGCCGACCACGTCGAACGGGTGGTCGCGGTAGACCAGCCGGGTGAGCCCGCCGCGCGTGCGGACCAGCACCGGCACCTCCTCGCCCTCGGCGATCAGCGGCTCCTGCGGGGTGCGCAGGTCGCGCTCGGAGTAGGGGGCGTGCTCCAGGAACTGGCCGTACTTGGACAGGTAGCGCTTGGGCGGCCGGATGTGGCCCGCCGCCTCGATGGTGAACGCCGTGACGGGACCGCGCGGCACCCAGCGGTGGATCGTCCCGGTGGGGACGACGACGTAGTCGCCCTCCCCGGCCTCGATCGCCCCGTACGTCGACTCGAACCTGACCCGCCCGCTCGCGATGTAGACGCACTCGTCGCCCATGGAGTTGCGGTAGAGCCCGCTGGGCGCCTCGCTCGCGACGTACGACATGCGGACGTCGGCGTTCCCGGCGAGCAGCCCGCGCCCGGTGACCAGGTCGCCCCCGGCCGGCAGGTCCTGGGTGCGCAGGTGGCGGGGGGAGAGGGGCACGTTGGGGGTGAGGAGTGCCCGCGACGCGTCGGGCTCGACGGCCTCGGCCTTGATGATCGCCGTGGGGAGGTGGCGGTGGTAGAGCAGCGACGAGTCGCTGGAGAACCCCTCCTCGCCCATCAGCTCCTCGGCGTACAGCCCGCCGTCGGGCCGCCGGAACTGTACGTGCCGCTTGCGGGGGATCTCTCCCACGACCCGGTAGTACGGCATCCGCTTCTCCCAGCTCTGTCCGCTTATCGGACGCATACGTCCTTTATACGAACAACCATCTGTCAGGGGCGGGGAGATGTCAAACCTCGTCTCCGGGGGTTGTGTCGGCCGGTGAGGGAAAAGTATCTTCACATCAAGATATGTGTGAGGGGTCGCGATGCTGCACCACGTCCTGCTGGCCTGCCCCCCGGGGAGCGAGCCGGTCCTGCGTGACTTCTACGAGGGCGTGCTCGGCCTGGCCGAGATCCCCAGGCCTCCCGCCCTCGCCACCCGAGGCGGGTGCTGGTTCCGGGGCCACGGCGTCGAGCTGCACCTCGGGGTCGAGGACGACTTCCGTCCCGCTCGCAAGGCCCATCCGGGGCTCCTGGTCCGCGACCTCGACGAGTGGGCCCGGCGTCTGGGCGAGGCCGGTTACCCGGTCGACTTCGACGACGACTTCCCGGGGATGCGCCGCTTCCACAGCGAGGACCCCCACGGCAACCGCCTGGAGTTCCTGGAGCCGCTCCCCTGAGCGTTCAGGGACGCTCCTCCTGGTAGACGTCGGGGATGCCGTCGCCGTCGTCGTCGGCGGTGTCGGCCTCGTGGATGCGCCGGTAGGTGCGATTGCGCAGGCGCAGGACGAGCGCCGCCGCCAGGGCCGCGATCAGGGAGCCCGTCAGGACCGCCACCTTGACGTGGGCGTCGCGCTCGCTGCCGGGCCCGAAGGCGAGTTCCCCGATGAGCAGGGAGACGGTGAACCCGATCCCGGCCAGCACCGACAGCCCGCCCACGTCCACCCAGGCCAGGTTCTCGTCCAGGTCGGCGCGGGTGAAGCGGGACACCAGCCAGGTCGCGGCCATGATACCGATGGGCTTGCCGACCACGAGCCCGATGACGACGCCCACCGCGATCGGGTCGGTCAGGGCGGTGACCAGGCCGCTCAGGCCACCGAAGGCCACCCCCGCCGACAGGAACGCGAACACCGGCACGGCCACCCCGGCCGAGAGCGGCCGAAGGCGGCGCTCGAAGTGCTCGGCCAGGCCGGGCCCGGCGTCCGGGCCCCCCGCCCGTTCGCCGCGGACGACCGGGACCGTGAAGGCGAGCAGCACCCCGGCGACGGTGGCGTGCACCCCCGAGGCGTGCACCAGCGCCCAGGTCGCGGCGGCGAGCGGGAGCAGCGGCCACCAGGCGCGCACCCGGCGCTGGACCAGCACGGCGAAGAGCGCCAGCGGGACCAGCGCGCCCAGCAGGGGAAGTACCGACAGGTCCGCGGTGTAGAAGATCGCGATGATGACGATCGCCAGCAGGTCGTCGACCACGGCCAGGGTGAGCAGGAAGGTGCGCAGCGCCGCGGGCAGGTACCGGCCGATGACCGCGAGCACGGCGAGCGCGAACGCGATGTCGGTGGCCGTCGGGATCGCCCAGCCCCGCGTCGCGCCGTCCCCGGCGCCGCTGGAGAGGGTGACGAGCAGGTACAGCACGGCCGGGACGAGCACGCCGCCGAACGCGGCCGCGACCGGCACCGCGGCCCGCCGCGCCTGGCGCAGGTCACCGGCGACGAACTCGCGTTTGAGCTCCAGCCCGGCGACGAAGAAGAAGATCGCGAGCAGCCCGTCGGAGGCCCAGGCCGCCAGGTTCAGATCCAGGTGCAGGGCCCCGGGGCCGACCCTGACGGCGCGCAGCGCCTCGTAGGCTCCCGACCAGGGGGAGTTCGCCCAGATCATCGCCGCCACCGCACCGGCCAGCAGCAGCGCCCCGCCGACGGTCTCCCCGCGCAGGATGTCCGCGACGCGGCGGGCCTCGTCCCACGAACCCCGGCTGAACAGGCGGGGCGTGCCGGGTGAGGTGCCGCTCATGGGTGCTCCACTTCGAGGTCGGGGCAGAGACCACCGACTTCGAAGTCAGGTCAGGGACCACCGACTTCGGGGTCGGGTCGGACATTGCCGACCAGACTTCCCGGCGCACCGGTGTTCACCCTACCGGCGGGCTCACCGGAGCCCGGCGCGAGGGTGCCGCGCGGGGGTCGCGGGGGTCGCGGGGGTACGGTCCTTCCACGGCACGGCCTCCTCCAGCCGGGCGGCGACCCGGAGCAGCAGGTCCTCGCGGCCGTACGCGGCGACGAGCTGCACCCCGATCGGCAGCCCCTCCGCGCTCCGGCCCAGCGGCAGGCTGATCGCGGGCTGGCCGGAGATGTTGAACACCGCGGTGAACGGCCCGTAGTCGAAGATCGACTCCAGCCAGCTCGTCACGGTGTGGCCGGGGTCGTCGTACCGCAGGGTGCCGTGCGGCGCGGGAAGGCGGCCCAGGGTCGGGGTGACGAGCAGGTCGTACCCGGTGAAGAACGCCCCCACCGACCGGCTCACCCGGTTCTGCGCGTCGAAGGCCCCCATCAGCCGCGCGACGCTCAGCTCCCTCGCCTCCTCGAAGGCCCGCAGGGTGACGGCCTCCACCTTGGCGGGGTCCGGCGGTCGCAGGGCCGTGAGCAGGGGCGCTGCGACGGCGAGGGTCGCGGTCGGCACCATGGCGCGCATGACGGCGTCCCACTCGACGGCCGGGCTCGCCTCGGTGACGAGGTGTCCCGCCTTCTCCAGTACGCGGCCCGCCTCGACGGCCGCCGAGGCCACCTCCGGGTCCACCGCCGCCCCCGACCACGCCCGCGTGGTCACGGCCACCCGCAGCACGCCAGGATCGGCCCCCGGCTCGTCGGCGTATCGCCCGGCGGGGGGCGGGGCGGTGTACTTGTCGCCGGGGGCCGGTCCCTGGACGGCGTCCAGGAGGTGGGCGGTGTCGCGGACGGTACGGGTCAGCCCGAGCTCGTAGGACAGCCCGAACAGCGCCTCGCCCAGGTCGGGCCCGCACGGCGTCCTGCCCCGGCTCGGCTTGAGGCCGACCAGCCCGCAGCACGAGGCGGGGATCCTGATGGAACCGGCGCCGTCACTGCCGTGCGCGACGGGCACCGCACCGGCCGCGACCAGGGCGGCGGCACCCCCGCTCGAACCGCCCACGCCCCTTCCGGGGTCCCACGGGTTGAGGGTGGGCCCGTACCTGACCGACTCGGTGGAGAAGCTGATCAGCATCTCCGGGACGGTGGTCATCCCCAGGGTGACCAGCCCGGCGGCGCGGAACCGCGTCATCAGCTCGGTGTCGTGCCGGGCGACGACCCCCTCGATGCTCCGGCTCCCGCAGCAGAACGGCACCCCCTCCGCGACCGGGCCGTTGTCCTTGATCAGGAACGGCACCCCCGCGAGCGGCCCGTCGGCGGCGTGGTCGAGCGCCCGGGGGAACAGCGGCAGCGCGAGACCGTTCACCTCCGCGTTCGCCGTCTCAAGGGCCTCCCGGGCGACGGTCTCGACCTCGGCGGCGGTGACCTCACCCGCCTCCATCAGGCCACGCAGCCCGACGGCGTCGTATTGCACGTACTCGTGAAGTTCCACCGGCATTTCCTTTCTGGGGGTGTTTCGCGGCGTTCCCGGCTTCGGTGTTCTTCTCGCGTCGTGCGGCCGGTACGTCGAGCCTCGGCCCGGTACGCGTCGTGGTCATCCGGGGCAGCACTGAACACCGGTACTGAAAGCCGGTATCGGGCCGGAGCCCGCCGGTCCGCGTACGAGTTCGCGGACTCGTACGCGGGAGGGGTCCGCCGGTTCGCGTACGAGGGGCGGTGTTCCGCCACCTGTGCTGTCGGGCCCGCGCTGTCAGACTTGGGGGATGGACATCCGACGCGGCCCGGACGCCTTCGTCGGGCGCGAGCGCGAGACGGCACTGCTGCGCGAGGCGATCGCAGCCGCTCGCGAGGGCAGGGGCGGCGTCGTCCTGGTCTCGGGACCGGCGGGAATCGGCAAGTCACGGCTGGTGGAGGAGGCCGTCGCGGGTGAGACGGCCGTCCTGTGGGGACGCTGCCTCGCGGAGGACGGCGCCCCGCCGCTGTGGCCGTGGCTGCGCGTCCTCGGGAGACTCCCCGGCGGGCCGCTTCCCAGCGGGGTTGCCGGAATCACGGGGGCTACCGGGTTCGCCGGGGTCGCTGCCGCCGGGTTCGCCGGGGGCACCGGGTTCGCTGAGACCGCTGAGACCGCTGAGACCGCTGGGATCGACGGGGACGCTGAGACCGTCGGGACCACCAGAGCGGCCGGGAGCACCTGGGCCACCGGGGCCGCTGGTCTCGCTGAGACCGCTGGGGGCGTCGGGGGATCCGGCGCGCTGGACGCGTTCGAGGCGGCGGCGGTGCGCTTCCGGCTGCTGGCCGCTCTCACCGACGTCCTCACCGGGGCCGCCGAGGAGGCCAAGGGGCTCGTCGTCGTGATCGAGGACCTTCACGACGCCGACGAGGCGTCGCTGGCCCTGCTCCGCCACGTCGCGTTCGAGGCCGCGGAATCGCGGCTGCTCGTCGTCGTGACCCACAGGAACGCCACCACCCGGCGCGCCACCGAGACCCTCGCCGAGGTCGCCCATGGCCGCGCGACACGGGTCGTCCCGCTCGCGCCGCTCACCGTGCCGGACGTCGAGCGATATCTCACGGCCCTGCCGGGCGGCGCCACCCCGACCGGCTCGGTGCCCCGTTCGGCGGCTCGCTCGGTGGCTCGTTCGGTGCACGAGCGCACCGGCGGGCTGCCCCTGCTCGTGTCGATCATGGCGCGGGCCCTCGACGAGACCGGCTTCGGCCCCGGCTCTGCTCCCGGTCCCAACCCCGGTCCCGGTCCCGGCCCAGCCTCCGGTCCTGGTATCGGCTCCGCCACGGGGACCCCTCCCGGCATCGGTTCCGGCAAGGGGATCGATCCCGGTACGGGGATCGGGAGCGGCGACGGGGAGTGGCTGCCTCGGTTGCCGTCGGCGGATCTGCGGCTTCTCGTCGCGAAGATGCTCGACGGGCTCGATCCGGCGGTACGGGACACGGTGAGTGCGGCGGCGGTGCTCGGCGAGGACCTTGACCCCGTGCTGCTCGCCGACGTCGAGGATCTGCCTCCCGCCACGGTGTCCGGCCGTCTCGACACGCTCGCCGGGACCGGCCTGCTCACCCGTACCGGTGACATGCCGCCCCGATACCGCTTCACCCACGCCCTTGTCCGCGAGGGGGTCGTCGCGGAGTCGGTACCGGCGGCCTCCGCGTTGCACCGGCGAGCGGCCGAGTCGCTGCACCGGCGGCTGGGCGCCGATCCCGCGCACGCCGCCCGCATCGCGGCCCACTGGAGGCAGGCCGGTGACGACGCCGAGGCGCTGCGGGCCACGCTGCGCTGGACGCGGGCCGCCGCCGCGCACGCGCTGCGGTCCCTGGCCCCCGAGGAGGCGGTCCGGTCGCTCGACCAGGCTCTGGAGGTGCTCGGTCGTGTGGGGGCGGGGCAGGCGGAGCGGGCGGAGCTGCTCGTCGAGCTCGCGACCGCCGAACGCCTCGCCGGATGGATCCCGCGAAGCGCCGGGCACTGCCGCGAGGCGGCGGACGCGGCCGAGTTCGCCGGGCGGCCCGACCTGCTCATCGCCGCCGCGCTCGTCATCTGCGGGGTCGGCGATCCGTCGGTCGTCGTGCGGACGGTCGCCCTGTGCGATCGCGCGCTGTCCGCCCTGGATGCCGTGGAGGCCCTGGATGCGGTGGACGCCCTGGATGCTGTGGACGCCCTGGATGCTGTGGAGGCCCCGAACGCCGTGGATGCCGTGGATGCCGCGAACACCTTGGACGCCTTGGACGCTATGGACACTCTGGACGCCCTGCCGGGAACCGCCCTCCACGCCGGTACCGGTACCGCCCGTGACGAGGACGCCCATGTCATGACCGTTCCGGAGGTGGCCGTCGCCCGTGCCCGCCTGCTCGCGCGGAAGGCGTGCCTGGAGGTCGAGGCGGGGAGGTCGGCGGGTGCCGTACGGGAGTCGGCGGAGGTCCTGCGGCTGGCGGAGGCGTGCGGCGATCCGGTCGCGCTGCTCGACGCCGGGCGAGCCAGGGCCGGGGTCCTCGACGGGCCGGGCGACGTGGCCGAGCGCCTGCGGATCGGCGAGCTCGCGATCCGGACCGCGTCGCGCGCCGGACGGCCGATGGCCGCCGCGCGGGGGCACGTCTGGCGTGTCGACGCGGGCTACCAGCTGGTCGATCTCGCCGCGGTCGACGACGAGATCGCCAGGCTCGGCGAGCTGGCCGCCACCACGCGCCTGCCCGTGGCCCGCTGGTACCACCTGCGCGTGTCGGCGGCGCGCGAGGCGCTGGCGGGCCGGTTCGACCGGGCACGCTCCCGGTCGGCGGAGGCGGGGGAGATCGCCGCCCGGATGGGCGACCCCCTCGCGTCCCTGGTCACGGACGTCTTCGGGCAGCTTCTCGCGCTCGTACGCGGTGACCGGAGCGACCTGCCCCCCGGCTACCGGGAGTCTTTCGCGGTGATTCCTCCCATCCCCGTCGTCGAGGCCGCCCACGCCCTGTGCCTGCATCTCGACGGGGCCTCGGGGGAGGCGTTCGCCGGGTACGAGCGCCTGCGCCTGCTGTTGCGGGAGCCGGTGCCCGGGGTGCGGGGGATGGGAGTTCTGCAGCACCTGACCGAACTCGTCGAGGCGTTCGACGACGCCGAGGCCGCCGGGTGGGCGTACGCCCTGTGGCTGCCCTGGGCAGGCGCCGGGGGCCTGCCGGGTAACGCGGACAGTTTCTGCGGAGGCGCCTCGGCGCGGGCCCTCGGCCGGATGACCGCCGTCATGGGACGGCTCGACGAGGCCGCGGAGACGCTGCGGGCCGCGGCCGAGGTCAATCTGCGTCTCGACGCGCGGCCCTGGCTCGTCCACACCTGGCTCGACCTCGCCGACGTGCTGCGACGCCGGGGAGCGGCCGGTGATCACGCCGAGGCCGCGACGCTCGCCGCCCGCGCCGGGGCCCAGGCGCGGCGGCTGGACCTGCCGGGACCGCTGGCCCGCGCCGATCGGCTGCTGGCCGACATCGAGGCCCGGCACCGCGCCGCCGACCCGCTGACCGCCCGGGAACGCGAGGTGGCGGGCCTCATCGCGCGGGCGCTGTCGAACCGGCAGGTCGCCGGGCACCTCGTGCTGAGCGAGCGTACGGTCGAGAGCCACGTGCGCAGCATCCTCGCCAAGCTCGGCCTCACCAACCGGGCGGAGCTCATCGCCCACCTCCTCGGCGACCGCCCCTGAGGGGCGGGGCCCGGCGGTTGCCGCTGTGAGACAGGGGAGTCGCCGTGAGGCGGGGGTCAGGGTTTGCGGCCCACGGCGCAGAACTCGTCCACCTCGCGGTCACCGCCGGTGACCGGCGGTCCGGGACGCCAGAGCGGGCACGAGACCACACCGGGTTCCACCAGCTCCAGGCCGTCGAGGTAGCTCGCGATCTGCTCGGGGTCACGGAGGACGTACGGGACCGAGCCGGCCTCGTTCCAGACGGCGATGGCCTTCTCGAACTCCGGGCCGCGGATCACGTTGGTGCCGTCGGCGACCGCCAGGTAGCTGCCGGAGGGCAGGGCGGCCAGCAGGCGGCGCGTGGCCGTTCGCCCCTCGTCGATGTCGGGGAGGTGGCCCAGGATGTTCATCAGCATGAGCCCGACGGGCCTGTCGAAGTCCAGGGCGGCCCTGGCGGCCTCCAGGACCGCGTCGGGATCGCGCACGTCGGAGTCGATGTACTCGGTCACCCCCTCGGGGGTGCCGATCAGCAGGGCACGGGCGTGCGTCAGCACCATGGGGTCGTTGTCGACGTAGACGACGCGCGCGTCCGGGGCCACCTGCTGGGCGATCTGGTGGGTGTTGTCGAAGGTGGGCAGCCCGGTGCCGATGTCGAGGAACTGGCGGATCCCGCCCTCGCCGGCCATGTACCGGACGGCGCGGGAGAGGAACGCCCTGGACGAGCGGGCAATATCCACGATGTCCGGAAAAATATCGATGAACTGGTCACCGATTTCGCGGTCGACGGCGTAGTTCTCCTCGCCGCCGAGCCAGTAGTTCCAGATCCGGGCGGAGTGGGCCACGCTGGAGTCGATCTGGGCGGGAGCGCGCGAGGCGGACTCCTCGGGCATGAAGCACTCTTTTCCTGACACCGGAGAGCGAAGATCCTTATCTGGCCGTCTTGCTGGTTTCGTACTGTTCTCAGGAGATTTGTTTGGTTGCCCGGCTGATGTGCGGCGAAAGAGGCATCAGGTGAGCGAGCCGGACAGTTCCGCCGCCGCGGCGGCGACCCGGGGGCCCACGGCGTCCGGGTCGAGCGGGGTGAAGGTGACCACGCCCACCGACGCCTCCAGCCAGGGGAGGCCGGGCACGGGGGCGGCGACGCCCCTGGCCCCCTCCTGGAGCTGGCCCTCGGAGACCAGATAGCCGGTACGGCCCTCGCGCAGGGCGAGGATGGCCAGTCCGGCGGCACCCCGTTCCAGCGGGTGGCGGGAGCCCTCGCGGTAGGCGACGTGCATGTTCGTCCAGGAGGGTTCGACCACCGCCACGGCCAGGCCGTCGTCGCCCTCGGCCACCGTCAGGTGCGCGGTCGCCCCGACCTCCTCCGCCAGCCTGCGCAGGGTGGGGAGGGCGCCCTCCCGCAGCAGCGGCTGTACGGCGCGGGCCAGGACGAGGACCCCGAAGCCCAGGTGGACCCGCCCGTCGCCGTCCCGGCGGACGAAGCCCTCGCTCTGGAGGGTGGTGAGCAGCCGGTACACCGCCGGGCGGCTCAGCTCCAGCTCCGCCGCCAGCTCCGTGGGGGTACGGCCCCGCCGCCCGTCGGCGAGCAGGCGCAGCAGCCGCAGGCCGCGCTCCAGGGTCTGCGAGGATTCGGCCGGCATCTAGGACGCCCGCTGGGCTGGAAGCATGCCCCGATTATCGCCCGGCCCCCGGGGCGCCCACCGGGCGGGGATCATGCTTCGGCCGTCGTCCGGTCGGCCCCGGAAGGCGGGACCGTGCCCGGTCGTCGTCGTGATGTGAACGGACAGTCCCGGTATGGGCCGATCACCCCTGGGCCCCCGCTAGCTGCAATGCCCCGAGGCTGTTTTCCTGGGATCCTCGACAGGTGGTCATACGTTGCCTCATCGTCGACGACAACGATCACTTCCGCAGAGCCGCCCGGGTGTTACTCGAAGCGGAGGGGATCGCCGTGGTCGGCATGGCCTCCGTGAGCGACGACGCCCTCCGGCAGGCCGACGACATCCGGCCGGACGTCGCGCTCGTCGACATCGATCTCGGTGAGGAGAACGGCTTCGACCTGGCCCGGCGGCTCGTGGCCGAGCGGCTCGGCACCCCGCGCGTCATCCTGATCTCGACGCACGCGGAAGGGGACTTCGCGGAGATGATCGCGGTCAGTCCCGCCACCGCCTTCCTCTCGAAGTCGGCCCTTTCCGGGGCGGCCATCCGGAGAGTCCTCGGGGAGGCCGGCGACGACGAGGATCTCGGCGGACCCGTACGCGTCCCGTGACGCCGGACCGGCCCCTGGCCGGCCCGGGGCGGCGGCTCGCCCTCAGGCGGGAACCAGCGGTCGGCGGCTCTCGGCGGGCGTCGAGGAAGGCTCTCGGCGGGTGCCGAGGAAGGCTCTCGGGCGTCCAGGAAAGCCATGGATGTCGAGGAAGGCTCTCAGCGGGCGTCGAGGAAGGTCAGTACGGCGAGGACGCGGCGATGGTCGTCTTCCGTCCCCGGTATCCGCATCCGGGACAGGATGCTGTGCACGTGCTTCTCGACCGTCCCCTCGGTGATCCACAGCTTGTGCGCTATGCCGGAGTTGGAGCGCCCCTCGGCCATCAGGGCCAGAACCTCCTGCTCGCGCGCCGTGAGGAGCCCCAGCGGGTCGTCCCTGCGGTGGGTCCTGATGAGTTCCCGTACGAGACTCGGATCGACGACCGAGCCGCCCTGGGCGATGCGCCCGAGCGTCTCCACGAGGTCGTCGACACCGGTCACCCGGCTCTTGAGCAGGTAACCGACCCGGTGCCCCGTGGCGAGCAGCTCCATCGCCTCCTCCACCTCGATGTGCGCGGACAGCAGGAGGATCCCCGTCTCCGGGAACTCCTCGCGGATCACCCGCGCCGCGTCGAGGCCCTCGTTGGCGTGGGCCGGCGGCATCCGGATGTCGAGAATGACGAGATCCGGCCGGTGCAGCCGGACGAGGGCGAGGATCTCCGCGGCGTCCCCGGCCTGGCCGACGACCTCGAAACCCGACCGCGACATGAGGCTCGCCACCCCCTCGCGGAAAAGCACGTCGTCGTCCGCCAGCGCTATTCGTATCCGCTCCCCGCTCACCGCTCCCGCCCTTTCGCCGTGCGTTTCTCCCCGAATTCTGGTTGCAGAATGGTCATGCCGGGTTAAAGGAATTACATATCGGATGCCCGAGCGGTCGTACGGACGGAGCGCGGTCGGGAAAGAATCGTCAACCCCCTTCTTGACATGCGAGTATCTTAGTCTGTATGCGCGAACGGCTTTTGTCGTTATTGCTGCGCACAAAGCGGCCTCCCCTCGTGGTGGGGATCATCTGTGGCGCGCTGTGCATCGCGGCGGAAGCCCTGTTGTCCCTTTTCCTGGAGCGCGTGACGTCGGGCGACTTCCTCGGAGGGATCTATCTGCTCGGTGTCCTGCTGGTCTCGGCCGTGTGGGGCCCGGGGCTGGGGCTGGTGACCCTGGCGGGCAGCACCGTCGCTTTCACCTACTTCAACCTTCCGCCCGCGTGGAGCTTCTCGTACGGGACGCGCTGGATGTTGACCCCACTTCCGATCTTCCTTCTCGTGGGCCTGGTGATCGGCTCGATCGCGGCGCTGGCGCGCTCGCTGAACATCCAGGCGGACGACCGCCGGCGCGAGGCCGACCTCGCCGCGCAACTGGTCCACATCCTGTTGCGTGCGAAGGACCTGGAGGCCGCGCTGCCACCGGCCTCGCGTCTCCTGGCGCGGGCCCTGGGGGCGCAGAACCTGGAGATCCGGCTCGGGGAGCCCCCCGAGGAGGGGGGTGGAGAGGGGGTGCCGCTCACGGAGAACGGCGCCAGGGTCGGCACGCTGATCCTGCCCGCCGACGTGCCCGAGCCCGTACGGAGACGTCTGCGCGAACGGATGGTGCCCTCCCTGGAGGCGTTGCTGAGAGCGGCCCGTGATCGCGAGAACATCGAGATCGTCCTGGCGTCGAGCCGTGACGAGATCCGCCGGATCGCCCAGGAGCAGGCGGCGCTGCGGCGGGTCGCGACGCTCGTGGCGCGGGGCATCTCCTCGGCGGAGCTGTTCAACGCGGTCGCCTTCGAGATGGGGTTCCTCATGGAGGCGGACCACGTGGCGATCAGCCGCTACGACCCCGGACACGTGACGGTGCTGGGCTCGTGGAGCCGGCGGGACGCCGGTGCGGAGAAAGTGCTGCCCCTCGGCTCGGAGTGGCCGCTCAACGAGGTGAGCGTCTCGTCCGCCGTGCTGAAGACGGGACGTCCGACGCGCAGGGTGGACTACGCCCACAGCGTCGGAAAGATCGCGACATGGGCGAAGAGGATGGGGGTCACCTCCGCCGTCGGTTCCCCCGTCATCGTCGACGGATGCCTGTGGGGGGTGATGATCGTCTTCTCCAGCGCCCGGGAGCCGAGGTTCGAGGGCGGGGAGGAGCGCATGATGGACTTCACCGAGCTGGTCGCGACCGCCATCTCGAACGCCCAGGCCCGCGCCGAGCTCGCCGCCTCCCGTGCCCGCGTCGTCGCCGCGGCCGACGAGACCCGCCGGCGCATCGAGCGCGACCTGCACGACGGAGCCCAGCAGCGCCTGGTCTCGCTCGGGCTCGAACTGCGCGCGGTGGAGGCCGGGGTGCCGCCGCCGATGACCGAACTCAGGGGGCGGCTGTCCCACGCGGTCCAGGGGCTGACCGGGGTCGTGGACGACCTGCGGGAGCTCTCACGGGGCATCCACCCGGCGATCCTCTCGAAGGGCGGCCTGGTGCCCGCGCTGAAGGCCCTCGCGCGCCGCTCCGCCCTCCCCGTCGAGCTCGAACTGGCCCCCGTCCCGCGCCTGCCGGAGCGCGTCGAGGTGGCCGTCTACTACACGGCGGCGGAAGCGCTGACCAACGTGGTGAAGCACGCGAACGCCTCCGTGGTGTACGTCACCCTGGGCATGGCCGGAGCGGCCCTCCGGCTCTCGATCCGCGACGACGGGGGCGGCGGAGCCGACTACGGCAAGGGGTCGGGGCTCATCGGGCTCAGGGACCGCGTCGAGACGCTCGGCGGCAGGCTGATGGTCATGAGCTCCGTGGGGGAGGGGACGTCGCTCTCCGTGACGATACCGATCGTGATGCCGCCGATCGTGGTGGTACCGGCCCGTGATCATGTCGGCCCGTGACGGTGCTCGCTCGTGACGACGCACGCCCGTGACAGCGCTGATCCGTGACAGCGCTGACCCTTGATGGTGTTCGCCCGTGACGGTGCCGGTCCATGATGATGCCGGCCCGTGATGGAGTCATCCCGTGACGGCGTTGTCCCGTGACGGCGTTGTCCCGTGACGGTGTCATTCCGTGACGGTGCCGGCGAGGGGGAGGCGGAGGACGAAGCGCGCGCCACCGGTACTGGAGTCCTCCACGTCGATGGTCCCCCGGTGGGCCTCGGCGATGTCACGGGCGATCGTGAGGCCGAGCCCGGTGCCTCCCCGGTTACGGCAGCGGGCGGTGTCCAGCCGGGTGAACCGCTCGAAGACCCTCTCCCGGTCGGCGGCGGCGATGCCGTCACCGTCGTCGGCGACGGCCAGCTCGCCGTAGCGGCCGTTCCGGCACACCTCGACCAGCACCGTGTGCCTGGCGTGGCGCTGGGCGTTGTCCAGGAGGTTGGCGAGGAGGCGGGCGATCTCCGCGTCGACGACGTTCGCCCGCACTCCGGGGGCGAGCCGGAGCCGTACGGGGACGCCGTTCTCGCGCCGGGCGATCGCGGCGCGGACCATTTCCCCCAGATCCACGTTGACGAACGCGTCAGGCGGGTTCGCCCCCACCTTCGCCAGCACCAGCAGGTCGGTGACGATCGTCTGGAGCCGGTCGACGCCCTCCAGCGCGTCCGCCAGGAGTTCGTCCAGATCCGTCTCGCCCGGGTGGAGCCTTGCCTCCTCCAGGAGCGTCCTGAGCCCGGCGATCGGAGTGAACAGCTCGTGGGAGGCGTCGGACACGAATCGCCGCTGCTGGGTCAGCGACTGGTCGACCCGGCTCCTGGCGCTCTCCAGCCGGTTCAGCAGGTTGCCGGTGGCCAGGGCGAGATGCATGATCTCGTCCGCCCTCGGCAGGCCGTGGAACCCGATGCTCAGATCCTTGGCACGAGGCGACATGAAGGTCCGTTCCGGTATATGTCGATCAATGCGCCTTCGGCGACGGCGATGACGTTTCTCGCTGGCGGATCGATGGCCGGGGGGAGCCCACCCGCCTTCGGGCAGTTGGTCACCGCATCATGATGTCCTCTCCGCCGCCCGTCGTCTGCGCTGGCAGCCTCCGTTTGGACATTCATGCCAGCGGGGCCTCCGGCGTTCCCGCCAGCCGCAATGCCCCGGCGTCCTCACCGGGGTACGGTGCGCCGCCCGAGCCGGACCCGGCTCACTCCGGCACGGCGGTGCTGTGAGATGTGACGGCCGGTACGGGTTCGGACGGACAATGCTGGATATGGCGAGAGGTATCAGAATGCTGATGATTCCCTGACTGGGACTGTCGAGCCCCTCGTGATCTGGGTAAAGTGCGGATCGATCGTTTTGACCAGATTTCCGGGGAGTTCAGGACATGCGACTTACTCTGCGCCGGGCTCTCGCCGTGGGCGCCGCGCTCGCGCTCGTCGGCGTCATGACACCCGGGGCCGCGTACTCGCAGGACGATCCCCGCAGCTGCAACGACCTGATGGGAGCCGACGCCCCGGCCTTCATCGTGTGCACCTGGCTGGCCAAGCCGGACGAGGCCCTCGGGGTCGCGCTATTCTGGGGTGCCGACGACAACGCCAACCTCAAGGAAGCCACCCCGAGCGACGGCAAGTTCCTCGACTGCTCCGCCCCCGGGTCGGTCTGCCCGGAGGCGCCCGGTGGCGGTTCCGAGGGCGACGAGAACTCGCCGTTCCCCGAGGGGGCCGGCGACGGCGGCGTGCCCGAGTGCGAGGCGAACCAGCCGTGCTCGGTCGACGGGCACGGCGAGGGCGGCGACGGCACGGTCTCCGGATCCGAGCAGACCGGCACCTTCACGCCGACCCCCACCCCCGCGGGTGCCCAGGACGCCGCTATCGCGGCCGCGGCGCAGACTCCCGCCGGTCAGGCGATCACCGCCGCGAAGGCCGTGCAGCTGAGGGTCTGGATCGACACCGAGCTGGCCGACGACTGGAAGGCCGGCACCGAGACCTTCACCGCGGCCGTCAAGCGCATCGGCGCGCTGGCCTCGCGCCCGG
Source organism: Streptosporangium heterodermiicola (assembly GCF_051390675.1). Taxonomy (NCBI): domain Bacteria; kingdom Bacillati; phylum Actinomycetota; class Actinomycetes; order Streptosporangiales; family Streptosporangiaceae; genus Streptosporangium; species Streptosporangium heterodermiicola. The sequence continues at coordinate 87,661 of NZ_JBPJSR010000011.1, forward strand.
AGGTGGCGGGCATCCGGTTCACCTCCCAGCTGGGCTACAACACCACGTTCAAGACCGACGAGGAGATCACCGCGTTCGTCACCGCGGCCTCCGACGCGCTCCGCCAGGCCGCGCCCGGCAAGCGGCTGGGCATCCACACGGTGGTTCCCGAGCTCGCCTGCGGCGCGAACGACGCCTGCAAGGCCGAGACGCGCAAGCGGTACCCGCTGCTCGCTCCCGAGAAGATCGAGTCCCCCCTGATCGCGGGCCGCGTCGACCAGCTCTCCCTGGACAGCGGCCTGCTGTACGGCGGCTACGACGCCTGGAAGATCAACGCGACACAGGCCCACCTCAACCAGTGGATCCAGGTCCGCGCCCGTTCGTGGGACGTCCTGGCCCAGGTCGCCGCCGAGGAGACCGGGCTCGTCGGCCAGGTGACCGCCGCCAAGATCGCCACCCGGCTGTCGGCGCCCGTCAAGGACGGCGGCGCCCAGCAGGTGAACGTGTGGACCAGCGTCCAGAACGCCCAGGGCGCGGTGAGCCGGATCACCGCCTGGGACCAGCTGAAGAAGCTTCTCCCGATCCAGCGCCGCCTGGCCGGCGTCTACAACCCGACCAGCCCCGAGACGGACGTGACCACCGACCTCAAGAAGCTCTCCGAGGTCTTCGGCCAGATCTATCTCACGACCGCCTGATCCGTCTGATCCGCCTGATCCTCCGCCGGCGGGCCGCCTCGGGAGTCACCTGCTCCCGAGGTCGGTGAGGTGCTCCATCGCGGTGAGGTCGATCTCCATCGCGCTCGTCCTCGGGGGCAGGCCCAGCGCCTGGACCGTACCGGCGCGCAGCTCGCCCGCGTGACCCAGCACGGCCTCGCCGACGAGCAGCTCCAGGCAGCGGCCGGGCAGCCAGGGCGCGTGCTCGGTGGGCCGGGTGACCAGCCCGGCTCCCATGACGTGCGCCGCCGTACGCGCGGCGTCGACCGCGCGGGCCCACGACGACTCGCCGGTCAGGGCGGCGGCGAGGTGGCGGGGCTGGGCGGGGAGGGCGGTGTTCAGCGCGTCGAGCTGCTCGTCGGTGGGGCGGCGGTCCGCCCGGGGAACGGGCGGGAGGTCGCTCGTGGGCGGGACGAAGACCGCCCCCTGTTCGAAGAGCGCGGGCGCGGGGTTCCCCCGGGCGAGGTTGAGGCCCAGCGCGGCGAGCAGCCCGGGGAGAAGCGTGGTGCGCAACGACGGCTCGCGCGGGCTGATCGGGTTCGTGAGCGTCAGCGTGGCGCGGCGCGGGTCGTCGGGCGCGAGGCCGAAGGCGTCCCACGCGGCGTCGCAGACGAAGGGGAAGCACGGCGTCTCGACGTATCCCGCTCCCGCCAGCGCGTGCCCGATCCGCCGCCGCAGGTTCTGTGACCGGCTGAGCCCCCCACCGGTCTCCCGCCTCCGCGCGGCCCTGGCACCGTGGCCGCGCGTCAGCGGGATGGTCTCCATGTCGGGTACGGCCCGCGCGGCCGGCACGGCTCGCGTCGCGGCGTTGGCCGTGATCGTGGCCGTGGCCCGGGGAAGGGACCTGGGACGCGGCCCGCCGGGGACGGACTCGTCCATTCCGAGGGGGAAGCGGACGTCGCCGTCGACGACGTCGCGCATGTCCTTCAGCCCGTACCGGAGCATCAGCGTCCGCTCGACGCCCATGCCGAAGGCGAAGGCGCCGTATCTGTGCGGATCGACGCCACAGGCGGCCAGCACCCGGGGATGGACCATGCCGCAGCCGCCCCACTCGATCCATCCCGCGCCGCCGCACGTCCCGCACGGGCCGGCGGGAGCGTCTTCGACGGCGCTCCCCCGAGGAGCCTCGGCGGGATCCTCCGCGACGGTGCCACGGCAGACCGCGCACTCCACGTCCACCTCCGCCGACGGGTCGGTGTAGGCGAAGCGGTGGGTGCGGAGCCGGGTCACCGTACCCCTGCCGAACATGGCGGCGGCGAAGTGGTCGAGGGTCTTCTTCAGGTCGACCATGGTGAGGCCCAGGTCGACGGCGAGACCCTCGACCTGGTGGAACACCGGGCTGTGGGTGGTGTCGGCCGTGTCGGGACGGAAGGCGCGGCCCGTACAGACCACGCGGAGGGGCGGGGGCGTGCCGAGCATCGCCCGCACCTGCACCGGTGAGGTGTGCGCGCGCAGCACGAGACCCGACCTCCGGCCGGGGACCGAGGGGTGCTCGACGTGGAAGGTGCGTTCGGGAGCGCGGGCGGGGTGGCGGTCGTCCATGTTGAGGGCGTCGAAGGCGAACCACTCGGCCTCGACCTCGGGCCCCTCGGCGACGCGGTAACCGAGGTCGAGGAAGACGTCGGTTATCTGCTCGGCCATGACGGTCACCGGATGCCGGGCCCCCCGCGAGTCGTACGGCGCGCTCCCGGCGCGGCCGCTGGATGCGCTCCTCATCGACTGCTGCTGCCTTCTTCCTCTGTGGGGCGCTTCCCGCGTTCTCCCTGTGCGGGCGGCTCCCGAGGCGGTCAGGCGAAAGCCGCCGGATCGCCTTCCGGCCGGGATGTGACGAGAAGCGAGCGGAAGCGCGGATCGTGGCGACCGGACGACCTCACGCGTGAGACGCGAGGTCACCCTCTGGAAGGGGACCGGCGTGCGACACCCGTTCGGAAACACCGGCGCTCACGCGTCACCCCGAGCCTTCGCTACGCTGAGCGCTGACATGACTACCCAAAGTTATTGCCCGGTCAATGGTGAGTCAACATGCCACCAGATCGGCGACGGGGTGGATCGGGGAGGGGCTCCGGCCGCGCACGAGGGGGATCGGCGACATGCGCCCGTTTCCCCGGCGGGGATCTCCCGGCCTTCCCGGCGGGACCGAGGTCGATTCTGGCGGAGCGGTGGGGCCGGGGCTGGTCGAGGGTGGGAACGGTGAGATCGGGGCCGCTTCGGGCGGAGCGGCGGAGCCGAGGTCGGTCGGGAGCGGAACGGCGGGGCCGGACCCGATCGGGGCACCCGGCGCGGGTGTGGGCGGGATGCCCCGATCGGGTCCGGCCCGTTGACCGGTTCGGCCCGTTGACCGGTCCGGTCTGGTTCGTCGGCCGGTTCGGACCGTTTACCGGTTCGGTCCGTTGACCGGTCCGGTTCGTTGGCCGACTCGGTTCGTCGGTCGGTTCGGTTTGTCGGCCGGTCCGGGCCTGAGGTGCCCGGATCCGGTGCGGAAGGTCAGCCCGCCCGGGTCTGGGCGAGGTATCCGGCGAACTCCTCCAGGGAGATGAGGCCGTCGCCGTCCTGGTCGATCCTGGCGACGGCCGCCGCGGCCGCCTCAGGGGTGATCGGCTGGCCGAGCACCTCCATGAGCCTCGTCAGCTCGGGAATCGAGATGAGGCCGTCACCGTCAACATCAACGATCTTGAAAGTCGTCGCGTAGTCGTCCGCCACGATTGCATCCGCCTTCGGCAGCAGGGAAATCAGATGCCAAGCACACTAGCGGGATTCGAGGCGCGTATTCCGGCTGAAAGCGGAGGTTTCCCGTCGTTCCGGCCATGATTCCAGTCATGACAGAGGCGCCGCCGATTCGATCGGCGGCGCCCCTCTCGCCCTCTGTGCCGTCACGTCGCCGTCACGTCGCCGTCACGTCGCCCCGCGTCCCGTCCACGTCACCCCTCTGCCGACGTGGACGGCGCGGTGAAGACCGGCCGGACGGTTCAGGCGCGTGCGCCGGCCATGGCCTGGCAGGCCTCGGCGCACATCCGGCACGCGTTGGCGCACTCCTTCATCATGGAGTCGCTGCCCATGGACATGCACGCCTCGGCACACTTGTTCGCCACCTTCGCGCACATCGCGGCCATCTCCATCGCCATCGGCGACTGGCGCATCATCATGTCCGCGCACATGCGGGTCATGTCGGCGCAGTCCATGAGCGGACCCATCATCGCCATGTCGGCATGCTGGCCCCCCTGCATGAGGCAGTAGGTCATGGTCTGCTCGCAACGGCTGTGGCTCTCCATGCACGCATCGATGCACTTCTGCATCTGAGGGCTCATCTTGACCGCGTGGCTCATGCTTTCTCCCCGTTTTCGTGACCGTTCTGCTTCAACGGCCGAAGATCTCGCAACAGTGTTGTGCCCCTGTCGGGCGCCCTTGCCAGTCGGGGAGTTCTGCCTTTAGTCGCAGATGGCAATAGTTTTGTGCATAAATTCACCCATCATTTGTAGGGTTAGTAGGAAAAGCGGAGGCGGCCCGACCATCCCTGGCCGGACCATCACGGTCAGACCGCCGCCACCAGACCATCACGGTCAGCTCCTCGCCAGGACCCCGCGGGTCGGATCCACGTGGTCAGACCACCGCGCCCGAGCCCTGGCGGGCCGGGGCCGGTCCCCTCCGCTTGGGCCGTGGCGGCGCGGTGGGCCTGCGCCGTTCCAGCTCGATCGCGAGCGGCCCCGCGACCAGCGCGGACGAGAGCGTGCCGACGACGATCCCGATCAGCAGCGCCACCGCGAAGTCGGTCAGCGAGTCACCGCCGAGCACCGCCAGCGCGGCCAGGATGAACAGCGCGCCCAGGCCGGTGTTCACCGTACGGGGGACGGTCTGCAGGATCGCGGTGTTCGTCACCTCGGCGAACGGGGTCTTCGGTCCAGCGCCCCACAGCTCGCGTACCCGGTCGAAGACCACTACCTTGTCGTTGACCGAGTAGCCGATCACGGTGAGCATCGCGGCCAGGAACACCCCGTCCACCGGCTTGCCCAGCCACGCGAACGCGCCGACCACGATCGCCGCGTCGGCCACCAGGGCCAGTACCGCAGCCATCCCGAACGTCCAGCGGAACCGGAACGCGAGATAGGCGAGCTGCGCGGCGAGCGCGACACCCAGCGCGATCAGCGCGTTGCGGCGCAGCTCGTCCCCGAGGCTCGGCCCGACGAGCTCGTCGCGCTCCTTGGTGACCTGGGCGCCCCCGCTCTCCAGCGCGCTCTCGATCCGCACCACGTCGGCGGGACCGATCTGCCCGGCCCGTACGGAGATGTCCTTGTCGGAGGACTGCACCACCGCGTTGGGGAACCCGGCCTCGCTGACGAGCTCGCGGGCGGCGTCGGCGGTCATCGGGGTGCTCGTGGAGTACTCCACGAGCCTGCCCCCGGTGAACTCCACGCCGAAGTCGAGCCCCCGCACCGCGACTCCCGCCACGGACGCGGCCACCAGCACGCAGGTGACCAGGAAGTACACCGCGCGGCGGCCCATCAGGTCCGGCTTGCGCTCGTTCAGCCAGGTGCGGACGCGCCCGATGTCGGACAGGCCGGTCAGCCTGGGCCGCGAGGACACGGCCTGGAGGCTCACCGCCCACTGGGCCAGGACACGCGTGATGACCATCGCGGTGATCAGCGAGGCGATCACGCCGATGCTCAGCGTGACGCCGAAACCGCGTACCGGCCCGGACGCCAGGAAGAACAGCAGCCCGGCGGCGAGCAGCGTGGTGATGTTGGAGTCGGCCACCGCGCTCCACGCGTTGCGGAAGCCCTTCTCCAGCGCGCCCCTGAACCCCGGTTCGGCCGCGTACTCCTCCCGGGCCCGTTCGAAGACCAGCACGTTGGCGTCGACCGCCATGCCGATCGCCAGGACGAAGCCCGCCAGCCCCGGCAGGGTGAGCGTGGCGCCGAGCGCCACCAGCGCCGCGTACGAGATCAGCGCGTAACAGGCGAGGGCGAGGGCGGCGATGAGGCCCACCAGCCGGTAGGTCACGACGATGAACAGCGCGGTGAGCGCGATGCCGATGACCGCGGCCTGGGCGCTGGCCGTGATCGCGGCGGCGCCGAGCGTCGGGCCGACGGTCCGCTGCTCGACGATCGCGACGGGGACGGGCAGCGAGCCGCCCTTGATCAGCAGGGCCAGGTCGGCGGCCTCCTCCGAGGTGAAGGTGCCGGTGATCTGGGTGGACCCGCCGGGCAGGCCCACCTCGCAGGCCACGCCCTCGTTCACCTGGGGTGAGACGATCACCTTGGAGTCGAGCACGATGGCGATCCTGCGCTTGGGGTCGCCCGCCTGGTTGCAGGCGGCCTTGCCGGTCAGCTCGGCCCACTCCGCCCGCCCGCTGTCGCGGAAGTCGACGGTGACGAACCAGCCGCTGCCCTGCTGGGCGTCGATGCCCGCCTCGGCGCCGCTGACGCCCTCACCGGTGAGGGCGGCCGGTCCGATGTGCAGCGGGCCGCCGCGCTCGTCGGGAAGGAGCTGCTCCCCCTTCCCCGGCTTGGTCCCGGCCGTCGGGTCGGGGACGCCGAGGACGGGGTGGAAGGTGAGCTGCGCGGTCTTGCCGATGACCTCGGCGGCCTTGGTCGGGTCCTGCACGCCGGGCAGTTCCACGATGATGCGCCGCTCGCCGGAGCGGGCCAGCGGCGCGTCCGCCACGCCCAGGCCGTCGGCCCGGCGGCGGAGCACCTCAAGGGTGCGGTCGGTGGCCGCGGCGTCGGCCTTGACGGTCGGTGAGTCCCTGGTCTCCAGTACGAGCTGGGTGCCGCCGCGCAGGTCGAGACCGAGGCGCGGCGACATGGTCAAGGCGATGAACAACGAGGTGGCGATGACGGCGAGCGCCGCCACCGCGCGTACCACCGGGGCACGCGACATGGGAGCCTCCACAGGCTGGGGGATCGTCCTCGGGGATGCCGGAGGGACCGGCCTTTCCAGGACGCCGGCGTGTTCCGCGTACGGCGGCGAACGCCTCCCGGAGCGACCTTCGAGCGCGACGGCCTTCGAATGCGACGGCCTTCGAGCGCGACGGCTTTCGGGCGCGACGGTCTTCGGGCGCGACGGCCTTCGAAGACGACCCGAAGGACGGCGTCCTTCGAAACGGCGTCCTTCAGGGACGGCGGGCTTCGGGTACGACGGCTCTCGGGTGCGGGAGAGGCGTTTTCCGGTACGGCGAAAGGCCCGGAGCGGCTCCGGGCCGGTTCAGCCGGCGGTGGAGGCGGGCGGTGCGCGCCCCGGCCTGACGAGCAGGGCCGCGAGCGAGCGGGTGTCGTCGTCGCGGGCCGGGCACGACTCCCGGACGGTGGCGAGGGAGAGGTGCCGGAGGTCCGCCGGTGGGGTCGCGAGCGGATGGCCGCCCCCGCCCCCCAGGCCGATCCCGGTGGCGGAGAGGCCGGTGACGTGGGCGTTCCTGTGCCCGCCGTCGGAGACCGGGCGGGACAGCCGCTGGTGCTCCCCGGATGCCTGGGCGACGGTGGTGTGCCGCAGGAGGACGGCGGCGCCGCTCCCGCCCAGCCCGCCGGAGACGAGCAGCGGCAGCAGCAGGGTGAGCAGCCAGCCGAAGGGCGCGCCGCGCCTCAGCTGTCGCATGATCTCCTCCTGGCCGTCCCGCCCACCGTAACGCGCCGGGGGGCCTCGTGATCTCGCGGGCGCCGGCCCAATGTCAGCGTTATCTCATAAACACGTCAAGGGAGGGTAGTGCGGACGCATGCGACTCACCTATACGGCCGATCTGTGGTGGAAGAACGCCGTCGTCTACTGCCTGGACGTCGAGACCTACAAGGACGGGAACGGTGACGGCATCGGTGACTTCCGGGGCCTCACCCAGCAGATCGACCACCTGGACCGGCTCGGGGTGACCTGCATCTGGTTGATGCCGTTCTTTCCCAGCCCCAGCCGCGACGACGGCTACGACATCAGCGACTTCTACTCGGTCGACCCCCGGCTGGGCACCCTTGGCGACTTCGTGGAGTTCATGCGCACCGCCAGGGACCGGGGCATGCGGGTGATCGCCGACCTGGTGGTCAACCACACCTCCGACGAGCACCCCTGGTTCAAGGAGGCCCGCTCCAGCCGTGACTCTCCCAAGCGCGACTGGTACGTCTGGCAGGACGAGCCGGGACCCGTCGACCCGAAGGCGATCGTCTTCCCCGACAAGGAGGACAGCCTCTGGGAGCTGGACAAGAAGACGAACCAGTACTACTACCACAGCTTCTACAAGTTCCAGCCCGACCTGAACACGGCGAATCCGCAGGTCCGCGACGAGATCGCGCGCATCCTCGGTTTCTGGATGGAGCTCGGCCTGTCCGGCTTCCGGGTGGACGCGGTGCCGTTCCTGATCGAGGGCATCGGCGGCGACCCGCACGAGTTCCTCGCCGACCTGCGCGCCTTCATGAACCGCCGCGACGGCACCTCGATCCTGCTGGGCGAGGTCAACCTGCCCTACCCGGACCTGATGAAGTTCTTCGGTGACGCCGGGAACGGCGACGAGGTCACCATGTGCTTCGACTTCATCGCCATGCAGCGCTTCCACCTGTCGATGGCCCGCCAGAACCCGGAGGCCCTCGCCGAGGCCCTGCGCGACCGGCCCGAGCCGCCCGACGACTCCCAGTGGGCGATGTTCGTCCGCAACCACGACGAGCTGACGCTGGACAAGCTCACCGAGGCGCAGAAGCACGAGGTCTTCGACGCCTTCGGCCCGGAGAAGAACATGCAGGTGTACGACCGGGGCCTGCGCCGCCGCCTCCCCCCGATGCTCGGCGGCGACCCGCGGCGGCTCAAACTGGCCTACAGCGTGCTGTTCTCCCTGCCGGGCACGCCGGTGCTCTTCTACGGCGAGGAGATCGGCCTCGGCGAGAACCTGAAGGCCGAGGGCCGGATGGCGGTCCGGGTCCCGATGCAGTGGTCGGCCAAGGGCGGCTTCTCGCCCGACCCGAAGACCAGCGTCCCCTCACCCACCGGCAAGTTCGGCCCGCGCAACGTCAACGTCGAGGACCAGCGCCGCGACCCCGACTCGCTGCTCAGCTGGATCAAGCTCCTGGTCGAGCGCTACCGGGAGTCGCCCGAGCTGGCCTGGGGCGCGTACGAGATCCTGGACGCCGGTGACGTGGCCGTGCTGGCCCACCGGGCCGACGCCGAGGGCGGCACCGTGGTCGCCGTCCACAACTTCGCCGACCGCGAGGCGAAGGTGGATCTCGTCCTCGAAAAGCTCGACGGCTGCGAGACGCTGGTCGACCTGCTGGTGGACGGCACTCTCACCCTGCCCGCCGACGGCCGGGTGAAGTTCACGCTGGAGCCGTACGGCACCCGCTGGCTCCGCGCCTCCGTCCCCGACGCGGCACCGGAGGACACCTCGGCCAAGAGTGGGTGAGCCCCTGGAGGAAACCTCTGCCAGAGCGGGTGAGTTCCCGGATGAGACCCCGGCCATGGACGGACGAGCTCCTGGAGAAGACCTCGGCCGAAGGTGGGTGATCCGGCCCGGAGATCACTCCGGATCGTGTCCGGAGGGGCCGTCCGGTGTGCCGTTCCGCTCCCCCGGCCAGGCGAGCATCGCGAGCTCGGCGATCCGCTCCAGGTCCCGCCGGGTCGCGCCGTCGCGGGCCTGGGTGGACATGCCCTGGACCGTGGCCGCGTAGAACAGGGCGAGGGCGCCGGGGTCGGTGCCCTCGGGGAGCAGGCCCGCCGCCACGTCCGAGGCGATGGACGCCGCGATCGCGGCCTTGGCGGCCTGCCTGATCCCACGCATCGCCTCCTCCACGTCGGCCGACTCCGGGCCGACGTTGACCGCCGCGCTGAAGATCAGGCAGCCCGGCGGGTGTCCTGGCTCGGTGTAGTTGATCGCGGCCTCGCGCAGCGTCCTGGCGATCGCCGCCCGCGCGGTCGGCTCCTCGGCCAGCGCGCGCGAGGCGAAGTCGTGTCTCCGGTAGCGCTGGACGACCTCTTCGAACAGCTGCCGCTTGTCGCCGAAGGTGGCGTACAGGCTGGGCGGCCGGATGCCCATCGCGGCGGTGAGGGAGGCGATGGAGGTGGCCTCGTAGCCGTGCCGCCAGAACTCCAGCAGCGCTATCTCCAGCACGGCGTCACGGTCGAAGGCTCGCTTCCTGCTCACCGGAACATCATATAGCGATCGCTACAAAACCCTGCTACGGTTCCGTTTTGTAGCGATCGCTATAAAAACGGGAGGCGATGTGAGAACCGCGTTGGTGACGGGTGCGAGCAGGGGGATCGGCAGGGCGATCGCCCTGCGGCTCGGGCGCGAGGAGGTCCGGGTGGCCGTCCACTACGCCCGGGACGAGGCGGCGGCCGAGGAGGTCGTGACGGCGATCACCGAGGCGGGGGGAGAGGCGTTCCCCGTCCGGGCGGAGCTCGGCGTGGACGGGGACGTGGAGACGCTCTTCGCCGCACTGGAGAAGGAGGTGGACGCGCTCGACATCCTCGTCAACAACGCGGGGATCATCGTGCCCGTCGGCCTCTCGGAGACCACGCCCGAGGCGTACGACAGGATGTTCGCCGTCAACGTCAGGGCGCCGTTCTTCATCATCCAGCGGGCGCTGCCGCTGCTGCGCGACGGCGGGCGCGTCGTCACCATCAGCTCCGGCGTGACCAGGATCGCCTTTCCCCAGAGTCCCGCCTACGTCGCGACCAAGGGGGCGATCGAGGTGCTGAACCGGACGCTGGCCAAGGAGCTCGGCCCGCGCGGGATCACCGTGAACTCGGTCTCGCCCGGCATCACCGACACCGACATGAACGCGGGCTGGCTGCGCGGCGACCCCGTGGCCCTGGCGTTCGCGACCGGGCAGTCCGCGCTCGCCAGGGTCGGCGCCCCGGAGGACGTCGCCGACGTCGTCGCCTTCGTGGTCTCCGAGGACGCCCGCTGGGTCACCGGGACCACCCTCGACGCCACCGGCGGCTCCGGACTCTAGCGAAGCCTGGGGGCGTCGTCCCGCGGCCCGGCGGCCTCCCCACGCTCAGCGACCTCCCCGAGTTCGGCGGCCTCCCCAAGCTCGGTGAAGAGCGTGAGCTGGAGCCCGGCCGGACCCTCAAGGCGGGAGTTGAGCGAGTTCCACGGGGTCCGGACGGGTTCGGCGATCACCGTGGCCCCGGCCCCGGCCAGTTCGGCGGTGACGGCGGCCGAGTCGTCCACCTCGAACGCCACCCGGATCTGCCCGGCCACCCGCCGCCCCACCTCGACCCGGTCGATGAACTCCGCCTGCGACGGGTCCGCGATCTCCAGGGTGGCCCGGCCCGCCTCCAGGATCGTCACCCGGCCGTCGGGCGAGGAGTACGCGGCCCGCTCGGGCAGGCCGAGCACGTCGCGGTAGAAACGCAGCGCCTCGTCGTAGTCGGCGGCGGTGACGACCAGGCGCAGCTCTCGAACGGTCATGACGGCTCCCATAGTGATCGCGGATGTCCCGACCACGACAGCACGGCCGGCCGCGTCCGGCATTCCCGGACAGATCCGAACGGGGCCCAGATCTGTCTGGGCATGCCTCCCGGCCACCCGTCCGGGGGACCTTTCGGGCACTCGTCCCGGACGCCCCCGACTTTCACCCGACACGGCCCCGTATCGATGAACCGCCCCGGCGAAGCGTGTTGGATGTCCACCACACAGATCAGATCGTGGACGAGGAGGTGACCGAGGTCAGGGCCACCGTCACGCCTACGCGCCACCTGATCGTCGAGACCCGGTTCTCGCTCGCCTGACGTCCCGTACCGCCATGATCGGAGAGAACGCAGTGACAGCCACCGTCGCGGCGCAGCCGCAGACCTCGGAGTCGTTCCTGGCCGGGCCGCTGCCCGCGTACGTCTACGACCTGGTCGAACTCGGCGCCCACGTCAGGGACGTCCGCGCCGCGCTGGGAGACGTCGAGCTGTACTACGCGGTGAAGGCCAACCCCGACCCGGAGCTGATGCGGACGCTCGCCCCGTACGTCGACGGTTTCGAGGTCGCCTCGGGCGGCGAGCTCGCGCACGTGCGCGAACACTTCCCGGACGCGCCGGTCGCGCTGGGCGGGCCGGGCAAGACGGACGCCGAGCTGTTCGGGGACGTGACCCGCCTGCACGTCGAGAGCCCCGGCGAGCTGCGCCGCCTGCTCGCGTCCGGCCGCCCCGCGGACGTGCTGCTCCGGGTCAACCTGGACATCCCGATCGAGGGGGCCTCGCTGGCGATGGGCGGCGGCGCGACGCCGTTCGGGATGGACCCCGCCGGGATCGCCGAATGCGTCGCCCTGCTGGAGACCCAGAGTGCCGTACGGCTGCACGGGATCCACGCCCACCTGGCCAGCGGGCTCGACGCGCCCCGGATGCTGGAGCTGGCGGCGGCCGTCCTGGACTACGCGCGCACGCTGGGGGCGGCCGAGATCAACCTCGGCGGCGGCATGGCCGTCTCCTACGCCGACCCCGGCGACCGGTTCGACTGGACGGCCTACGGCAAGGGCCTGGCCGCGCTCCGCCGCCCCGGGGAGACGCTCCGGATCGAACCGGGACGCTCGCTGACCGTCTACTGCGGGAGATACGTGACGCGCGTCATCGACGTCAAGCGCGTCCACGGCGAGCTGTTCGCGGTCGTGGCGGGCGGGACGCACCACATCCGCACCCCCGCCACCAAGGGCCACGACCAGCCCCTGATCATGACGGAGGCCGGGGAGCCGATCACGATCGTCGGCCAGCTCTGCACTCCCAAGGACACCCTGGCCCGCCGGGTCCCCATCGCGCTCAAGCCCGGCGACCTGGTGGAGTTCACGATGGCGGGCGCCTACGCCTGGAACATCTCCCACCACGACTTCCTGATGCACCAGAAACCGAGCTTCCACTATCTGACCCGATAGGGCCGGAGGAGACGCCCGGCGGGCCCCGACCCGGGTACGGGAACGCCCGCCGATGCGCATATGCTGCGCATCGTCGTTTTCATGTCAGGCAGTGTCCAGAGTGTCCAGGCAGTGTCCGAGTGTTCAGAGGGAGAAGCTCACCGTGTACAAGGAGTTCGCGATCGAGGCCGTGGTCTGGGTCATCCCCGTCGTAGTGCTGCTCGGGCTCGCTTTCATGATCACTGCCTGACCCGCGGGGCCCCGCCCCGGCGGGTCAGCGCTCGGCCAGGACGATCACCGAGTCGCCGGGGCCGAGGCGCAGCGACCGCGACTTGTCCGGATTGAGGACGACGCCGAAGTGCGGGGCCTCGTTCGCCCGGTCCGCGAGGCGGTAGCCGATCGCGGTCTCGCCCCGGCGCCGGGCCGACTCGATCACCGACGCGAAGTCGACCGGCGCCCCGGGGCGGACGTACCGCTCCGCCGGGCGCGGGTAGATCTCCGAACCCCCCGAGTCGAAGAGCCGGCCGAACACCTCGGCCAGGTGCCGGTTCTCGGCGAGCTGGGCGAGCAGCAGGCCGATCACCGTGTCACTGATCACGATGTCGTCGGCCCTGGTGACCTCGGCCAGGCTCCGGTTGTTCTCGTCGTGCATCTCGCTGACTATGGAGTAGCGCTCGCCGAGTGACGACTGCATGTCGCGCAGCTGCAGCAGGGTCGTCAGGGTGCGCGTGTCGGCGTGGCCGGGGCTGTAGCGGTCGTCGGAGAGCACGATCACGTGCTGGTAGAGACCCAGGCCGAGCGAGTCCAGCGCGTAGCGGTCGGAGGTGTCGCACTCCTTGACGTTGACCGTGAGGTTGCCCAGCCCCTCGAAGCCGACCGCCGCGTTGGGGTGGTCGGAGGCGATGTCCAGGACCGAACCCGGCGCGACGTAACCGTCGAGATAGCGGACGACCTGCCGGCCCCGGCCGTTCCAGTTGAGGATCAGGGTGCGCTCGGCGCTCTGCCCGGTGTGCTCGACCAGGACGATCGACTCCTCGCGGGCCGAGGGCATCCCGGCGGCCAGGTGGATCATCGAGTCGTCGTGGGCGATCACGATGATCTCGTCGGACCCGGAGACCACGGTGCCCATGGGCGGGTTCAGCATCGCCGTCCCGGCCCGGCGCAGCCCGATCACCGTGGCGGTCTGGTACGCCGGGAGGATCTCGCCGTACGTCATGCCGGTGAAGTCGGGGTCGGAGCGCAGGTAGATCTCCCCGTCGCTGAAGTCGAGCAGGTCCATGCAGACCACGGACATGCCCGACTGCCGCGACGACTGCACGATGAGCCGGGAGGCGGTGTCGTCGGAGTCGACGAGGTGGACGTCGGGGCCGCCCGCGAGACGCGCGGCGGCCATGTTGGAGCTCCCGGCGATGGCGGCCACCACCGGCGGGTGGCCACCGGGACGCTTGGCCAGGGCGAGCAGCGTCTTGATGACGTGAGCGTCGGGATCCTCGCCCTGCGGGGAGAGGACGACCACCGAGCGGGCCGCGGCCAGGTTCATCAGGTCGAGGTCGGTCGGTTCGGTGGGCCGCCCGGTCCGGCAGACCAGCCTGGTCCTGCCGGTCTCGCCCGCGAACTGCCGGATCTCGTCCTCCATGGCGATCTTGTCCTTGTCGGCGAGGATCGCGATGACCGACCTGCGGTCGCTCGCGTGCGCCTGGGCCAGCTCGCTGACGATCGTGAAGACCTGCTCCGACCAGCCCAGGACCACGATGTGGCCGGTCTCGATGATCCGGGACCTGCCCTTGCGCAGCTCCTCGAACCTGCTCTTGAGATCGTTGGAGAGGACGCCGACCAGGGCGCTGACGATGAAGAGCCCGCCCAGCGACGCGACGAACATCAGGGCGACGAACGGCGCGCTGCCGGTGTCGCTGGCCACCTTCCCCGGGCTCAGCGCGCGCATCAGCGTCATCCACAGCATGCCCGGGGCGCCGTTGTGCTTCGCGGCCTCGTCCGGGGTCAGCCACAGGCCCAGCGCGGTGACCAGCAGGATGAGGCCCAGAGAGATGAGGGCGAGCCATCCGATCAGCGCTGTCGTGCCCCGCGACATGGTGTTGTCAAACCAGTAACGCAGCCGTTCTCGGAACGTCGCCCTCAGCACGGAATTCCCCCCCGTCGGTAAAGCAGAGTCAACAAGTGTACAAAAATTAACGATCACCGAAGGGAAGGTCGGGCGGACGGAGCGCGACCGGCGGGGCGGGCGGTCACGCGAAAAACGGTGACCCCCGGACGCCCTGGGCCGGGGATCACCGTTCCGCTAAGCGCCGGTGGCCGTCAGTTCTCGCCACCCGCTCCGGCCAGTTCTCGCCACCCGCTCAGGCGCCGGTGCCGGCACCGGCGAGAAGGCACACGCTCCCCCCTTCCTGGGCGAGGTACGCGGCGCGGATCAGGCGTTGCGCCCGGCTCCCACGAAGACGGCGTCGTAGAGGGTCATCGATCGTTCCTTATCTGAAATATCCGTAATGCCTGGAATGCTCCTGTCGTCCCGGAGTGGGAGGCCGGGACCTCGGGGTCACGCGGTCGCCGTGATCAGCTCGAAGGGACCCGGAAGTACGGTGACGTCCCGGAAGCCGCTCTCCCGGAGCAGCAGCGCGTAGTGCTCGATCTCGTAGAGGCGGCTGACACAGGTGTCGACGCCGATGAGGAAGTACGACCAGAAGAACTGCCCGGCGAGCCGGTCGGGGGTGCGGAACTCCTCGCAGATCAGGATCCGCCCGCCGGGTTCGAGGGCCGCGCGGGCCTTGCGCAGCAGCGCGCGGGCGGTGGAGACCGGCCAGTCGTGCAGGACCCGGACGAACGACAGCGCGTCGTACCCGCGTGGCAGCGGGCCGTCCAGGAAGTCCCCGGCGACGAACCCGAGCCGCCCGCCGAGGCCGCTCTCCTCCCTCGTACGCTCCACCAGCGGTTCCGCCGCGGGGAGGTTGAACACGTCCACGTGGAGGGCGGGCGAGTGCCCCAGCAGGTGGGCGCCGAGGGTGCCGTCGCCGCCGCCGACGTCGAGCAGCCGGAGCGCCCGCCCGCCCCACAGCCGTCCCGCGTGTGTGCGGAACGTCTCGATGACGGGGCGGAGTCCCGCCGCCATGCTCCGCTCGAATCCGGCCATCTGCGTCTCGTCGCGCGGAGGCCAGCCGAAGGTGTCCGTGGGGATCGACATCTCGCCGCGGAGGACGTCGTCGAGCCTGCCGTGGAGCAGGCGCCACGGATACCGGTCGCGGTCGTGCTCCAGCGAGCCGGGACCGGCGACGGCCTCCGCCGCCTGCCGCAGGCCGGGGACCGCCCGGTACCGGACCTGGCCCAGGTCGTCGCCGGACTGCTCCCGGTGGACGAAACCGAGGCTTTCCAGGCAGTCCAGCAGCTTGTACAGACGGCCGGGCACGACGCCGAGCCGCACGCTGAGGTCGGCCAGGGAGACGGTGCCGGTGTCGTTCTCGGTGTCGGTGTCGGTGTCGGTGTCGGTGTGATGTGTACGGCCGGTCTCGTCCGGGTGGCTCATCAGGATCTCGCCGCCTCGGCCCTGGACGCTCCGGGCGCGTACCCGCCGTCGCGGTTCCAGGTGGCGGTCATCTCCTCCCGGACCTTCCACAACTGCCGGAAGAGAGGTTGCGTCATCCGGCCGGTCAGCACCTGCGTCGGGACACCGTCGAGCGCCGCGGTGCCCCGGCTGACACCGATCGTCCTGCGTACGAGCATGAAGTGGGTGACGAGCCACATCCGGTAGGCCTCGTCCACGTCGACGAGCAACTCGAACGTGCGCTTCAGATCGGTGTGGCGAGTGCCTCCCGCCTCGTAGACGTTCAGTATCGAAACCGTCCTGCGGGTGGCGAGCCGGTCGAGCGCGTTCGATATGTACTCGGCGGCCACTCGCAGGCGGTTGTATCCCGGTGACTCCTGTCCGCTGCCGTTGCCGAGATGCCGCCGGATCGTCTGGTAGGAGTCGGGCGTCAACGTCTCCAGGACGCGCAGTTCCCCGGTGAGGCAGCGAACGATGCGCGCGATCCGCTCCAGCCGTGCCGAGGCGTCCCAGAGCGCGTCGAGATCCAGATCGCCGACAAGTTCCGTCATCTCGTGCGTCAATAGTTTCAGCCACACCTCCTGAGCCTGGTGGACCATCTGGAACATCAGCTCGTCGGGGAGACGAGTTCCTCGGCGGTCGGCTGTAGCGAGAACAGCTCCGAGGTCTTCACATACAACTCGTAGTCCAGTTTTCCCTCCCCGAAGAAAGTCTTCAGAACCGGGTTGAAAATCGGTTCGGACATCACCCTGCGTAGTTCTTCCATGGCGGAGCCGTCAGGGTTGACTTCCATGTTTCTCCTCGTGTGCGTTGTCAGGCGGCCGTGACGCTCTGGATCGCGTCCGGCGGAGGTGGTGGCGGTGGTGATGATGGTGTGGCGGCGGCGCGGTAGCGCTGCGGTGGCGGTGCGGTGGCGGGAATCTCACGGGTTCCGAGGGGTTTTCAGGGTCTCGGGTCCGCGTGAGCGACGTGCTCGGGCGACCTCACCCGGGACGGCGGCGTATGTGAGATCCGATGTCCGCCGGAGGGGTGAGGGGCTTCGAAACCTCTTTCGTCGTCCGGTCCGGGTGTCATGCTTGCCGGAAGCCTTTCCCGGATCCATGGACTCTCACATTTCCGCTGGTTGGAGGTGCGCGGGAAAGCGACGACAAGAAGGGGATCCGGCGTTCGGGACGCGGTTCTCGAAGTCGTTTCCGGCGCACTTCGAGGCTCCGGTCTCTTTCTTGGGGAATCCTTGGAAATGACTTGGAAAGAACTGTCCGACGGCCTGAGGAAATGGCCCGGATTCACGAGAAGTTCTTTTGGAGGAAAGGTTGGGTTAGCCGGGAAAACGCCCGAGGTGGTTGGCCCAGTTTTTTCCGCCGGTTACCGGGTTTTCGGCCCGCCTTAACGCCGATGCCGATGTCGGCGCCGACGCGGGGGCCGAGGGCGGGAAGGCGGGGGCCGGGGAGGGGCGGGCGTGCCCCGGTCTGTCAGGGGAGTTTGGTCCAGGGGCCCGGGGCGTGGTCGTCCTTGGGGATCCACAGCGCGGGCTGGAGCTCGCGGAGCCGCGTGGCGCAGCCGTCGTTCCAGGGGAAGCGGCCCGCGGCGTCCGGCCAGACGATCTCCATGAAGGACAGCGGGGGTCGCTGGTAGAAGTGCAGTGCCGTGCCGAACAGCGACCGGTACCAGCTCGTGTCCACCGCTCTCGCGACGACCGGATAGTTCCTGATCACGTCGTCCCGCTCCCGCCCCTCGTCCAGGTGGCGTCCGGCGGCGACCTCGTCGGCCAGGGTGTCGAGGCAGTTGCCCATCACGTCCGCGCGGAGGCCGAACATGGCCGCCTCGGGGGAGCGGAGCGTGTGCCACAGCCCGACGGTGAACGCCCAGCCCGGCCCGTCCTCGTCCTCCGGGACCGTCACGACCGCCCACCCGCGATCCCGGACGGTTCGCATCGTCCTGAGGGTGGCCTCGTCGAGCTCCACCTCCTGCTCGACGCACAGCAGGCAGTGGCACGCGCTCTGGTGGAACATGTGCCTGATCGTAGGGCTTTGTGGTTGTTCATGCCTACAAGTCCGACCGCGCCTGCCTCACTCCGTACGGGGGCTATTTGTGCGCGAGGGTTGACAGTGGTTATCGCCGATGTAACTATCGCAAAAAATCTTACAAATATCTGAAAATGGATTCGAGTAACTCGAATGAAGAGCGGTAGGAAATCATCAAGCGTCGATAAGGCATTTGAGCTGATCAGTGCTGTTTCCGGAAGCGGTCAGTCCGGAATGACCCTGGGCGAGCTCGCGGCGCACACCGGCGTCGCGGTCAGCACCGCCCATCGCTACGCCATCTCGCTCCTGGAACTGGGCGTCCTGGAGCGGGACGCCACCGGTGCCTTCCGGCTCGGCGTCACCCTCATCACCCTCGCCGGGCGCTACCTGGAGGAGGACGGGCTCCGCGCCGCGGCCCAGCCGTACCTGGCGGAGCTGGTCGAGATCAGCGGGGAGACCGTCCACCTCGGGGTCCCGGTCGGCCACCACATCGTCTACGTCGACAAGGTGGAGAGCGCCAAGTCGGTGCGCCTGGTCTCCCGGATCGGCAGCCGCGTACCGCTGCACTGCACCGCGATGGGCAAGGCGGTCCTAGCCTTCCTCGACGAGCCGCGCCGCGCCGAGATCCTGGCCGTGCCGTCGGAGCCCCGCACGCCCAGAAGCCTCACCGGCGACGCGCTGCTCGCCGAGCTCGACACCGTACGCGACCAGGGCTTCGCGATCGACGACGAGGAGAACGAGGAGGGGGTGCGCTGCATCGGCCTGCCGATCATGAACGCCTCCGGCCGCCCGGTGGGGGCGTTCAGCGTGTCGGCCCCGGCCGGGCGGTTCAGCCTCGGCGACTGCCACCGCCTGGCGCCGGTCGCGCTCGGGATGGCCGCGGACATCGGCCGCCGCATCGGCTACGCCGCCCCCAGGACCCGCAAACCCGCCTGATCCTGGCCTTTTCCAAGACTCCGCAGCTCGTACCGCAAGGCTTGTATGGAAGGAAGTGCTACGAATGTCCGCTCTCACCTCGCCGGACGCCTCCGTCATCACCGTCCGTAACCCCGGCACCGGCGAGCAGCTCGGGGAGGTGGAGGCGGCGAGCGCGGAGCGGGTGGCCGCGGTCGTCGAGGCCGCCCAGGAGGGCCAGCGGGCGATGGCGGCGATGCCCGCCCACGAGCGCGCGGACCTCCTGCGCCGGGTGGCCGACCTGATCGAGGCCGAGCGCGCCGAGCTCGCCACGCTGCTCGCCGCCGAGAACGGCAAGCCCGTGCAGCAGACCCGGGGCGAGGTCGACGCCGCGATCCGGATCTTCCGCGGGTACGCGGGGGAGGCCACCAGGCTCTTCGGCCGCCAGATCCCGCTCGACGCCGTACCCGGCCTGGAGCGGCACCTCGCGGTGACGCTGCGCGAGCCGCTCGGTGTCGTCGCGGCGCTGGTCCCGTTCAACTACCCGGTCGAGCTGTACGCGCACAAGGCCGCCGCGGCCCTCGCCGCGGGCAACGCCGTCGTCGTCCAGCCGCCCGCCCGCTGCCCGCTGTCCCTGGTCAGGGTCGCCGAGCTCGTCGAGCGGGCCGGTGCGCCCGCCCACGCCCACCAGCTGGTCACCGGGGGCGTCGAGGTGTCCCAGACGCTGGCGGGGCACCCCGGGATCGCGGCGGTGGGCCTCACCGGCAGCACCGCGGCGGGCCGCGAGATCGCCCGCCTCGGGGCCGCGACCCTGAAGAAGGTCTTCCTGGAGCTCGGCGGGAACGACGCGCTCATCGTCTGCGACGACGCCGACGCGGAGGAGGCCGCCCGCGCCGTCGTCCTCGGCCGCCTGGCCAGGGGGAACGGGCAGATCTGCTGCGCGGTCAAGCGCGTCTACGTCCAGGACGGCATCCACGACGCCTTCGTCGAGTCGCTGCTCGGCCAGACGGCGAAGCTCTCCGTCGGCGACCAGCTGCTTGAGGAGACCGACGTCGGCCCCCTCATCGCCGAGGAGGCCGCGGAGCGGGTCGAGGCGGCCGTCGGCAGGCTCGTCGGGGAGGGCGCCAGGCTCGCCGCCGGGGGCGGCAGGCGCGGCGCGTTCGTCGACCCGGTCGTGCTGGTCGACGTGCCCGCCACCAGCCCGACCTTCGCCGAGGAGATCTTCGGCCCGGTGGCGCCCGTCGCCCGCTTCAGCGACCCCCTCGACGCGGTGCGGATGGCCAACGAGTCCCCGTACGGCCTGCACGCCGCGGTCTTCACCCGGGACGTCTCGCGGGCGTTCGGCATCGCGCGGCGGCTCGACGTGGGCGGGGTCGTCATCAACGGCTCGACCGCGCTGCGCGCCGAGAACCTGCCGTTCGGCGGTACCAAGGACACCGGCGGCTACCGCGAGGGCCTGCACGACACCGTCCTCGACTTCACCCGGCAGAAGACGGTCATCGTCATGGAGGCCTTCGGATGAGCCTGGAGCTCCGGGGCGTCCGCAAGGACTACGGCGGCGTCGAGGTGCTGCACGGGGTGGACCTCGTGGGCCACCCCGGCGAGGTCCTCGCCGTGGTCGGCGCGAACGGAGCCGGCAAGTCGACCCTGATCAGGATCCTCGCCGGCGCCCAGCCCATGAGCGCGGGCGAGATGTGGATGGACGGCGAACGGGTCGAGCTGCGCTCGCCGCACGACGCGCACGCCCGGGGCATCCGCACGGTCTACCAGGAGCTGACGCTGGTACCCCAGCTGTCGGTCACCGAGAACCTGCTGATGGGGCACTTCCCCAGGAAGCGCGGCGGGCTCATCGACTGGGCGGCGGCGCACGCCCGCGCCGGGGAGCTGCTGGAGAGCATCGGCTTCGGCGCGATCGACCCGCGTACCGTCGCGGGCAGCATGACGGTGGCCAGGCAGCAGATGGTGGAGATCGCCAAGGCGCTGGTGGACGAGCCGCGCGTGCTGGTGCTCGACGAGCCCTCCGCGGTGCTGGCCGGGAGCGACCTGGAGTCGCTGTTCGCGCTGATCAGGCGGTTGCGGGAGCGCGGGGTGCTGGTCGTCTACGTCTCCCACCGGCTCGCGGAGGTCCTGGAGCTCGCCACCTCGATCGTGGTGATCAAGGACGGCAGGATCGTCGAGACGACCGAACCCGCCCGCACGGGCGAGAACGAGCTGATCCGCCTCATGGCGGGCCGCCGCCTCGAACAGATCTACCCCGACCGGCGCGCGGGGCACGGCGAGGTACGGCTCAGCGTCTCCGGGCTCACGCGCGGGGGCGAGTTCGAGGACGTCTCGTTCTCCGTGCGCTCGGGGGAGATCGTCGGGCTGTTCGGCCTGGTCGGCTCCGGCCGCAGCGAACTGGCCCGCTGCGTCTTCGGCGCCGAACCCGCGTCCGCGGGCCAGGTGCGCATCCGGTCCGGTTCCGATTCCGGTGCCGGTGCCGGTGCCGGGCCCGCGTCCGCGTCCGCCGATTCGGAGCGCGGGCGGTCCGATGCCGGGCCCGCCGCGCGAACGGGTGCCGGGCCCGCCGCGCGAACGGGTGCCGGGCCCGCCGCGCGAACGGGTGCCGGGCCCGCCGCGCGAACGAGCGCCGACTCCCCGTCGCCGGGCCGGGCGCGCGGCCGGTCCGGTGTCGTCGGTTTCCGTACGCCCGCCGAGGCCATCGCGGCCGGGCTCGCGCTCGTCACCGAGGACCGCAAGCGCACCGGCCTGGTGCTCGGCATGAGCGTGCTCGACAACATCACGCTCACGACCCTGTACTCGGCCACCCGGGGCCCGCTGATCGACACGGGCCTCAGGCGCAGGAACGTCACCGACATGATCGACCGGCTGGGCATCCAGCCCCCGGGGTGCGCCTCGATGCCGGTGGTCAACCTCAGCGGCGGCAACCAGCAGAAGGCCGTGCTCGCCAAGTGGCTGCTGGCCGAGCCGCGCGTGCTCATCCTCGACGAGCCGACCCGGGGCGTGGACATGGCGGCGAGGGTCGACATCTACCGGATGATCGACGACCTCGCCCGGCAGGGCCTCGCGGTCCTGCTCATCTCCTCGGACCTGACGGAGGTGCTCGGCGCCACCGACCGGGTGCTCGTGATGAACCAGGGGCGCATCACCGGCGACCTGCGTTCCGACCAGACCACGGAGGACGAGATCCTCGCCCACTCGATCGGACTCACCGCATGACCCGCACAGCCCCCGCCGGTCCGGCGGCCTCCATCTCCGGAAGGTTCCCCCGGCTGGTCCTGGCGGGCCGGGACCTCACCGCGCAGGCCGCGTTCGTCACGCTCATCGTGGCGCTCGTCGCGGTGGCGGCGCTCACCTCCGACACGTTCCTCACCCAGACCAACCTCACCAACCTGCTCAAGCAGATGGTCACCACCGGCCTGCTGGCGTACGGCATGCTCGTGGTGATCCTCACCGGAGGCATCGACCTGTCGGTCGGATCGGTGGTGGCCTTCTCCGGCATCATCACCGCCGGTCTCGTCTCCGATCTCCCCATTCCGATGGCGACGGTCGTGGGCATCGCCTGCGGGATCGGGTTCGGGCTGGTCAACGGCGTGCTGGTCGCCCGGTTCGGGCTGGCGCCCTTCGTGGTGACCCTCGCGGCGCTGACCACCGTCAGGGGTCTGGCGTTCGTCTACTCCGAGGTGCCGATCACCCCGGAGGACCCGGCGTTCCTCACGCTCGGCTCGGCGATGCTCGGCCCCGTCCCGCTGAGCACCGTGATCATGCTGGCCGTGTTCCTCGCGGGCGGCCTGTTCCTGACCCGCTTCCCGGCCGGCCGCTCCATCGTCGCGATCGGCGGCAACGCCGAGGCCGTGCGGCTCGCGGGCATCAACGTGCGCAAGCACGTGATCCTCGCCTACACGATCAGCGGCGCGTGCGCCGGCCTCGCGGGCGTCATCCTGGCCAGCCGGGTGGGCATCGCCCAGCCGAGCGTCGGGGTCGCCTTCGAGCTCGACGCGATCGCCGCGTGCGTGATCGGCGGTGCGAGCCTGGCGGGCGGGCGAGGGTCCGCGAAGGCCACCTTCGGCGGCGTCCTCGTCCTCGTACTGATCAACAACCTCCTCAACCTGTACGGCGTGCAGAGCTTCTGGCAACAGGTGCTCAAGGGACTGATCATCATCGCCGTCATCCTCGTCCAGCGCGCCAACCAGGCGCGTACCTGACGTACCCGCTCCACAACTCCCCCCGAGGTATACCGAAATGAACATCAGGAAATTCAGCGGCCTGCTGGCCTCCGGCCTTCTCGCTCTCAGCCTTGCCTCCTGCTCGTCCAGCGGAGGCGAGCCCACCACCGCGGCCTCCGCCTCCGGCGACGGCTCCTACACGATCGGCGTCGCCAACTTCATGCTGAGCGGCCCCTACTTCAGCGGCATGGACAAGGCGATCGCCGCCCAGGCCAAGAAGAAGGGCAAGATCGAGATCATCAGCACCGACGCCAACGGCGACGCGGCCAAGCTCGCCTCCAACGTCGAGGACCTGCTGAGCAAGAACGTCGACGCCATCATCATCTCCGGCGGCCCGCTGGAGTCGGCGCCCGCGGCGCTCAACGCGGCCAAGACGGCGAACAAGCCCGTGGTCCTGGTCGACCGTAAGTTCCAGGCCGGCGAGTACACCAGCTGGATCGGCCCGGACAACAAGGCGATCGGCGTGCAGAACGGCCAGTTCCTCGCCGAGAAGCTGCCCAAGGGCGGCAAGGTCGCGATCATCAAGGGCGGTCCCGCCGACAACAGCATCGGCCTGGCCCGTACCGAGGGCGTGAAGTCGGTGCTCGGGAGCACCGCGGGCATCACGCTCGTCGAGGCCCCCGACTTCGGCAACTGGGGATCCGACGGCGGCCTCACCGTGATGGAGAGCCTGCTGGCGACCAACCCCGACCTCGTCGCGGTGTTCTGCGAGAACGACGCGATGTGCCTCGGCGCGCAGCGCGCCATCGCGGACGCGGGCAAGGCCGAGCAGATCGTCATCGCGGGCGTCGACGGCCAGGCCGAGGCGCTCAAGGCGATCCTCGACGGCACCAACTACCTGGTGACCGGCCTGAACGACGCGGACATCATCGGCGCGATGGGCCTGGACAGGGCGGTCGAGATCCTGAGCGGCGCCAAGGTCGAGAAGGACACCGTGGTGCCCTCCCCGCGGGTCACCAAGGAGAACGCGGCCGAGTACTTCGACCCCAAGGGCGGCTTCTAGCCCCTTCCGATCCGCGGCCGTTCGGGGGAACGGCTCTGATCCGCGGCCGTTCGGGGGAACGGTTCGGGTTCGCGGCCGCTCGGGGAGCGGCGCGTGAAGTACGGCCGGTTGTGAACGGCGCTCGGGTGGCGGTCGGCGACGCCACCCGTGGTCGCCCGATATCGGGACGGAGGTGCGCACACCCGCGAGGGCGCGGGTCGCGTTCAGGCACGAGCAACGCCTTACTCGTCGAGTGAAGGGCACGTAACCCATGCGAAGAAACGTCAGAGGGGCCGCGCGCAAGGCGGCCCTCGCCGCGGTCACCACGACCGTCGTGGCACTCACCTCGTTCGGGGTCAGCACCCCCGCGACGGGCGAAACCGCCGCACCGGCCGGAAGCAGCACCCCCGGTCCGAGCACCCCGAGCACCCCGTCCGGTACGTCGGGTAAGACGGGCGCGGAGAGCACGAAGGCGGGCACGGCGAAGAGCGCCGCGGCCTGGACCCTGCTGCACTCGGAGAACTTCTCGTCCCCCATCAACACGGGCAACGCGCCGTGGGTGAGGGAGAACTACACCACCCCGTTCGACACGATCATGGACGACTCCGGCCAGTGGTACCGCAACGACTACGGGCCGGCCTGGACCACCGCGTTCAACTCCTTCGCCACCTACCGCAAGGAGTTCCCGGTCGGCCAGGGCGGCTGGCTGACGGCTTCGCTGTCGGCCCGCGACTGGAACAAGGACGGCGTCATCGAGTCGCCGCCGTCGATCACCACCGCGACGGTGGGCGGCGCGCCCGCGGCGGTGCTGAACGTGCCCGACCACACCGGTGGGGCGATCTTCCGGCCCACCAACAAGCTGCCCGACCAGTATCGCGTCGAGTACAAGCTCAAGACCATCGACTTCGGCGGCAAGCGGAACGGCTCGATCGAGTACAACGGCAAGGTCAACGGCTACGGCACCCAGGGATGCAAGACCCAGCACCCGTGGGGTGAGGGGTCCAGGAGCCCCGGCTGGAGCGGCAACGCCGCCGCGCCCTACTGCGAGTGGCAGGACGTGCGGTCGGGCCCGTACGGCTACAACGGCTTCCACTTCATGTCGATCGTGGACTTCGCGAACCCCGCGCCGAGGAACAACCACTTCTGGCACTATCGCCGCAAGGTGCTGATGGACTCCTTCTCCCAGCACCCCGACCGGGTCGGCAGCGGCACCGGCGGGCGGGTCTGCAACTCCAACACCAACCAGTACTACAACTACCGCGACGGCAACTTCAACACGGTCAACATGTGGATCAGCGGCCTGCCCAACTGGACGCCGGGGCCCGGCGGCCTCGCGGGCAACTCCCAGTGGTTCATGACGAGCTGCTCCGGCGGCGTGGCCGAGCAGCAGCTGTCGTCGGCGGCCGAGATCCAGCCCGAGCTGATGCCCAACCAGTCCTACACCTTCGCCATCGAGCGCGACGCCACCGGCTATGTCCTTGAGGCCAGCGGGAACTTCGCCCGGGTCGGGCAGAAGACGATCCGCTTCCACCGCCCCTTCATCGTCAACAACGCGCCGATCTGGCACTACAACGTCAAGCCCGGCGAGTATGACGGCCGCTACAACGCCACCCTCGTCCAGAACGACGTGAACGGCGGCGCGTCCTGGCCGAACCAGTGGCCGGCCGGCTCCCAGTACCCCGACTACTTCGTGATCGGCGACCTCTACACCAACGTCTACGAGGGCAGCGCGAGCCTGACGGACATCCGCCTCTACGTCCCCGAGACGACGCAGCCGGTCACCAACCTCGCGCTGAACAAGCCGGCCACCGCCAGCAACCAGTGCGCGGCCAACGAGGCGCCCGCCAAGGCCGTCAACGGCAGCTGGACGGGCGGCAACTCCGACAAGTGGTGCGCGCTGGGCGCCAGCAAGTGGCTCCAGGTCGACCTGCAGTCGAACACGCAGGTGGGGCGGTTCGTGGTGCGCCACTCCGGCGCGGGCGGCGAGAAGGCGTCCTGGAACACCCGCGACTTCGACCTCCAGGTCAGTACCAACGGCACCACCTGGACGAACGTCGTGAGCGCCCGGGGCAACACCGCCGACGTCACCACCCACACCTTCACCCCCGTCAGCGCCCGGTACGTCCGGCTCAACGTCATCACCCCGACCAGCGACAGCGACACCGCGGCCCGCGTCTTCGAACTGGAGGCCTATTCCAGCTGACGATGTCCTGCCCGGCCGGCGGACCCTCCTCCGGCCGGCTTCGGACCCGGTCGTTCCGTCTCCGACATGAGAGGTCCGAATCCAGCGGTGATTGCCGGTCTGAATCCTGCCAGCCCGGGGCCGCGTGCCCGCCATAGCTTTGCTCGCGTGCAGGACCCCTTCCTCGGCGAGGGGCCCGACGACGAGAGGGCTATTCCATGGACCTGCAGCTTTCCGGCCGTGTCGCGGTCGTCACCGGTGCCTCCAAGGGCATCGGCCTGGCCGTCACCCGTACCCTGCTCGAAGAGGGGGCCCGCGTCGTCGCCGCCTCGCGCAAGAGCACCCCGGAGCTGGACGCGCTCGACGGCGCCGGCCTTCTCCACGTACCGGCCGACCTGACCGACCCCGAGGCGCCGGGCCGGATCGTGGCGCGGGCCGTGGAGGCGTTCGGCGGCCTGGACATCCTGGTGAACAACGCCGGTGGCCCGCCGCCCGGCGTGGCCCTGCCGCGCTTCTCGTTCCTCGCCCCCACGGACGACGACTGGCGGGCGATGTTCGAGTTCAACCTGTTCTCGGTCGTACGGGCCGTCCGCGCCGCCGTTCCGGTGATGCTCCAGCGGGGCGGAGGCTCGATCGTCAACGTGTCCTCGGGCAGTGCCCGGCTGCCGGCTCCCATGAACGTCGACTACAACGCGGCCAAGGCGGGCCTGAACAATCTCACCAAGGCGCTGTCGGAGGAGTTCGCGCCGCAGGGCATCCGGGTGAACACCGTGTCGCCGGGGCCCGTCCGGACGGCGTGGTGGACCGAGGAGGGCGGCGCGGCCGACATCATCGCCGCGCAGGCGGGAACCGACCGCGACACCGTGCTGGACAGTGTCGCGGTGGAGATGATGAAGCTCACCACCGGCCGCCTCGTCGAGCCGAAGGAGGTCGCCGACGTGATCGCCCTGCTCGTCTCACCGCGCTCGGCGAGCACCACCGGCGCCGACTTCGCCGTCGACGCCGGTTTCCTCAAGGAGATCTGACCCGCCCGGCTCCGTTCCCGGCGGAGACCGGCTTTCCCGAGGTCACCTGACCCCCTCGGCGTGGTCCGGCAGCCGCGAGACGGTCTCGCGGATTCTGTCGTAGGGGAATGCGAGACTTTCGCCACCGCGCCGCGCGTTCCCACGACGCGGGGTCTCATGACGCCGGGTTCCCACGAGGTGGTGTTCCCGCGCGGAGGGGTTCCCCGGGCCGAGGGGTTCCCCTTGGCGCGGGGCGACCGGCTGCCCGTTCCGCGAGGAGGCATCATGACGACCCACGACCAGGGCGACCAGGGCGACGTCCTCATCGACATCCCCACCAACATCGGACGCCCCGCGCGCGGGGCCCTCGCCGCGGCCGGTTACACGACGCTCGCCCAGGTGGCCGCCACGAGCGAGCGGGAGCTCCTGCGACTGCACGGCATGGGCCCCAAAGCCATCGGCCGCCTGCGCGAGGCCCTCGCCGAACACGGCCTCGCCTTCGCCGAGCACTGAGCCCGAGCATGGAGCTCAAACATGGAGCTCAAACATCGAGCCCGAGCGTCGAGCCCGAATGTTGAGCCCGAATGTTGAGCCCGGACGCCGAGCTCGGCGGGTGAACCGGCAGGTCGGCCCGGGCTCCACGGCGGGCCGGAGGACGCGAGCCCCCGGCCCCGCCGCACGACGACGAACCCTGACCGGAAAACGGGCCCAGACCGGAACGCGGGTCCCGCGGAGGGCGGGATGTCAGCTGTTGTGCCGCATCTCGGGCCAGAGCAGCCGCCACGGGCGCAGCGGGTCGCGGCAGACGAGGATGGGCAGGTGCTGCTCCTCGTTGGACAGCCCGACGCCGTTGTCGATCCTGCCGCGTTCCTCGCAGGTGCCGAACGCGCGGGCGTAGCCGCCGGGAGAGTCGGTCACGACCACGGCGATCCGGGCGGACGGCGACGGCGGGCCACGGAAGTAGAGCTCGTTGTGCCCGCTGTGGACCTCGGGCAGGCCGTGTTCCCCGGCGTAGCGGTCCAGCGCCCCGGCCTCGCCGTAGTTGTCGGTGAGGAGTACGGCCCGCGCGCGATCCTGAGGCGTCAGCTCGCCGACCACCGCCGCGACCCGCGCGGCGAACTCCGGCCATCCGATCGACTCGCGCGCCACCTCGTTGATCCCGGCGACCGGGGTGCCCTCCAGGGCAGAGGGAGGGATCACCGGCAGCGCGACGACGACGGATACGACCGCGTTGACCGCCAGGGCGCCGACGACCAGCGCGCGCCGTCCCGCACCCGACATCCACCGGCTGACCGGGCCGCACCCCGCGGCGAAGAGCAGCACGAGCAGGCCCGCCACGTAGTCGGGGCGCCCGCCGGAGTAGAGCGTCAGCCCGCAGGCCAGCGGATAGGCGAGGGCGAGGCAGCGCAGGCGGGGTTCCCGCCACAGCCGTACGGCGCCGGCCACCTGGACGACCGCCTGGGGCGGGCCGAGCAGCAGGAGCTGCAGCGGTACGAAGGCGAGGCGGTTGTCGGCGCCCTCGTCCGCCTCCAGCGCCCCGGCCATCACCAGTTGCGGCCAGCCGTGGGTCGCCTGGTAGACCAGGTTGGGCGCGGCGATCACGAGGGCCAGCAGCGCGCCGAGCCAGAGCCGGCGGTCCCGCAGCACCTCGCGCGGCCCCGCCACCAGCACGCCCACGCCCGCGCTGACCAGGAACAGCACGATCAGCTGCCGGTTGTACGTCGCCACCCCCGCGACGGCGCCCAGCGCGAGCCACCAGCGGCCGTCGCCCCGCAGCGCCCGTACGGCGAACAGCGCCGCCGCGACCCAGAGCGGCAGGTCGACACCCAGGGTCAGCAGGGAGTGCCCGCCGAGCAGGAGCAGGGTCGTGGTGGCGATTCCGGCCGCGGCGACGATCTGCGCCCTCCGGTCGCCGCCGAGCTCCCGGGCGAGGAGGGCGACCAGCACGACGACGAGCGACGCGATCAGGGCGGGGACGACGCGCAGGGCGACCACGGTGTCGCCGAACACGGCGACTGAGGCCCGCGCGATCAGCGGGGTCAGCGGCGGGGTGTCGAAGTATCCGAGGGCGGGCCGCTCGCCCAGCATCCGGAAGTACAGCTCGTCCCGGTGATAGCCGTAGCGCGGGCTCGCGACCAGCAGCACGGCGAGCGCGGCGAGCGCGACCGCGCCGACGGGCCGTCCGGCGAAGGGGGCGGCCGGGGTGGACGCGTCAGGGGTGCGCGGCGCGGAGGAAGAAGTGTCAGGGGTGCGCGGCGGGGAGGGGGAGGGCTCGGACACTCATTCATCATCGGCTTTCGACGCCGGTGACGCGAGGGATGATCCTGATCCGCCGGTTGCCCGGCGGAGGGGCGCGCCTTCGCGTGTCCTCCAGGCGCCGGGGAAAAATCCCTCGACGTCCTCGATGTCCTGCTGGGAAACTGGCCGCTGCCGTACGTCGAGAACACCTCAACCTGGCGGCGACCCGGTCCGACCAGGCCGTGAGCGGACCTGGCCCGATCGTTCGCCGGTCGGTGGAGGCACTGATCGCGGTGGCCGGGACCGAGGTTTCCGGGGCTTTTCAATGATCTTTACGACAGTGGGTGAACCATGAAACCGGTCGGCGAGCCAGAGATCCGCGGATCCTTCGTCAACTGCTCCAAGGGGGAGGCGCGCAGGATCAACCTGCCCAGGAACCTGCCCGAGCTCTCCTGGGCCGACCTCGACTTCCTGGGCTGGCGCGATCCCGGAGCCCCCGACCGGGGCTATCTGGTCGTCGAGCGGCACGGCGAGCTCGTCGGCGTCACCCTGCGCGTCGCGCAGGAGGTACGCAGGAGCTTCACCAAGAGCACCGTCTGCTCGATCTGCGTGACCCCCCACTCCGGCACGGGGGTCGCCCTGTTCGTCGCGCCCAGGGTCGGCGCCGCCGGTCGCCAGGGCAACACGGTCGGCACCTACGTCTGCGCCGACCTGGCCTGCTCCCTCTACGTGCGGGGCGTGAAGCGGACGGACTCCGGTGTGCGGTTCGAGGAGACGCTCACCACGGCGGAGCGGGTCGTCCGGGCCACTCTCAACCTGGAGGGCTTCCTGGACAAGGTCTTCGACGGCGACGTGCGCTCGGCGTGACTCAATCCACGGCCGTCTCCTCCAGCGTCCGTTTCATGTCCGCCGCCCCCCGCTCGACGCGCGCGCGGATCTCCCCCGCGAGCGCGTCCGGCAGCACGTCGGTTATCCAGACGAGCCGGCTGCGGCCGGGCTCCTCGGAGAGGACCTGGAACGAGGCGTGGTGGTGCGCGAGGGCCGGTCGCGCGCCTTCGACCACCGCGTAGGCGAGCCGGCGGGTCGCGTCGTCGACATCGACGATCAGCTCGCGGACGACGTTGCCGTCGGGAAAGACGAGAATCCTCACGTCGCCCTCGATATGGGTGTCGGCGACGCGATCCGGCAGGAGGCGCCGATGCACCGCGCCCACGTCGCGTATCGCCGCCCACACCCGCTCCGGGCTGGAATCGATCACGACCTCTGTGCGGATGGAAGCCAATTCGCTGTCTCCTGTCTGAGTGATTCCCGGCTCACGCCGGGGTGCCGTCCGTGCCGTCCGTGCCGCCGGTCTGGTCCAGGTGCAGGGAGAGCCGGTGCTGGTTCTCGGCGAGGCGCAGGCACAGGTGCCGCAACCGGCCCAGCTCGGCGGGCGTGAAGTCGCGGAAGATCGCCGCCATGGCGGCCTGGGTCGGCCGGCGGAAGGACTCGATCCACTCCCGTCCCGCGGGGGTGATCTGGGCCAGGACGGAACGCCGGTCGTGACGATCGGGGACCCGTCGCGCCAGCCCGTCGCGTTCGAGGGTGTCGACCAGCCCGGTGACGTTGCGTGAGCTCACTCCGGCCGACTGGGCCAGGTCGCCGATGCTGACCCCGTCGCCGGTCGAGGCGCTCAGCCGCATCAGGATGTCGAGCGCTCCCGAACTCAGCCCCCGGCCCCGAGCCCCGTGGGCGCGTATGCGCTCGACCGCGTGGAACGCGGTGCGGACGGCGGTCGCGGCCTCAAGGGCGAGGGTGTCGTCCCCGTCGGTGAACCGGGCCATGGCCGTTCTCGCCCCGGGGTCGAAGAAGGTGCCGTCGGGATCACGGGCGAACCCGGTCGATGATTTATGTACGTCCTTCATAATGAAGTAATACCTTAGTACCTGCTTCACTGGATTGTCGACATGGAGACCTCGCGCCGGGAACCGGAGACGGGAGCTCGCGGCGGGGGGCGGGGGCGCGTACCGGGAGACGGGGGCTCGCGCCGGAAGGCGGACATGAAGTGCGCCGGTCTACGGGTCCCGTTCGACCGGCGGCGGGCCCACGGCCGCTGGAACACCCCGTGACCAGGCCCGGGGTCTCACGCCCGAGGACGTCCCCATACAGAGAAGATTCCTGATTTATGGTGATTCGTGCCATTTTCCGGAAGAGGGCAGGTAACAAACGAGGGGCCCCGGCCATTTCCCGGTGTCAGAACAACACATCCGGTACGAAGGGGGCGGGGCGGTGACGGACGACTCGCAGCGGTTCACCAGCGTGTACGACGAGTGCCGGCAGCGCGTCTGGGCCTACGTGGTCAGCCGCGCGGGACGGCAGGTGGCGGACGAGGTGGTGAGCGAGACGTTCGCGATCGCCTGGCGAAGGCTGGAGGAGATGCCGGAGCCGGCCCTGCCGTGGCTTCTCGGGGTGGCCCGCAACGTGCTGCGCGACAACATCCGGGCGGAGGTCCGGCGCGACGCGCTCAACGCCGAGCTGCGGGCCTGGACCGAGGACGACGTCGCCGAGCAGGTCACGGAACGGCTCAGCGTGCTCAGGGCGCTGACGAGCCTGTCGGAGGACGACCGGGAGCTCCTGATCCTGACCGCCTGGCAGGGCCTCTCTCCCCGCGACGCGGCGCGGGTCGTCGGCTGCTCCCCGACCGCCTTCCGGGTGCGGCTGCACCGCGCGCGCAAGCGGCTCAAGCGGGAGATGGACACCGCCGTGCACCCCGGACCCCGGATGAGGAACCTCAGCGAGGAGTGGTCATGAACCCCGTCGATCAGCTGCGGGCCGCGCGCCCCGAGCATTTGGGGGACACCCCGGTCGATCCGCGTACCAGGGCCGCCGAGCTCTCCCGCGCCATGGCGTGGCCCCGGCGGGCACCGGCCGGGCGTAGGACCGCCCGCCCTGGGTGGGGCCTCGGGCTCGGCCTCGCCGGAGCCGCCGCGGCCGTGACCGCGGTCGCCGTCACGGTCTCCGCGACCGGCGGCACGGTCCCGGACGTGTCCTCCATCCAGGCGGACCCAGGCCGCACGATCTTCAACCCGTCGACCTCCGGCCCGTCGGCTTCCATCCCGTCGACCTCCAGCCCGTCCGCCTCCGCCCCGCAGGCCGGGCAGGCCGAGCTCTCCAGCCGGTCTGTCCTGCTCGCCGCGGCCCACGGAGCGGCCCGCCAGCCGGACACGACCGGTGCCTACTGGCACACCGCGTCGGTCACCCGGAACCTGTCCGAGGCGGCGGACGGGGACTACACCGTCGTCGAGCGGACGAGGAACGAGGCCTGGACCCCGTCGGCGACCGGCGAGGACCGGTGGGACCGGACGTGGTCACTCGGGGCGCAGCTCGCGAGCCCTGAGGACGAGGCGGCCTGGAGGCGAGCCGGTTCCCCGTCCAAGATCAAGATCGAGGTTCCCGGCAAGCAGGGCGGCAGGCTGGGCGGGTACGTCCTGTCGACCGAGCCGGGAGAGGCGAAGGACAGCCACGCCCCGCTCCTCGGCGGGGACAAGGTGTTCTGGCTGGGCCGCAACGTCACCATGAAGGACCTGCGCGGCCTGCCCGACGACCCCGACGACCTCAAGACCTGGCTGCTGCGCTCGTACAGGGGGATGTCCACCGAGGCGGACATCCCGATGGCGTCGGACGCCTGGCTGTTCTCCGTCGCGGTCGGGCTGGTCACCGAGATGCCGATCACCCCCAAGGTGCGCGGCGCCGCCTTCAGGATGCTCGCCGACCTCAAGACCATCAAGGTCGCCCGAGGCGTCACCGACGCGGAGGGCCGCACCGGCAGCGCGGTCTCCATCGAGGAACGGGCCAGGGCGAAGGCGAACGTCAAGGGCGCCGACGGAGTCCTGCGGAACCGTCTGATCTTCGACGAGGCGACCGGCGGGGCCCTGGCCACGGAGAGCGTCGTCGTGAAGCCGGGCGGCCTGCAGGCCGGATTCGAACCGGGCACCGTGTGGCACTCCCAGACCGTCCTCGAAGCCGGCTGGACCGACGAGAAGCCCGCGTCCTGAATCCCGGAATTCCCGGACCTCCGCATCCCCGAATCCCCACATCCCCGCATCCATGACCCGCCGTACTCCCGGGGGCGTACGGCGGGTCATGGACATCCGCCGCCGAGGGGATCCCGGCCTCGTAGGCTCGGGGCATGCTCCTGTGGATCAACGGCCCCTTCGGCGGGGGCAAGACACAGACGGCGCACGAGCTGCGGCGGCGGCTCCCGGGAAGTGTCGTCTGCGATCCCGAACACGTCGGCTTCGGCCTGCACCGGATGACGCCGCCGCTCCTGCGCGGGGACTTCCAGGACCTCCCGGCCTGGCGGCAGGGGGTGTACGAGGTGCTGGACCTGGCCCTCACCAAGCACGACGGCACGGTGATCGCCCCGATGACGGTCGTGGAGCCCGCGTACTTCCGCGAGACCGTCGGCCGGTTGCGCGAACGCGGCCACGACGTCAGGCACTTCGCGCTGCTGGCCGGCCGGGAGACGGTCCTGCGCCGCCTGCGCGAGCGCGGCTTCGGGCACGTCCTGCAGTACGTGGCCGGCAAGGGCGCGCCCCTGCGCCTGGAGAGCTTCGCCGTCTCCAGGCTCGACCCGTGCCTGGAACGGCTGCGCGAGCCGGAGTTCGCCGAGCACGTGTGGACCGACGGTCTCACGATCCCGGGGGTCGCCGACCACATCGCCGCCTCGTCCGGGCTGACGCTCACCCCGAACACGGACGGCGCGCTACGGGGGCGCCTGCGCCGCGCGTGGACGGGTGCCAAACACATCCGGTTCGACTGAACGGTCCGACTGAACGGTCCGACCGAACGAGGGGACGACGCCGGTCCCCGCGAACGACACGCGTCCCCGCGGACGGCAGACCGGTTCCCGCGAACAAGACAACGGTCTTCACGAACGACACGCCGGTCCCATGAACGAGACTCCGGTCCTGTGAACGAGACTCCGGTCCTGTGAACGACACGCGTCTCCGCGAACGACGTCCGTCCCGTGATTCGTGTAAGTCACCCCGCTCTCCGCCTCCGGCCCGTCCGAGTGACGGTTGACATGTCCCGCCTCGGGCTCTCATTATGAACGAGCATTCATGAACAAGTGTTCATAACGAGGACGCCTCGACCACGCCGAAGGCGGGGCCGGCGGAGCCGTTCGGGGCGTCCCGAGGGAACCACGGGAGGAATTCGATGCTTTCCATCGTCAACACCGAGCAGGCGGAAGCGTGGAACGGCTACGAGGGGAATCACTGGGCCGATCACCAGGCCCGGTACGACGCCGTGAACAGCGGGTTCAACGACCACCTGCTCGCGGCGGCCGCCATCGGCGACCGGGACCGCGTGCTCGACGTCGGATGCGGGAACGGGCAGGTGACGCGGCTGGCCGCGGGGCGGGCACGGCTCGGACAGGTCACCGGGATCGACCTGTCGGCACCGATGCTGCGACGGGCGCGTGCCGGTGCGGCCGGAGACGGGGTCGCCAACGTGACCTTCGAGGAGGGGGACGCCCAGATCCATCCTTTCCCCGCCTCGGCCTTCGACGTGGCCGTGAGCCGGTTCGGGATCATGTTCTTCGCCGATCCGGTCGCCGCGTTCGCCAACATCGGCCGCGCGCTGCGACCGGGCGGACGCCTGGCCGTCCTGGCCCTGCGGAGAATGACCGACAACGACCTGGGCGCCGTCTTCGCCGCGATGGCCGAACACCTGCCGTCGAGCCCCGCCCCGGCCGGGCCCGGTGCTCCCGGCCCGGAGTCGCTGGCCGACCCGGCCCGCGTCCGCGAGGTGCTCACCGGCGCGGGTTTCGGGAAGGTGACCTCCACCCCGGTCGACGCGCCCCAGGTGTGGGGCCGTGACGCCGCCGACGCGGCCGGTTTCCTCGGAGCGTGGGGGCCCGTCCGATTCGTCCTCGATCAGGTCGACAGGGAGACCGCGGCCCGAGCCCTTGACGCGCTCACGGCCGCATTGCGGCCCTACGAGGAGCCCGGTGCCGTACGGCTGCGCGGCGCCGCCTGGCTGATCACCGCCACCCGCCCCTGACCGCGGTTCGTCCGGTGGAATCGCCACCCGCTCCGGGCGATCGTCCGCTCCCGGCGGTCACTACGATGCGATGTGATGTCCCCGAGAAAAGCAGCGGCCCTGCGTGACGGCGAGGGCGATCGGAGCCTGCGCGAGCACCTGATCGCCGCCGCCGAACGCCTCATGGCCCGGCGCGGCACCGCCGGGCTCACCGTACGCGACATCGCCCGCGAGGCCCGGGTCGCCGACGGTGTGCTGTACAACCACTTCGCGGGCAAGGAGGAGCTGCTCGCGCTCGCCCTGCACGCCCACGTCCAGACCGTCGAACGCGAGCTGGGCGAGCGGCCCACCAGGGCCGGAAGCGGCACCGTCGAGAACAATCTGCGCGCCTACATCACCCAGGGGCTGGCGCTGCACGCCGCGATCCTGCCCTCCTTCGCGGGCCTGCTCGGCCGGCCGGAGGTCCTCGTCCGGTTCGCGAACCTGCCCAACCCGATGGCGGGCGGCCGGGGACTGCGCGAGGACCTGGCCGTATACCTGCGCGCCGAGCGCGACCTGGGCCGCCTGGCCCCGGACGCCAACGCCGAGGCCGCCGCCACCATGGTCATCGGCGCCTGCCACGAGCTGGTCCTGCCCCACCTGCTCGGCGGTGGCGCGGGGACCGCCCTGGAGATTCCCCCCGGCTTCGTCGAGGACCTGCTCACCACCGTCCTGAACGGCATCGGCCCGGCGAGGAGCCCCGAAACCGTCACCGGAGCCTGAGCCCTCGCTTGGACGAAGCCGGCCGGAACCGGATGTCGGGAAGCCGAGGCGCCGGCGAACATCGGCCACGGCGTTGATCGGCCAAGGCGCTCCAGGGGAGACGCGGCGCGTTTGCTAAGCGGAGGATCCTCCGCTAGCGTCGATCCCATAAAGCGGAGAGTCCTCCGTTTCATTGGGTCATCGCAGGAGAACCCATGCGCCCCATCGACCCCGGCTGCTCCGGCCACCCTGATCCCGACGCCCCGGAGGCGATCGCATGACCACGCCCACACCCACACCGCAGACCCCGCTCGGCACCGGGTACGGCCCCGCGACGACCGCGGGCGAGGTCGTCGCCGGAGTGGACCTCACCGGCAGGACCGCGATCGTCACGGGCGGCTACTCCGGCCTCGGCGTCGAGACGGTCCGCGCGCTGCGCGCGGCGGGAGCGTCGGTCGTCGTCCCCGTACGGAACCGCGAGAAGGCGGCCGAGACCCTCGCCGGCGTCGACGGAGTCCGGCTCGAACCGATGGACCTCCAGGATCCCGCGTCGGTCGACGCGTTCGCCGACCGCTTCCTCGACGGCGACCGGCCGCTGCACATGCTGGTCAACAGCGCGGGGATCATGGCCGTCCCGCTCTCGCGCGACGCGCGCGGCCACGAGTCCCACTTCGCGACCAACCACCTCGGCCACTTCCGGCTGACGCTCCGGCTCTGGCCCGCGCTGCTGCGGGCCGAGGGCGCCAGGGTCGTCGCGGTCTCGTCGTGGGGACACCGCCAGTCCGGCATCGTCTGGGACGACGTGCACTTCGAACGCCGCCCGTACGAACCGATGAACGCCTACGGGCAGTCGAAGACGGCCAACAACCTCTTCGCCGTCGAGCTCGACCGGCGCGGGCGCGACCACGGCGTCCGGGCGTTCTCCCTGCACCCGGGCAGGATCCTCACCCCGCTCGTACGGCACACCGACCCGGACGTCCTCCGCAGGATGGGCATGATCGACGAGAACGGCGAACCGCTCATCGACCCGTCACGGAACATGAAGAGCCCCCAGCAGGGCGCCGCGACGAGCGTGTGGTGCGCCACCAGCCCGCTGCTCGACGGGCACGGCGGCGTCTACTGCGAGAACTCCGACATCGCCCCGCTCGTCCCCGAGGGCGACGACCCCGTCGCCATGGCCGAGGAACGCGTACGGACCCAGGAGTCCCTCGCCTTCGGCGTCATGCCCTACTCGATCGACCCGGAGTCCGCGACCCGGCTGTGGGACCTCAGCGAGAGGCTCACCGGGGCCCTCCTCTGAAAGCGTGGTGCCGTTTTCAGGGAGTTCGAGCCGGGTTTCCGGTGGGGGGACGTCCGGCGAGGTCACCTCGACGCCAAGGTGCCCCCGGCCCGCGTCGCGGACCGAGGACACCGGGGACATCTCGTATGGTCAGCCGATTGACAGGTCTACCTCGTCGAGGTCAGTAGACGACGTAGCAGTTCACGCCGTCGGACTCGCGGTAGCACTTCGCCGTCTCCAGCCCGTTTATCTTGGTGTAGACGTTGGCGCCGATCCGGTGCCAGGTGCCGTGCATGCTCAGCCAGTACGGCTCGTACTGGAGGGTGAACGCGTCGGTGTCGCTGTACCCGGCGTTGTAGCTGTACGTGTGCCCGTTCATGCTCGTCGTGCGGCAGTTGCGGTCGACCGTCACCCAGGAGGTCTGGTTGCCGCCGTTCCAGTTCCAGATGTCGCAGTTGCTGCCGTATCCAGCGTTGGTGTTGCGGATGTCCTTGGCGATGACCAGGTTCTGGATGCTGTCGTATCGGACCACCAGGCCACAGCACTCGACCGCCGCCACGGTCGCGCCGTTGGACTCGGCGGGCGCGAGGGCCGGGGGGTCCACCGGGGCGACCAGGGGCGGGGTGGGCGGCTTGGTGTCGGCGTAGGCCATGGAGGCCGGCGCGAACACCGACACGACGAGCGCGATCGTGAGCATCAGGTAGCGGACTGTTCGAGAGCTCGGTTTTCTCATGACTTCCCCTTTTTCCCTGGTCTTCCGCGACCGCTTCGCACGGTTCCGATGCTTTCCCCGTTCCATGGCCACCGACGGCGCGACCGGCCCCTCAGGAAGGCGCCGGGCGTGTCCGTGGCGAGGATCCGTTGAGCGGTACGCCGGTGATACCTCGTGTCGACCTCAGTCTGCGCGAGGCGGGGACCTGATTCCTTGCCTGTGAGCGCCGGCCCTTTGCCCGCGAGCGCCCACTTGTCTTCCGGGCTCGCGGGACTTCGGCGGGTTCAGATCATGTCGTACTCCTGTTATGTCGTACTCGTCGGCGTTCGGCGGGCATGGCCCCCTGCCCGGCCCGCCACACCGCCCACGGGGGTCCGGACAGGACCCCCGTGAATCCCCTCAGGCGGCGTCGAGGGCTGTGGTGATCTTGCGAGTCATGTCCGTGAGGGTGGGGGTGGGCTCGCCGCGGTGGGTGGCGGTTTCGAGGGCGAGGAGGACGGTGGCGCGGAAGTTGTCGGCCTCCGCCGGGTCCTGCCGCTTGAGGAGGTCCATGGAAGCGGTGAGGGCGGGAAGTACGTGGTCGGCGATGGCGGCCACGGACTTGCCGTTCAGTTTCATGCCACCGGACTTGTCGGAGAGGACGTGTCCGATGAGCCCGGTGGCGGAGGCCAGGGCGATGGAGCCGTCGGTGGCGATGCGGTGGGCGCCGGGCTTGCCGGCGGCACCGGCGGCGGACATCAGCGTGACGGCGCCGTAGGCGGCGGTGCGCAGGGTGAGCTTGTCCTGGTCGGTGAGGGTGACGGACATGGTTGGTGTGCTCCTTCGAATCATGAGGAAAAAGGAAAACGGACGGATGGTGAAACGCGCTCTCGCTGGTGCCGTACCGGGCTCGTGTCAGTCGTCGATCGCCTGGTAGAGCGTGGTCCAGAAGTCGTGGATGAGCCGCGCCGGATCCGGGACCGACATCCCGACCTGGCTGAGCAGGATCCCGGTGAGCCGGTTGTCCGGGTCGGCGTACGTCGAGGTGCCGCTCCCGCCGTCCCAGCCGAACTGGCCGATGGGCGCGTAGTCGCCGCGGTAGGTGCGCACCGCCATCCCGAAGCCCCAGCCGCCGTGCTGCCCCTGGCCGTACGACACATGGACGTTGTCGACGGCCAGGGTGTGCCGGGCGGCCTGCTGCTCGGGCGTGAGGCGGTTGGTGGTCATCAGCTCGACGGCGGGCCGGGACAGGATCCGTTCGGTCCCGTGCGTCCCGCCGTTCAGCAGCATCCGGAAGTAGGCGTGGTAGTCGTCGGCGGTGGAGACCAGCCCGCCGCCGCCCCCCTGGAACGCCGGAGGCCTGCTCCACCGCCCCCCCTTGGCCTCGTCCCACACGACGAACTCCCCGCTCCGAGGGTCGGGAGCGTAGAGGGTCGGCAGCCGGTCGATCTCCTCGTCGGGCACGTGGAAACCGGTGTCCTTCATGCCCAGGGGTTCGAAGATGCGTTCGCGCAGGAACGCCTCGTACGACTGGCCGGTGACCCTGGCGACGAGCACGCCGAGGAGATCGTGGCTGATCTGGTACTGCCAGTGCTCTCCGGGCTGGTGCATCAGCGGAAGCGTGCCGAGGCGGCGCATCCACTCGTCCGGCTCGGGCATCGGCTCCGGCAGATCGGGCGTGAGCCCCCGCTCGAAGATCGCGCCCATGATCGGGGTGCCCAGCGCCGTCATGTCCATGCCGAGCCCGAAGGTGGAGGTCAGCAGGTCCCGTACGGTGATCGGCCGCCGCGCCGGCACGGTGTCGTCCAGCGGGCCGTCGATCCGCCTCAGCA
Organism: Streptosporangium heterodermiicola; assembly: GCF_051390675.1. Taxonomy (NCBI): domain Bacteria; kingdom Bacillati; phylum Actinomycetota; class Actinomycetes; order Streptosporangiales; family Streptosporangiaceae; genus Streptosporangium; species Streptosporangium heterodermiicola. The sequence goes on from NZ_JBPJSR010000011.1 coordinate 127,821, forward strand.
CCCGCCGGTCGGCGAGTTCCGGCAGCCACGGCTCCACCAGGTCGTCCACCCGCAGCCTGCACTCGTCGAGCAGGACCATCGCCGCCGCCATCGCGACCGGCTTGGACGTGGACGCCATCCGGAAGATCGTGTCCCGGCGCATCGGCGCGCCACCGTCATGGGACATCGTCCCGATCGTCTCGACGTGCGTCTCACCACCCCGGCTGACCAGGGCGACCAGCCCGGGAATCCTCCCGGAATCGACATGCCGTTCCAGCACGCCGTGCAACCTGCGCAGCCCCGCCTTCGAGAAGCCGCTCTTGCCGGTTTCCATCATGAGTCTCCTTGCAGACAGTGTTCGATCGGTGTTCGGTGTTCGATCGGTGTTCGATCTTGTGAGACCCGTCCCGGCCCGGCGCCCGTGACTTCCACGAGCGACGTACGAGGGTCGGGGTGAGCTCGGCGTGCTTCCTGGTTCGCAGTCCTTCGGTGTGGCCCGGTTCGCGGTCCCGAGGCCGCGATCGCCGAACCGTTCATGGCTCCACCATCGCCAACCGCCCTGATACCGGGGTGTCACCGACCTGACGCCGCCACTGACACGGCGACGCCTGGCCGGCGGCGACGCCGGTAACGGCGACGACGGTGATGGTGAACGACAGAACCGCGACAGGTCGGGACGGGCCGGGTCGTGCTGGGTCGTGCCGGGTCGGGTCGGGTCGGGTCAGGGCGGGGAACGACAGGACCGGGTCGGCCGGTCCGGAGTCAGCCCGTGATGGGGGAGATCCACTCGACGAGCTGGATCTTCACCCCGTTGGGGTCGGTGAGCTGTGTCAGCAGCTCACCCCACGGCTCCCGCCGGAGCGGGACGGTGATGGTGGCGCCTTCACCGCGCAGCCGCTCGTACTCGGCGGCCAGGCCGGTGACCGCGAACACCACGATCACCTCTGCCAGTCCCTGTCCCGGTCGCCACCGTTCGAGGTCGCGCTCGACCAGGACCAGGTCGACGGCCGCGTCGTCACGGCCCAGCCCGATGAACCTCTCGCCGACCAGGTTTTCGCGGAAGCCGAGATGACCGGTGAAGAACCGGCTGGAAGCGACCGGGTCGGCGACGATCAGGGATATCGCGGAAGAGACGACGTTCACACCGCGGCACCGGCGTCAGCACCAGAAAAGGGCATCCCCATCCACCTCCTGACATGCGTGTTCTTTGGATGAGGCAAGCATCACGCCAGGCGGTGCCGTGGATCAACGGCGACTGTCGCAACGGTCGTTAACCCCGGGGTTGACGGTCTCGGCCGGTCAGCGGTCCACGTTGGCTCGGTGGTCAGAACGCTCTGCTGAGCGGTCTTGGTGGCTCTGCTGACCGGGCTTGGTGACGGGAGCCACGGATGTCATACCGTGATCGGGATCTGCTAGCTTTACCTTTCCGGCCGGATGTTGCTTCCGGCCGGAAAGTGTTTGTATGACTACTTCTCAGGCAACCGTGCGGCCCGTGAGCGCCGCGGACCGCCCCACCGTCGAACGGCTCTGGCTCATGTTCCGCCACGACATGGCGGAGTTCCAAGGCGGGCTGCCCAGCCCCGACGCCACCTATCGCAGCGACCGGCTATGTTCGGCGTTCGAGGACGACGAGTGGGCGGCGTACCTGTTCACCAGCGGCGACCGGCCTGTCGGGTTCTCGTTCGTGCGCGCGCTGTCCGGCCCGACCCGCGTGCTGAACAGCTTCTTCGTGGTACGCGGCGCCCGCCGAACCGGAATCGGGACGAACGTCGTGCGGGAAGTGATCTCCCGGCACCCCGGCCCGTGGAGGATCGCCTTCCAGGACTCGAACACCGCGGCCGTCGCGTTCTGGCGGCGCGTGGCCACCGAGATCGCCGGTGACGCGTGGACGGAGGAACGCGAGCCGGTGCCGAACCGGCCCGACCTCCCCCCGGACGTGTGGATCTCCTTCACCACCGCCTGACCAGGTATCGAACAGAAACGTAGCCGACAAGGCCCGTGGCCAGCATGCTTCGCCTCCGTTGGGAACGCCCGCACCGGTCCGTCAGCTGAGCTCGAACCAGATGACGGTTCCGGTGGGGTCGCGGTGGAAGCCCCAGCGGGCGGCGAGGTCGTTGACGAGTACGAGCCCTCGTCCGCCGGTGGCGTCCAGGCCGGAGTTCCTGGTGCGGGGGATCTGAGTGGAGCCGGTGTCCTGGACGGTGATGATGACGCCGTGGGGGAGGAAGGCCACCGTGACGACGAACTCCCTGGGCCGATCGCTCGGCTCGGCGTCGCTCGGTTCCGGGTCGGACGGTCGGTCTTCGAGTGGCGTGTTGGAGTGTTCGACGGCGTTGGTGGCGAGTTCGCTGGTGAGGAGCATGGCGTCGTCGCGGAGCGGGTGGTCGCCACCGAGGATCTCGGCGACGAAGTTCCGCGCGAGCCTGACCTGGTCGCGTGTGGCCGGGAAGCGCTGGGAGATCACGGGTGTGGGCCCCGGGAAGGTCGACCAGCCGGGTATCCGGTCAAGATGCGGCGACCACGGCGTGGCCGGGTGAGCCGATTCGTTGAGGGCGCTGGTCGAGGGCCGGAACCGGTCAGCGAACACGCCGACGAGCACGGACAGGAGTCGCGCGGTCATCCCGGTCACCTCCCTTGCCTGCGATCTCGGCGCTCTGGTTGCCTCCGGAGACCCTGACGCCCCTGTTGGGGCCTTCGGGCTGCGGCCCAGAAGCTGGGATCGGGTGGTCTGCCCTGGGGAGGGGACGCCGCAGCCGTTCGTGCTGGTCGGGGATGAGATGAGGGCGGAAGTCCTCGATGTGCCGTATCCGCGCGGCCAGTTCGGCGTCGGTGTCGGCCTCGATCAGGCCAACGCGCTCCCGGCACCACGCGGGGGAGAGCGCCCACCAGCGTTCGGTGGCCTCGCCGTACCAGAGACACCAGCCGGTGAACCGGAGCGTGTCGTCTTCCTCTTTCTTGTACGAGAGGGGTGTGGGGAGGTTTTCCGTTGTTCCGGCAGCCGTTCCAACGGGTGGCGGGCTCATGCCGCCACCCCTTTCCGGTACGCCTCGCGCCTGCCCGGCCAGGGCCGTACACCCGGCGACTCCTGTTTGTACGACGACTGTCCGTACGGCGGCGCGGCCATCGCGGCCGGTCGTGCGTGGCGTCCCCTACCTGTGGGAGAACCCGCGAAGGGACGGCTCGTCGGGCGTGCGATCACGGTGGTGGACGCATTCGGCACGGTGAGCGCGGGCGGCACGGCCGAGGGCAGCCGACCGCAGAGCCCGAGGCGGCGCCGAGCCATCATGCGCGTGCGGACCTGGGCCGGGGTGGGCTGCTCCCACAGGTGACCGGGCCGATGCGGCAGGCTGGCGGCGTCGTGCGCGTACGGGGGATGGCCACACCAGCGGCAACCGAGGGGTGAGGGCGGCTGCTCGGCGTGCCAGCGGACCCGGATGATCTTAGGTGTTCTACTAGGGTTGGACACAGGTCGCACCTCCAGCGTGCGGTCGAGGCTCTGCCGGGCGACGTCATTCGCCCTGGCAGAGCCGTTTTCATGGTGATGTCACCGGCCACGTCCGTGTCTTGGCCGGTGACTGGCTTCCGCTTCGGGAAGCCGCGATTTCCGTGTGAGGGGTCGCGTATGCGTCAAGCGGGGCATTCCGCAATCCCACCGTCGGCTGTCACATCCACGCTCATCGACTCTCACGGAGAGTGAAGTTATTGATGCGGAGAGGCAGCGACCTCAGTGCCGTTGATACTTTGGCGAGGGGAGGAGCCAAGCGCGTCATCGCGGGTTACCTTGAGGCCATGGCCTACTCGGATCCGGCGGCGGAAAGTGTGGGAACGCGCGTACGGCGTGCTCGTAAGCGCGTTGGCATCACCCAGAACGAACTGGCGCGGCGCATCGGCCGCGCGCAGTCCTGGGTGTCCGGAGTGGAGAACGACAGCATCCCCCTGGACTCCATCGCGCTGGTCAACACCCTCTCTCGTGTGCTGCGCGTACACCCCAACGAGCTCACCGCACGCCCCTACCGCGGTGACACCCCGGCCGAGGACCGCGGCCACTCGGCGATTCCCGAGATCCGCCGTCACCTGGAGCGCTATGACCTCGACCCCGAGTGGGTCGGCGAGGTGCGAGCGCTGCCCGACCTCCGTGCCGCGACCGATCACGCCCGCTGGCTACGGGGAGAGGCCCGCTACGCGGAACTGGCCGACGCACTGCCGGCCTTGCTCTCCGAACTCCAGGCGGCGACCTACCTGTACCCCGAGCCTGACCGGAGCTCGGCATTCAGGCTGCTCGCGCTGACCTATCTGGCAGCCGACTCGGTGGTCTACACCCTGGGCTACGCCGACCTTTCGCTGATCACCGCCAGCCGGGTCCGCTGGGCGTGGGAACGCGCGGGGGATCCGTACAACGGAGCCGTGTTCGCCTATCTGCGAATCCGGAGCCTGTGGGCCAGCACCTCCTGGAACGACGCGCTCACCCTCCTCGACGCCGCATGCGCCGACATCGAGGGCGAGTACACTGCCGGACATCCTGAAGCGCTGGCCGTCTGGGGCGCCCTTCAACTACGAGCATCGATCACCGCCGCTCGCAAGAACGACGCCGATGAGGCGTGGTCACGTCACCGGCTCGCGGCCGAGGCGGTCACCCGGCTCGGATCACGCCAGCGCACTGACTACTACGACCTGTCCACCAATCAGACCAACGTCGACATCCACGGAGTTGCCGTTGCCGTCGAACTGGGGGACGGCCCCCAGGCCGTACAGCGTGGGGAGGCCATCCAGCTCCCGAAAAGCCTGAAGGCCAGCCGTGCGGGGCACCACCATCTTGACCACGCCCGTGGGCTGCTGTGGTGCGGCAAGCGGGAGGCCGCCCTAGCCGAGTTGGAGCGCGCCGAGAAAGTCGCTCCACTGCTCGTCCGCAACCATCCGATGGCGCAGCAGGCGGTACGGACCTTGCTGGATCTTGAGCGGTACAGCTACCGGGAGCGGATTCGTCGGCTGGGTGTGCGCATGCATATTCTCTGAGCTCTTTGACTGCGAGTGGCTTCTGAGTCATGAAAGAAACTGCCTGCTAAAACCTCCGCCACGTTCGCAAATCGATCTATGACGAGGTTTTTCTAAAAGCAGAGGGACGGCAAATCTGGGAGTTACGGCAGATCAGCTAATTTTAGATGTGTTTTCCCTGAAGTATTCATGGCGTACGTGGTCTTCTTGACCTGTGAATGCTTTGAACGAACCCAGCTTGTATGCAGGGTCCGTTCTGTGCTCATCTTTTATGATCTCAAAGTCACCCTTTAACAGGCTGATCCGCCTATCGATCTCTAGACCATCGAGAGCGAGTCCGGTCTTCCTGGCAATCTGGGCAGCTGTCATGAAGTCGCCCTGCTCGCGGAGGGCGGCGTAGATGGGGTCGTGCTTGAGGTCAAGACCAATTTTACGTGACTGGGCAGTGCCTTCGAGCGCGGCGGCGATGGCGACGCCCAGGGCCTTGGCGACCGGAGGCGGGAAGGCGTTACCGATCTGCCGGTAAGTCGAGGTCTTCTTGCCGGTGAAGGTCCACTGGAACTCGTCGTCGTCCCAACCTTGAATCCGAGCGACCATCTCGCAGGTGAGCTTTGGGCCGACCGGAAACTTGTCATCCGGGTTGGGGGCGTGGTTGGCGACGCCCAGACCGTCAACGCCCATCTCCGCCCAGGCGCGCTTCGCACGGGTGGGGCCGAGGTCGGCGCCACCGTGCTTCTTGGAGCCACCGACGATGGTAGGAGCGATGTCGTTTGCCTTCTCCGCCCACTCCTCCGCGCCCTTCCATCCATTGGCTGACATCAGAGGAAAGAGCGTTTCGCCGACTGTGAAGGGGCGACCGATCGGTTCGGGCCAGTGGAAGCGCGTGAAGTCCTGGGGGGACATCGCGACGAGCACGAACCTGGGGCGAAGTTGTGGAACGCCGTAATCGGACGCTTGAAGTAGGCGCCATTCGGCGACGTAGCCAAAATCGCGAAGTCGGTCTAGAACGTGCTGGCGGTAGCCGGCGAAGCGGCGCATGCTCAGCCCACGGACGTTCTCCAGGAGTAGAGCGCGGGGCTTGATGATGCTCACCTGCTCGACCGCCCAGGCGAACAGGTCGCGTTCGTCGGTAGCCCCCAACTGCCTACCCGCCGTGGTGAAAGGCGGGCAGGGGACCCCACCCGCCAGAAGGTCGATGCCCTCCCCGTAATCCCCGGGATTCCACACGTGGGGATCGGCAACGTCGCCCTGTGTGACGTTCCAGTGGGGCCTGTTGTAACGAAGTGTCGCGGCAGCGTTGCCGTCCAGCTCGATCAAGCGTTCATGGCCGAAGCCCGCGCGCTCCAGGCCGAGCGCCTGGCCGCCCGCACCGGCGCAGATCTCCAGGACTCGCAGGGTCCGTCCGACAGCTCCCACAGCCACCTCCTACTGATCAGTTAGGAGGGTAGCGGTGAGATCCGACAAAACCGATAGGTAGCACTTGAAGTGGAAAGATGGATATTTCTGCCGATGCTGTTGGCGCTCCAACACGGAGTCGAACAGGGGGCGATCTCAGCTTCAGCGCAGAGTCGTATCGGGCCGGCGACTACGCGGCGACATGATGAAAGCCCGTGCTCACCAACCCATCAGAGCAGTATCGGCGTGATGTGGCAGATACGCGTGAGCAGGGAGTATGCTCATCGCCGTCATGGTCAGCTTCGAGGGGTGGATTGGCGATGAGCGCCCATTGACTCTGCCGTCACCGACCTCAGCTCGATAGGCAGGAGAGTCTGTGCGTCCCCCCCACAAGATCGTTGATCTTTTTGCAGGGCCGGGCGGGCTGGACATCGCGGCGCGATGGCTGGACATTCCTGTGGTCGGTATCGAGTTGGACGAAGAGGCATGCAAAACACGTCTTGCCGAGGGTTTGGAGACTCGTGAGTGTGACGTGCGTGACCGCAAGCCTTCGGAGTTTGAGGATGCCACCGTCCTCACGGGCGGCCCTCCCTGCCAGACATACACGGTCGCGGGTCAGGGAGCGGGGCGTCGCGCATTGGAGGATGTACTCCGTTTCGCGGACAAGATGGCTGATGGCGAGGACGTTACCGCAGAGCTGACCGGCTTGGACGACCCGCGCACAGGCTTGGTCTTGGAGCCACTGCGGTGGGTGCTTGAAGCGAAGAAAAATCGTCACCCCTATCAGGTGATCGTGCTGGAGCAGGTTCCCGCCGTATTGCCCGTATGGAAAGCGATGAAAAGAATCCTTGAGAAGCTGGGATACTCTGCGGAGTGCGACGTGTTGAACGCGGAGGAATACGGAGTCCCACAAACGCGTCGTCGGGCCGTTCTCGTCGCGCGCCTGGGCGACGTGGCTTCACTGCCCAAGGCCACGCATCGTCGTTTCCATAAGAGCATGCCACGTACCGCAGGAGATCAAACGAAGCTCCCATGGGTGCCGATGGGCGATGTTCTTGAACGACTGGAGCCATTCAAGGTGGTCTCCAACTATGGCACCGGAGGTAATCCCAAAGCCCGGGGTATACGCACCTCTGATGAGCCAGCCTTTACCGTGACCGGCAAGATCTTGCGTAACCGCGTAATGACGCGTGATGATCAGGAGGCTGATCCCGCCCGCTTTACGCACGCCGAATCCGGATGCTTGCAGACTTTCCCGCTTGACTATCGGTGGCGAGGCCGGGACATTGCTCAGCAGATCGGAAACGCCGTTCCTCCTCGCCTGGCCGCCTATGTCCTTGCTGCAGCACTAAAACTTGGTGACGACCCTCTCCGTAAGATCTTTCCTGACCTGGCCAAGCTTGATGGGATATCCACCGATGAACAGCCAGGTCAGTTGGGTGTGTTCTGACGACTGAATTAGTCGCCGAGAGCTGCTGCGATCTGACGGCCGACCGCTGTGGCAACAGGGGGAGGCATGGCCTGAGCAACTTGCCGGTAGCCCGCTGTCTTCCGCCCAGTGATGATCCAGTCGTCGGGGAAGCCCTGAAGCTTGCTCACCTGGCTGAGCGTGAGCTTCGGTAGCCCGTCCTGTCCCAACTCGGGCGCCAGCATGAACTCCGAATCCGGAGCTTCATCGGCCAGACTACGGCCGTCCACACCAACCTCTATCCAGGAGCGTTTCGACCGGGTGGGGCCTAGGTCCGCGCCACCGTGGTTCTTTGAGCCGCCGACGATGGTCGGTGCCACTTGATCGGCGATCTGAACCCATGCGTCCACGCCCTTCCAGCCCCGACTCGCCATTGATTCACGTAGCGCCATCCCGAGGGGCGGCGCGCCCTCATCACCGAGGGGCCAGACGAACCGAGCAAAGTCATCAGGCCGCATGGCGATGAGAAGGCCGCTCTTCCTAGTCTGTGGCACTCCAAAATGTTGAGCGTCGAGGACCCGCCACTCCCAGTGGTAGCCGAGGTCTCTCAGTTCCTCCTCGACAAAGGACCGGGCCGGGCCGAACTTCGGGCTCGTCAACAAATTCGCCGCACTTGCGATCATGATCGCGCGCGGTCGGACGTCCATGACGAGGAAGATCGCTGTTCGAAGCAGGTCGCGGTCGTCCTTGGTGCCGTGTTGCCTGCCTGCTATGGAGAACGGCGTCGAAGGAATGCCGCCGGAGAGCAGGTCGACGTCGGCGACACCGTCGTGCTCGGTGCCGACGAAGTCCTTAAGATCCGCCTCCAGGACTCGCCATTCCGCGCGGTTCGCACGCAGGGTGGCACAGGCATGGGCATCGTTGTCGACGAGCATGACGGGATCGAACCCAGCCCGTTCCAGCCCGAGTGCCTGACCTCCGGCACCCGCGCAGATTTCCAGGCTTCGGAAGCGCCGCCTCATTCGACCACCACCCTGCCGCGCACCGGCGCTTCCGCGAAGAGTTTCCCGAACAATGGGACCAAAGCACCTACGGCAGAGGCAGGGACGCGACCGTCGTCCGGCCCGTCCGGCAGCGAGTCGTACGGCACGAGCACTCCGCTCAGGTCTTCGATCCAGTCCCTGTAGGAATCTGAGTCCTGAGGGACGTCAGGTGCCAACGCCTCGTACGCGAGAGTGCTGCCGGCCGTGTTCACAGCCTGAGCCAGGGCATTGACCTCACGCCCGGTCCGCACGACTCCGCTGGCCAACAGCCGCAGAATCGCCTGGGCCGTGGGACGGTGCAGGATCACCTCAAGCCGAAGCACCGTGTTGAGAACGTCCTGATTACCGCAGGCGATCACGACCGGACCATAGTCCGGACCGTCACGAAAGAGTTCCGCCGCCCACCACAGCCGGGCGAATGCCTGTGAGTGGAATGGTCCGGAGAAACGTCCCCGGTTGGTGACAGGCCGTCCCGGATGTCGCCAGAACAGATAGTCGGGCGCCACACGCAGTGCCAGATGATTCCATATTTCGGGGTCTGCGGCCTCGCGTCGAGTCAGCCGCAGTGTCGCGTGAAGAACCGGGGACAGCCAGGCGTCAGCGGATGTCCGCGACTCCGGCGTGAACCGCTTCATGGCCTCCTCCACGAGGTGCCGCACCGGCTCGGCTCCCCATCGCCCCGGTCGGGATGCCCGGTCGAGGGCCACGGTTGGCAATGGCTCTCTCTGCTCCAATACAGCCGTGGTGAGGAATTTGGCGGCCCACTCGTTGGGGAGATGACCGATCCGGTCGGGAACGCCGCTCACTCATCCTCCTGTCCGGTACGGCGCAGCGTGCGAATGAACCCACCGAGACTTTTCGGCATGCGGGCATGTTTGCCGGCCGCGTGCAGAACACGAGTCTGAAGGTCACCACCGCCGTCGCCGGTTCGTCGCCGGTTCACCACTTCACTGAGGGCGTCATCTGGGGAGCGTTCAGGGAACATGTCCGGGAGCATTCTCCGTAGTACCGACTCACGCCATCCGCCCGGCCATTCTGGGGCATCACTGTCGTCCTGGTATGTCGCTGCATTGAACAGAACGGTCCATACATCCATGGCGATCTGCGCGGCTAGCGCGTCACGTGTCGGGCGATCTGTGGTTCGTCCGTTCTCGAGCAGGCCCTTCAGCCCTTCAAACCCGCTGTTCAGATAGAGGACGGGCTCTTCGCCGACTGCCTCCACGGTCCAGGGGTCGTTCTTGAAGGGGTGCAGTTGCGGATTGCCCTCGTCGCCGAAGTCCACCCAACGGCTCCGAATCTCCTCGCGCCGTGTGGGAGTGCGAGCCCGAAGGTCCGCAGTCCAAACGCCCTCGGTAGCCGCGATAATCCGGCCTGGAACTCCATCGACGGTGGCGACCAATTGCGCGGTCAGTTCGGCTCGGGCAAAATGATGATCACTCTGAAGCTCGACATCGCCGGACCACTCACCCGGCTGTTCCCAACGAAGACTGGTCGCCGTACGAGTATTGGTACGACGCTCCGACAGTATGGCCAGGCACTCCATACCGACCCAGCGTCCGTGTCGCAGTTCTTGTTCGGAAGCGCGGACCTTCACGGACAGCCGGGCAGTCCGCCAGTCGCTCCCCCCGACCCGATGCAGCGCCACCACTCGCTGCGAAGTAGAGATCATGTCGTAGGGCAGGGCTATATCGTCCAGCCTGGCCTCACGTACTTCCATCGACACGTCGCCTGCCACGGTCGGGTAGGGAAGAATCCGCTTCATCGCGCGCCTTCCTTCACTCGGACGAGGTCGACTTCAACCCCGGCCATCCGCGCGGCAACCGGGTGGCTCGTTACATCACTGACCCCCGTGAACACGGCGCTTCGAGTCCCCTCCGCACATCGCAGGTTGCCCTCGTCGGTCACCTCGCAGTGTGACTCGGAATTGATCCGTGCCCATCGGGCTTCGGGCCGCGGTCCTGAGCGGGTGGCGAAACGTAGCAGCGGGCGAAGCAGCCATGGATCATCACGCTCAGGCAGTTTGATCTCAACTCTGATCTGCCATGCGCCCTCTGGAGTGATCGATCCCCTCGCGCTCCTGACAGTGGGATAACCGGGGCTCCGTGGTGTGGGTAGAGGGTCGAATCGCAGCAATTCACGCAGAATGGCCGGGGTTTCCTCCTCCGTGACGCGTTCAGTGGGGCGAACGGCATCTCGCACGCGGTCGAGCATTGACCTGCGAAATTCTTTGAGGCGGGTGACAGCGCCGCGAGCATAGCTCGACGTAAGGTCCTCGGTCTGTTTCCAGTCATTGTGCTCAGGAGGTTCGGCGGCACGAAGGAACGCCTCGGCCAGATCAGCGTCCGTACCAGGAGATCCGGCGGCTCCCCCCGCGAGCAGTACTGCTTGGAAGCGCATGGCGCTCAGTGGCACATCATTGACGGCACGGTCCAGTACGGCCATCCGAGTGCCCCGCATGCAGATCAGTCGATTCGGCTTCTCGTCGTCGTCATCGGTCGGAGTGACCAGGAGAACCGCCTCGTGAGTAACGGGCTCGGCCTTCTCTGCGCCTTTGAGCGGTGGCACGGTCAAAGGTACGGTGAGTGCGGCGACATCGTCGGCTGTAGTGATCTGCGAGACGGTGTTCCCGTCTAGAAATGCCTGTACGGCACGGCTTCGGGCGGGTTCGTAGCGATGCGGGTCGACGCGTTCCTCGGCGACGGCGACCTGGCCGTCCCGGAATGCCTCGACCGAGGCTTCCATCATGGGAACTGAGTCACGGCCGGTCACCATAGATGCCCAGAAGCCGGTCGCCAGTCCACGAACCAGAGCTTGGTGCATTCCCTCCAGATCTGCGGCCTCTCCCGAAGGGTCGTGGGCACCGACGATCAGAAAACTGGTGCCGGGGTCGTTGCTTCCCCGGGTGAGGTAAAGCTCCTCAACGGTTCGTTCGCCTGCCCACCAGGAGCGGGCAGCACCTTCACGGAACAGATCGCCTTCTCCGAGCCAGGCCGGGCCCGCGTACTGCATACCGTTGACCTCATGCCAGGGAAGGTCGAGCCGGCCGATGAGGCGGCGCTCGCGCCGACTCTCGTACGGTTCCGAAAGCGTGCTGTTCATGATGACCAAGCCGAACTGGCTGGTGGCCCAGAGAGTCGCCTTGCCCAAACCGTAGGAACCACCCGCCGAGCCACTCTTGTGGCTGTCGAGTTGTCGGCGCACCACGGCGGCGAAGCGACCGTCATCGTATTCGGGACCGGTCAACCCACTCGCGTTGTAGTCCTCGATCTTCAACAACAGCAGACTGCCCTGCTCCTGAAGCTCACGCAGTCCGTTGGCGAGAACCCTGCCCACTTTCTGCCGGGTATCCGCCGCAGCTTCGAAGTGCGGGACAAGGTCGTCCCAGCGCAGCGCCTCCTGAAGTCGACGCAGTCGTTCACCGGTGACCTCGTGAAGGATGAATCGAATACGAACCGGCCGCATCGTCTCGTGCCGTTCATCAAGGCTGTTCTGTGTGGCTTCCCTGGCCAGGACGGTGAGGTTGGGGTCGAACGCGAAGGCGGCGGCATTGCCCAGTTCGCGACCCCCATCAGCATGCGCGGGGCGGTGATGCCAGCTGATCGAGCCAGCCGAGTCCGGGGTTTCGTCTCGGGTGGCGGATGATCCTGTAGCCAGTCCGAGGACTTCTTCGATGACCTGGATCTTGTCGATTCGGGGTGTTGCCCGGCCGGTGATCCAAGCTGAGACGGCGGCTCGGGTGACATCGAGTTCACTGGCGAGTTCGGACTGGCTCATACCTTTGCGCCGTAGTTGCCGGCCGAGCCAGATGCCGAAGGCTTCCGGCTCATATGGAGTACCGCTGTCGTCCTGTGTCATCCGCAGACCTTCCGGGCAGAACGTGCATATTTGACGCTCAGGCTAGCGTCAAGTAGAAGTTGACGCCAACCGGGGTTGGTCTTCCCTGGGGCTTGAGTCATCGAACATCACAGTCCGAAGTCGAGCGCCGACCGCTCCCCGTTGATCTTCACTTGATCGCGTCACCGGGAGGGCGTCTGGCTGCACTCTCTACTCTCTGGTGCAAACCACAACAAACATCCCTTAGAGGTGAATCGTGTTAATTGCGACATTTCGTACTAGATGAAAAATTTGTTTCCATTGCCTCTTGAGTATCGCTTTGCATATATGTAACGATGATTCGCCTTGGCGAGTAGGCGGGAGATCCGCCTATGAAGTGAGTTCCGGCCCTGGGTGTCACTCTTCACATGATTTGCGCGCGGTTCGCATCATATTTCGCTATGCGTCTTTCGCCATGCGTTACTTTATTTCGATCTTGTAGCTTGTTTGAAATCTCCTTCTTGTGTTGATGCCCGTCCCCCAAGGCTTCGTTTTTCCAGGAGTTGAGTAATCAGTGAGTACCGTCGATTCGTCCGTTCTCCGACTTGTCGTCGATCAGTCCGCCCGTGTTCTGGAGACCTATCGCATTGACTCAGGACTCATTCAGGAGCATGCCAACGGTGAGCGTCGGATCAAGGAAGGCGGGTACGGCGAGCGTCAGGTCTACGAGCTTGTCCAGAACGGTGCGGACGAGCTGCGAAACGACCCCGGGGGAAAGATCGCTGTCATCCTGACCAAGAGCCATCTGTACTGCGCAAATCAGGGGTCTCCGATCACCGCCGAAGGGGTGGACACGATCCTTCGCATGGGCGTGTCCCGAAAGCGGGGCGGGCAGATCGGACGCTTCGGAGTCGGGGTGAAGTCGGTGCTGAGTGTCACCGACATGCCTGAGTTCTTCAGTAAGGAAGATGACAGAAGCTTCGGCTTCGACCGGGACTGGTCCGCTCGACGGATCAGGGAAGTACAGCCCGACGCTGAGGAGACTCCGGTACTGCGCATGGCACGACCGCTCGATCGCGACCGGGCCGCTGAGGTGGACCCAAATCTCGCTGAACTTCTGGAATGGGCCACCACGGTTGTACGGCTTCCGTTGAAGCCGTCGGCGATAAATCGTCTTGCCAAAGACTTGGACGCTTTTCCGGCGGAGTTCGCGTTGTTCTCCCATCACGTCGGAACAGTCACACTGGAAGACCGGAGAGCAACAAAGATCGTTAAACGGAAGATCTCTCAGGAGGTGAACGGAGGTCGGCGGGGGCTTAGGTTGGTCAGAAGTTCAGGAAGTGATGTGACTGAGCACTGGCGAGTTTTCGCCCGGACGCATCGGCCCTCCGCAACGTCGCTCGAAGAGGCAGGCGAACTCCACGACCGTCCTGAAATCGAGCTTTCCTGGGCCGTGCCGGACCACATTGGTGAGGAAAGCCGACGGAGTAACAGGCTCGGTGAGTTCTGGGCCTTCTTTCCGACCAACTATAAGACCACCGCGCGTGGGATTTTTAACGCTCCTTGGAAGACCAGCGAGGATCGGCAGAATCTCTACAGCAAAAACGCGTTCAACGATGAATTGATTCGGATCATGGCGAACCTTGTCGTTGATTCATTGCCGTCGCTGACTCGGGTGAACGACCCATGTGCCCATCTCGACAGCATGCCGGCTCGTGGTAGGGAAGAGCCCCAGTGGGCAGCGGAGGATTTGGTCTCCAAGATCTGGTCGATCGCCGCCGTCAAACCGACCGTGCCTGACCAGAATGGCGCCTTCGGCACTGCGGCCAAGGTGCGGTTTCATCCGGAGGGACTTCGTTCGGATTGGTTGAAGCTGTGGGCCGATCACCCTGGACGGCCTGAGAACTGGTGTCACCACTCCGTGGAGAGCACTAAGCAGAGACGTGACAGCGTCAACCACATTCTCGCTGCGGCCAATATTTCACGAGCGTCCGTCTGCCAGTGGCTGGAAGCACTGGTAGAAGACAAGATCCCCGATGCGTCGGCGAGAGCGATCAAGATTGTGGCCGCCATGAGGCGTCACGACCCTCTGATGGCCGAGCAGGCGATGAAGGCAAAGATCATTCTCACGGAATCACATGCACTGGTCTCGCCTTCTGATGTGGTCTTTCGACGCAGCACCAGTGATGGCCTTGCCGACAACACGGTCTATGTCGCCGAGAACGTCTATGCGGACGACCCGCGAGTCGTCCGGGCCCTCGACGAGATCGGAATTCACGAGGCCGACTATGCCGGTCGCTTCGCCTCGGTTGTCGAGCGAGGGTTCAGCGTCTATACCGAGCGGGAATGGGTCGCGTTCTGGCAACTCTCCCGATTGGCCGGTCCGGCAGCGACCCTTTCTGGTCTTCGTGCGGGGAACATCATCGCCTCCAAGGCGCTGAAGCTACGGACAAAGTCGGGAGAATTTCGCTGTATTCGCGACTGCCTGATGCCTGGGAAGGTAGTTCCTGCAGACGGATCGCGTGATGAGCGGATCGCCGTCGACTTGGAATTCCACAGTGCGGATAAGATGATCTTGCGCGATCTAGGGTTACAGGAAGGGCCGGTGGCTAGCATCGATCCGCGCGATGAAGCTTGGTTCGGCGAGTATGTCGAGAGCCGATGGAAGCATTACCAGCGCACACTGTCGAAGGGGGAAGTTTCGCCCTCGAAGACCATGATGAAGATCGACGGCACCAACCCCGCCGGCCCGCTGCACTTTCTCACTGAGCTGTCTCCTGACGGGCGAGCGGCATTTCTTGGACAACTGCCCCAACTTGGCTTGGTGACCCGCTGGACGATGCAGGTCGGTAAGAAGGTCGAGACCCGTCGTCCGGTTATGTCTCCGCTCCAATGGGTCGCACGGAAATCCGGTTTCCTGGAAACGTCCAAGGGTTTGCGGCGGACCATCCAATGCGTGGGTCCACAACTTCGGCAGCATCAGAGCATCCTGCCGGTGGCGAATATTTCTGAAGGACTGGCCGAAACTCTGGGGCTACCTGGCAATTTGTCGGACTTACGAGCCTCTTTTTGGATTGAACTCATGGAGGAAGTGGCGAAGTCCGAGGATGATTCCTTTGCCGGCAAGGCGTACGCACTGCTTTTTGAGGCGGAAGCAGAATGGCCGGAAGGGGCGACGACCCGCTGTCGAGTCGGAAACGAGTGGCGCAGCGATGTCGAAGACGGTGACATCGCCGTTACAGCGAGCCGCGCGGAGTACGAGGTGCTCGTGCAGGAACATCTGCCCGCTCTGTTGGCGCCGACGGAGCAGGTGGCGGAGCAGATGCGGGAGATCTGGGGAATGCTCTCGGCATCGGACGTGATTCAGAGAGAACTTCGCTGGGTCGAACAGGCAGAAGCCGTATTGCTGACCGAGGAGTTTCCACACCTGAAAGTTCTCAAGCGGAATCAGGTGGAAGGTTGGTCGCTGGTGCGCTGCAGCGAGCTGGAGGAGGTCACACGCACTCCCAACGGCATGCGGGCGGAGTCGCTGCCCGCCGCGGCTCAAGCTCATGATCACAAGATCTTCGTTCTCCGACCGGAGAACGACCACGCGGCCTTGATGGAGGTCGATCGGGTGCTCAAGCTCGGTGTGGGGGCGAGTGGCTGTCGAGGTGTCCTCGAACGACGTGAGCAGCAGCGCCAGAACGACCGGCTCCGGCGTGCCCGTGAGGTCGAGAGCCCTGCGGAGAAACTTCTCGAACTGGTCGGTTCGGAAGCCCTCAAAAAAGGGCTCCCGCAGGGCTTACTGGAAAGCGAAGAATCGGAGAAGGGGCGAGCTGTCGGCGATCGCAGGATCGCAGAACTGGCGCACAACGCTTACGGAACCGAAAGTCTCCGGATCTACCGCAAGGACATCGAGGCGAACATTCCTGCGGCAGCGGTGAGTTTCCGTGGGGACACGAACTCGCTACGGTTGGTGAACGAGGTCGGTTTCTCGGAGTCCTATGCGGGGACGAAGAGCGAAACCCTCAATCCTGTTGAGATTGTTGGAGGACCGACGGCTTACCCGCGTCTTCATGACTATCAGGAAAAGCTCGCCGCGAACATGTTCGACCTGCTCACCCGGTACAGTGCCCCGAAGGCGATGCTCTGCATGCCCACCGGTGCGGGCAAGACCCGGGTCGCGGCCGAAGCCGTGATCCGTTTTATCAAAGAGCATGGGCTTGGCGGGCGCCCGGTGCTGTGGGTCGCGCAGTCTGGAGAACTGTGCGAACAGGCTGTGCAAAGCTGGGCTTTCGTATGGTCGAAGGTCGGTCCAGAAGAGCGGTTGACCATCAACCGGCTCTGGGAGAGCCGAGAGGCGACCTTGGTCAAGGAGACGCCCCAACTCGTCGTAGCCACCGACGCCAAGCTTGAAGTCTGTCTTGAGAAGCCGGAATACGCCTGGCTTCGGGATCCGGTAATGGTCATCGTGGACGAGGCCCATGTCTCGATCACACCTCGTTACACTAAGCTGCTCACCTGGCTCGGAATCACGCATCGTGAGGCCAACCGCCCGCTGGTCGGGCTCACCGCAACACCGTTCCGCGGATTCAACGAGGAGGCAACCCGCCGGCTCGCGGAACGGTACGGCCGTTACCGGCTGGACGAAGGAGTCTTCACGGACGATCCCTATTCCGAACTTCAGGAGTTGGGCGTGCTGGCACGGGTTGAACATCGGCAACTTAAGGGCGCGACCTTCGAGCTGAGCTCAGAAGAGCTAGAGGAGACCCTGGGATTCAGAGGAGCCAGGCTGCCGCGCTCGGTGGAGGAGCGACTAGGGCTGGACAATGAGCGGAACCGCACGCTGATCGGTGAGATCGAAAGGCTTTCCCCCGACAGTCCAGTCTTGCTGTTCGCCACTTCGGTAAACCACGCGAGAATGATGGCGGCCATGCTCAATGACCGCGGGATCCATGCCGCGTCCATCGACTCCACTACGCCGGACGCGGATCGACGAACCCGCATCGAGGGGTTCCGTAAGCGGAAGGTCCGGGTCCTGACCAACTTCGGTGTGCTCGCTCAGGGCTTCGATGCGCCCGCCACCGAAGTGGTCGTCGTGGCCCGACCGACCTACAGTCCGAACATTTATCAGCAAATGATCGGCCGCGGTCTGCGCGGCCCGAAGAACGGCGGCAAGGAAACCTGCCTGATCCTCGACGTGGCGGACAACATCATCAACTATGACAAGAAACTTGCCTTCACCGACTTCGAATACCTGTGGAGTCGACGGTGAGCAACGCGTACTCTGCAACGCCTCAGCTCACTCCCGAGCAACAGGTTGTAGTGGACCAACCGGCCGACGTGCTGGTCATGGTCACCGCCGGCGCGGGGGCCGGCAAGACGCACACGCTGGTGCGACGCCTGGAGCGGCTGGTGGCCGAGGAAGATCTCAGCGCTGGAGAGATCCTGGTGCTGACCTTCTCCCGCGCCGCGGTGCGGGAACTGAGTGGTCGACTGGCCCGCTATGGAGAGGCCGCGCGCCATGTCAGGGCACGAACCTTCGACTCATGGGCACTTGAACTGCTCACCCAGGTCGACGCGGCCGGTGACTGGCCGAACAGGTCGTTCGAGGCGCGCATCAATGGCGCCCGGCAGGCCGTCGAGGATGGTCTCGCCGACAATCTGTACGAGGACCTGCGCCATGTGGTCATCGACGAAGTGCAGGATCTGGTCGGGGATCGGCGAGAACTGGTGGAGGTGTTGTTGGAACGTTTCGACTGCGGATTCACCGTGGTCGGAGATCCGGCACAGTCGATCTATGGGTTCACGGTCAAGAACGTCGACCAGCGGAAGGGGGAGACGAATCGGTTCTTCGACTGGTTGCGCGCTACCTTCCAGGAAGACCTGGTTGAGCTCGCTCTAACCGAGAATTTCCGAGCCCGCAGCGACGAGGCCAGGACGGCTCTCGGGTACGGAGTGCGGTTGCGGTCGTTGGCCGAAGCCGGAGGCGCTGACGATCGACCCCTCTACGAGGAACTGCGGCTCGCGTTGAAGCGGAACCTCGACATGGGCGAGTTGGACCAGGATTTCGCCGCCACTGCGCTTGGAGATTACGAGGGCACCACCGCCGTGCTCTGCCGTACCAATGGTCAAGCTCTGGTCATTTCGGAGATGTTGCACCGGATCGGGGTGTCACACCGGGTGCAGCGATCGGCTCGAGACCGGGTCGTTCCGGCCTGGATCGGACTGCTCCTGCGCCGGAGTGAGTGGTCAATGCTGGGCAGATCCCGATTCGACGCGCTGCTCGCGAATCTGCCGGTTCCGGAAGGGACATCGTCCGATGTGCTGTGGCGGTTGCTACACGGGTCAGGGCGAGGCTTGGGAAACAGCCTCGATCTCGGGCGAGTGCGTACGGCGATCGCGGCTGGACGGCTGCCAGACGAGTTGACCGCGCAGCCTCCCACACGGCTGACGGTGTCGTCGTTCCACCGGGCCAAGGGGTTGGAGTTCGACCGGGTCCTGATCGTTGATCCGGGACCGCTCCCTTCGGTAAAGGAGGCAAAAAAGGCGAAGCGGGTGATCGATGCCGCCGAAGAGACGAGGCTCCTCTACGTGGCAATGACCCGGCCGCGTGACGAGCTCTACCGGCTGGAGTCGTTGAACATGCGGAACATCCGGGTGGACAAGGACACGAAGCGGTGGGGCCGTTACTTCTACCAACACTGGGCGCGCAAAGGCGTAGAGATAGTCGGCGGTGACGTGCGCACCGCGCAACCTGCAGGGACCTGGGACTTCACGACGGACCCCGGAGAAGTACAGGACTATCTCAGCACAAAAGTGCAGGTGGGCGACGAGGTTGTGTTGGAACGGTCTCAGCCCGACGCGGTAGGGCTGCAGGAGAGTCCGCCGTACCTGGTCATGCATGGCGGGCGTCCGATCGGGACCACGTCCGAGCGGTTCCACGGTCAGCTTTACCGGCATCTAAAGCTCGGCAGTGGCTACGAGCCGAGAAACTGGCCAAGGATGATCACGGGGATCCGGATCGACGCGGTCGAGACCGTGGCAGGTAGCGAGGCCGCCGGAGCCAACGCCGGGCTGGGACCGTATGGCGTTTGGCTGGCCCCCAGGCTCTTTGGGCTGGGGCACTTCATCTGGGACAGAATCGATCAGGAGGAGGGGATCAGTGTCGAAGCACGCTGAGCACTACCGGTTCAGGGAGGAACTGGTCGATCGCCTGCGGCTCGACCTGCTCGGTCCGGTCGGAGGGGAGGAGGAGATCCTCACCGACGCTCCGGTCACCACGTATGCGACCGGTGTTCTTTTTCCCCACGACCTGGACGACGAGCGGGTCTACGCGACGCGCCGGGAGAACGAGGACGACCAGCCCTCGGCGGCCTTCTCTGTGGACGACGTACCGGACACTGGTGTCGCGATGGCGAACCGGCAGTTTCCGTCGTCGATGGGGGTGACCTTCGGTGTCGACCCGAAGGTCGCCTCAGTGATAACGGTGACGGCCACGGCTGCCATGTACGACCCGATCGACGCGACGGGACGGCCGGTTCAGGCGCAGCGAGCGGCCCGCCGTACCACGGAAGAGCAGGATCTACGGTGGCGGCGCCGAGTCCTGGAGCTCGAACCGGTCACCGTGGATGTCACCTCAACAAAACCGGTGCAGAAGTCGCTCGCTCCGGGGGTGGAACTGCGGGTTCGGGTCAGGACCGCCGACCCGGAGACCGGGGCGATCGCTGTCACGGCCGCCCTGCTGAACGTTTTCGAAGTCGACCAGTACGCGCTCAAGGACGCGCACTGCCTGTTCCAGCCAACAATCCACGTCGCGGGTCCCCCAGGGACCAGTGCGTTGGTGGAGCGGCCGGTTCCGGTAGGTGCCAACGAGGAGGAGATGCACGTCAACCGGCTCCTCTACCGGCACGTTCCAGCCTTCGCCATCGGCCACGGCTGCGCCGCAGATTGGCACTGGACCCCGCCCGCGCCTCGAGACGATGAACTGTTAAAGGGGCGTCCAGGAACAGTGGAGGCCGTGTGGACCTCTTTCGTCCCGACGAAGGAGGTTCTCCTCACCGACTCCAACCCAGAGATCGACATTCCGGGGTTGGAGATGGACTATCTCGCCAAGGCTTCTCCGGTGGACGTGTTGACCACCCTCCACCGGCTGGTGGAGGGGTACCGGGCCTGGATCGTCGGACGGGCAGAAGAGGCCAGGCTACTTCAGCGCACCCCGCATGGTGTCTCTGCCGCAGAACAGATCAAGCAGTGTGAGACGGCCTGCGATCGGATGGCCTCGGGTGTCGAGGCGCTTCGAAGCGACTCGTATGCGATGAACGCTTTCCAGCAGGCGAACCGGGCGATGGCCATGCAGCGTGGCCGTACCGGGTGGATCAAGGGGGGGCGGGAGGGAGAGGTCGTTTACGACGGGCGGTGGCGTCCTTTCCAGCTTGCCTTCATGCTTCTCTGTCTAGACGGCGTTGTCGACCACTCCCATCCGGATCGTCGTTTGGCCGACCTGCTCTGGTTCCCGACCGGTGGTGGTAAGACCGAAGCGTATTTGGGGATCATCGCGTTCACGACATTCCTGCGCAGGCTGCGGAAGGGAGCCCTGGGGGGAGGCGTCACCGCTTTGATGCGGTACACGCTGCGGTTGCTCACCCTGCAGCAGTTCGAACGGGCGGCGGCGCTCATCTGCGCGATGGAGATGATCCGGCGGGACAAGCCCGACGACTTTGGGCAGGAGACCATCTCCATCGGCATGTGGGTCGGGGCGGCAGCCACTCCCAACAAGCTGAAGGACGCCTACACCGCGATCGAGCGACTGCGCGACGGGGAGGATCTCCAGACGGAGAACCCTGTTCAGCTACGGAGTTGTCCCTGGTGCGGTACCAAGATGGACGCCTGGCAGTACGAGGTGGACCCGACGGTCTCGCACATGCGAATCTTCTGTGCGGATTCCGCATGTGACTTCCACGGGGAACTACCGGTGCATGTCGTTGACGAGAAGATCTACGAAGTTCGCCCCACGTTGATCATTGCGACGGTCGACAAGTTCGCTCAGATCACCTGGAAGGAAGAGGTCGCGGCGCTGTTCAACAAGAACGGCGACGGCAGGACTCCGCCTCCGGAATTGATCGTCCAGGATGAGCTGCACCTGATCTCCGGTCCTCCCGGCAGTCTCACCGGCCTATACGAGACAGCGATCGACATCGCTGCGGACCTGCCCAAAGTGATCGCGTCCACCGCGACAATCCGACGGGCCAGGGAGCAGGGAAAGAGGCTGTTCGACCGGAAGGTGCACCAGTTCCCGCCGGCCGGACTGGATGCACGGGACTCCTGGTTCGCGGTTGAGACCCCGGCCACGGTCAAGGCGTCCCGGCGCTATGTCGGATTGTTCGCGCCCAGCTCCAGTCAGGCCACCCTGTTGGTCCGGGCATACGCGGCGCTGCTGCACCACGCAGCGAATATTGAGGGCGTCGCGGCGGTCAGGGACGCCTATTGGACGCTGGTCGGATACTTCAACAGTCTCCGACTTCTCGCGGCGGCCGAACTGCAGGTTCTGGACGACGTCCAGGATCGGCTCAAACTGCTTGCCGAACGAGAGGGGAAGGAGTCGCGCGCCGTGGAACTGCTTGCCGAACTGACCAGCCGGGTGAAGTCCAGCGACGTGCCGCAGCGGCTCAAGGATCTGGAGCGAGGTCTGCCCGACGAGGGCGCGTTCGACGCCGTCCTTGCCACCAACATGATTTCTGTCGGTGTGGATGTGGATCGTCTCGGTCTGATGGCGATTATGGGTCAGCCGCAGACGACCGCCGAGTACATCCAGTCGAGCAGCCGGGTGGGCCGACAGCACCCCGGGCTGGTGGCCATGCTGTTCAACGCCAGCCGGTCCAGGGACCGGTCTCACTATGAGAGCTTCGTCTCCTACCACTCGGCGCTTTACCGGCAGGTCGAGTCGACCAGTGTGACACCGTTTTCCGCCCGTGCTCGAGACCGGGCACTGCACGCGGTGGTGATCGGTCTGGCCCGGCTCCTCTACCCGTCGCTCCGTCCGAATGGTGCAGCCGGGCAAGTAGAGGATCACAAGCCTCGCCTGGAGGAGCTCAAGGACCTGATCATGATTCGGGTCAGGGCGGTTGCCCCCGAAGAGGCTGCCGGCACGTCCGATGACCTCGACTTCATCTGCGAAGAATGGATCAAGCTGGCCAAGGACAACCAGGCTCTGGTCTACTCCGCGAAACCGCGGTTCAAGCGGAGCGAGCGGCGGAATTCCAATACTGCTCTCCTACGCAGCTACGCCGATGAGGATCTCGCAGACGCGTTCCCAACGCTGTGGAGTCTGCGCGATGTCGACGTCGAATCCGACCTCTACCTGGAGAAGTGACATGGCGCTGCGCGAGCGACGTAAGGGTGCCGGAAAGAAAGGCCCCGAGCGGGAAGAGACGAGGACGCCCGTTGGCGGAGTACGACGAGCCCAGATGATTACCACCTACGGTGTCGGTGGCATGGTGGCCATTGATGACCAGTCGTACATCGTGAGCGGCCTGGACACCTGGCGGGTGCGACCGTCAGATGTCATCTACGAGCCCAGGCTCCAGTACTGGTTGGGAGTTCCCAAGTTCCAGTTACCTCCGGCGGACAATCCCTCATCCGGCAGTGGGGTGAAGATCAGGCTGTTCCCCGAGCTGTACTCCTGCCCTCGATGCAATGTGCTGCAGGAGTTCAGGCGATTCGGTTCACCGACGGGCAAGAGCTTGTGCGGGACGTGTGAGAAGTCGCTCGTTCCCTCCCGGTTCGTGATCGCCTGTGAGAACGGGCACTTGGATGACTTCCCGTACTTCGCTTGGGTGCACAAGAAGACCGAACGTGGGGAGGAGAAAGCCAAGCACGGACTCACTCTGCACAGCACCGGACGGACGGCCTCGCTTCGATCGGTGCACATCAAGTGTCTCTGTGGGAAGAGCGCGTCGCTGGAGGGCGCCTTCGGAGGCAAGGTGATGGATGCGCTGGGGATCAAGTGCAGTGGTCGTCGTCCCTGGCTTGGCTGGGGGACCGATCAGATCGGCTGTTCGGCGACACCGCGAACGCTTCAGCGAGGCTCCTCGGCCGCTTGGTTCCCGATCAACCGATCGGCCCTGTCGATCCCGCCGTGGTCCGAGAGCCTGCAACAGCGGCTGAACCCGTACTACGAGGCGTTCAACGGGCTCATCGACGATGGCGCCCCAGAGACCATGATCTTGAACAACATCAGACGCTCGGGCATCGTGGACGACGAACGGTTCACCCCAGAGACGGTACTGGAGGCTGTACACCGACGGAGGGAATTGACGGCGAGCGCCGGGTCGGACTCTGATGACTCCGCAGGATTCGAGCCGGCAAACAACCTGCGGCGGATGGAGTACGAGCAGCTGTACGAGGGCACCGGCCAGGTTGAACGAGGCGAAGACTTCGAATGCGTTCCGGCCGCAGCCGACTCGTGCACTGACCTTCCTTACGGTGTAGCCAAGTCGATGCTGGTCAAGCGACTCCGCGAGGTGCGAGCGCTTCAGTCGTTCACTCGGGTGGACATGCCCGAACCGACCAATGCCGGGTTGAGAAACGCTGCGCTCTCAAAGGAGAAAGTCAGCTGGTTGCCCGCCATCGAGATCAGCGGTGAGGGGGTCTTCCTTGCGATGGATCAGAAGAAGCTGCGTGAATGGGAGAAGCGCCCTGGCCCCGTCACACGAGTCGAGCAGATTTGGCGCGGCCACACTGCACATCTCCGCCAGCAAAGAGGTGACAGCAGGGCGCCCGGCGACATCACATCTCCGGTCACTCCGCGTTACGTGTTGCTGCACACCCTGGCGCACATACTCATCAACGAGTGGACGCTGGAGGCCGGCTACCCGGCGGCGGCCCTACGCGAGCGACTATATGTTTCCGACGACATGGCGGGCATCCTCATTTACACCGCCACCAGCGACTCCGAGGGCAGCCTTGGCGGAGTGGTCGCCCGAGGTGAACACCGCAACCTTCACCACTCGTTCGAGTCGGCCCTAGCCCGTGCCGCCTGGTGCTCGCAGGACCCGCCCTGCATCGAGTCCGAAGCCAGAGGTTTCCTCAGTCTTAATCTGGCCGCCTGCCACGCCTGCGTTCTGCTGGCCGAGACGAGTTGTGAGGCGCAGAACCTCTTCCTGGACCGAGCGTTGATCGTCGGCACTCCGGAAGCCCCATCCATCGGGTTTTTCTCGATCGCGGATGGACTACGTTGACCCATCGCTGTCCGGCTTGATTCGAGTCGAACAGTGGTTCACAACGGACAAGGAGGTCGACGTGCCGAGGCTGGGCATCCATCAGGACTTTCTCCAGGATCTCGTCCGACTGGAGCGTCCGCTGCAACAGAAGGTTGTCGAGACGATCCGCAAGTTCGAACAGACCGCGCACGCCGGTGCCCATCTGGAGAAGCTGAACCACATACGCGATGACCGCTTCAAGAGCATCAGGATCGACCGAAAGTATCGGGGCATTGTTCTGGTTCCGGAGCAGGGCGACGAACACATCCTGCTGCGAGTGGGCAATCACGACGAGACCTATGCATGGGTGCAGAATCGCCGTGTATCGGTGAACAATGCCATCGGACATATCGAGATCCGCGACACCGAGACGATCGACGCCACCATTGAGCGGCTTAAAGCCGACCCGGCACCCACCGTACAGCGGGTGTTCGCCCATGTAAGGGATGCGGACCTGGTACGGCTCGGCGTCGATGAGCAGATGCGGACGTTTGCCCGGAAACTGACCGACATTGGGATGTTGGAGGCACTGGAGGGAAAGCTCCCCCGGGTCCAGTACGACGTGCTGATCGGGCTGGCTTCCGGAATGTCGCCGGAGGCGGTCTGGGACGAGATCGTCGGGTCAGTTGCCCTGGAGCGGTTCGATCCGGAGGATGTGGCCGCGGCTGTACGGCGCATGCCCGACAAGGTGGTGCTCGTCGAGGGGCCCGACGAGCTCCTGGACCTGTTCGACAAGCCCTTCGCCCGCTGGCGCGTCTACCTGCACCCCACCCAGCGGGAGACGGCATACCGTTCCTATTCCGGCTCTGCCCAGGTCATTGGCGGTCCTGGAACCGGGAAAACCGTCGTCGCCCTCCATCGGGCCCGGCACCTGGCTGCGCAGGGCGGGAAGGTCCTGCTTACCACCTTCACCGCGACACTGACCCGATCTCTCGCCGAAGCACTTCGGCTCCTGGAGAGCGACGACGAGATCCTCTCCAGGATCGACGTCCTGACAGTCGATCAGGTGGCGCGGAGAATTGTGGAAGAACGACTCGGTCGCTTCACACTTCTCCAGACTAAGGACGAGAGGATCATCTGGCGGAAGATCATCCGTAGACGCGACCTTGACTACAGCGAGACCTTCCTCATGGAGGAGTGGCGCCAGGTCATCCTTGCTCAGGAGGTCACGTCCCTTGATGCCTACCTTGCTGTGCGACGGGTCGGGCGCGGTCGACGCCTTGGCCCGTTGCAGAGGGCCCAGGCATGGCGGGCGGTGGCCGAGTTCGAACAGGAACTGGCCGAACTCAACGCCCGTGTTTACGAGACGGTTTGCATTGCCGCAGCCCGGCTCCTCGTGGACGAGAGCGGCAAGCCGTACGATCACGTGATCGTGGACGAGGCCCAAGACCTGCACCCAGTGCGATGGCGGGTGCTCCGGACCGCCGTCCTCAGCGGGCCGAATGACATCTTCCTCGCTGGTGATGCCCACCAGCGAATCTATGACAACCGGGTGTCACTCAGTTCCATCGGCATATACGTCGCGGGACGCACCGCACAGCTGAAGGTCAATTACCGGACCACGGCGGAGATCCTCTCCTGGAGCCTGGACATGCTTTCAGGAGAGCAGGTCGTCGGACTCGACGACGATGAGATCTCATTGGTGGGCTTGCGCTCGGAGGTCCACGGCAGCCGGCCTCACGTTTTTGGGGCCACGGCCAAACACGCAGAGCTGGAGCACCTTACGATGATGGTGCGCGGCTGGCTCGACGCTGGAGTCCGCCCCGAGGAGATCGGCATCACCGGACGGTCCGGCATGCACCTGCAGGACGCCGTCGCGACTCTCACCCGATCTGGAATCGCCGCCTGTCTTCTGAGCAGGGAGAAGGACGCGCTCGACGGGAGTGTTCAGGTGATGACCATGCATCGGGCGAAAGGGCTGGAGTTCCGCTGTGTGGCTGTGATCGGCGTTGGGGCGGACCAGGTCCCCTCTGTAACGAACGTCCGATCGATTGAGGAGGACGAACCGACTCACCGAAACGACCTGCAGCGAGAACGGTGTCTGCTCTTCGTCGCCTGCACCCGGGCCCGGGAAAGGCTCTCGGTCTCGTGGTACGGCGAGCGGAGCCCGTTCTTGAGGTGACGGATCACTCCTGGCGGCGACAGTGCCCGACCACTGCCGCGACCTCCTCGTCGGAAACCCTGGCGAGATGCAGCAGGCGTGGAAGGTCTTCTCCGCTTCGCCGAAGCAGCGCCTCTCCCAAGCCCAAGGTTTCCGCGCCCGTATGGTCAAGCAGTCGGAGACTCGCTTCCGGCGAGCGAACAGGGAGCCCGAGGCGGCCCGGAATGTAGCGCTTGACCTGCTGGGTCAGCGTGCGTTCGTCGGGACGTGTAGTACGCAGCACGATGTGGACGCCTGCGGCCTTACCCAACCGGGCCAGCTGGTCGATCTCCGCAGCGGAGGATCGCACTTCGGCGAGTTCATTGACCACTATCAGGACACGGGGGTGGGGAAGCGAGGCGTCACCAAGAGATCGCAGTGGAGCGGGGATTCGCCCAGTAAAGACGCCCTTGTTGTACTGGTCGACAGTTCGATAGCCGACAGCGGATAGGTCGTCGTAGCGGCGTTCCATTTCGGCGACGGCCCAGGCCAAGGCTTTCGCTGCGGCCTGCAGTTTCGTGACGATCGGTTCGACCAGGTGAGGGAGTCCCGTGAAAGGAGAGAGGGCGTCCACTTGACCGTCGATGAGGAGCATGCGGACCTCCTCGACGCTCATCCGCATGAGGACCGAGGTGATGATCACCCGTACCGGATCGGTTGCGGGATCCTTGATGGAACCACCGATCAATAGGTGGAGGCTCCGCATGAGGTCGAGCGCGACCGGATGGCCATCGCGGTCCCGTCCGAGTCCGGCGATCAACGGCCGGTCGGAGTCGGTTGATGGTAGTTCCCGAAGAACGTCACCTGCGCTGACGGTGTCTGCCTTGGGATGTGGGAGTTCGATCGCGACGGCCTGCACTCCGGGCAGCGGGGAACTGGATCGTGCCATGAGAATGACCCTGGCCTCCGGGTTTCCGACAGCTGTCGCGATCCGTGACCTGAGCGCGATGACCTCGCCGGGCTGTGTGGTCGGTCCCAGATGGATCTCGCATCTGGAACATGCCGGTCCTCGGGTGAGACCGGTGACCTTGGCATCGACTCCCGACTGGTGAAGAACTTTGGCGATGGCCTTCACCGTATTCTCATCAGTGATACGCCGGTGCCCGGCCGCACCGGACTTCAGAAGCTGAATCGGAGGCCGCCGGTACAACTCCTTGGTCTTGGCCGGCGCGAAGGGCTTGACGAAAATTGGAGCGGGCGGCTCCTCCACTGACGGCTCGACGCGCTGCATGGCCCTGAGCCGTTCGGCTACCTCTGTCCCCGTCTGGGGACGGTTGTCGGGCTTCTTGGCCAGGAGTTGCAGCACCAGGTCTTCCACGACACTCGGGATGTCGCTTCGGGTGGACGAAGGCGCAATCGGCTCGATCATTGCGTGCTGATACATGAGCTGCTGCGCGGACGAACCGTAGAAAGGCTTGTCTCCGGTCAGCATCTCGTACATGACACAGCCGAGAGAGTAGAGGTCGGCGCGTGAGTCCAGGTGGCCATCGAACTGCTCCGGTGCCATGTAGGCGGCGGTGCCGATGCCGGAAGTCGCCTTGCTGCCCGCGTCTTGCCGAAAACGGGCTACGCCGAAGTCACAGATCTTTGGGCGGTCGTGCCTCAGGAGCATGATGTTGGCGGGTTTGACATCGCGATGAACGACGTTCTTCGCATGTGCAGCGGCCAGAGCGCGGGCCAGTCGCTCGGCGATCCGGACGACTCTTTCGATGGGCAGGCCGTTGCGCGCGTGCGACAGCACTGCGGCGAGATCTTGGCCGGTGAGTAATTCCATGACGAAAAACGCGTGACCGTCGTGTTCATCGACATCGAACACCATGGTGATGCCCGGGTGTTCCAATGCGGCGCCGATCTTCGCCTCCGTCAAGAACCTTTCGACCTTCTGCGGCTCGCCAGACAGGTGATCGGCGAGGATTTTTACGGCCACGTGGCGATTCAACCGCAGGTCGAAGGCTTTCCAGACCACTCCCATGGCGCCGTGTCCAAGCCGTTCATCCAACCGGTACCGTCCGACCAGCGTCACCTCCTCGCCCACCAAGACACCCTCCCGCCTGACATGTTCGGCTATGAAACTATTGGCGATGCTCTATCACGAATAGTGAGGTCTGGTCGACCGAAACCGCCGATACGCAATTGGAACGCTCGGTACCGTGAGACGCATGACAAGTGCGAGGCCAACGAGGGCATCGAGCGAGGGCGTGCGCAAGAGCATGCAGAGTAACCGCAGCCGCGACACCAAACCGGAACTGGCCCTCCGACGTGCGGCTCATGCCCTTGGTCTTCGTTACCGGGTCGCCGTCCGCCCGCTGCCCGGCATTCGCCGTACCGCCGACATGGTGTTCACCAAGACCAAGGTCGCCGTATTCATGGACGGCTGCTTCTGGCACGGTTGTCCGCAACATCACACTGTTGCGGCGACCAACGCGGGCTTCTGGGCGGACAAGGTCCGGCGGACGAGGGAGCGCGACGTGGAGACTGATCGTCTTCTGACGGAGGAGGGTTGGCTGGTCGTGCGTATATGGGAACACCAAGACCCTGTCCAAGCAGCCGTGCTCGTCGCTGACGCCGTGGTCACTCGTCGGAGGGCTTCAGCCGTTCGATGAAAATACATCTCTCAGGAACTGAAGACAGTGAGGTCAGAGTGGGTTTTCTCGGTGATTGCCGCTATGGCTGGTGAGCCCTAGAGACCCCCTGAAGAGCGGAGCGAGTCAGAGTATCGCCTGGTCCGGCACGACGACACGCGGCTGTCGACATCCCTGAGGACGCGATTCACGATCCCGTGGCCGCGATCGGGGCTACCGTCGAGGCCATGCGAGCCGCCGGCCTGCCGGTTGTCCCCAAGTTGTGGATACCTGCCAGTCAATGCAGCCAGTGTTACGCGGGCTGCGCCGATGACCCGAGGGAGGGGTGACCGTGAAACCGCAGTGGGACGACCTCCCCGGCAACGTGCGTCACACCGTCGAGCAGCGGATCGGTCAGGTCCTCAAGGCCGACCCGGTGACCAAGGGGCTCATGCCCGGCCTCGCCGTCCGGCCGCACACCGAGGACGGCGGGACCGTCTTCCTCAAGGCTGTTTCCACCGCCAGTTCGGCCGCGTCCTTGTACGCGCGGGAGCGACAGGCGGGCACCGTTCTGCCGCCTGGCCTGCCCGCACCTCGCCTGCTGTGGAGTGGGGAGGTGGAGGGATGGATCGTGCTGCTGCACGAGTACGTCGACGGTCGTGACGCCGATCTGTCGCCCGGTTCGCCGGACGTTCCGCTCGTGCTGGACACCCTGGTCGTCCTGAACGAGTCGCTCACTCCGTATCCCGGCCAGGACGCCGTTTCGGGCGTCGCCGCGAATGTCGCGATGCTCCAGGCCAAGGCCGCGCGACTGCTCGCTCTTCCCTCCGAGGACCTGCCGTACCGGGCCATGTACGAGGCGGCGCTCGGCACGTTCAGCCTCGACGCCTTGGAGGGCGACACCCTTCTCCACTACGACCTGCACTCCGGCAACTTCCGGATCGATGACGGCAGGGCGTACGTCATCGACTGGGCGTTCGCGGTGCGCGGTGCCGCCTGGGTGGACGCCGTCATGCTCGGCCCCCGTTTCATCGAGGCGGGCCATACTCCGGAGCAGACCGAGACGCTTCTCGCCCGGGTGCCCGCCTGGCGGTCCGCACCCGCGGACGACGTCACCGCCCTGGCCGCGCTGTGGACGCTGTTCCGCCTCTACAAGGCCCGGTTCGGTCCTGCGGAAGGGCGCGACTTCCGGGCGCGAGCCGCCAAGGCAGGGCGAGCATGGGTGCGCCACCGCTCTACCTGACCAGGTGGCCACGTCGCTGTGTCGAACTGGCGCACATCGTCGACGAGGAGGAAAGGGTGATCCACGCCTCCGAGGTCACGCACATCCGCTACAGCGTCGACGGGCGGGCCGCCCTCGTCCTCGACGACCGCGGTAGCGGAACGGGCGCCTCTGGAACCGGCACCCCGTAGTCCTTCGAGGTCGTCGCGAACGCCGGGAACGCCGGGAACCCGATGCGCTGACGGCGACACCCTATTGGCACCGGCGCGGGCTGTTCAGGCACCCGCGCCGACGTCAGACTGTCGCGCAGGACAGAAGGAGGACGCACAGTGACAGACCAACCACTCGAAAGCACTTCGGGCTCGTCTCCGAGCAGCGGCTCAAGCTCGCCTTCGAACAGCAGTTCGTCGAGCAGTTTGTCGTCTTCGAGCAGTGGTTCGTCATCCCCGAGCAGCGGCTCAAGCTCGTCCCGCGGCAGCGGCTCGTCGAGTAGTTCGTCGTCGTCTTCGAGCAGCGGTTCGTCGTCATCGGACACTCGCCGGTCAATCGGCGCCACGTGTGCCCAAGCCGTCAGAGACCTGATGGGAGTCGGTTCCATCGAATGGGGCAGCGGAAGCTCCTGGCGTGGCACGGGAGCGGTTCCCGACCACAGCCGGGCTCCCGTCCAGCTGATGTGTTACGAACTTCTTCCCTACGCCCTGGTCAGGGCAGGACACATGAGCGAGGAGACGTTCCTGGAGGGGGTGAAGAAAAAATCCTCGGGGGAGGGCGACGGCAGGGTGGACGTATGGACGAGCTTCCTGGGCGATGTGACGTCGCAGGGTTCCGTTTCGGTGGACGAACTCGAAACCCTGCGTGTCGTCCCGGGCGACATCATCGTCCTGTACGGCATGTTCGACGAGGGGGTCCACGTGATGATCGCTTCGGGCGGTTCCTCGACCGAGGGGCTGCAGGTCTACTCGCTGGCCGCCAACAACCCGACGAACTACCTCACCGAGGCGACCCTCACTGCGATCATCAAGCCGTACAGGAGCTTGGACGTTTCATGTGTGAGGGTGTTCAGCCTGAAACAGGAACTCCTGATCTGAGACACTGACTCTCTGCGGACTCCCCTGATCACGCGGGTGTCCCGGCCGGCCTTGCCTTCATGGGTGACGGGAGCCTGGACGTCACGACACCCCCGGGTGCGTCGGATCCCGCGGTCGCCCCGACGTCCGAGGAGACCTTCAAACCTTCTCCCGTACGCCGAAGGGGCTGTCGATGGCGTACCTCCAGTAGCCATCCGGACCGCGCCTGGCGACGTCGGTGGCGGTGCCCGCGACGCGTACCGACCGGCCGTCGCGGTCCGTGCCGTCGATGACCCAGTCAACGATCAGCAGGGCGAGGTCGCCCGCGGTGTGGACGTGCCGTGGCCGGACGGTGATCGGCAGTCCCAGGGCCAGGAACCGGCCGTTGGCGGCGTTGATCTGCTCTCCGCTCAGCGGAGAGCCCGACTCCGGGACGAACACCGCCCCGCTCTCGTAGACCTCCGCCACCGCCGCCGCGTCCCCGAGGTTGAAGCGCTCGGCGAAGACCGCGGGTACGTCCTCCGCGCGTTGGGCAAGTTGTCGCATGATTGACCTGTTCCGTTGCAGTGGCCGGACGCGACAACGCTAGGAGGCGCCTTCGTGACTCACCAAACGGTTGGTTCTCCAGGCCTGCCCGACGACCCTCGCGCGAACGTCACCGAACCGATCCCGTCGTGCCCGGTGGAGATCACCTTGGCGGCCCTGCACGGACGATGGACGACCCTGCTCATCCGTGAGCTGCTGCGGGGCGACCGGACGTTCAGCGAGCTCCGCCGGGCGCTGCCCGCGCTGTCGGACAAGGTGCTGTCCGACCGGCTGGCGCATCTGACCGGGGCCGGCGTGCTCGACCGCCACCGTCGGCCCGGCTGGCCGCCCCGGGTGAGCTACGGCCTCACCTCCCGCGGGCGCGATCTCGGCCCCGTCCTCCAGGCACTGTGGGACTGGGGTGCGGGGCGACAACCGTGAGGTACGTGAATCGCCAGGTTTCGGCCGGACGTCTCCGGCATGCCTCGGTCTTGTGTCGGCGGTGGCCGCCACGGTCGCCGAGCACTGTCGGTCTTTCGCTGGAGACTGCCGTGGTGGTCGGTCGTCCTGCGGAACAGTGCGGCAGGCGTCAGGTGCGCGTCCCCGTCCCGCTGGTGTCGAGGGCGAACCGCTGGGCGAACGCGGACAGCTCCTCGCGTTGCCGTTCCGGTTCGGTGGCGGTGGCACTCACGACGACGCGGGTCACGCCCTGCTCGGCGAGCGCCTCGACCTGGTCGGTGGTCATGTCGATCGCCCCCGATCGTGTGTACTCCAGCGCCTCCGGGTCGCGGCCGGCCTCGGCGGCGGCCGATCGGGCGAGGTCCATCTGGAGGGCGCGCTCGTCCGGGGTGAGCGCGCCACCCGGGAAGTAGCCGTCGCCGCGTCGTCCGGCGCGGCGTGCGGCCGCCCGGCTCGATCCGCCGACGTGGATCGGCAGGTGGGTGACCCCGTAGGGCTTCGGGAACTGGCACAGCCCGTCGAAGGCGAAGAACTCCCCGTCGAAGCCGACCCCGTCCTCGCCACCGGCCCAGAGCAGCCGCATCACGTCGATCGCCTCGTCGGCACGGCGCCCACGGGTGCCGAAGTCGACCCCCACCGCCCCGGCCTCGCCGGGCAGGGCGCCGAGCCCCACGGTCAGCAGCCGCATCCGCCCCTTGGACAGCACGTCGACGGTCGCCAGCCGCTTGGCGAGGACCACCGGATGGTGGTACGGAAGGAGCAGCACACCCGTGCCGAGCAGAATCCGCCGCGTGGCCGCGGCGACGAAGCTCAGGCAGTCGAGCGGATCGAGGTACGGCAGCGACGGCGGGAGCT
The DNA here is from genome assembly GCF_051390675.1 of Streptosporangium heterodermiicola. Classification (NCBI taxonomy): domain Bacteria; kingdom Bacillati; phylum Actinomycetota; class Actinomycetes; order Streptosporangiales; family Streptosporangiaceae; genus Streptosporangium; species Streptosporangium heterodermiicola. Next base: position 161,522 of record NZ_JBPJSR010000011.1, read on the forward strand.
CGAAGCGCCCGACCGCCGCACCCGGGTACAGCGCGATGTGCTCGGGCACATACAGCGCCTCGAAGCCGCAGTCCTCGGCGTGCCGGGCGTAGGCCATGATCTTGTCGGGATCGACGCCGTGGTAGGGCGTGCTGTAGCTGACCGCGAACTTCATCGTCGTTCCTCGGGTTGGCCGGCCGGTGCGACGGAGGAGTGGTCGCCGACCGGCGTGGCCGGGTGGTCCGCGCCAGGCGTCGACGACGTCGCCATCCGTCTGTCGCGGCCACGCTAGAACGTTGTCACTGGCGTCAAGGCAACTCGCCCCCCGGTCACAGTCACGGGAAGCGGCCGATCACCCGCGGTGCCGGCCTGCGGGGTTACAACTCCCGCGACGTGGCCTCATAGGGAACCTGCTCCGAGAGTGCCGATTGCCGTGCGGCGGGCCTGACGGTCACCGCGCGAGGGCGAGGGCGAGGGACGCGACGGCCAGTAGCAGGAAGCCCCCGGGGAAAGCCATGTTGTGGAACACGCGGGCGCGGACGTGGGCGGCGACGGCGCCGGCGAAGAACAGGGTGAGCCCGACGGCGGCGGCGACGCCGATGAAGCGGACACCGAGCAGGCCCAAGAGGAGCCCGGCCGCTCCGGCGGCCTTCAGAGTGGCGAGCGGCGGGAGCCAGGAGCGCGGGATGCCCAGCTCGGCCGAATTGGCCAGGACGAACCCGGCCCGTGAGAAGTCGGCGACGGCGGCCCAGACGTTGACCGCGATCGTGACGAGGGTGACGACGACGTAGGCGACGAACATTCGTACGGCCCGCCTTCAGCCGGAAAAGCCATAAAAGCCAGAAAAGCCAGAAAAGCCGGAGGAGCTGGGGGTGCCGGAGGTGCCCGCGAGGCCGGGGGAGCCGGACAAACCGGGAGCGCCGGGCGAGCCGGAAGAGTCGGAGGTACCCACGAGGCTGGGGAAGCCGGACAAACCAGGGGAATCAGGGGAGCCGGAAGAGCCGGAGACGCCAGAGAGGCCGAAAAAGCGGTAGGCGCCGAGGACGTCGAGTGGCTGGGGTGCCGGGGTGGGGCCCACGGCCCACTTGGCCACGGTCGCCTGCAGCCGTCGCGCCGCCGCGATGCCGGGCAGCGGGTTCTCGATACCCTCGTCGAGCTCCAGCAGGGCGACGAACTCGGTGGTTCCGGCGCGGCGCAGGTACGCGTACCGGACGCCCTCCGGCCGTTCCGTCTCCACCTCCGCGAAGGCCGTCTCGATCGCCTCGACGACCTCCGTGACACCCTCGTCGGCCACCTGGTAACGGATCATCATGACGGGCATGGTGTCTCTCCTCGGGTCGTGCGGATGTTGGCGAGCTGCCGCGTCAAGCCTTGCCTGGTGCTGACTTGGCGTCCAATACCTGCGTCTATAACCTGGCGGCATGGATGTCGACACGCGGCTGTTGCGCTACTTCGTCGCCGTGGCGGAGGAGGGGAGCCTCACCCACGCCGCGGAACGGCTGTTCGTGTCGCAACCGGCGCTGACCAAACAGATCAAGCGGCTCGAAAGCCTGCTCGACGTGCGGCTGTTCACGCGATCCCGGACCGGCATGGCCCTCACCGAACCGGGCCGGGCCCTGGCGGAGCGGGTGCCCGCCCTGCTGGACGGCTGGGACCGGACGCTGCGGGAGACCCGGCACGTGGCGGGCCGGGCGGCCCGCGTGCTGCGGGTCGGCTTCATGGCCAGCGCCGCCAACGAGGCCACCCAGCACATCGTCACGGCGTTCGCCGGTCGCAGGCCGGGCTGGAGGGCCGAGATGCGGCAGGCCGCGTGGTCGGACCCGACCGCCGGGCTCGCCGAGGGGAAGGTCGACGTCGCCCTGCTGCGCGTGCCCTTCCCCGGGCAGGAGACCTTTCGGGTGGAGGTGCTGTTCACCGAGCCTCGCTGGGTCGCGCTCCCCACGGCACACCCGTTCGCCACGCGTGACCTGATCCCCTTCCGGGACCTGTGGGACGAGCCGTTCGTGGCGGCTCCGCCCCGGACGGGCCGGTGGCGGGACTACTGGCTCGCCGCCGACGAGCGTGACGGCCACCCGGTCCGCGTCGGTGCCGTGACCGACCAGCCCGACGACTGGCTGAGCGCGATCGCCAACGGCTACGGCGTCGCCCTGGCCCCCGAATCCGCCGCCCGGTTCTACGCGCGCCCCGGCGTCACCTACCGGCCCGTGAGCGGTGTCAGCCCCACCCGCGTCGGCGTCGCCTGGGCACCCGACGACGACACCAACCCCGTCGTCCAGGACTTCGTCCGCTGCTGCGCCGAAAGCGGGCTGCCAGCGTGAACCGTACTCGGCGGGCCGTCGGCGCTGTCGTGGGATCCGCGACGGGCGACGCGCTGGGCGCCCCCTTCGAGTTCGGCCTCACAGGGGTGTTCTCCGCCCGGTTTCCCGTTCCCGCCCAAGAGAGCGAGATGTGCGGTGGCGGCTGGGACGCCGGTGAGGCCACCGATGACACGCAGATGGCCGTGCACCTGGCGGAGTCGCTGCTGGAACGCGGGGGGCCGGAGGGGCTGACCGGGGGCGGTTGAAGTCCGCGAGGTGGTTCTGGGTGGCCCTCATCGGCGGGCCGGTGTCGGTGTCGGGGTGGTTGGTCCGAGTTTGTGTCGGTGGTGGTCGCTACAGTCGCCGAGCATTGTCGATCTTTCGCTGAGGACTGCCGAGGAGACCGGATGACCGAGCCCGATGTGACGATGGCCAGGATCGGCCAAGGTGTCGAGCTGGGGCGGCGCGGCGAGCGAGAGGCCGCCCGGGAGCTGTTCTCCGAGCTGTGGGAGGAGATCGGCGCGACGGGCGACCCCCTGCACCGGTGCGCCCTCGCCCACTCGATGGCCGACGTCCAGGACGAGGTGAAGGAGGAGCTGCTCTGGGACCTCCGCGCCCTGGAGGCGGCCGATCTGGTGACCGACGAGCGGGCTCGGCAGGCGGGTGTCGCCGGTCCCGCGAGCGGTTTCCACCCTTCCCTGCACCTCAACCTGGGCGACGCCTACCGCAGGCTCGGCGACCTCGATCGGGCGCGTGACCACCTCGAACGAGGGCGCGCCGTCGTCGGCGCACTCGGTGACGACGGGTACGGACGGATGATCAGGCAGGGCCTGGAGCGGCTCGCCGATCGCCTGGCGGCCGGCTAGCCGTCCGTTCTTCAGCTCTTCGGCGGGAAATCCAGGCCGCGGTGATCGTACGGTCGGACGTATGAACGTCGAGGAGGGGAACGCCCGTCGTGCCGTGCGCCGGGTGTGGGGGTGGGACGTGCCGGGCAGCGTGGCCGGGGCGGCCGGGGAGCCCGCGAGGCCACGGCCGCGCGGGTGGGTTCTCGCGTCGGCCGCCGTGCCGGTGGCGGTGCTCCTGGCGTTTCCCGCCGTCGTGCCCAACGCCGTGGGCAATCTCGGCAGCCTGCTGGAGACCTTCCTTCCCTGGGGCGGGCTGGCCGTTCCCGTGCTGCTGGGGCTGGCGCTGCTGCGCCGTTCGGTCCTCGCGACGGTGTCCCCGGTGCTGCCCGTGGCCGTCTGGATCGCCGTTTTCGGCGGGCGGGCGCTGCCCGCCGACCGGGGGCGGCGGGCGACCTGACCGTGCTCCAGCACAACGTCGGCGAGGAGAATCCCGACCACGGGGGGACCGCGCCGGCACTGGTACGGGCCGGGGCCGACCTCGTCGCCCTGGAGGAGCTGACGCCCGGCGTCCTGCCCGTCCACGAGAACGCCCTCGCGTCCGGACACCCCCACCGCGCGGTCGTGGGCACCGTCGGCCTCTGGTCCAGGTATCCCCTGGCGGACTCGCGGCCGGTGGACATCAGGCCCGCGGACGTCGGGCCCGACTGGAACCGCGGGCTGCGGGTCACCGCGCGGACGCCACACTGTGACGTGGCCGTGTACGTCGCCCACCTGCCCTCGATCCGTATCCGTCCGCCGGACGGTTTCGGGTCCGGCCGCAGGGACGAGAGCGCCGCCAGGCTGGGGGCGGCCGTCGCCTCGGAGGGGCTGGACAGGGTCGTTCTGCTGGGCGACCTCAACGGCACACTCGACGACCGTGGCCTCGCCCCGCTCACCTCCCGGATGGTCTCGGCTCGGGAGAGGTTCGGTTTCAGCTGGCCCGCCGCCTTTCCCCTCGCCCGGATCGACCACGTCATGACCCGTACGGCGATCCCCGTCGCCGCCTGGACCCTGCCCGCCACCGGCAGCGACCACCTGCCGCTCATCGCCCGCGTCGACCTCTGACGCCCCGGACAGGCGTGCCGGTCGACGGCTGTGGACGCGCCTGTGCCGGTGTCGTCCGTGTCGTCCGTGTCGTCCGTGTTGTTCGTGTTGTTCGTGTTGTCCGTGCAGTCAGGACCCGGCGACGCGGGCTTGGTTATGCTCGGGCGGTGAGCTCCCCGAGAACGCTCGTACTGTGGGACATCGACCACACGCTGATCGACGCCGGCGGTGTCACCGCCGACACCTATGACCACGCGTTGCACGCCACCACCGGCCGCCGGATGGAACACTCGGTGCAGGTGGCCGGGCGGACCGAGCGGGCGATCGTCTCCGAGATCTTCCAGGCGCACGAGGTCGAGGTGTCGGACCGGCTCCTCGACTCCTTCTACGTCGCCCTCGCCGAGGCGTTCGTCGTGCGCGAGGCCGTGATGCGGGAGCGCGGCCGGGCCCTGTCGGGAGCACGCGAGGTGCTCGCGGTGCTGGCGGAACGCGAGGACGTGGTGCAGTCGGTGCTCACCGGCAACACCGAGCCGGTCTCGATCGGGAAGCTCACGGTGTTCGGGCTGGACGGCTTCGTGGACTTCGAGGTGGGCGCGTACGGCACCGACCACGAGGATCGCGCCGCGCTGGTGGCCCTGGCGCAGCGGCGCGCCGCCGGCAAGTACGGGGAGCCCTTCACCGCGCGCAACACCGTGCTGGTCGGTGACACGCCGAACGACGTCCGCGCCGGTCATGAGGGCGGGGCGAGGGTGATCGCGGTCGCCACCGGCTTCAACGACGCGAGCGTCCTGGTCGAGGCCGGTCCCGAGCTGGTGCTGGGAGACCTCGCCGACACCGACACCGTCGTACGGGCCGTGCTCGGCGTGCCGGACCGGCCGGGCGGCGTCCCCTAGACCGAGAGAGCCGGTAACGACCCGTACCATCGGCCACCGGCCCGCCACCGAAGGATTTCCGCCGGGCGTTCGCTACGGGGTTTCCGCCGGGCGCGTACCACGGCGTTTCCGCCGGGCGCGCGCCGTGGGTTTCCGCCGGGTGTACGTCATGGGGGCGGGGTCACCAGGAAGGGGTGCGCGGCCAGGGCCTCGTCGGTGACGGCCAGCAGGAGGCGCCCGAGCTGGTCACCGGCCGCGTTCTCGGCTTCGCCGGCCGTACGGCGGATCAGTGAGGCGAGCCGGTGGGCACCGCTCCGGTGTCGATGAGGCGGACCAGTTCCGGGAGGACCGTGCCCAGGGGGGCGTCGACGGTGAGGGTCGCGTAGCCGTCACCCCGGGTCGGGCCCTGGTTCACGATCGCCACGGGGATGCCGAGCTTCGCGGCGTGCAGCACGAACCGGCGGCCCGACATGACCGTCAGCGACGACCCGAGGACCAGGAGCAGGCGCGCTCCCTCCACGAGCGCGTAACATTCGCGCACCCGCTCAGCCGGGACGGTCTCCCCGAAGAAGACGACGTCGGGCTTCAGCATCCCTCCGTCGCACGCCCGGCATCCGACCACCTGGAACGCGTCGATCTCCTCGTCCGGCAGCTCGACGTCGCCGTCCGGGTTGATCGCGGTGGGCAGGGCGCCGAAGCGCGGGTTCGCCCGGGTCAGGCGGCGGTCCAGCTCCTCGCGCGGGCTGGAGTCGCCACAGTCGAGGCAGACGACCTCCCGCAGGTTGCCGTGCAGCTCGATGACGGACCGGGCGCCGCCCGCCTGGTGCAGGCCGTCGACGTTCTGCGTCACGATGCCGGACACCAGGCCCCGGCGCTGGAGGGACGCGACCGCGTGGTGGCCGCTGTTCGGCGCCGCCCCGGTCATCGTCCGCCACCCGATGTAGCTGCGGGCCCAGTAGCGCCGCCTGGCCACCGGGTCGCCGGTGAACGCCTGGTAGGTCATGGGGGTGTGCCGGGTCAGGGTCCCGCCCGGCCCCCGGTAGTCGGGGATCCCCGACTCCGTCGATATCCCGGCGCCGCTCAGCACCAGGACGCCGCCCCCGGCCAGTAGTTCCGCCAGCGTGCTCGTACCGTCGCTCACCCCTCCATGCTGCCCCACCCCGCGCGCCGGGCGACCTCAGGCCCCCGCCGAACGGGAAAAGGCCGTCCGGATCGGGCTCGGGCCGGCGGGGGCGATCTTTCCGGGCCGCGCGGGCCGCGGGGCGTCAGGGTTCGTCGTCCGGCGGCAGGCTGGGCACGTTGACGCGGAAGAAGCTGACCAGCAGCCCGTACGGCTCGCCGCGCGTGGGATCCGTCGAACACGGTTCGGCGGTCGTCGCGCGCAGCCGGGCCTCCAGCGCGTGGGCCTCGGTGCCGGTGAGCCAGAGGTGGCGCAGCGCGGTGTGCGAGGCCTGGCCGGGCCCGGCCGGCAGCATCTCGCCGAGTGCCGCGTTGATCAGGAACTCCGGGCCGACCGCCGCGTCCTGGTGCAGCCTGAAGGTCTGGCTGACCAGCGCGAAGTACTGCTCGGTGCCGCCGCGCACCTGGCGGGTCTCGGCCAGCAGGACCAGCCCGGCCTCGCGCAGCACGCGCACGTGATAGCCGATGGTGCCCTTGCTCATCCCCAGCGCGTGGGCGAGCTGCCGCAGCGTCGCGGGACGCTGGCGCAACACGTTGACCATGCGGTGACGCACCGGGTGCCCGAGGGCCTTGAACTGCTCGGCCGAGCGCAGCACGAGGTGGTCCCGCTCGTCGAGGGGCCGGTGGTCCGGGTCGTGGCCGCTCCCGTGCGCGGGTGGCCGTTCTTCTGCCATGAACGAAAGTGTCCAGGATCCTAAACGCTTTTGACAACTCCGCCGTGGCGGCCCCAGAATCACCTCATCGAGGAAGTGGCGAGGATTCTCGTCACTTAACCCGAGAGACCCACAAGGAGTCCGATGCCCCTCGCCACGGCCCGTGTCACCACCGACCGTTCCGCCCGCTACCTCAAGCAGCTCGTCTCGCACATGGGTCACAAGGCCACCACCGCCCTCGCCCCCGACGGCCGCGGCACGATCACGCTCGCCGACGGGACCTGCACCCTCACCCCCACCTCGGACCGGCTGGAGCTGACCGCCGCCGCGGCCGACGCCGAGTCGCTGGCCCGGGTCCTGGACGTGATCACCCGTCACCTGGTGCGCTTCGCCACCCAGGAGGAGCTCACCGTCGAGTGGACCGCCCCGATCGACGGCGGCGAGCTGGAGCCCACCGCCCCCGTCGTCGGCGAGTACCTGCTCGGCCACCACACGCCGGCCGACGACATCCTCGGGGAACTGGCCGTCGCCACCCGCGAGGCCACCGCCGGTGCCGCGCGCATGCAGGTCTCCCCCGACGAGGGCACGCTGCTCACCATGCTGACCCGGCTGACCGGCGCCCGCTTCGCGGTCGAGGTCGGCGTCTTCACCGGCTATTCGACGCTGTGCATCGCCCGTGGGCTGGCCGACGGCGGCAGGCTGCTCGCCTGCGACGTCAGCGAGGAGTGGACCGCGATCGGCCGGCCGTACTGGGAGCGCGCGGGCGTCGCCGACCGGATCGACTTGCGTATCGCCCCCGCGCTGGAGACGCTGCGCGCGCTCGACGCCGAGCCGCTCATCGATCTCGCGTTCATCGACGCCGACAAGGAAAGCTACCCGGCGTACTACGAGGAGATCGTGCGCCGGCTGCGGCCCGGCGGGCTGGTGGTGCTGGACAACGTCTTCCTCGGCGGACGCGTCCTCGACCCCGCGTACCAGGAGGAGCGGTACCTGGTGATGCGGCGGCTGAACGACCTGATCGCGGCCGACGAGCGGGTGGACTCGGTGATGCTGCCGGTGCGCGACGGGGTGACCATCGCCCGGCGCCGCTGACCCGCCGCCCGCACGCGTCCGCCTGGGCCTCCCGGCCCATGTCCTGAAGCGACATGGGCCGGCCCGGCCGGGGGCGTCGGCGGAAGTCGATGGTTCGGCCCGGCCGGAGGTGTCAGCGTAGGTCGACGGGTCGGCTCGGCTCGGCCGGGGGTGTCAGCGGAAGTCGTCGGCGTGGTCGGCCGCCCACTGCCGGAACGGGGTGGCGGGCCTGCCGGTGAGTTCCTCCATCGTTGAGGTGGCCGACTCGGGGGAGGTCACCATCCGCGCGTGCGCGTCGATCATTTCCTGCGCGGCGGCGGGCGGCCAGCCCTGGTCGAGCAGCCCGCGCAGCGCGACGTCGGGCGAGAGCTCCTCCCAGCGGACCGGCCGCCCGATGGCCTCGCCGATGGCGGTCACCTGCTCGATCTGGGTCAGTGGCTCGGGGCCGCTCAGCACGTACCTCGCTCCGGCGTGACCGGTGCCGGTGCCGGTGAGCACGCTCACTCCGGCGGCGGCGATGTCCCGCTCGTGGATCAGTGCCCTGGAGGCCGCCCCGTGGATCCAGCGGACGGTACCGGTGTCCCGGATCTGCGAGGCCCACATCAGGGTGTTGGCGGCGAACCCGCCGGGCCGCAGGAACGTCCATTCCAGCCCGGACCGTTCGATCAGCCGCTCCACGAGGGCGTGGGAGCCGAGGATCGAGTCCGGGTCCGTCTCGGGCGCGCCCGGCGCCGGGTCGGGGACGCCGCGTGCGGAGAGGTAGACGATCCGGCGGGCGCGTCCGGCGATCGCCTTGACGGTCGCGGGTGCCGCGTGGTCGGCCGAGAGGGTGGGCCAGACGAGGAACACCGACTCGACACCGTCCAGGGCGTCGTCCAGCGTGGCGGGGTCGGCCAGGTCACCGCGTACGACCTCGGCGCCCTCGGGAAGGGCGGCGGACGCGGGGTCGCGGGCCAGCGCGCGCACGGCGGCACCCGCGTCGAGGAGCTGGGACACGGCCTGCCCGCCGACCTTGCCGGTCGCTCCGGTGACCAGAATCATGCGGTTCTCCTTCGTGGGTGGGATGTTCTGACCAGCCTGCGACCTCACCTTTGGTTGAGGTCAAGGGGTGCGAGGACAAGGGGAAAGGTCAAGGGGGCATGGTGCGGGCCGGGTCCTCCCGGCCGGATGGCGCAGGCCGGCTGTTTCCGGAGACCGTTCTGCCGGTGTGTTCCGCACCATGCCGGAACCGGAGCCCACGACGAGTCCACGACCGCCTGCCTGTACGAGGAGGTTCACATGAGGTTCATGCTGTCGCTGTTCGATCCCGAGGGCTACCGGGACTCGGTCTCCGAGGAGCGGATGGGGGGCCGCGCCGGACGAGCACCGGGGAGATCGCCGCGCGCTGCCCGATGGGTGCCGGTGTCGAGGTCAGGCCGGTCTGGGGCGCGCCCTCCTGAGCCGCCGGGCGGCCGGGGCCGCGGGTGATGGCGACGACCGGCGGCCGTGCCGGACGGGTTCCGGCCGACGGTCGCGGGCCGGGGCCAGAGCCGGGACCGGCGCCGACGGGACGCGGCTGATTTTCTCTCCCGGCCGACCAATCCGAGGGCGTGGTGGCTACGGATCTCCGGTGAGGGGGCGCTGGCTCCCGGCGGCCCGCCGTCGCCCGAGTAGCCACGATCGGCGGCGGGTCCGGCCGGGGTGAACGGCCGCGCGGCTCGGGATCGGAGGGCCCCGGGCCGCGCGGTCACGTTCAGCGCACGGCGGTGGGCTCCTCCTCGTCCGTGACGACGGCGCCGCTGAACTGCGCCGAGTACAGGCGGTGGTAGGCGCCCCCGGCGGTGAGCAGCTCGTCGTGGGTGCCGTGTTCGACGATGCGCCCCGCGTCCATCACCAGGATGAGGTCCGCGTCGCGGATGGTGGACAGCCGGTGGGCGATGACGAAGCTGGTGCGGTCCGAGCGGAGCGCGGCCATGGCGTGCTGCACCAGGACCTCGGTGCGGGTGTCGACCGAGCTGGTCGCCTCGTCCAGGATGAGCAGGGACGGGTCGGCGAGGAAGGCGCGGGCGATGGTGAGCAGCTGCTTCTCCCCGGCGCTCACGTTGCTCCCCTCCTCGTCGATCACGGTGTCGTAGCCGTCGGGCAGGGTGCGGACGAACCGGTCGACGAACGTGGCGCGCGCGGCGGCCTGGAGCCGCTCCTCGGTGGCCAGCGGGTTGCCGTACGCGATGTTCTCGCGGATGGTGCCGCCGAACAGCCAGGTGTCCTGGAGCACCATGCCGATGTGCGAGCGCAGGTCGTCGCGGCGCATCGCGGTGATGTCGACGCCGTCGAGGGTGATCCGGCCCGAGTCCAGCTCGTAGAAGCGCATGACGAGGTTGACCAGGGTGGTCTTGCCCGCGCCGGTCGGGCCGACGATCGCGACCGTGTGCCCTGGTTCGGCCACCAGGGACAGGTCCTCGATGAGGGGCTGCTCCGGGTCGTAGCTGAAGGACACGTGCTCGAACTCGACACGACCCCGCCTGACGGTGGGAGGCACCGGAGCTGCGGGGTCCGGGGCCTGCTCCTCGGCGTCGAGCAGCTCGAAGACCCGCTCGGCCGAGGCCACTCCCGACTGCAGCAGGTTGGCCATCGAGGCGACCTGGGTGAGCGGCTGGGTGAACTGCCGCGAGTACTGGATGAACGCCTGCACGTCACCCAGGCTCATCGACCCGGTGGCGACCCGCAGACCGCCGACGACGGCGATGGCGACGTAGTTGAGGTTCCCGATGAACATCATCGTCGGCATGATGATCCCGGAGACGAACTGGGCGCCGAAGCTGGCCTTGAACAGCTCCTCGTTCCGCTGCCTGAACACCTCCTCGACCTCGGGGCGGCGTCCGAAGACCTTCACCAGCTCGTGGCCGGTGAACGCCTCCTCGATGTGGGCGTTCAGGCTGCCGGTGTGGGCCCACTGCGCGACGAAGTGCTTCTGCGAGCGCTTCGCGATCCGCGCGGTGACGACCATCGACAGCGGGATGGTGACCAGCGCGATCAGCGCGAGCAGCGGCGAGATGAAGAACATCATCGCCAGCACGCCGATCACGGTCAGCGCCGAGGTCAGCAGCTGGCTCAGCGTCTGCTGCAGGGACTGGGACACGTTGTCGATGTCGTTGGTGACCCGGCTGAGCAGCTCGCCGCGCGGCTGGCCGTCGAAGAACCGCAGGGGGAGCCGGTTCAGCTTGTCCTCGACGTCCTCGCGCAGCCGGAACACGGTGCGCTGCACGACGTCGTTGAGCACGTAGCCCTGGATCCAGGCGAAGGCCGACGCCGCGAGGTAGATCCCCAGGACCCACAGCAGGACCGTGCCCAGCGCGCCGAAGTCGATGCCCTGGCCGGGTACGAGGTCCAGCCCCGCGAGCAGGTTGGCGAAGTTGTCGTTGCCCGACGCGCGGGCGGCGGCGATCGCCTGCTCCTGGGTCGTGCCGGGGGGCAGCTGCTTGCCGATCACCCCGGTGAAGATGATGTCCGTCGCGTAGCCGAGGATCTTCGGGCCGACGACGTTCAGCACCACGCTGATCACGGCGAGGGCGATCACGGCGAGGAGTTTCGGGCGGTCGGGATCCAGGCGCCGGATCAGCCGTCGCGCGGACGGCCCGAAGGTCATCGACTTCTCCGCGGGCATCCCGGCTCCCCCGAAGGGGCCGCGGCCTCCGAAGCCGCCGCCTCCGGCAGGGGGGCCCGGGGGGCGCGGTCGCGTTGTCGTCGTGGGCCGGTCGCTCATGCTGCGGTCTCCGCGGCTAGTTGGGACTCGACGATCTCTAGGTACGTGGGACAGGAATCCAGCAGCTCGTCGTGGGTTCCCAGTCCGACGATCACGCCGTCGTCCAGGACGATGATCTGGTCGGCGTCGGCGATGGTGGAGACCCGCTGGCCGACGATGACGACGGCGGCGTCCGCGGTGTGCGGGCGCAGTGCGGCCCGCAGCCGCGCGTCGGTGGACAGGTCGAGGGCCGAGAACGAGTCGTCGAACAGGTAGATCTCCGGCTTGCTGACCAGCGCCCTGGCGATGGCGAGCCGCTGCCGCTGCCCGCCGGACACGTTCGTGCCGCCCTGCGCGATGGGCGCCTCCAGGCCCTCGGGCATCGCCTCGACGAAGTCGCGGGCCTGGGCGACCTCCAGCGCCTCCCACAGCTCCGCGTCGCTCGCGTCCGGGTTGCCGTACCGCAGGTTGCTCGCGACGGTGCCGCTGAACAGGTACGGCCTCTGCGGCACCAGGCCGATGCGCGTCCAGAGCGTCTGGGGGTCGAGGTCGCGGATGTCGACGCCGTCGACCGACACCGTGCCGGAGGTGGCGTCGAACAGCCGGGGTATCAGGGAGATCAGCGTCGTCTTGCCCGAGCCCGTGCTGCCGATGACGGCGGTGGTCCGCCCCGCGGTCGCGCGGAAGGAGATGCCGGACAGCACGGGTGCCGCCGCGCCCGGGTAGCGGAACTCGACGTCGCGCATCTCCAGCTCGCCGCGTCCGTTCACCTGTCGCACCGGGTCGGCGGGCGGCGTCACCGACGACTCGGTGTCGAGCACCTCGACGATGCGTTCGGCGCAGACGGCGGCGCGCGGGATCATCATCGAGATGAAGGTGGCCATCATCATCGACATGAGGATCTGCATCAGATACATGAGGAACGCGGTGAGGGCGCCGATCTGCATCTCGCCGCTGTCCACCCGCGCGGCGCCGAACCAGAGCACGGCGATGCTGGAGACGTTGAGGATCAGCATCACGGTCGGGAAGATGAGCGCGGTGAGCCGTCCGACGCGCAGCGACGTGTCGGTCAGCGCCTGGTTGGCCTCGGCGAACCTGCGGGTCTCCTCGCGCTCGCGGACGAAGGCGCGCACCACGCGGATGCCGGTGAGCTGCTCGCGCAGCACCCGGTTGACCAGGTCGATGCGGTCCTGCATCGCGCGGAACTGGGGGACCATGCGGGTGATGATCAGGCCGATCGACACCAGCAGCGCGGGGACGCAGACCAGCATGAGCCAGGACAGGCCGAGGTCCTGGCGCAGGGCCATGACGATGCCGCCGACGCCCATGATCGGCGCGGCGACCAGCATCGTGCAGGTCATCACGACGAGCATCTGGACCTGCTGCACGTCGTTGGTGCCGCGGGTGATCAGCGAGGGGGCCCCGAAGTGGGAGACCTCCCTGGCGGAGAACCCGCCGACCTGGTGGAAGACGGCCGAGCGGACGTCCCGCCCGAATCCCATGGCCGCGTGGGAGCCGTAGTAGACCGCCGCGATCGAGCAGGCGATCTGCACGAGGGAGACGAGCAGCATCCAGCCTCCGGCGGACAGGATGTAGCCGGTGTCGCCGGTGGCGACGCCCCGGTCGATGATGTCGGCGTTCAGGCTGGGCAGGTAGAGGGAGGCGATGGTGCCGACCAGCTGCAGCACCACCACGGCGGTCAGCACCCACGAGTAGGGGCGCAGGAACGTGCGGAGCAGGCGGGTCAGCATGGGGACTCTTCACGTGGGGTGGCCGGGCGAGGGGCGTCGTGCCGGGGATCCGGCCGCCGGCCGGTCTCGCCCGTCGCCCCGGTAACCGGGATCATGGGGATCTCCTCCAGGGGAGTGTTGGGGGTCAGCCTGCGACGTGAACCTCGGTTGAGGTCAAGGAGGACGTCGGGGCTGGGTGTCGGGGGAGCTTGGGAGCCCGGGAGCCGGGAGGTCAGGACCCTGGCGTCGGGGAAGCGGGTCGGGGGGGCGGGTCAGGGGAGCGGCTCGGGGGGGCCGGGGTGCAGGCGCACGCCGTCGAGCAGCATGGAGACGATCTCCGAGGCGGCCACGGGGTCGTCCGCGACGAGCCGGGGATGGGTGAACGCGAAGGTCAGCAGGTGCAGCCGGTGCGCGGCCTCGCGCGGTTCGAGGCGTAGCCGCTCGCGGGCGGGTTCGATCAGGTCGGTGAGTATCCGCCCGATGAGGGCCCTCTCCTCGGAGAGGTTCTGGCTGTTGCGGCCGACCTCGACGGCCTTCAGGCCTATCGCGTCCACCAGGCGGAAGATGCGCGCGGTGCGCCGCTGCAGGATCTCGACCGCCGCGACGAGCCGCACGTCCAGGGGGGTCGTACGGTCGATGGCCTCCAGCTCGTCCAGCAGCGGGGAGGAGTCGCAGGCGCTGGCCACGGCCGCGTTCACGAGCTCGTCCTTGGTGCTGAAGACCCGGAAGATCGTCCCCTCGGCCACGCCCGCGGCCTGCGCGATCTGCCGGGTGCTCACGTCGGGGCCCTCGGCGAGCACGAGCGAGAGGGTGGAGGCGATGAGCGCCGCACGCCGCTCGTCGGGGGGGAGGGGGGTTGCCCGCTGTGAGGTCGAGGTCACGTCGGGCATCCTAACCGATGAGTGAGTGAGCTGCTCACTCATTTAAGGCGCTCCGGCTGCGCGGATTCGCGGGGGCGCGTGGAGCCGTCGGTTCGGGGAGGTGGGAGGTGTGTCTGGGGTCCCTGTGGAAGAAGTGATCTTTTCCGAGGAAGTTCGAGTTCTTTTTCCGGCAAATGTAGGAAAAAGCAGCTAGAAAGCTCATCTTTCACCCGATGCGCCGGGCTTCGTCCGCGATCTAACGTCGTGTGGCAGACACCGTGACGTCATCGCGACAGCCGTCTGCCTGTCGACCAGGAGATCACCTGATGCCCCGTGCCCTCGCCCACCGCCCCTGGGTGCCCGCCGCCACCGAGGATCGCGTCCAGTCCGTCCTGAAGGCCGTGATGGATCAGACCGCCTCCTCGGTCCAGAACGAGATCGAGAGGCTGGTGGCCGACAACCATCGCATCCACGACGTGGAGTCGGTCAACCTGAATCCGGCCACGAACATCATGAACCCGAGGGCCGAGGCCCTGCTCTCGGCCAACCTCGGGTCGCGGCCGTCGCTGGGCTACCCGGGTGAGAAGTACGAGATGGGCCTGGAGGCGATCGAGCAGATCGAGATCGTCGCCGCCGAACTGGCCGCGGAGGTCTTCGGCGCGGGCTACGCCGAGGTGCGCGTCGGCTCAGGGGCGCTCGCGAACCTCTACACGTTCATGGCCACCTGCGAACCCGGTGACACGATCATCGCCCCTCCGGCGAGCATCGGCGGCCACGTCACCCACCACCAGCCGGGCGCGGCCGGCCTCTACGGGCTGCGGATCGTTCCCGCCCCCGTCACGTCCGACGGCTACACGGTGGACGTCGACGCCCTGCGGGAGCTCGCCGTGCGGGTACGGCCGAAGCTGATCACCATCGGTGGCAGCCTCAACCTGTTCCACCACCCCGTGGCGCGGATCCGCGAGGTCGCCGACTCGGTCGGCGCCCGCGTGCTCTTCGACGCCGCCCACCTGTGCGGGATGATCGCCGGGAAGGTCTGGCCGCAGCCGCTCGACGAGGGCGCCCACCTGATCACCATGAGCACGTACAAGAGCCTGGGCGGTCCCGCGGGCGGGCTCGTCGTGACCGACGACGCCGAGCTGGCCCAGCGGCTCGACGCGATCGCCTACCCGGGGCTGACCGCGAACTTCGACGCGGGCAAGACCGCGGCGCTCGCCATGACGATGCTCGACTGGAAGGCCGTGGGACCCGCCTACGCGCGGGAGATGGTCGCGACCGCGCGGCGGCTGGCGGACGAGCTGCTCGCCCTCGGGGTCCCGATCTTCGCCGCCGAGCGCGGGTGCACCCGCTCCCACCAGTTCGCCGTCATGGCCCACCGCTACGGCGGCGGCCAGCGGGCCGCCCGGCGGCTGCGCGAGGCCAACCTCCTCGCCTGCGGCATCGGCCTGCCGTCGGAGGCGGTCGAGGGGGACGTGAACGGCCTGCGCGTCGGTACGCCGGAACTCGTCAGGCTCGGGATGACCGGGGCGGACATGCCGGAGCTGGCCTCGTTCATCGCCCGGGGCCTGGACGAGAACGTCGACCCGGCCACCGTGGCGCCGGAGGTCACCGAGTGGCGGAGCCGCTTCTCCGGAGTGCGCTTCACCGTGGACAACCCCGCCTGAGGGCGTGTGACCGGTCAGACCTTCCCGGGAAAGTGTGTCCGGTCGGAGGGCGGTCCCGTCCGGGGTGCTTACCCGGCCATTGGTTCCCTTTCCGGGCCCGTGCCCGGGATCCCGTGTTAGCGGTGTGTAAGGCGGGGTAGGGCGGGCCTTGCGCCCGCCGCCGCGCGCACTCCCACCAGTGGGAGCTCCGATCCGCCGGTGGCCGGTTCGTGTCCGGGGCGTGGCCGTACCGGCCCGGCATGAGAGGAGAGCACGATGGCCGACGAATCGGATCTGATCCTCGACCTGGTGTGGCAGGAGTTCCACGAGGTCGTGAACATGACGTCGGAGGAGTTGAGGGCCTTCCTGCTGGCCTCCGCCTCGGCGTCGGCGGGAGGGGGCGACACGGCGAGTCCCGAGGCGGCCATGCCGCCACTCGGGCGCCAGGTGCTCCAGGTTCTGGGCAAGCGGAAGGCCGACCTGACCGCCGACGACGTCGAGACGATGCGGCAGGCCGTCGACCGCGTCGAGGACACGCTGGCCGAGGGAGTGGTCGACGAGGACGACGACGACCGGCGGCGGGCCCTGCTGGAGGTCGGGCACAACCCGCTGCGGCCGTCACGGCTGGGGGGCTGACCCCGGGCCATGGGTCACCACGGGTCGTCTGCGGCTCCATGGCCGTGGTTCGGCAGGTGTGAACCGGCGGGCGGAAAGCGGCCCTAGGCGCCGCGCGCCGACCAGCGGGACAGCAGCTCGGCCTCCCTGGCGGGTGTGATGGTGGTGTCCTTCGAGAAGGACGACTCCGCCTCGCGGATCTCGCGGATCGACTGTCCCAGGGGCCGCGGGTCGAGCCCCGCGGCGCGGGCGGCGGCGGGGTCGGCGGTGTTGACCGACGTCCACGGATCGCCCTCGGACCACAGGGGCAGCGACACGCCGGTCTCGCCCTCGGCGAGCAGGAAGTCCTGCCCGGCCCAGGTCAGGGTCGTCCCCGGCGGCCCGACCTCGGCCGCGATCGCCTCCAGCATGTCGCCGAAGGAGAACGGCGGGGGAGGGCTGACCGTGTGGAAGGTGCCCGGACGCGTCCCCTCGACCATGGAGACGATCCAGGCGGCCAGGTCGCGGGCGTCGATGACCTGGATGGGGTCATCGGGGTCGCCGGGCGCGAGGACCTCGCCGCCCCGCGCGATCCGGTTGACCCAGTAGGTGAAGCGGCCGGTGTGGTCGTGCGGGCCGATGACGTACGTGGGCCGCACGACCAGCGTCGGGAACCCGAACGCCTCCGCCGCGGCCCGCTCGCACAGCACCTTCAGAGCTCCGTACGTCTCGTCCGTCACCGTCTCGGGGACCGGACCGTCGATCTCCGCCAGCGGCGAGTCCTCGGTGAAGCCCCGCGCCTCGGGTGCCCGGTAGACCGCGGTGCTGGAGACGAAGGCGTACTGGCCGGTGGAGAGCGCGCCGGAGAGCGAGGTCACCTGCGACGGCAGGTAGGCGCTGACGTCGATCGTCGCGTCCCACTGCCTGTCGTGCAGGACGGACAGGTCGGCGTCGCGGTCGGCCGTCAGGTGCTCGGCCTCGGGGAACAGCCCGGGGCCCGACCGGCCGCGGTGCAGCAGGGAGACCTCGTGCCCGGCCGCGAGCGCGGCCCCGGTGATGTGCCGGCCGACGAACCGGGTGCCGCCGACGATCAGGATTCGCATACCCGCCATTGTCCCCAACTCAGCGCCCGGCCTCGTCGCCCCTTATGCCGGTGATCAGCCGGATGAGCTCGGCGCGCAGGGCCTCGGGGTCCTCCACGCGGTCGGTGACGATCCTCTCCACGACGTCGCTCGTCACGAGCGCGGTGTACGTACCCTCGCCGAGCGGGGTGCGGGTGACCACCACGCGGCGCCGGTCGGACGGGTCGCGTTCCCTGCGGACGTGGCCGTCGCGTTCGAGCCGGTCGAGTACGGGGCGGATCGTCTGTTCCTCCACGTAGGTGCGCGCCGCGAGCTGCCGCTGGGTCTGCGGGCCCTCGCTCAGCGCGTTGAGCGTCATGAAACCCGCGTGGGTGAGGCCGCGCCCGGCGAGCACGGAGTTCCACTCCCGTTCGACCAGGCGCGCGGCCACCAGGAGCAGGCGCCCGGTCGCCCAGGAGGCGTGGTCGTCCATGAGTCCCCATCTGTCGCTGCCCGGATGAGGGGAACCCCGCCCGGCGGGGTTCCCCTCGGTGGAATTCCGCCTGTGGGAGTTCGGTGCAGTTCCCTTCGCCGAAGCCTCGCTCATCAGAGTCCCGTTCGTCGGAGCCCTGTTCGTCGGAGTCCCGTTCGTCAGGGTCCCGTTCGTCGGAGTCCTGTTCATCGGGGCTCTGCGAAGTTCCCTTCGGTCGAGCACCGCTCGCCGGACTCCTGTTCGGCGGGTTCTCGTGCCGGGGCTCCGTTCGGCGGATTTCGGTTCGGCGAGGTCCCGTTCGGTGGAGTCCCGCTCGGAGGGACTCCGTTGGAACGGGGTCCCCCGTGCACGCTAGTCGTTCTCGCGGGCGTTCAGTGGCCGCCGAACCAGCCGGGGACGTCGAGGCGGAAGACGTCCTCCGGGGTCACGGCGCGCAGGTCGGACTCCAGGGCGCGCAGGCGGTCCTCGCCGAGGGTCCTCGCCCAGCCCGCGCGCAGGTCCTCGAAGATGCGCGCCGACCGCACGAGGCTGTCGACGCCCCGCTCGGTGAGTCGCACGATCTTGCGGCGGGCGTCGCCGGGGTCGGAGCCGCGCTCGACGTAGCCCAGCTGCTCCAGGGTGTCGACCGTCTTGCCCGCCGCCTGCTTGGAGACGCCCAGCCTCCGGCCGAGCTCCACGGCCGTGGTGCCCCTGGGGCCGATCGCCTGCAGGACGAAGCCGTGCATCGGCCGCATGTCGGGGTGCCCCTGGCGGGCGAGCTCCGCGTGGAGCTCGTCGATGAGCACCCGGAAGCCGAGGAAGAGCCGGAGCGGGAGCTCGAAGCCCGGAGGGTCGGCCGTCACGATCGCCTCCCGGCTCGCCGTTTCGACAATGGTGTTGTCGAGCTTAGGGACTGCCGCCCTACCTTGTCATCCGCGACGCGGTGATCGCGTGTCCGTCACGGAAGGCCGGGCGGTCGCCGTGCCCTTCACCCGTGACGAGGCCCGGGAGGTCGCCTCGATCCGTGACGCGGTGGCTGTGCGTCCGTGACGGGGACCGGCGGTCGCCGTGGCCGTTTGTTCGCGGTGTGGGGTTCTCACCGCGCGCGGCCGTCGGGGCGGCGCTGGTCCTGGAGCCACTTGTCGGTCTGGCGGGTCGCGTTGGGCTTGCTGGGAGTGCCGGGCGAGCGGCGGGTGGCGCGGGTCTCGGTCACGGTGAAGTCGGCCACCACGTGCCGGTTGTGCAGCAGGAAGCCGACGACGCCCGCGATCGCCTGCACGCTGTCGCCCGCGCGGGCACGGCCGGTGAGGAGGTAGACCAGCGGTGTGGACGGCTGGTCGAGGGCGAAGTGGCGGCCGTGGTGGTGCGCGTCCTGGAGTGTCCTGATCGGGATCGGCCGCGAGGTGGTGAACCACGCGGCGACCTCCCAGAAGGGATTCGACGTGTCGGGGTCGCCGGATTCCTCGTAGCAGGTCGTGCAACCCCGGCGAGCGTCCTGCCCGTGGGGGCACGCCCAGGCGGCGAGGTCGTGCGGCATGCTGCGCTCGGACATGAGCTGACCGTACCTTCCCGTACCGGGAGACCGGTGGTTCCCCCGCTCCCACGCGCCGGGTGCCGTGTTTTCCCCGGTGTCCCACCGGCTGAACACCGGCGTTTCCACCGGTGCCGTCGCCGGGGAGAGGTCCAGGGGGAACGCCGGGGAGGTCGCCGGGAGAAGCCCGGGGAGAACACCGGCTCGCGGTGAGGGCCGCCACCCCCTTCCTGCCGCCGAAAGTGGCCAGTGGACCTTGATGGAGTCGCGGATTCTTTTGGGATACCTTCTTTCCTGTTCTGCGCACATTGGCGTGCGCGTCCGATGGTTTCCGTGGATTCATCGTGAGCGCGCCGCGCCCCCCGCACCCCGGCGCCGCGCTGTCCCGGCGTACCCGTGGAGACGTCGTCACAGGGGGATGAGGCCATGTCCGTCGCCGATCTGTCCGATGCCAGGCGGGATCTGCTCAGGCGCAGACTCCGGGGCGGGGCCGTCGAAACCGAGCGCCCCGAGATCCCGCGCGGGCCCGAGGGCACGCCTCCCCCGCTCTCCCCGGCCCAGGAGCCCCTGTGGTTCATGGAGCACTTCACGCCGGGCACCTCCACGTACACCCTCCCGGTCGCGGTGCGGCTGCGCGGCCCGCTCGACGTCGACCGGCTGCGCGACCTGCTGGCCACGCTGACGGAACGGCACGAGAGCCTGCGCCACCGCTTCCCCGCGACGGAGGACGGGCGGCCCGCGGTCCACGTCGTCCCCGTCGCGCCGGTGCCGCTGCGGCTGGCCGAGGCCGCCACGGACGCGGAGGCCGCCGGGCTGATCGGCGCGGAGAGCGCCGAGCCGCTGGACCTGGCCGAGGGGCCGCTGCTGCGCGCCACCCTGATCAGGATCGCCGACGACGAGCACGTCCTGGCGCTGTTCGTCCACCACATCGCCGCCGACGGGCAGTCGACCCAGCTGCTCTTCGCCGACCTCCTCGCGCTGTACCGGGGAGACGCCCCCGCCGCGCCCGCCGTCCGGTACGGGGACTTTGCGCTCTGGCAGCGCGAGCGGCCGTTCGAGCGCGAGCTGGCCTTCTGGCGGAGGGAGCTGGCCGGGCTGCCCCGCGCCGAGCTGCCCTCGGACCGGCCGCGCCCGCCCAGGCTCACCGTCGACGGCGCCTCCCACGTTCACCGGCTCGACTCCGGGCTGGTCACCGCCCTGACCGGGCTGGGCGCGGAGCGCGGCGCGACCCGCTTCATGACCCTGCTCGCGGCCTTCCAGGTGCTGCTCGCCCGCTACAGCGGCCGGGACGACCTCGCCGTCGGCACGCCGGTCGCCGGGCGGACCAGGGACGGGCTGGACGACGTGGTCGGCATGTTCGTCAACACCCTCGTGCTCCGCGCCCGTCTCGACGGCGACCCCGGTTTCGCCGACCTCGTCACCCGCACCCGGGACGTGGTCGTCGACGCCCTCGACCACCAGGAACTGCCCTTCACGCGGCTGGTCGACGCGCTCGACGTGCCGCGCGACCCGAGCAGGCAGCCGCTGGCCGACGCGCTCTTCTCCATGCACGACTTCGCCGTCGCCGCGGGCGCCGCCGGGGACCTGGCGGCCGAGGACTTCACGATGGCGCCGGGCTCGGCGCGCTACGACATCGAGCTCTACCTGGTCCCCGCCGCCGACGGTGGCATGACCGCCACCTTCACCTACCGGACCGCGCTGTTCGACGCCGCGACCGTCGAGCGCATGGCCGGGCACCTGGAGAACCTCCTGCGGGACGCCGTCGCCAGGCCCGGCGTCCCGGTGAGCGAGCTGGAGCTGCTGGGGGAGGCCGAGCACCGGCTCCTCACCGAGGAGTGGAACGACACGGCGGCCGACTTCCCCTCCGGCGCGACGCTGCACGGGCTCGTCGAGGCCCAGGTGGCGCGGAGCCCCGAGGCCCTCGCGGTCACCTTCGGGGGCGAGTCCCTGACCTACCGGGAGCTCGACGAGCGGGCCGCCGGGGTGGCCCGCGTGCTGCGCGGCTCGGGGGCGGGGCCGGGGTCGCTGGTCGCGGTCTGCGCGGAGCGGTCGGCGGAGCTGGTGACCGGGCTGCTGGGCGTGCTCAAGACGGGGGCGGCCTACGTGCCGCTCGACCCCGACTATCCCGCCGACCGGCTCGCCTTCATGCTCTCCGACGCGGGCGCCGCCGTGGTGCTCACCCAGCGGCACCTGGCGGACCGGCTGACCGGGCACGGCGCCACCGTCCTCGCCCTGGACGACCCCACCGTCTGGGCCACCCCTGGGGTTGCCTCCGAGGACGCCGGTGCCGCATCCGAGGACGCCGAGGACGTTTCCGGGGCCGCTTCCGAGAGCGCCGAGGCGGTCTCCGGGGACGCCGAGGACGTTTCAAGGGGCGCGGGCGAGCCGGGCGCGGCGGCGTACATGATCTACACCTCCGGTTCGACGGGCAGGCCGAAGGGGGTGCCGAACAGCCACCGGGGCATCGTCAACCGCCTCGACTGGATGCAGAGGCGCTACGGCCTGACGCCGGACGACGTCGTCCTGCAGAAGACGCCCGCCGGGTTCGACGTGTCGGTCTGGGAGTTCTTCTGGCCGCTCACGACGGGCGCCAGGATGGTGCTGGCCGAGCCCGGCGGGCACCGCGACCCGGCCTACCTGCGCGACCTGGTCGCCTCGGAGGGCGTCACCACGACGCACTTCGTCCCCTCAATGCTGGGGATCTTCCTGGCGGAGGACGGCGTACGGGACCTGACCTCGCTGCGGCGCGTCATCTGCAGCGGGGAGGAACTCCCGGTCGACCTGGCCCTGCGCTGTCTCGCGACCCTGCCGGGCGCCGAGCTGCACAACCTCTACGGCCCCACCGAGGCCGCCATCGACGTCTCCTCCTGGCACTGCACCGCCGAGGCGCTCGCGGGCAGGACGAGCGTGCCGATCGGCGCGCCGATCCAGAACATCGCGCTGCACGTGCTCGACCCGCACCGCCGCCCGGTGCCGGTGGGCGTACCCGGCGAGCTGCACATCGGCGGGGTCGGCGTCGCCCTCGGCTACCACCGGCGGCCCGAGCTCACCGCCGAGCGGTTCTTCGCCCTCGGCGACGACCGCGTCTACCGGACCGGCGACGCGGCCCGGTGGCTGCCCGACGGCACGATCGAGTTCCTCGGCCGCCTCGACGACCAGGTCAAGCTGCACGGCCTGCGGATCGAGCTGGGAGAGATCGAGGCGGCGCTGCGGGAGCGCGCGGGCATGCGCGACGCCGCGGTGATCGTCAGGGAGGACGTGCCGGGGGACCGGCGGCTCGTCGCCTACCTCGTCGCGGACGAGCCACCGGAGACCGCCCGGGTGCGGGTCGCCCTCGGCGGCACCCTGCCCGACTACATGGTCCCCTCGATGTTCGTCACCCTGGACGCGCTGCCGCTCACACCGAACGGCAAGCTGGACCGCAAGGCCCTGCCCGCCCCTGAGAAGCCCGGGGCCGCCGAGTACGTCGAGCCGGAGAACGACGCCGAGCGGGCGATCGCCGCCGTCTGGGAGCAGGTGCTCTCGGTCGAGCGCGTCGGCGCGGGCGACGACTTCTTCGACCTGGGCGGCAACTCCCTGCTGGCCATCCAGGTCGTGGCCAAACTGCGCAGGGCCCTGCCCGAGGGCAGCCTGCAGGTCGGCCTGGTGGACCTGTTCTCCTTCCGTACGGTGCGGGAGCTGGCCGGGTTCGTCGGCGGCCCCGGCGGCGGAGGGGTGCGCCCGCTGCTCCAGCGGCTCACTCCCCGCCGTACGGTGACGCGCAGCTACGTCTGTGTCCCGTACGGCTCGGGCAGCGCGATCGTCTACCAGCCGCTCGCCGACGCGCTCCCCGCGGACCAGGCGCTCTACGCCGTCGCGATCCCTGGCAACGACGTCGGGCTGGACGAGGAGCCCGAGGACTTCGACGAGGTCGCGAGGCGCTGCACCGAGGAGATCCTGCGGACCGTCGAGGGCCCGGTGGTGATCTACGGTCACTGCGGGGTCGGCGCGGGCCTCGCCACCGAGCTGGCCAGGCGCGTGGAGGCGGCGGGACGCGAGGTCGAGGCCGTCTACATCGGGGCGATCTTCCCCTTCGCCCGTCCCCGCGGCCTGATGCGTGCCCTGTCGCGCATCGGGGAGTTCGAGAGCCTGCGCCGCAGCCAGGGCGACATCAACTGGCTCAAGGCGCGGGGCGTCGACCTGGAGGAGCTCGACCCGGGGGTGGCCGACCGGATCGTCCGCACGATGCGCCACGACGGCAAGGCGGCCGAGAAGTACTTCACCGACCTGTTCGACACCCCCGACCGGGTCCGGCTGCGTGCCCCGGTCGTCTCGGTGATCGGCGAGCGCGACCCGGCGACCGACTTCTACGAGGAGCGGTTCAGGGAGTGGCACTTCATCGCGGACACCGCGGCCCTGGTCGTCCTCGACGAGGGCGGGCACTTCTTCCTGCGCTACCGGGCCGAGGAGCTGGCCGGGATCCTGCAGGTCCACGACCGGCTGGACACGCCCCCGGAACGCGGGCCCGACGACACCTGGTGGGTCCACGGGGTCGCCAGGACGTCGGACCCGAAGCCCGCGAAGGAGACCGTCCAGCCGAGCATGGGGCGTTTCCTCACCTTCTCCGCCGGCCAGCAGATATCCATGATCGGTTCCGCGCTCGTCGGGTGGGCGCTGCCGCTCACGGTGCTGGTCGACTCGGGCTCGGTGACGCAGTTCTCGATCCTGGCCGTGCTCAACCTCGCGGGGCTGCTGATCTCGCCGCTGGCCGGGGCGATCGTGGACCGGGGCGACCGGCGCCGGGTGATCCTGCTGGCCGACTGCGCCTCGGCCGCCATCCAGGCGGTGCTCGCCGGGATCATCCTGTTCGGTGAGCTCCAGCTCTGGCAGATCTATCTGCTGGTCATCTCGCTGTCGGTCGCGAGCAGCTTCCAGCGGCTGGCCTACAACTCCGCGGTCCCGCAGCTCGTCCCCAAGCACTACCTCGGCCACGCGATCGGGGTCACCCAGATGGCGGGCGGGGTGGCGCAGCTGGTCGTACCCCTGATCGCCGCCGGTCTGCTGGCCTGGATCGGGCTGGGCGGCATCGTCGCCATCGACGTGGTCAGCTACGTCTTCGCGATCGCCGTCGTGCTCCTCGTCCGCTTCCCCGACACGCTGCCGTGGCGGCCGAGGGAGCCGCTGACCACCGAGATCGCCAAGGGGTTCAGCTACACCTGGAACGAGCGGGGCCTGCGCTCGATGCTCGTCTTCTTCGCGGTGCTCAACATCTTCCTGTCGCCGCTCATGCTGCTGGTGTCCCCGCTGGTGCTCTCCTTCGCGACCCTCGCCGACGTGAGTCGCGTCTCGGTGGTGAGCGGTCTCGGCGTGCTGCTCGGCGGGCTCACCATGGCGCTGTGGGGCGGGCCGCCCAAGCGGCGCTTCCGGGGGGTCCTGATCGCGACGCTGGCGATGGCCGCGGGGAGCGTGGTCGTCGGCTTCAGCCCGTCGCTGGTGACGATCGGGATCGGCGCGTTCGCGCTGACCTTCTTCCTCACCGTGATGAACTCGATCTACACCACGATCGTCCAGATCAAGGTGCCGTACCGCTACCACGGCCGGGTCTTCGCGCTGAACACCCTGGTCGCCTGGTCGACCCTGCCGGTCGGCATGGGACTGGTGGCCCCGCTGGGCGCCGCCCTGCTCGACCCGCTGCTCGTCCCCGGCGGCCCGCTCGCCTCGACGGTCGGCGCGGTGATCGGGGTGGGACCCGGCCGGGGCATCGGGCTGCTCTACCTGGTCTGCGCCCTCGGGATGGTCCTGGTCGTCGCCGGGTCGCTGCGGGTCAGGAGGCTGGTGCGTCTCGACACCGAGATGCCCGACGCCCTCCCCGACGACCAGGTGGGACTGGAGGCGATCGAGGCCCGCCGCGTCAAGGTGGACGCCTGACCGCGCTTCTCGACGGCCCGCCCACCGCTTCCCTTTGGAGCGGCGGTAGGCGGGTCAGGGGCGGTCGAGATAGGCGTTCAGGCCGCCCAGGTCCTTGTTGGCGATGAACACCGCGGCCACGAAGAGGGCCTCCTCCGCGTGCGTGGTGCAGGCCCACGCCGAGTCGCCCCAGCCGTCGGCGATCTTGAGCTCGGCGGGTTCGGCGCACTGCCGTCCCGAGCCGCCGAGCTGGCACAGCGCGGGGTGGCCCGTATCGCGTTCCGCGGAGGCGACCTGGCGCAGCCGTTCGGCGAGCGCGGCGGCCACGGTGCCGCGATCGTCGGCCTCCTCGCGCAGCAGCCGCTCGGCGCGTATGGCGTGGATGCTCGCCAGGCGCAGGTCCAGGTGCCGGGCGACCAGCGCGGCGAGCCCGGTCAGCACCGCCGTCTGCGTGGCGGTGGCCTCGCGCGGGCGCCGGTCGATGACGTTCACGGTGCCCAGCCGATGCCCGTCGGCGGTGACGACAGGGGCGGCCGCGTAGAACCGCAGCCCCAGCTCCCCGCGGACCAGCGGGTGGTCCAGGGTGCGAGGGTCGACCGTGGCGTCCCCCACGACGTACGGGCCGTCCGCCAGCACCGCCGAGGCGCACAGGCCGGGTTCGGCGCCGACCTCCTCCACCCCGTCCAGCCCGTGGGTGGCGGCGAACCACACCCGGTCGGTGTCGACGACGCTGACCGTGGCGATGGGCGTATCGAACACGGTCGCGGCCAGCTTGGCGATCTCGTCGAAGGTCCCGTCCGAGGGGGTGTCGAGGATCTCGTACCGCCGCAGCGCGGCCAGCCGCCCGGTCGCGGTGTCGTCCGCGGGAGCCGGTCGTCCGGTTGTGGGGTTGTCGGCGGGCACCGACGCGGATGGAGAGGCAGACACCAGGACCGCTTCCGGTAGGGGGACGGGCGGGAACCGCGGGACGTCGAGGTTCTCCATGGCCTGACCGTAAACGGTCTTGCCAAACATCCCGAATCGACGCCGGGCGCTGTCGGCGGGTTCCATCGTTTTCGCGCCGTGTTTTCCTTCGAACGCGACCCCGGCGCCAGGGTTGATGATCACCTGGTCGGGGCCGGTCCCGGGGCCGGTGACGCCTGAGCGGGGCCGTTCCGGGCTGGACGGCTTTCGTGACGACGCCCGAGCCGGGCTGTTCCGGGGATGGCTTCCGAAACGGTTCCGTGACAGTGCGTGTCGTGACAGTGCGTGTCGTGACAGTGCCCCCGGGGCCGCGGCAGGCCGCTGACAGCGATCTGGCAGCGCCGCCCGCGACGCTCACCTCCTCACCAACCTCACCAACGAGGAGGCAACGATGATCCAGGATCAGGTGCTCGTCGTCGGCGCGGGGCCGACCGGGCTCACGCTCGCCATCGACCTGGCCCGGCGCGGGGTGGACGTCAGGATCGTGGAGAGGTCACCCGAACCTCCCACGGGATCGCGCGGAAAGGGCATCCAACCACGTACGCAGGAGGTCTTCGACGACCTCGGCGTCATCGAGGAGGTTATTGCCACCGGCGGGATCTACCCGGCCATGCGCGCGTACCGGGGGGACCAGGTGGTCTGGGAGGGCCGCATGCACGAGATCAGGGAACCGGACGCCGAGGTGCCGTACCCGATGGTCCTCATGCAGCCGCAGTGGCGGGTCGAGCGGATCCTGCGCGACCGGCTCGCCGAGCTGGGGCGGATGGTCGAGTTCGGTGTCGAGGTGACGGGGTTCGAGCAGGACGGCGACGGGGTCACGGTCACCCTCACCGGACCGGGCCTCGGAGCTGGTTCCGGTTCGGAGCCGGTTTCCGGATCCGAGCAGGGGGCTGGGTGCGGGGTCGAGCGGGTGCGGTGTGCCTATCTCGTCGGCGCGGACGGCGGGCGGAGTTTCGTACGCGGGCATCTGCCCATCGGTTTCGAGGGCGAGACGTTCGAGACCGAGCGCATGCTCATCGGCGACGTCAGGACCCCCGACCTCGACCGCGAGTACTGGCACGTCTGGGCCGACACGGCCACCGGCACGATGCGCGTCGCGCTGTGCCCGCTCCCTGGCACCGACGTCTTCCAGTTCACCGCGCCGGTCACCGGCGAGACGCCCGAGCTGTCCCCCGAGTCCTTCCAGAAGATCTTCGACGAGGGGTCGGGGCGGACGGACGTCCGCTTCACCGCCGTCTCCTGGGTGTCGCTCTACCGGGTGAACATCCGCATGGCGGAACGGTTCCGCGCGGGCCGCGTCCTCCTCGCGGGAGACGCCGCGCACGTGCACTCCCCGGCGGGCGGCCAGGGTCTCAACACCGGTGTGCAGGACGCCTACAACCTGGGGTGGAAGCTCGCGGCGGCCCTCGGCGGCGCTCCCGGACGGCTGCTCGACACCTACGAGGAGGAGCGGCTCCCGGTGGCGGCGGACGTGCTCGGCATCAGCACCAGGCTCCACCGCCGCGCGGAGGCGGGGGAGCGGGACGCGCACGTCCGGGACGGGGAGACGCAGCAACTCCTGCTCGGCTACCGGGGCGCCTCACTGGCCGTCGGCGAGCGCGGCGGCGAGCGCGTCCCGGACGCCGTACTGGGTACGGGGACGCGCTCGGGCGAGGTTTCGGGTACGGAGACGCGTCCGGACGACGTGACCGCCACCGGCCGCCTCTTCGACGTGCTGCGTGGGCCTCACTTCACCCTCCTGGCCGTCGGTACGGCCCACGCCGCGCTCGTCAAGGAGGTCAACGCGGCGTACGGGCCCGGGGTGCGCGCGCACACCGTGCTCCAGGGGGACGAGCCGTGCGGGCCGGGAGACCTGCTCGACGTCGACGGCCGGATCCACCGCCACTACGGGCGGGGCCTGGTGCTCGTCCGTCCCGACGGCTACGTCGGCTACCACGGCGGCGAGGACGGTCTCCAGGACTATCTGGCGGGCGTCGTCGCGAGGCCCGCAACCGGGCGCTGACGTCACTACGACGGCTCACGGCCGGGCGCCGATGTCATCGCGGCACGTGGCCGAGTCCCTCCAGGGCGAACGACTCGGGGTCGCGCAGGGTGGCGCCACGGGCGTGTGCCGCTCGGTGGCGGTCCTCGCCGAGCGCCTCGGCGGCGCGGGCGGCCAGCGCGCGGACGGCGGGGTCGGCCGTCCGGTCGATCCGGCCGATTCCGCGAAGCGTGAGCGCCGCCCCGAGGAGGACGGACGCGCCCTCCAGGTCGCCGGTCGAGGCGTGCCACTCGGCGACCTCCTCCAGAACCGACGCCCGTACGGTCTCGTCGCCGCTCGGGGCGACCGACTCCAGCGCGCGGCGCAGCGGGGCGCGGGCGGGGTCCGGCTCGCCGCGTGCCCGGTGCACCCGGGCGATCTCCACGTTGATCAGCGCCACCAGCTGCGGGGAGGCCGCAGGCCGACCTCGCAGCAGGTCCAGTGCCTCGCGGAGCAGGGACCCGGCCCGCTCGGGGTCCTTCCGCCGCAGAGCCAGCTCCCCCTGGACGTGCCGGACGCGGGCGGTCGCGACCGGGTCCTCGACACGGCTCACCGTCGCCTCCGCCCGAGCCAGCTCCGTCTCCGCCCCGGCGAGATCTCCCGCGCGGAGACGGAGCCGACAGAGGCGCACCCGCACCATGATCGGCCCGGGGACCGCCTCCAGGCCGCCGATCTCCGTCGCCGGTGTCACGGCCTCCTCCAGCAACGACAGGGCACCGGCCGTGTCGCCGCGGTTCTCCGCCACCAGCGACAGCCAGTAGAAGGCCATCGACAACCCCCACCGGTCACCGGTCAGGCGGTAGTCGTCCACCGCGGGCCGCAGCAGCTCCTCGGCCCGCGCCGCCCCCGCCCGCCCGTACTCGAACTCGACGATCCCGCCCATCAGCCGCGCGGTCGCCCTCATCCACGGGTCGGGGTGGCCGCCGAACCTCCCGACCGCGGCCATCGCCCGCCCGTGGGCCTCCGCGGTCTCGGCCGGGTAGCCGTTCACGATCGCCCACGACCCCAGTGCCGCGGGGTGGTCCGACTCCCACAACGTCTCCAGGGCACGTGACCGCGCGCCCGTCATCGGCGTGTCGGCGGGAGCGGCCAGTACGCACAGCGCGTGCGCCAATTCCCGCCCGGGAGGCGGCTCGTCGCCGACGGCCACCAGCACCGCCGACGCCCACGCTCCGGCCTCCCCGCGTCCGCCCCGCATCATCCAGTACCACAGCCTGGCCAGGATCATCCGGAGGGCCGAATCGCCGTCTCCCGAGGAGATCGCGTGGTCGAGCGCGGAGTCCAGGTCGCCCTGCGCGGCGTCGAGGACCGCGAGCCCGCGCAGCTGGTCGCCGGTCCGCAGCGACGGCTCCTCCGCCTCGGCCAGCCCGACGAAGTGACGGAGGTGCCCGGCCCGCGTCCGGCCGGTCTCGCCCGCCTCCTCCAGCTTCTCCGCGGCGTACCGGCGCAGCGTCTCCAGCAGGCGGTAGCGGACCTCACCGCCCGCCCGGGGCGCCGCCACCACCGCGACCAGGGACCTGTCGGCGAGCGACGCGACCGCGTCCACGCCGTACCCGCAGATCCGCTCCACGGCGTCCGCGGTCGCGCCGCCGGAGAACACCGACATGCGGCGCAGGAGCGTGCGTTCGTCGGAACTCAGCGGGTCCCAGCTCCAGTCGATCACCGCCCGCAGCGTGCGGTGCCTCGGCTGTGCCGTACGGCTCCCGCGGAACGCCAGCCGGTCCCCGATCATGTCGGCGAGCTGCCCGACGCCGAGGGACCGCAGCCGGGCCGCCGCCAGCTCGATCGCCAGCGGGATGCCGTCGAGCTCCCTGCAGACCCGTACGACGTCGGCGACCGTGTCGTCGTCGACGCGCAGGCCGGGGAGCGCCGCGGCCGCGCGGTCCCCGAAGAGCGCCACCGCCGGGCACGCCAGCGCCTCCTCCGGCCCCGCGTCCGGTGCGGGAAGACCGAGGGGGAGCACCGGGTGGAGACTCTCCCCGGTGATGTCCAGGGGCTCCCGGCTCGTGGCGAGGATCCGCAGCCCGCCGGAGGCGGCGAGCAGCCGGTCGGCGACCCGCGCGGCCTCGTCGATCACGTGCTCGCAGTTGTCCAGGACCAGCACCGGCGCCCTGCCGCGAAGCGCCACGGCCAGCCGTTCCAGCGAGCCTTGGCCGCCGGGGACATCAGCGGGACCCGCCTCACCGGGAACACCCCCGAGATCCGGCCCGGTCCAGGGCGCGGCCGGGTGGTCCGCCAGCAGGCCGCTCCCGCTCAGGGCGGCCTGTACGGCCGCCGCCACCCCGGACGGATGCGAGAGCGGGGCCAGCTCCACCAGCCAGACCCCGTCCGGCACGTCGAGGGAGGCGGCGGTCTCGATCGCCAGCCTGGTCTTCCCCACCCCGCCCGGTCCGGTGAGGGTGACGAGCCTGGCGGTCCCGAGCAGTTCCACGAGCCGGGCCAGCTCCGCCCGCCTGCCGACGAAGCTCGTCAACCGCGCGGGCAGATTCTCCCGGGGCTCCTTGCGCTCCCGGGACTCCTTGGGCTCCTTGCGCTCCCCGGGTTCCGTGAGATCGGGGGCGTCCGTGACGGCCTCGCGAGGACCGGGCGCCGGGCGGGGAGGCCCGCCGCGCAGGGCGGTCAGGTGCGCGTCGCGGAGTTCGGGGCCGGGGTCCATGCCGAGGTCCTCTGCGAGGCGCAGTCTGATCCGTTCGTACGCCGCCAGTGCCTCCGTGCGGCGCCCCTCGGCGAGCAGTGCCAGTACGAGCCGGGCGTGGAAGGGCTCGCCCAGCGGGTGCGCCGCGACCACCTCCTCCAGCTCCGCCACCGGGCCGCGTCCCAGGGCGAGGTCGGCGTCGAAGCGGGCCCGCAGCGCCGACAGGCGCAGCTCCTCCAGGCGGGTGGCGGGGGCGGCGGCGAAGGGGAGGGCGGACGCGTCGGCGAGGGCCGGGCCGCGCCAGAGGGACAGCGCCTCGCGCAGCAGGGACCCGGCGGAGGCGGGGTCGCCCGAGGCGGCACGGCCATCGGCGGCCAGCCGCTCGAAGGTCCAGGCGTCGACCGCCTCGCGCGGCAGGTCGAGGAGGTAACCGGCGGGGTGGGACGCGACCGCGCCGGGCAGACGGCGGCGGAGCCTGGAGACCAGCGACTGCAACGCGTTCGCCGGGTGATCGGGCGGGCCCTCCGGCCACAGGTCGTCGATCAGCCGCTCGGCGGTGACCACGCGCCCGGGGTCGAGGGCGAGCCTGACCAGCAGGACCCGCAGCCGCGCGCCGTGGATCTCCGTGCCGTGCGCGTGTGGCGGCCCGCCGTCCACGCGCAGCGGCCCCAGGATCCCGACTCTCATCAGGACCCCATTCTCCTCTCGTACGGGAACGCCGGGCGCTCCCGGTCCGGAGAAGGCGGTACCGGCCCGGTCCGGACGGCTTGGGGCCTGCCATGGCTACTGGAAAATCAACATATTTCGTTGTTTCTGCAGTTCATCGGGAGGAAGAAGTGATCTTGAGGGCGTTTCGAGGGCTCCGGGGCGGGCATCGGATCGTTCTGAGGGGTCATCGAACGGGGGGACGCATGACGCGCGGGTTCGACGCGTCCGCTCACCGCGGGCGGCGCATCGCCGACGTCCGCGACGACGGCGTCACGGTGGAGGGCCGCCCCGAGGCCGCGAGCGATCCCCCGGCGGTTTCCGGTTTCCCAGCGCCTTCGTTGCCCCCTTTGCCCTCGTCTTTGTCCCCGTCGGCCCTGTCAGCCCCGTCGGCCTCGTCGCGTTCGTCGCGTTCGTCGCGTTCGAAGCGGGACCTTCCGGGCCCGCGGGGTTCGCGGGTTCCCGGCGGTGCTCCGGCGCTTCCGGCGGTGCGAGGCCCGATCACCTCCCTGCTCTTCGAACGGCTGGTACGCCCGCCACACCGCTTCG
This sequence comes from Streptosporangium heterodermiicola, assembly GCF_051390675.1. Classification (NCBI taxonomy): domain Bacteria; kingdom Bacillati; phylum Actinomycetota; class Actinomycetes; order Streptosporangiales; family Streptosporangiaceae; genus Streptosporangium; species Streptosporangium heterodermiicola. Next base: position 193,871 of record NZ_JBPJSR010000011.1, read on the forward strand.
GCCTCCTCTCGCTCCCGCTCCTGTCGTTCCCGGCGCGTTTCGCGGGCCCGGTCCTCGTGGACGAGGACGTGCAGCTGGCCCTCTTCGTCTGCTACGAGCTGCACCACCGGGGCTTCGACGGCGTGGACGACCGGTGGGAGTGGAATCCCTCCCTGCTGGAGGTGCGGGAGATCCTGGAGGCGCGCTTCGAGGAGGGGCTGGCGCGGGCCGTACGGTACCCGCCGGGTTCGCGGCCCGGGCAGACGCGCCAGGCCCTGGCCGAGCTGGTGGCCGGTGCCGTCGACGGGCCCGACCTGGCGGGGTTCCTCCGGCGGCAGGCCGACCTGGAGCAGTTCCGAGAGTTCGTCGCGCACCGGTCGATCCACGACCTCAAGGAGACCGACCCGCACACCTTGGCGATTCCCCGGCTGAGCGATCGTCCCAGGGCCGCGTTGGCGGAGATCCAGGCGGACGCGTCCGGCGGCGGGAGGGCCGGGCGGACGCGCTCCGAGCTGTTCGGGACCACCATGCGCGGGCTGGGCATGGACGACTCCTACGGCGCCCACCTCGGCCGGGTCCCGGCGATCACGCTGGCCGTCTCCAACGCCATGTCGCTGTTCGGGCTGCACCGGCGCCACCTCGGAGCGCTGCTGGGCCACCTGGCGGCGGTCGAGATGACCTCATCGGCGTCCGACCACCTGTACTCCCTGGGCCTGCGCAGGCTGGGCTGCGACGAGGCGACGAGGCGTTTCTACGACGAGCGGGTGCGCGTCCACGACGAGCAGACGCGCGCCGACGCCGCACCCGAGCACACGTCTGCCGAGGCCGCACCCGAGCACGTGCGCACCGACGCCGCGCACGAGCAGATCGCCGCCGACGACATGTGCGGCGGGTTCGCGGCGCGGTATCCCTCGCGGGCCGGTGACGTCCTGTACGGAGCGGCCTGCGCCCTGGCCCTGGACCGGCTCTTCGCCGAGCACGTCATGGGCCACTGGCGGCGCGGCGCCTCCTCGTTGCGGGAGGCGGGCGCGGCGACGAGGTCGTGACCGGGACCTCGCTCCGGCCTCACCCCCGATCCCGCCCCCGGCCGCCGCCCCCTGACCGGCCGTCACGGTGAGAGCGGCGGGGGAGACGCGTACCTCAGCCGACCCGCCCCCGCACGGTCAGCCGACCTGCCCCCGCATGGCCTGGCGGATCACGTCGCGCGTCCGGTCCACGATCGCCAGGGACGGCCCGAACAGCAGGTTCATGACCACCGACTCCGTACCCGGGTGCGGGTGGGTCGGGGCCAGCGCCTCGGCCGCCTTCACCCCGGCCGCCATCGCCCGGCGCTCGGCCACGCTCGTCCGGGCTCGCAACTGGGCGAACTCGTAGCGCTCCTCGGCGCGGGTGTGGGCCAGCACCGCCGCCCGCAGCATCTGGAGGTGTCCGGAGAAGCCGGGATGGTCGGTGCCCAGCTTCTCCAGGTCGGCGAGCATCTGCTTCACCTCCCTCTCCTCCGCGAGGCGGTCGTCGACCACCTCGTCCCCGTCCTCGATCTTGAGGCGCGCGTAGGGGTGCACGACCTCCTCCTCGGCGGTCTCGTGCACCGCCAGCATCCGTACGAGGCGCTCGAAGGCATCGGCCCGCCGCGACCCGGTGAGGGATTCCTCGACCTCGTCGAACAGATCCCTGATCATCGCGTGCTGGCGCACCAGCAGATCCACGACGTCGTTCTCACCCATCAACTCGGGCACGGTCTGGCGGTCACTCATGGGTCCCCCTGTCGTCTACAGGTTCGGGTACCCCCACCTGGGCACCGAAACCCGAGACCCGTCGTGGGGACCCCGAACCCGAGGCCCGGGCGCGCCGCCGTCAGACGGTGATCCACTCGGTGACGACCGTCGCGTCCCCGAGGCGGCAGCGGAGGCTGAACGGCCCGGCGGGAACGTCGTCGTGGATGAACCTGCCCAGGTCGTCGGCCGTCAGCGTGACCGGACGGCCCCCCAGGACCTCGACCTCCACCGGGCGCGGTGGTATCAGCTGGCCCACCACCCGCCCGCCGGTGGCGCTCACGGTGACCTCCAGGTCGACGGTGAGCCCCGCGCCCTGGAAGGTCAGCACGCGCGGCTGCCTCTCACCCCGCACCCGCGAGGACCCGCTCAGGGAGTCGAAGACCAGCTCGGCCAGCTCCGCGTCGAGGGTGCGCAGCGTGTACGCCTCGACCGCGACCTGCATGAGATGCGAGGGGACGGGATCGAACAGCTCGACGGCGCGGCGCAGCTCCGCCTCCAGCTCGTCGTCGCTCATCGGGGACCCCGCGCTCATTGGAACCCCCGCCTGCCCAGGAGGACGCGCAGCCGTCGCAGGCAGCGCTGCCTGATCGGCCCGATGCTCCCGACGGCGATGCCGAGCGTCGCCGACACCTCCTGGTAGCTGAACGGCGGTGACGCCGTGAGCAGGCGCAGCAGCCGCTGGCAGCTCTCACCGAGCTCCTGGAAGGCCTGCCAGGTCGCCCGCGCCCGCTCCCGCTCCCTCGCGGCGTCCTCGGAGTCGAGCACCGCCTGCTCCGGGGTGCGGTCGTCGGCGGCCCGGTCGAACACCTCCGGGTCGCCGCTCGGCGAGACCCGCCGGGCGGCCCTGATCACCTTGATGCACTCGTTTCGCGCCGTGCTGGCCAGCCACGCGCCGACCTTGTCCGGCTCGCGGATCCGCGTGAGGTTCTGTGCGAGCCGGAACCAGGTCGTCTGGTAGACCTCCTGCGCGTCCGCGTCCCTCAGCCCGTGGGCGCGCACGACGGACCACACGAGGGGGCTGAGACCTTCCACCAGGGATTTCCACGCCGCTGCGTCGTCCCCGTCCACCGCGGCGCGGAAGAGGATGCCGATCGAGTCTCGGTCCACGGTGACGTCCCCTTGCTTTCGGGACTGTCATCGTACGCCGGAGGGCCGATCCGCCCGCAGTGGTTTTCAGGGCGCGGCCGGAACACTTTGCACGCTCGCCGGAGTCCAGGTGGAGGGGATGAGGGCCGGGGCGGGGACGCGCTGGATGCCGACGGAGGTCTCGTTCAGCAGCCTTCTGGCGGCGTCCCGGGAACCGGTCCCCTTGTTGCGCATCATGTAGTTGGCGATCATGCCGACCACCAGCGGCGTGGAGAAGGAGGTGCCGCTCCACTCCGCCAGGCCGTCGAACACGACGCGCTCGCGGACGGCGGTCGGCGACGCCTTCATCTTCTCGGTGAGCTCGCCCCGGTGCGGAGGGAACTGGCAGGTGCAGTCGTAGTGCTGGTCGTACCGGCACTTGGAGAAGGTGGAGTGCTGGTAGTCGTACGACGCGGGGGTGGGGTCCACCGCGGTGAAGGCGTTGACCAGGCGCTCACCGGGCGCGTACGTCGTCACCCACGGCCCGTGGTTGCTGAAGCAGGCGCGGTCCGCGCCGTCCCTCCTCAGCGCCCCCACCGACACGACGACACCGGCGTAGTCGGGGTGGTCGGCGTACGCCGCGGGCCAGAACCTCACGTCGTTGCCGTTGTTGCCCGCGGCCGCCACGAGCAGCGTCTCGGGGTGGCCCTTCAACGCGTCCATGAAGCTTTCGAGCCCCAGGAGCGTCTCCTCGGACGTGCTCGGCGTCCCCGCGGACAGGCTGATGATGTCGGGCCACCTGCCCACCGGCAGCATCCCGCCGAGCAGCCTGTCGCCCAGGTCCTTCTCGCAGATGGCGCCCGCGTTGACGAGCGTCCCGTGCACCGTGACGTCGGTGCCGGGCGCGACGACGCTGACCAGCCCGGCGATGAAGGTGCCGTGCCCGACGTACTGCTGGAGGATGCCCTCCTTGTCGAGCTCGACCTCCTTGCCGTCGCCCTCGACGCGGTGCATCCACGGGTGCGACTTGTAGTTCTCCACCAGCCCGGTGTCGACCACGAGGACGGACACCGGCACGTCCGGCTCGCCGGAGAACTCGGCCACCGACGGGTTGGGCGGCTCGCACCGGGACACCGGGACCGGCTCGTCTCCGGGGCAGCAGTTCACCGCGATGGACACGATGTGGTTCCTGGACACCATGCGACGGCTGTTGTCACGCTCCAGGCCCTCGACGGCCTTCAACGCGTCCGACACGTCCTTGTCGCCGGAGCGCTCCCTCCTGTCCGGCTCGCCGACCCGGATCCTGAGCACGCCGCCGGGGGCCTCGTCCCGCTCCACCCGCACGTTCTCGGCCTGGTAGTCGTCGCCGCGATCCCGGACGAACGCGTCCCTGACCACCGCGGCGACCTCGTCGGCGTCCTCCGCGCGGGCGAGGACGTAGCCCTTCTGGTAGAGGAACATGCGCTCCGGGCCATGGAAACCCGCCGCGAGCACGACATCGTCCCCCATGGCGTCCTGGATCTGGTCGAACTGTTCCTGGAACCTGTCTGGTGCCATATCAGGCATATTCGCCATCCTCGTCTCAGAGATGTCCTGACGTCGCCACGGGTTAGGAGTCGCTCGACGCCTCACTGATACACCCCCCCGGGCGGATCCCGTGGCGAGAACGGGAGGCCGGAGCCGGACGGGGGCGCCCTCGGAGGGCTCCACGGCATGGACGCCCTGAACACACCACGTCTAACATCGATCCGTGACCGGGGGAAGCTCGCGGATCCCGCCGCCCACGGGAGACCCGCTCTCCCTGCTGCCCCTGGTGTTCGCCCGCCCGGCGGACGCGCTGGCCGGAGCCCGGGCCGTGTTGTCGGGGTCGCCGGGGTCGCCGGGGTCGCCGGGCGCTCCCTCCCCGCACGACGCCTCCGTCGCCCACCAGGTGATCGGCATCTGGCACCGCGACTTCGGCGACCTCATGGTGGCGATCGGCCACCTCAGGCAGGCCAGAGCCCTCGCCGCCAGGTCCGGTTCCCCGAACCGCGAGGCCGACGTGCTGGCCACCCTGGGCGCGGCCCTCATCCACGCGGGCCGTACGAGACAGGGGATGGCGGCGCTGGAGGCGGCCGTCGAGAGGGGCGGCGGGGTCACCGGCGCCCGCGTGCTGTTCCGCCGGGGCTACGCCTGGTGGGTCCTCGGCGGGCACCGCGAGGCGCTCGACGACCTGCGGCGGGCCATCCCCACCCTGCGCCGCGCCCAGGACACGATCTGGACCGCGCGCGCGCTCACGCTCAGGGCGACCGTCCACCTGGCCATGGGGTCCGTCGAGCGGGCCGAGGCCGACTTCGTCGCCGCCGAACAGCTGTGGGAGACCACCGACCAGGAGCACGACAAGGCCGACGCCGTGGAGAGCCGGGGGCTGGCGGCGTTCAGGTCCGGAGACCTCCCCGCGGCGCTGCGCCTCTTCGACGAGGCCGCGGGCCGCTACGAGGCCCTCGGCACGCCCATGTTCGTGCTGCACATCCGGCGGTGCGGGGTGCTCCTGGCGGCCGGGCTGGCGCGCGAGGCGCTGGAGGAGGCCGACGCCGCCACGGAACAGCTGAACCGCATGGGAGGGCAGACGACCCGCAGCGCCGAACTCCTCCTGATCGCCGCGCGGGCCGCGATCGCGGCGGGTGAGCCGGACGCGGCGATCGCCCGCGCGAGCACGGCCATCCGGCTGTTCTCCAGCCAGCGCCGCGACTGGTGGCAGGCCCACGCCCGGCTGGTGCTGGTCCAGGCCAGGTTCGCGGCGGGAAGGGTCTCCGGCCGCTCGGTGCGCGACGCCGCCGAGGTCGCGGTACGGCTGGCGGAGCTGCGCTCCCCCGAGGCGGTCCAGGCCTCGCTGCTCGCCGGGCGCACCGCCCTCGCCCTCGGCTGGGAGGCCGACGCGGAACGCCACCTCGCCGCCGCGGCCAGGACCAGGGGACGCGGGCCCGCGTTCGCCCGCGTGGACGGCTGGGTGGCGCAGGCGCTCAGGGCGGCCGCGGCGGGACGCACGCGCGGCGTGCTGGACGCCTGCCGCCGGGGGCTCGACCTGCTGGACGAGCACCGGATGACGCTGGGCGCCTCCGAGCTGCGGGCGCGGGCCAGCGCGCAGGGGGCGGAGCTGGCCGTGCTCGCGCAGCGGGCGACCCTGGCAGGGGGGAGCCCCCGCCGGTTCCTCGGCTGGAGCGAGCGCTGGCGGGCCACCGCGCTCGCGGTCCCGCCGACCCGCCCCCCGGACGACCCCGAGCTGCTGCGCGACGTGACGGCCTTCCGCGAGATCAGCAGCCGGGTCGACACGGCGAGGCCGGGAGGCGTGCCGGTCCCCGCGCTGGAACGCGAGCAGCGGCGGCTGGAGAGGGCGATCCGGGCCCGGACGCTCCGCACCCGCAGCGAGGGCGGCTTCGACGGCCACCGCTTCGACGCGGGCCCCCTGCTCGACGGGCTCGGCGACGGGTGGCTGATCGAGATCGTCGCCGTCGACGGCGACCTGCACGTCCTGCTCTGCGGCCGGGGCCGGGTGCGCAGGTTCGCCGCGGGACGGCTGGCCGACGCGGCGATCGACGCCGACCACGCCCGCGCGGGCCTCGCACGGATCGCGTACGGGGGCTCGGAGGGCCGGCTGCCCGTCCTCGAAGCGGGCGGGCGCCGCCTCCAGGAGACGCTGCTCGGTCCCGCCGTGCGCCACCTCGGGGACGGCCCCGTGGTCGTCGTACCGCCGGGCAGGCTGCACGGCGTTCCCTGGGCGCTGCTGCCGGTGCTGGGCGAGCGGGTGCTGAGCGTGTCGCCGTCCGCCAGCGCCTGGCTCCGCGCCCGGCGGATCGAGCCGTCGCCGTCGGACGAGCGGGTCGTGCTGGTCAGGGGGCCGGGGCTGGCGACGGGCGGCGCCGAGGTCCCGCTGCTGGCCGCGCGGTACGGGGAGGCGACCGTGCTGGGGTCCGGCACCGCGGTCGCCCCGGCCGTGCTCGCGGCGCTCGACGGCAGCAGGCTCGCCCACATCGCCGCGCACGGCACCTTCCGCTCCGACAGCCCGATGTTCTCCTCCCTGAGGATGGACGACGGCCCGCTCACGGTGCACGACTTCGAACGGCTGCACAGCGCCCCGTACCGGATCGTCCTGTCCAGCTGCGACTCCGGCAGGCTGCAGCCGGTCGGCGCGAACGAGCTGCTCGGCCTCGCCGCGGCGCTGCTGCCGCTGGGCACGGCCGGGATCGTGGCGAGTTCGGTGCCCGTCGACGACGAGGCGGTGGTGCCGCTGATGCTCGCCCTGCACGAGGGGCTGCGGCGCGGCCTGAGCATGGCCGAGGCCCTGCGCGACGCCAGGCTGGCGATGCCCGGCGACGCCCTCGACCGGGCGACCGGCTGGTCCTTCTCCGCCATCGGCGGAGCCTGACATCTCCGGCCGGGGCCTTCCTGGTCGGGTGCGGGCCGGTGTTCCTGGCCGGATGGAGTCTTTCGGCCGGGTGCGGTCCGGTACTCGGCCGGGCGGAGCCTTTCCGGTCGGGCGGGAATCCGGTTCCCGGCCGGTCGGGCCGTCCGTGTGCCAGGCCGGCCCGTCGCGTCAGCCGACGGTGAAGAGCCTTCCCAGGCCGGCGCGGTCGCTGCTGCCGAGCCGCGCGTAGGCGTCGCACAGGTGGTTGGCCACCGTACGGATCGACACGGTGAGCTGCTCGGCGATCTGCCGGTTGGTCAGGCCCGCCGCGGCCAGGCTGACGATCTGCCGCTGGCGTGCGGTGAGTCTCGGCAGCGCGAGGTTGACCAGGGCGGAGCTGCGCGCCCCCTGGCAGGCGCCCGCGAGCGCCGAGGCCCTGTTCCTGGAGGACTGCGAGGCGCGCCGGTCCTCGTGGACGAGGGCCGCGTGCGCGAACGCCTCCGCCGCGTGCAGCATCAGGCCGAGGTCGGCGAGACCCCGCGCCACCTTGTCCAGCGCCTCACCGTCGCGCCCGGCCAGCGCTCGGGCGTGCCGCGCCAGCAGGGGGGCGAGGTCTCCCTCCGCGCGGTCGGCCAGCTCCCCGAGCCGCTCGACGACCAGCTCGGGGGTCCCGAGCCGCACCACGTCGTGCAGGGCGAACAGGTCGTCGTCGAGCGGGTCGTCCCCGGCGGCGCGCAGCGCGGAGCGCAGGGCCCCGTCGAGGTCTCCCTCGGCGGCGAGCGTCCAGGTCCGTGCCCGCTCCGCGGCGAGCTCCCGCGACCGCGCGTCCCCCGCGGATTCCGATGGCGTGGAGGACGTCGAGGATGTCAGGGCTGCCGGGGACATTGAGGGGCGGGGTCGTACATGGGCGCGCGGGTCCCCGTCGAGGGCCGGACCGCGTGACAGGGCCTGCCGCGCCGTCGTCAGGTCGCCGAGATAGGCGGAGGCGTGCGCGAGCTCGGCCAGGCAGGCGCGGTGGTGGGGGGAGCGCCGCAGCCCCTCGCGGCTCCAGGCGACGGCCTCACGGGTCTCCCCGCGAAGCCGGGCGACCCGGGCGCGCCGGGCGCAGAACTCCGGCATCGCGGGCTCGTCCCAGCCGGTGTCGTCCTCCGCCATCCGCTCGCCGGTGCCGCGCGGTATCCCCGAGAGCAGTCCCGTGTACGCGCGGTCGGCCAGCTCCTCGCACTCGTCCGCCAGTGCCGTGGCCGTGGCCGATGCCCGTGAGAGCCGTGGCGCGCCGGGCGGGCCGCCCGTCCCAGGCCGCTTCGCGGCGGCCCGGAGCACCGGGCCGTGCAGAGGGTGGGCGAGCCGGATCGAGAGCCGGTCGTCCACGATGACCAGCCCCTTCGTCCGCAGGCGTTCGAGGACACCGAAGGCCGTCCCGGCGTCCGGTGCGTCCGGTGCGTCCGAGGTGTCCTCGTCCGGGGCGCCCCGGTCCGATGGTTCACCGGACTTGGCGCGTTCCAAAGAGGTGCCGTGCGCGGTGGGCCCCGAAGGTGTGCCGGACGATGTGAGTCCCGAGGGTGTGCCGTGCGCGGTGGGTGCCTGGGGTTCTCCGGACATGATGAGTCTCAGCGGTCTGCCGGACGCGATGAGCTCCAGCGCCTCCCGTTCCTCCCTGCCGACGTCGCGGATCGTGTCCTCGACCAGCTCCCTGACGCGTGCCGTCATCGGGGGAGTGCCCCGCCAGGTCCAGGTGCCCGACACGTCGCTCAGGTCCCCTCCGGCGTGGACGGCGACGACCAGCTCGCGCAGGAGGCGGAGGTCACCGTGGCTCGCCCGGTGCAGGCGCCGGACGGTGAGGGTGTCCACGTAGCCGCCCACCGCCCGTGACAGCAGTTCGCCACACTCGCTCTCCGTCATGGGGGCCAGTGCCACGCGCGGCAGGAGGTTCTCCTTCCAGAGCCTGGAGACGTCCTCCGGCACGGGCACGCCCTCCCTGACCGTGACGAGCAGGCGGGTACGCCCCCTGAGCGCCAGGCGGTGGACGAGCGCGGCCGAGGAGTCGTCGAGGAGGTGGGCGTCGTCCACGACGAGCACGCGTACCCCGTCCAGCGCCTCGACCGGGTCCGGCGGGCAGAGAAGTCCCGCGGCGTGCGGGGAGGATCCGGTGAGGGACGGGGAGACGGGGTGCCTCGCGGAATCCCGGCCGGCGGGAAGCCCCGCGCGGCGCGTGGGGCGGGAGAGGAGATGGGCGAAGGCGGCGAGCGGGGTGTCCAGGGCGTCCGGCGTTCCCGTGACCCGCGCGTGCGCCGGCCCTGTCACAGACCCGGTCACGGCTTCGGTCACCGGCCCGGTAACAGGCCTGTTCATGGTCTCGGTCACGGCGTCGAGAACGGATATGGCCTCGGCGGTCAGGCGGCTCCTGCCGCTTCCCGCCGCGCCGGTCACGACGACGCCCCGGCGACCGGCCGCCAGGTTCCGTCGTACGCGATCGAGTTCCTCAGTCCTGGCCGTGAACGGCCAGGGGGACCTTGGGTTTCTCACAGCGGTATGAGCCGGGCCGCCCGCCCGTGATACACGTGGAATTGAGTAGGCCCTACTCATGCGCGTCCGGCGTTCCGTCCTCACTCTCGTGGCATGTGGACACGGTTTCCTTGATCTCCTCACCATGCCCGCGGACGAGGGCCGCCACCTCGCGGGGATCTCGATGAGGGCGGGCGACGGCGAGCGCGTCCGGCACTGCTCGCTCCCGCCGCACCCCGCCCACGCGCCGCCGGACGGGCTTGAGGGGAGGCGACGCGCCGCCCTGCTCTCGGGCCGGCGGGCGTGGCTGAACGGCACGGTCCTGCACTACTGCTTCCTGGACGAGGAGCACGACCTCCTGGACGGGGAGCACGACGACGGGCAGCGCGACGCCGTGCGCAGGGGCTTCCAGGAGTGGAAGGACCTCGGCATCGGGCTGGAGTTCACCGAGGTCGCCGACCGCACCGAGGCGGAGGTGCGGATCGGGTTCCGGCGGGACGCCGGATCGTGGTCGGCCGTGGGACGCGACGCGCTCCGCGTCGGGACCGCCTCCCGCACGGCGAACTTCGGCTGGGACCTCACCGGGCCGTCCGGCCGGGGCGCCGTGCTGCACCAGATCGGCCACGTCATCGGCATGGTCCACGAGCACCAGAGCCCGTACTCGGGCATCCTCTGGGACGAGGAGGCCGTCTACGAGGACTTCGCGGGACCGCCGAACCTCTGGCCGAGGTCGCGGACGTTCCACAACGTCATCCGCAGGCTCGACGAGAGCGAGGCGAACGGTCCCGTGTGGGATCCGCTGTCGGTCATGGGCTACCGGTTCGGCCCGGGGCTCATCCTGGAACCGTCGTGCCACCGGGCGGGGATCGTGCCGCCGGGCACCGTCTCCGGGCCCGACGCCGCGTTCGCCCGCCGCTGGTACCCGCCCCCGGGCGCCGGGCCGACGCCCGAGCTGCGGCCGTTCCGTTCCGCCCCGCTCGGCACCGGGGCGGGGGAGCAGCGCGACTTCGTGATCACGCCTCGCGCCACCCGTGACTACACCGTCGGTGTCTTCGGCGAGTGCGACACGGTGCTGGTGCTGTTCGAGGAGGTCGGCGGCGACCCCCGCTATCTGGCGGGCGACGACGACGGCGGGCGCCCGCGCAACGCGTCCCTCCGCGTCCACCTGCTCAGGGGTCGCCGCTACGTCCTCCGCGCGCGTGTCCACTCCTGCTGGGGACCCGGCCAGGCGGCCGTCATGTGCTGGTGAGCGCCGGGCGCCGGGAACCGAGGCCGCCCGGCCGATGGCGCTGGGCGCCACCCTGGCGCGGGTGACGACGCCGGAGGGCAGCGACGGCTTCCACGGGGTGACGATGCTCGACCCCGAGGAGAACGAGTTCTGTGTCGGCCAGCTGTCTCGGCGTTTCCGCAGCTCGTTCTTCCGGAACGGGAAAGGCGGGTTGTATTCGCGCGCCACCATTCGGATGAATGGTTTTCCCCGCATATCGCGGGGCAGGTGGCCGACGGCCGGAAAAACGGGTTCCGTCCATCGGTGACGGGGGTTGGGGGCAATCCTGATGATCAGAGACGCGATTTTTCCGGTGATCGGCTGGCTTATTCTGGCGTTCGGATTCCTGATGCTCGCACAGAGCGTTTACGTGCTGGTGACAGGCCGGTTTTCTCCCCTGCACTCCAAGAGGGAGCGGGCGCTGCCGATGAGGCCGTACGCGAGGATGATGCTGTTCTCCGCGCTGGGCTCCGTCGCGATGGGGTTGCCCTGGGTTCTGGGCTGGCAGGACGTGTGGCGTATGGCCTCCTACGTGCTCGCCTTGGCCTTCATGGTGGGGTCGTACATCATGAGCGTGAAGATGAGGAGGGCGGCGAGCTCCACGGAATCGCGTGACGCTCACCGGACCCCGTGACATTCACGAGGCCGTGTGATCAAGAATGACCAAGGGTGACTGAGGGGCGCGATCGGCATTTCGCCGGATCCCGCCCCGCGCGGTCAGCCGCTCACCTTCGTCCGTTCCGGCGAGCCTGGAGCGCTCACGTCAGCCAGATCGAGCGCCAGTCGCTCAGCTCGTGGAAGCGGCGCAGCTCGGCGAGGCCGCTGAGCCAGCCCATCCACCCGCTGTACGGGGGGTTCTTCTCGTCGAAGCCGCTCTGCACGAAGGTGAGCCGGGTCGCGCCGCCCGAACCCTCCAGCTCCCAGTTGCAGAAGCCGAGGCCCGGCCACTCCAGGGAGAGGCTGCGGCCGGGCTCCAGCTCGACGATCTTCGCGGGCGAGTCGTTGGCCTCGAAGCCGCCCATCGCGAACCGCCCGCCGACGTACGGCTCGATGTCGATCTTGTAGCCGAACCACCGGCTGAACTTCTCCGAGTCGACGAGCGAGTCGAACACCGCCTCCGGCGAGCCGCCGACGACGAGCTCCTCCCGCATGATCGGGGAGGTGAAGTCGGCCTTCGGCGTGAGCTCGCGGCCCTCCAGGTGGTCGACCAGGTTCGCGATCGCCAGGCACCAGAACGTCTGCAGCGTCCCCAGGACACCGCCGCCGCTCATCGCGGCCTCCATGTCGAAGTGGGTCTGCGCCAGCGACACGATGGTCGACTCGGAGCCCTCCTCCTCCAGGCTGATCTCGGCGGTCGTCTCCACGCCGTCGAGCAGCCACGCGAGGCGCAGCGTGCGGTCGTCGACGTGCAGCGGGCGCTGGTGGGGAGCGTCCCCGTCGGGGGTGTGGCGTCCCCAGAACGCGTACCGGTGCGGCAGGTCGACCTCGGCGTGCTCGGCCAGCCAGACGCGTAGCTCGCCCGGGTCGGTCAGGGCGTGGTGGACTGCCTTGAGCGGTGCGGCCACGCGCGCGCGCAGCGTCATCGGCTCACTCACGGGGTTCTCCCTTGGGGTAGCAGGCGACGGCGATCTTGAAGGCGTCCCCTTCGGCGCCGCCGTAACGGGTGAAAAGATCTTGCAGCGCCGCCTGGAGGTCGTTCAGGAACTCCTGGCGGCGCTCGGGGGGCATGCGGATCTCGCCGGACACGCCGACGGACGGCAGCTCCGGCGCGGTCCTGTCGAGCGCGCCGATGTCGGCCTGGACCTCCTCCATGAGGTCCAGCAGGTAGCCCAGGCCCAGCTCGTCCTGGGTCGCGCGCAGGCCGATCCGGCCGACGAGGCGGGGTGAGAGCCAGTAGGAACGGGCGCTCGCCTGGTAGACGCCCTCGTGGATGCCGCGCACCCTGCGCTCGGTCACCTGGGTCACCAGGCCCGCCTCGACCAGGCGTTTGACGTGGTAGTAGACCCGCTGCGGGGTCTGGTCGAGCAGGGCCGCCACCTCGGTGCACGATCGCGGCTCGGCGAGTTGCCGCAGCACCTCGATGCGCTGCGGCTTGAGCAGGGCTTCCGCCTGCTCGATCTGTTCCAGGTACAGGACGTCTCTCATCGCAAAATCAACCTTGTACGTAAAATTATATTTTGTCAATGGGGAACGCCAAAGCTCCCGGCGACCTGTCAAGCGGAGGTCACCGGCCCTCCGGGGGCGGCCGCATCGCCCCCAGAAGGACGTCGAGGGTCACGCGGGCGAATCCGATCCGGGCGTCGCTCGCCCCGTACGGCAGCCACAGGGCGCCCGCGTGCAGCAGGCCGCCGCAGGAGTACACGACGTTGGGCACGTACCCCTCGCGCTCGGTGTCGCCCGGGGTGAGGAGCGTGCCCGGCAGCTCGGCGACGACGCGGTGCGGCTCGTCCAGGTCGAGCAGCAGCGCGCCGATGGCGTAGCGGCGCATCGGGCCGACGCCGTGGGTCAGGACGAGCCAGCCCGACCCGGTCTCCAGGGGGGATCCGCAGTTGCCGACCTGGATCAGCTCCCAGCCGCTGCGGGGGGTGTGGAGCGGCACCGGGCGCCGCCACCTGCTGTCGTCGCCGAGGGAGGTCAGGCCGATGGTCTCGCCGTCGGAGCGGCACAGCGCCAGCCGCCGCCCGCCCACCGGACGCGGGAACAGCGCCATCCCCTTGTTGGTGGCGGCGGGCCCGCGCAGCGGGGTGATCTCGAAGGTGCGCAGGTCGTCGCTGGCGATCATGCGTGAGCGGATGTGCCGACCGTCGTAGGCGGTGTAGGTGGCGCGGTACGAAGGCGTGCCGTCCTCGTCGACGATCCTCACGAAACGGGCGTCCTCCATCCCGTTGCTCTCGGCGGAGGTGGCGGGCCAGAGCACCCGCCGCTCGATCGGGACGTCGGCGGGGAAGGTCACGGCGTAGTCGGCGGTGGTCGCCCGGCGCAGCTCCTCCACGGTGCCGTGCGTGGTGGTACGGGTGAGCAGGTCGGCGGGGAGACGGGCGACCGCCCGCTCGAAGTCGTCGTCGTCGAAGAGCCCGGGCAGCGAGCCCAGCACGGTCGCGGAGACCTCGTTGTCCCAGCCCTCGTCGGCGAGGGCGGCGGCGAGCAGGTCACGCCGGTGGGGGACGGCGTGCCGGGGACCGGCGGTCAGCGGTCCCGAACGGTCGGCGACGACGAGCTCGTCGCCGGGGCCGAGCACCGCCGTGGCGAAGCCGATGGACGACAGGTGGCCCTCGCCGATCTGCCGCGTGCTGATCACCGCGCGCAGCTGTCCCTGGCCCAGGCCGGACTGGTCGGGGTGGGCGACCATCGAGGGGTTGCACAGCGCGGCGCCCTCCACCGCGTACTCGTGGCTGAAGTAGGCGCCGACCAGCAGACGGGCCGCCGGTCGCAGGTCGACATGGCTCGGGACCCGGTAGCGGACCAGGTCGTAGTGGTGCAGGAAGGTCGTCGCGAGGTCGCGGTGCCGGTCGCCGAACCCCCGCAGCGTCTCCTCCAGGAGCGCGGCGGTCTCGTCGTGGCCGAGAAGCGTGATGCGGTCGATCAGGGCGGCGGCCCGGCTGCGCGCCAGGGCGGCGTCCTCACCGGGCACGAACAGCTTGATGATCACCCTTCGCGGGTCGGGGGCGAGGGTCTGGCCGAGCCGGGTGGCCAGGTCCCGGATGGTCATGACACCTCGCCCGGGGGGCTCGGCGGGGCCGGGACGCGGCGTCCTCCGGGGAGCGCGGTCGGGACGCGACGCCGTTCGAGGGCCGCGTCATATCCCGTCATGACACCCATCACATCATCCCTCCGGTCCCGTGACCAGGGCACGATGCCTTCAGAGGACCTCACTCCGCTCGCCCACCAGGAGCTCGGCGTGCTGCAGGGTGGAGATGAGCGCGAGGGTCGACTCCGCGCCCTGGTTCAGGTTGGGCCCGTACAGGGTCAGGCCGTCGTAGCCGCCGCCGGTCGCCATGTCCCACATCGCCGCCCCCCGGTCGTTGGCGCCCTGGAACCAGGCCGAGGCCCGCCACACCCCCGCCTGCCAGGAGGGGTCGCCGGTGACGGCGCCCGCCGTGGCGCAGGCGTCGGCGAGCGCGGCGACCTCGATCGGCTGCTGGTCGTAGCGGTCCCGCGGCGCGTGCCGCCGCCAGCCCGCGACGGGCACGACCGACAGCCGCCCGTCCCTGGTCTGGATCTCGTGGAGCCAGGCCAGCATCCGCAGGCCGTCGGCGAGCATCGCGCCGTCGCCGCCGAGGTGGCCCGCCGCGACGAGCACCTCGGCGAGGGCGGCGTTGGCGTACGTCAGCTCGGGCTGCGGCCACGGCCAGCCGGGATCGGCGGGGGGGACGCCGACCGCGAGGGCGGCGTCCGCGAGCAGGGCCGCGGCCGGGGCGTTGTCCGGCAGGACGCGCAGGACCTCCGCCGCGCCGAGCCCGGCGAACACCATGGCGCGCGGGTGCGTGGACCGCCTGGTGGCGCCGAGGGTGAAGGAGATCAGGGCCTCGTCGCGGATCCACGGGGCGGGGTTGCGGGCCGCCGCGGTGCCCAGGCCCCACAGCGCCCGGCCCCACCAGTCGCCGAGACCGGGTTCGTCGGTCCAGCGCCGGTCGTGGGAGAGCCGGTTGTGGAACGCGCCGGAGCCGTCCTGCGCGTGCGTGAGGAAGGCCAGGTAGCACTCGGCGAGCCGCCGCACCTCGGGGGCCGGCGCCGGTTCGCGGCTGGTGACGACGAGCCCGCGGGCGACGTCGTCGGTGCAGTAGCCGTGCTGGCGGCGGACGACGGCGTGCCTGGCGTGCTCGAACAGGCCGGTGTCGTCGCTCAGCCGCTCCAGGTGCCCGAAGCCGGGGATGGCGGGGGCGGCCGTGGGGGACGTGTGGGGGGCGGGGGTTGCGGGGGTCACGGCAGGGCCACCGCCACGGCCGCCGGGCGTCCGGTGAGCAGGCCCCGGGCGAGTTCCTCGTAGCGCGCCGCCACGGCGGGCCACAGCAGGGTCGGGACCAGGGCGCGGGTACGGTTCCTGAGGTCCTCGGCCAGGCCCGGCTCGGTGAGGATCCGGCGCACGGCCGAGGCGAGCGCCGCGGGGTCCTCGTGGGGTACGAGCAGGCCGGGCCCGCCGGTGAGCAGCTCCACGGCGTGCGGGAAGGACGTGGCGACGACCGGCACCCCGGCGGCCACCGCCTCGATCAGGACGCCGGAGGTCACCTGCTCGTGCGAGTCGTACGGCAGCACGACCACGTCGGCCGAGCGGACCAGCCGGATCAGCGAGGCCTGGTCGCGGTAGACCGGGTCGTACCGCACGGAGGCGGCCACGCCGAGCCGCTCCCCCATCCGCCGCAGCCGGTCGCGGTAGGCCTCCCCGTGGCTTTCGAGCACCTTGGGATGGGTCTTGCCCGCGATCGTGTACGTGGGCGAGGGAGAGAGGTCCCCCAGCCGGGCGAGCGCGCGCAACGCCCACTCGATGCCCTTGCCGGGGCCGATCAGCCCCCAGGTGAGCAGGTGCGGCCGCAGGCGGCGCCGGGCCGGGACGCGCATGTGGTCGGCGGCCCCGTGCGGGATGACGGACACCTTGCCCGCGTCGACGTGATAGCCGGAGAGCAGCCGGTCGCGGGCGGTGCCGGTCATGGTGACCACCGCGCCCGCGACCTCCACGATCTGCTCCAGCAGCCTTCGCTGCCGGGGGGTCGGCCGGGTCAGCACCGTGTGCAGGACCACGATGCTGGGCACCATGAGGTGCCGCAGCAGCGGCAGGACGTCCTGGCCGTCCGTGCCGGGGTAGATGCCGTACTCGTGCTGGACCACCGCGACGTCGAACCGCTCCAGGGCGGAGGCCGCCGCCTTCCAGCTCTCGTGCCCGCCGGGGGCCCAGGTGTGCACGACCCCGGGCGCGGGGCGCTCGTCGTCGGCGTCCGTGGTGACGCGGACGATCCCGCCCCGGGCGCCACCCCCGGTGAGGTGGGTGGCCAGGGCGGAGTTGAAGGTCGCCAGCCCGCACTGTGTGGGCGGGTGGGTGCTGAGAAATCCGTATGTACAGGCCACTGCCAAGCCTTCCGGTCATCGGCCGCTCCGGCTCACGGATGCGGACTTCACGCGGTGAAGACGTCCATCGGTCAGCGTGGTGACGGATGGAGCTGAAGCCTGACGCCGGGGGCCGTCCTCGTCGGGGCCCGGCTGCCGCGACCCCGCAGAGGACCGCGGGGGCTACGTCACTCCGACAGTATCAGGGGATTACGCTCGGTCCACTATGTCGCGGTAGATGCGTAAATAATTGGTCACCATTCTTTCCACGCCGAATCTGTGTTCGGCCTGGGCGCGGCAACCCGCCCGGTCGATCTCGCCGACGCGGGAAACTGCGGCGACGGCCTCCTCGACGGTGTCCACCAGGAAGCCCGTCACGCCCGGGTCCACGACCTCGGCCATCGACCCGCGCCGGTAGGCGACCACGGGGGTGCCGCAGGCCATCGACTCGACCACCGACAGGCCGAAGGGCTCGTCGAACGCGACGGGATGCAGCAGGGCCGCGCTCCCGCCGAGGATCTCGGCACGCTGTCCGGGGCCGACCGAGCCGAGGAACCTGACCCGCTCGCCGTCGACGTGCGGGGCGACCAGCTCCTCGAAGTACCGCTGGTCCTGGACGATCCCGCAGACGGTCAGCGGCAGCCCGGCCCGCCGCGCGATCTCGATCGCCGTGTGGGTCCCCTTGTCGGGGTGGACCCGGCCGAAGACGACCAGCCCCCGGCCGCCGCCGGGGTCGAAGGGCAGCAGCCCGAGGTCGATGCCGTGGTGGACCGTGGCGACGTAGTCGAGCTCGGGGGAGCGGTCGGCGTCGGAGATGGAGACGTAGGCCGACCGGGCACGGGCGTAGGCGGGCAGGATCCCCGCCCCGGAGAACCCGTGGACCGTGGTGAGCAGCGGGGCGCGGCAGTGGCCCGCGAAGGCCAGCGGCAGCCAGTCGAGGTGGCTGTGCACGAGATCGAACTCGGCGGAACGGCCCAGCGCGTGCGCGACGTGCATCGCCTCCCAGACCCGCCCGTCGAGGGACGGATCCTCGGCGTACCCGGTGGGGCAGACCCCGTCGAGCGTCCCCGAGGTGATCGAGTCGAGGGTGGCGAAGAGCGTCACGTCGACGCCCCTGGCGGTCAGCCCCTCGGCGAGCAGGCTGGTGACCTGCTCCCACGGCCCGTAGTGGCGCGGCGGCGTACGCCAGGCGACCGGCCCCAGCAGGGCCACCTTCAGAGGGGCCGCCCCTGACCCCTCTGCCAAGCTCACAGGTTCACCCCTCTGCCGGACTGGTAAGGACAGAGCCAGGCAAAAACTACGCTGGCGAAATTCACCAGCATGGTGTGAGGTGTCCGACCGGCCGTTTCGGTGACCTGGAGCCTGACCACCGTGCCGTCCCGCATCCAGCCCGCCACCTCGTCCTCGGTGGGCTCGTGCCCGTGCAGGCGCAACATCAGGTCGTGGTGCTGCCCGGCTATTCGCAGGTGCAGCTCGCACGCGGGCTCGGTGTCCGCCATGTTTCGCCGTCCAGATGTCTATATGGAGTAGACCCGGCGGAATTGTCGGCGTCCTTTCGAGCCTACCCCTCACGCCGGAAACCGCCTCGGGCGGGTGAACGATCCCCATGATCACCGATTCGCCGGCTCGGCCGGATCCGTGCCGGACACGGCGTCACGGACGCCGGATATCCGTGCGCGTGCGCGTCCGGGGCGCCAGCCGCCCGTGCGGTGCCGTCCCCGACGTCCGTACCCGCGTGTTTTGAAGGGTCTTGCCCTGATCGCCGATTTAATGATGGAAATGCGTGACAAATGGTTTGTTCTGGCCTGTCATTGAGCGGCCAATGGGCATTGAACTGTTGATTCTCGGGGAAATTTTCCGCAATCCGCGGTCTCATATTCCAGCCAGTTCTTTCGGGATCATTACTGGGAAGAGGAGAGTCATATGACCAATTCGCGAAGAATCACGGCACTCGCGGCCGCGCTCGCGACGGCGGTCAGCCTCGGGGCAGCCGGTGCGCAGGCGTCGGCGACGGCCGCGGAGTCCTCGGTGGTGGCCGCGCCTCCGGCGCAGGAGCTCCGGATCACCCGCTTCCTCGGCGAGCAGCGCCTCCCGCACAGGATGCGGTTCCGGGGGACCACCGTCGGCGGCCTCTCGGGTTTCGACCGTGACCCCCGCACCGGCACCTGGTACCTCGTGTCCGACGACCGGTGGCGCTACAACCCGGCCCGCTTCTACACCGGCCGCCTCGACTTCCACCCGGTCACCGGAGCGTTCACCGGGGTGAACCTCACCGGGGTCACCACCCTGCGGCGCCCCGGCGGGGGCCCCTACCCGGCGTACGGCCGGCCGGGGTCGGTCGATCCCGAGTCGATCCGCTACGACCGGTGGAGCCGCAAGCTGCTGTGGGCCAACGAGGGCGACCGCCCGGACGCGGCGAATCCCGGAATCCCGTTGTCCGACCCGTCCGTCCGATGGACCAGCGGCGAGGGCCGCCACCTCGGGGAGCTGGCCGTTCCCCGCAACCTGAAGCTGACCGCCACCGCCAACGGCCCCCGGCGCAACCACGGGTTCAAGGGGCTGACCCTCACGGAGCGGAGCGTCGCGGCCGTCACGGAGGGGCCGAGATACGAGGACGGCGCGCCGCCGACCGTGAGCCAGGGCGCCACGACCCGCATCACCGTGTGGGGCCGCGACGGCCGGCCGCGCGGGCAGTACGCCTACCCGATCGACAAGCTCCCGGCGGCGCCGATCCCGGCGAACGGCAAGTCCGACAGCGGGGTCTCGGAGATCCTGGCGATCGACGACAACCGCTACCTCGCCCTTGAGCGCTCCTGGATCGAGGGCGTCAACTACAGGGCCAAGCTGTACGAGATCGACCTGCGCGGCGCCACGAACGTGCTGACCCGCGACAGCCTGACCGCCGGACGCCCGTACCGCCCCGTTTCCAAGCGGCTCGTCACCGATTTCGGCACGGTGCGAGCGCCGTTGCAGAACCTGGAGAGCCTCGCCTGGGGGCCGCGCCTGCGTAACGGCGAGTGCACGCTGGTGGTCGGCTCCGACGACAACTTCGACAGCGACGAGGCCACCCAGTTCCTGGCCTTCGCCGCCCGGGGCTGCGACGGCCGTTGAGGTCGTTGAGATCGTTGAGATAGCACCGGACGACCGGTGCCGCCGCCGACCGCGAGGCGACGGCGGCCCGGTCGGGTGAGAACCCCGGCGTGGCCGGGACCCGCGACCCGGGTCCCGGCCACGCCCGCTTTCCAGGCACCCAGCCGTCCGGGTCGTCCAGCCGTCACGGGAGACGCGGCGCCCCGGTCCCGGCGGCTCACGGGGAGATCTGGAAACGGCGACCGGCCCCTCCCGCCGTGAGAGCCCCCATGCTGATGACGTGAACGACGAATACCTGCCGATCGGGCGGTTCGCGCGGCTGTGCCGGCTCAGCGTCAAGCGACTGCGCCACTACGACGAGCTGGGCCTGCTGACCCCGGCCCGCGTCGATCAGGACACCGGCTACCGCTACTACCGGCCAGACCAGGCACGCGCCGCGATGCTGATCGGCCTGCTGCGCTCGCTCGACGTACCCCTTCCCTCGATCGGGCGGGTGCTGTCCGGCGAGGCGGGCGCGCTCGGCGGCGTGCGCGACCGCATGGAGGCCGACCTGGCGCGCCGGGAGCGCAACGTCGCCGCCCTCGGACGCATCCTGTCCGAGGGCCTGCCCCGGCCGGAGGTGACGGTCGTACGCGAGCCCGGCCGGCGGGTGGCCGTCGTACGGGACACCGCGCCCGAGGATCGGATCGGCCCCGTCACCTCGGCGTGCGTGGCCCGGTTGCTCGCGGTGGCGGGCGCGCCGGACGGGCTGCTGGTCGGCCTGTTCCCGCTCGACATGGCGGAGGAGGTGGCCGTGGCCGTCGCGCTGGAGACGTCCGAGGACGTCCCGGGGACGTCTCCGGACGTCCTGCCGGGTGGCCGTTACGCGTCGGCGACCCACGTCGGGGCGTACGACCAGATCCCGCTCACCGCGCACGCGTTGCTCGCCTGGGTGGGCGAGCGCGGGCACACGCCGCGCGGCCCGCTGCGCGAGGTGTACGTCTCCGACCCCGCCACCACGCCGCAGGACCGGCTGGTGACCCACCTGATGATCAAACTGGAGGATCTCGGGTGACCGGGATCCGGCCCGTCCGTGCGGACTGGCCGCCCTCTACCACCCCTGGCGAGGACGCGGAAGCCGCCACCCTATTACGTCGGTCCTAAAATGCCGAAAAGTGACCGTATCAAAGTCCCGTGAAGATTCGTCGGGATTGGCGGACTTCCCCTTTGACATGCCCCTGACCGGGGTCGTTCCGGCCGTGATGATCCTTGCCGGGACGCTTCTCGGTGCCTGCTCGCGGATGGCCAAAAATAAGTAAATTTCTGGATTCGTCGGAGTCTTCGCATCTTCGTCGGTATGGCTCTGGGTTCTGGCTATCTGTCCGCTTCTTCGATTCTCACCGGGTTCATCGGGTTCTGCGCTAGAACTTTGTTCACATAATGACAAATTTAATGATTTAGCTATACGATCGCCGTTCGTGGTTGGAGTTGATCTTTCAGGAACCCGATTGGCCAACGACCTGTTCTTTGTCATGCATGACAATGCGACCGGCCGGATGAGGCTTCACGCCCGCCTGACCGGTCTGGGACTGGCCGCCGCCGTATTGGGAGAACTGATGCTGGCCGGGCGGATAACCGTGGGATCGGCGGCGGGGCAGATCCGGCTCGTCGTCCTCGACGCCGCGCCGCCCCAGGACCCGCTCACCCGGACCGCCCTGGGGCACATCGTCGCCGAACCCTCGCACCGCTTCCGTACCTGGCTGCAGTTCCTCGCCCGTACGGCGATCGCCGACGTGGCGGAACGGATGACCGCGGAGGGGCTGCTGCGCCCGCCGGGCAGACGCCCGTCGCGGAGGCGGACACCGGTCGACGTGAACATCGCGGGATGGCCCGTGGGACGCGTCAACCTGGCGATCCAACGCCGTGAACCACTCAACGTCCAGGACGGTGTCCTGCTGGGGCTGCTCGTCGCTACCGGCGGCAACCAGCTCGTCCTGTGGGAGCAGAACCCGGCGTACCTCTCCGGCACGGTCGCCGCCCTCCCGGCACCGCTCCAGGAACTGATCGCCCAGACCGAGGCCGCCGTCGGCGACGCCGTCATCACCCGCCGCTGAGCCACCCCCCTCACTCCAAGGAGTCCCCCGATGTCCGTGACAGAGCAGAAAGCCGGCGCGGTCTCCGCCGCGCTGGCCCAGGACCGCCTTGGCGTGCCCTCAGTGGTCTTCTTCGTCATCTCGGCGGCGGCGCCGCTCACCGTCATCGGCGGCTCGGTGACCGCCGCCTACGCCGCGACCGGCGTGACGGGCGTGCCGCTCGCCTTCATCCTGCTCGGAGCCATCCTGGGCCTGTTCGCCGTCGGCTACGTGACGATGGCCCGCCACGTCGTCAACGCCGGGGCGTTCTACGCGTACACCGCGAAAGGGCTCGGCAGGCCGGTGGGGGTGGCGACCGCGTGGGTCGCGTTGCTGGCCTACAACGCGCTCCAGGTGGGCCTCTACGGGATGATCGGCGCGGCCGCCCAGCCGCTGATCGCCGACTGGTTCGGCAGCTCGCCGCCCTGGTGGGTCATCGGGCTGGTCGCCTGGGTGCTGACCGGGGCCCTCGGCCTCATGCGGGTCGACGTGAACGGGAAGGTCCTGTCGGTCCTGCTGCTGACGGAGATAGCCGTCGTCGTCCTGTTCGACATCGCGGACCTGGTCAACCCGTCCGCCGCCGGCTACAGCCTCGACGTCTTCGACCCGTCGAACCTCTTCGTCCCCGGGATCGGAGCGGTGGTCGCGATCTGCATCGCGTCCTTCGCGGGCTTCGAGTCGTCGGTGGTGTTCTCCGAGGAGACCAAGGACCCGAGGCGCACGGTGCCGATCGCGACCTACGTCGCGCTCGCCGTCATCTCCGGGCTCTACGCCGTCTCGTCCTGGGCGATGACCGTGCCGATCGGCTCGGACAAGATCGTCGACGCCTCGCGCGAGCAGAGTTCGAACCTCCTGTTCAACCTGGCCGGGCAGCACCTGGGCTCGACCATCGCCACCATCGGCTCCCTCCTCTTCGTGACGAGCCTCTTCGCCGCGCTGATCGCCTTCCACAACACGATCTCCCGCTACGTCTTCGCCCTCGGCAGGGAGAGGGTCCTGCCCGAGACCTTCGGCCGTACCTCCCCCCGGACCGGAGCCCCGGTCAACGGCTCGGTGGCGCAGAGTGTCATCGGGCTGGCCACGATCGTCATCTACGCGATCCTCGGCCTGGACCCGGTCGTCCAGCTGTTCTTCACCGTCGGATCGTTCGGCGGCCTGGGACTGCTCATGATGCTGGCGGCCACCTCGGTCTCCGTGCTGGTCTTCTTCTCCAAGAACCCCAACGAGGAGAACGCCTGGCGGACCCGGATCGCCCCGGCCGTCTCCTCCGTCCTGCTGCTCGTCGTCATCGTGCTCGTCCTGCTCAACTTCGACACCGTGCTCGGCGTGGCCCCCGACTCCCCGCTCCGGTGGATCATGCCCGCCATCTACTTCGTCGCCGCGGGCTTCGGCGTCATGTGGGGACTCGCCCTGCGGACCAGCCGGCCGAAGGTGTACGCCAACATCGGGCTGGGCGCCCAGGCGGCCGTGGGAGGGAACGAGTGACCGAGATCATTCGCGTCCTGGACGCTCCCGGGGCCGCCGAGACCATCGGCGCGATCATCGCGACCTCCTTCCACGAGCAGGAGATCTCGGCCTGGATGATCCCGCCGGACGAGGACCGCCGCCGGGTGATGCCCCCCTTCTTCACCATGCTCAGCGAGGGCGCCCTCGTCCACGGCGAGGTCCACGCCACGGCCGACATGTCCGCCGTGGCCGTGTGGTACCACAAGGGCGTCGAGCCGCTTCCCGAGATCCCCGACCGGGCAGCCAGGGTGAAGGCGTTCGCCGGTCCCCACGTGGAGCGCATCGAGCAGATGGACGAGGAGATGGACAGGCGCCACCCCCACGAGCCGCACCACTACCTGGCGTTCCTCGCGGTGCTCCCCGGGCATCAGGGACGGAAGACGGGGACCCGGCTGCTGGAGGGGTACCACCGGGGGCTCGACGAGGCGGGGATACCCGCGTACCTGGAGGCCAGCAGCATCCGCAGCCGCAGGCTCTATCTACGGCACGGCTACCGGGACCTCGGCGAACCGCTGGACCTGCCCGGCGGCCCGCCGATGTTCCCGATGTGGCGCCCGCCGAACCCCTGATCCCGTTGGTCCCCATGGTTCCGGGCCGGATCGGGGTCCGGCGCCAGGGGTCAGGTGCGGGACAGGCGCAGACGGACCTGGGTGCCGGGCAGGCCGGTGCGGATCTCCACCAGGTCGCAGATCTGGCGGACCACCCACATGCCGTGGCCGCGGAGACCGGTGGGGTCGGGCGGCAGGTAGCCGGGAAACGGGGTCTCCATGTGCCCGGGGTCGGTGACGTCGCAGCCGATGGCCGGGCCGTCGGTCCACAGCCTGATCTCGCCGTGCCCGCCGCCGTGCTCGACGGCGTTGGTGACGACCTCGTTGACGGCGAGCAGAAGCCGTTCGATCCGCTCGCCCGACAGGCCGGACGTGACCGCCCACGCGCTCACCCGCCGCCGCGTCCGGGACAGGTCGGCGTCGAACCGGACGGTCACCCCGGTCCCGGCGGGGGGCGGCGGCAGGGGACGGCGGTCGGCGGCGTGGGTGAAGGCCGCCGGGTCGCCGTACTCCTCGCTCGCCCGCGAGCCGAGGTCGGCCAGCAGGTCCGGGTGGGTGCGCCGGGCGTCGGCGACGACGCGGCCGGGCAGTGTCCGCGTGTCGTAGGGGCAGACGATCCAGGCCGTGCTGCCGGCGAAGGCGACGTTGAGCATCGCCTCGTAACGCGTCCACTCCGCCTCCTGCCGCTCGTCGCGGCCGTGCCAGACGGGCTCGCCGATGATGCGGATCCGCCGGTGGCCGGGCGAGTGGGTGCTGACGTAGGAGTTGTAGGCGGCCAGCGTCCGGCCCGGCGCGTCGTACCACCTCCGCGCGTCGACGAACTCCACCCGGTCCGCCGCGTCGTCCAGCCCGGCTCTCAGCAGCTCGGCGTTGGCCTCGGTGATCACCGCGAGAACCCTGTCGTCCCGTGCCAGGCCGTCGAGGCAGAAGGCGGTGGTGGCGGAGAGGAAGACCTGGTCGGTGTCGTATATCAGGGCCTGGTGGATCAGCTCTGGCGCCGCGTCGGCGGACCGGGCGGTGGTGCTGCTCATGCGGGGACAGCCTCCGGGTCGATTGTCAGGCCGGGTGCCCGGTCCCAGCCGACCAGGCGGACGACCTCACCCAGCATGGGGGCCAGGTTCAGCACCAGGAGGCGCCGTCCTCGCGGGAGACGGGCGGCCGCGTGCGCCAGGTCGCGCAGGCCCGCCACGTCGATGAACTCCAGACCGGCCATGTCCAAGCGTACGTCCGTGCTCGAATCGGCGTCCAGAATCGTGCGCAGCACCCTGGTGTTCCTGTGGTCGATGGTGCCGATCACCCGCAGCACCCGGCCGCCCGCTGCGTCGAAGGAGGGGACGACACGGAGCTGGCCGTCGTGGAACAGGGCGTTCATCCGCACGTCGTCCGGGTGGCTGCCGGTCAGCGCGTCGAGCCGGTCGGCGGGGAACAGGCGCGTGTCGTACTGGCAGATCGCCGCCGACAGTCCTTCGGCGAACAGGGCGGTGACGCGGCGCTCGTACTGCTCAAGCTGTTCGGCGCCCGGTACGTCGCGAAGTGCCCAGCTCATCTCCCCGCTGACCCGGAAGCCGGTGAACCCCGCCTCCAGGCTCGCCTCGATCTCGCGCCGCAGCGCGACGATCATCTCGTCGGCGTCGAACCGGCCCGAGGCGAGGTAGCCGTCGTCGCTGGAGACGATGTCGAGCCCGCCCGTCCGCATCGCGGAGGTCACGTCGATCCCGGCGTCCTCCAGCCAATGACGTACCCGCTCGGTCGCCGGGCCGTCGGTGAAGTACACCACCCGCTCCCGGCGTTCCAGGCCCGCGGAGACGAAGGCGGAGGCCACCGCGCGCTGCTCGTCCTCGTGCGAGAACGCCAGGCACAGGTGATCGCCCAGCTTCACGTCCTTGACATGGCGCATCACTTCACCCATCACGAGCTCGTCGAGGAAAGGGGATATTTCGGATATTTCGTAGTTCTCGCTAGGTAAGCCTATACAGCCCGCCTCCGCCCGGAGCGGACCCGCCGGCGTCGAATCGGCCGCATTCGCCACCCGCGTCCGCCGCCACCCGCACCCGTCGCCGTCGAGTCGGCCATACCTGCCGCCACCCGCACCTGCCGCCACCCGCACCCGCCGCCATCCGCATTCGCCGACGGATCCACGTTTGGTTCGTGAGAAACGGCATTGCCGCCCGTTATCGGGGTATCGCGGGGGTCCGCCATCGGTACGCGGTCAGGGAGGGCTGAGGTGGATCATCACAAGCAGGCGTTGTGGGTGCGGACGACCCATCGCGGGCACTGCAGCGTGCTGGAGGTGGGCGGGCACCTGGACTTCATCACCGCTCCCACGCTCACCGGCCATGTCGACGAGGTCTGGGAACTGAGCGCCGGTCCCCGCCTGGTGCTGGAGCTGTCGCAGCTGACCTTCTACGACTCCACCGCCCTGGGGATCCTGGCCAACACCCGGCAGCGCATCCAGGACACCGCCACCGGCCGGCTCCTGTTCGCGGGCGTCCCGGACGGCCTGCGGCAGCTGCTGCGACGCACCGGCCTGCTGCCCCGCCTCGAACTGCGCGACGACCTCGAACAGGCCGTCGCCGAACTGCTCCCCTCGTGAGGGCCGCGGTCACGCGTACGGGGTCAGGGGCCGGTGAGGCGGCGGTCCCCACGGGTGGTGACCACGAACACCTGCCAGTTGTAGTACGCGTAGTAGTTCCTGATGTCCCGCTTGATCTGGCGGGCGTGCAGCTGCACCGCGTCGACGTACGCGTAGGAGTGGTTGTAGGCGTACAGCGCGCGCCGGTAGTCGCGCGGCGCCCCCGACGCGCGCAGATAGTTGGCCGCGGCGAGCAGGGAGTCGCGGGTGTCCTGGATGTCACCGCCCATCCCGTACGCGTCCCACGTCCGCGGCATGAACTGCATGGGCCCCTTGGCACCGGTGTGGCTCGGTGACCGTACCCGGCCGAACTTGGTCTCGACGAACATCACCGCCGCCAGCACCTCCCAGTCGACGCCGAACTTCCGCTCGGCGTACCGGAAGTGGCCGAGCAGGAAGTCGGCGGGCCTGGCCGGCTGGACGCGGAACTTCGCCGCCCCGCTGATGGGCTTGACGAGGGAGCGCAGGCCCCGGCCCGCCGTCACGTTGTCCCTCGCCTGCCCGGCCAGGGCCTTCGGCAGCCTGGCGTAGGTGCGGGAGGCGATCTTCGGGTTGACGACCAGGTAGCGGTAGATGCGCTGCTGGTGCAGGGCGAGCAGCACCACCGGCTCGGGAGGCAGCCCCTTGGCGGGGTCGCCCTCGCGCCTCCAGCCGTCGATGGCGCGCCGGAGCTCCGCGGTGGTGGTGGTCAGGGCACGGGCCAGCCGTGACGGGTCGGTGGGGATCGCCGCGTCGGGGGCGGGCAGAGCGGGTGCCGCCCGGCCCGCGGGGGTCTGTCCCGTGGGTTCCGTCGACGGCGGTGCCGTCTTCGAGGAGTCCGGGGAGTTCGGGGAGTCCGGGGCGTTCGAGGTGGGAGCCGCGAGGTCGGCGTCTTGCGCGGCGCCGACTCGCGAGGTGGCGCTTTGCGGGACGGCGCTCGGTGAGGCGGCGCAGCCGGAGATCGCGACGACGACGCCGACGAGCGAGGCGACCATCGGCCTCCCGCGCGACCGGCCCGCGCGTGGGGCCCGGAACCTGCCCTCCGGGACGCCCAAAGCCTCCGAGACGTCCGAGGCGTCCGGCCGCGTGAGCGTCGTCCGCCCGCTCGGCCGGTGGCCACGCTCCGGCCGTGAAACCTCCGCGCGCTGATCGTTCATCGGCCCCAACGTACCCGAGCGGCGGCTTCCCGGGTCGCTTTCACGAACTTCGCTATTTCTCGAATGTCCTGAATTTTCCGAACAAACGGGACTCGTCGTGGGGGGAGAGGCCGCGGCCCTCAGGCCGGGCCGGCGTGGGCGGCCAGGACGCGACGGCCGTACTCGTTCGTGTGCACCCAGGTCCGGGTGTGGCGCATCCGTCCCGCGAACGGCTCCCCGGCGAACGCGCCCTCCAGCGTGCCGAGGAAGGCCGAGGAAGGCCGAGGAAGCAGGTGACGCCCGTGCCGCCGGGTGCGGTTTCGCGCGAAAGAGACGGCGAACCGATCGCGTGACGAAAGAGACGCCGAATCGATCGCGCAGAACGCGAAAGAAACGCCGGCCGTCGCGTGAAACGCGAAAGAGATGCCGCCTGTCGCGCGGAGGAAACACCGGCCATGCTCTTCGTGTATACCACCGTTGTATATCGCCCGCTCAGGCAAGGCCCCGGCGCGCTGCGAACCGCTCCGCCCTCTCGTTCCCGGTGGCGGGAACGGCCATCCCGGTGGCAGGAAGTGGCAGGAGGTCGTGGCGTGAGGCCGGTGGGCATCCGCACCGATCATCCGGGGTCTGATGAGGCGATATACCACAGGTATACCGGCTCGGGGCATCCTTTTCCCGTCGGCCGGAGACGGGGGTTCGAGGGGGAAGTCACAGGGGGCCGACACCCCGGCGCGGTGCTCGCCATGCTGCCGTGGGTCCGTGCCGGGAGAACGGCCGAAAGACCTGACGACGACGCATCGTGGTGATCGTTGACCGGGAATGGCCCGATGCCCTGCCGGCGCTTCCGGCTCTTCCGGCCGCGAACGCGCTGTCTCTCAAAAACGTTGATGCGGGAAGGTGTGAGCTTTCTTACATGACACAACTTGATGAATGGCTCATTAGTGAGTTTCGCGAT
The DNA here is from genome assembly GCF_051390675.1 of Streptosporangium heterodermiicola. NCBI lineage: Bacteria > Bacillati > Actinomycetota > Actinomycetes > Streptosporangiales > Streptosporangiaceae > Streptosporangium > Streptosporangium heterodermiicola. The sequence goes on from NZ_JBPJSR010000011.1 coordinate 222,842, forward strand.
TTCCGGTGGGAGGCGGCCGCGCGGCCGGCGTTCCCGATGGACGGCCCCGGTCCCGGCCCCGACGACGTCTTGGCCGGGACGCACCTCGTCGACCTCGGCGTCACACGGCTGTCATGGGTACGGTGCGGGTCCTTCGAGGAGCGACGCGCCCAGCGGTGGAACCGTCCCGCCGACCCCGGCATGTACCAGCTCTCGCTCACCATCCCGGGATGGTCGGGAACACCGAGGCAGAGGCGTGAAGCCGACCCGGGATCGGCGGAACTGACGCTGTACGACACCGCGCGGTCCCTCCACGCCTGGACGCCGGTCACCGGTCCCGAAATGTTCATCCCCGGCGGGCGCCCGGAGAGCCCGGCCGACGACCTGGTCCTGCTGTTCCCCCGCGAAGCCCTGCCGATCCCCGGTGCCGAGGTCGAACGGCTCCTGGGAACACGGCTGCCGGCGGGGGAGGGAGTCGGCGCGCTGCTGTCCGGGCTCATGCTCCAGCTGGCCCGGCAGCGTGACTCGTTCCCGCCCCAGGAGGCCACCCGGATCTCCATGGTCCTCCTCGACCTCCTCGCCACCCTGCTGACCCAGGTCCTCGGCACGGGATCGGCGGCGTCGCCGAACGATTCGCGGGGGCTCATGGTCATGCGCGTCCAGGCGTTCATCGAGCTGAACCTGGGAGACGCCGACCTGTCTCCCTCGATGATCGCCTCCGCCCACCACATCTCCACCCGGCACCTGCAGAGGTTGTTCGAGGAGCAGGAACTCAGCGTGGCCCGCTGGATCCGGCACCGCCAGCTCGAACGCTGCCGGCACGACCTGGCCGATCCCGGGCAGGACGCCCTGCCGGTCCGCGTCATCGCCGCCCGGTGGGGATTCGGCAGCGAATCGCACTTCAACAGGGCGTTCCGCGCCGCCTACGGCATACCCCCCGCCGCCTACCGGCGCGGCCTGAGGGCCTCGGCCGACACCGCCACCGCGCGCTGGCCGCTCCCGCTCCGAAGGCGCGTACGCGCCGACCTTTCAAGGCTCTCACCTGGGCGGCAGCGTTGATCGGCCGCGAGGGAAAGGACTTTGTTCCCTGCCCTGCGCGCCGAACAGCCCTGTTTCCGCCGAAGGGGCCGCGGCCATCCTGAGACGCGGGGAGAGCTACGCGGCTGTCCGGGGGAGAAGACATGAGGCCTGCGATGGAAAGGATCCTGCTCGGATCGATCCTGGTGATCGTGGCGATGGTGGGCGTCACCGTGGCGGCCGCGATCGAGGACCGGCTCTCGCAGGCCCAGTGGCCCAACGCCCCGGCGGACTCGGACGAGCGGCCGGCGGGCGGGGTGAGCGACATGACCGAGACCGGCGAGCTCGACTATCTGACGCGGATGGTGCCCCGTGATCAGGAGGCCGTCGCCGCCGCGGAGCGGCTCCGGCGCTCCGGCACCCCGGGAATGCGCCGGCTGGGCGCGACGATCGTGGCCACGCAGAGCGCCGACATCGCCAGGATGAAGGCGTGGCTGGCCAGGTGGTACCCGGGGCGGGCCACGGCGGCCGGCTACCAGCCGATGATGCGGGATCTGTCGGGTGACGCGCTGGACAGGGCGTTCCTGAAAGGCATGATCTCGCACGACAAGGCGGTGGTGATGATGTCCCAGCACCTGCTCACGTGCGGTCCCGTGCGGCACGGGGAGGTCGCGGCGTTCGCCCGCGACGTGCGGGACACCCAGCACGCCGAGATGTCCCGGCTGCGGCGCCTGCTGGAGAACGGCCCGCGGGACAGGCGCACCCGGCCGATCGCGCTGACCGGGCAGCCCGTGGCCCTGGCCCGATGATCTCCCGGCCGCCGGGAGGCCGTACCTTCCCGCCGGTGACTTTCCGCGTACGATGCCGGGGATCCCCGGGCCGGAGGCGGGTGACCGCGCTCGCCGCGCGGTTCGACGAGTGCGGGCCGGAGAAGAACTCCACGCTCACCAGGAACGACATCGTCGTCGGACTGCGCGATCTGCACAGGGCCACGGGCGACGAGACGATCACGCGACGGGCGGCGGCGCCCGTCGAGACCGAGGACGACCTCAAGTACCGCCGCGAGTACGAGAAATCCTGGCGTCAATGATCACGGGCCGATCCGGCCTTCGGCCCTGAGGACGTCCGGCCCTCACGCCTGCGGCGTTCCGCCGCCAGTACCAGCCGCCACGCCAGCTCCCCCGAGGCGGGGACCACCGCGGCGTCCCCCGGCCCCGCTTCCGCCAGGTCGAAGACCGCGCCGAGCATCGGCTCCACGCCGATGCTGCGGTACGGCGCGCGGGCGGGGAACCCGCCCAGGTTGCGCCACAGCGCGGTGGACACCGGCACCCCCTCGGGCGCCTCCACGCGCAGACGGAGGACGTCGGGGCCGTCCACCACCCGGACGGCGGCGCACCGGAGCACGGCTCCGGCCGCGGTGCCGTCACACGGGCCGAACCGGCCGAGCGGCAGGCCCAGCGGCTCCGGCCAGAGGGCCTCCAGGTAGGGGGCGCCGGAGGGCCAGGGCCGGGCGAGCATCCCGGCGGCCTCGGGAAAGATTCTGGTGGGAGTCCCATCGGGAGCGACGAGCCGGGCGTCGTCGCCGAGGTCCAGCAGGGCGTGGGCGGCCCAGACGAACGCGTATCCGGGGTCGGCCGACAGGCGGTACCCGGCGACCACCGCCCCGGCCTCCTCGGTGACCACGCGCCGCAACTCGAAGCCGTCCCCTTGTACGAAGCCCTCGCCCGCCGATCCGCTCCAGGGGCGGCTCCACGCGTCGCCGTGGTCGGGCAGGCCGCGCACCGTGGGAAGGCACTCCTCCAGGCCGCCCACGTCGACGAAGTCCATGCCGGGGAGCACGCTCTCCCGGGCGGGGTCGGGGCGCGACCACAGCCACTCGCGGCCACCGCCGGCCAGCGACGTCCACCTGCCGCCGTGCCCGAGATCGAAAAGAGGACGCAACGGAACCGGAACCCCCCGACCCCGCCCGGCCACCCGCGGCCCCTCACCGCTCTGGCCGGTCACGCGCAGCCCCTCACCGCTCTGGTCGGCCACCCGCGGCCCCTCACCGCGGCCGGTCACGCGGAGTCCTTCACCGCGCTCCAGCCGCCGTCCACGACCAGGCACGCCCCGGTGACGTACGAGCTCTCCTCGCAGGCGAGGAAGGTCACCGCGGCCGCCACCTCCTCGGGCCTGCCGAAGCGCGCCGCCGCGGTGCCGGCCGCGCTGCGGCGGCGGTCCTCCTCGCCGATGCCGTCCCAGGCGGGGGTGAGGATCGGCCCGGGGAGCACGGTGTTGACCCGCACCTCGGGGCCGTACTCCACGGCCAGCTGGCGGCCGAGCGACACCAGGCCACCCTTGGCCGCGGCGTAGGCGGGATGCGAGGGCAGACCCGCCAGGGCGTGCACGGAGGAGCTGAGCACGATGGTGCCCAGGTTCTCCCGCAGGAGCCCGACGCACGCGCTGACCGCCAGATACGTCGCCGTGAGGTTGACCGCGATCTGCCGGTCCCAGTCGGCCTCGGCCAGTTCGTGGGCGGGAGCCCGCGTCACCACGCTGGCGTTGCTGTGCAGCACGTCGAGCCGCCCGAACTCGGCCCGCGCCGTGTCCGCGATCCGCCGCCAGGTGCGGGAGTCGGCCACGTCGCCGGTGATCGCGAGCACTCCGGGCCGGTCGGGGCCCTGCCCGGCCAGGTCGACCGCGATCACGCGCGCGTCCTCGGCCAGGAAGCGGTCCACCACCGCGGCGCCGATCCCGGAGGCCGTGCCGGTCACCACGGCCACCTTCCCGGACAGCAATCCCCGTCCCATGATCTACATCCCCCAGATGGTGTGGAGCCAGACCGGCTGGACGGCCTCCACGATCGGCCGGGCGCGCGAGTCGTCGTTCGTCGCGGACCGGTCACGCCGTCGTTCACTGCGTTGTTCACTGCGTCGTTTATTGCGTCGTCTACTGCGGACCAGTCAACACGCGGCGACCGGCCGCGAGGAATGTCCATTACGCGGCACTACCTGGACGATCCGACGATGTGTGCCATACTGCTCCCGTGCCGATCCAGGAGGGGTTCCCCAACCAGCGGCTCAGCGTCGTGCCGCGCCGCGTCGTCGCCGAGGCGCACGCCCGGCCGGTGACCAGGCGCCTCATGGTCACCGACTGCGGTTACTATCCCAAGGCCACAGACCACCTGATGAAAAGGCCGAACGGCACCGAGGAGACCATTCTCATCCTGTGCACGGCCGGCACCGGATGGGCGAACGTCGGCGGCGCCCAGCACCGCGTCGGGTCGAACGCGGCCCTGGTGATCCCGCGCGGCACCCCACACTCCTACGGCGCGTCCGCCGACAACCCCTGGACGATCTGGTGGTGTCACCTGCGCGGCAGCGACCTGGCCGAGCTCGTCGAGGAGATCGGCGCGAGCGCGTCCAGGCCGGTGGTCCCCATCCGGCGCCTCGACCGGGCGGTCGCGCTGCTGGACGAGATCGTCACCATCCTCGAACGCGACCACTCACCGGCGAGCCGGATGGGAGCGGCCGGCGCGGCGTGGAAGCTCCTCACGCAGATCGTCGTCGACCGCGCCATGCCGGCTCCCGGCGATCCCCTGCAGCGGGCGATGGCCTATCTCGCCGAGCGGCTGGACAGCACGGTCCGGGTCGCCGACCTGGCGTCGCTGGTCGGCGTCTCCCCTTCCCATCTGAGCGCGATGTTCCGCCACGCGACCGGGGGCGGGGTGCTCGCGCACCACACGGCGCTGCGGATGGCGCAGGCACGCAACCTGCTCGACACGACGGACGCGACCGTCGCCACCATCGCCCGCGAGGTCGGCTATCCCGACCCGTTCTACTTCTCCCGTCACTTCAAGCGGATGCACGAGGCCAGCCCCACCGAGTACCGCAACCGGGCCAAGGGCTGAGCCCGGGTCACGGCGTCGCGATCCGGGCCACGACGCGGATCAGCACCGAGCGGTCGACGTCCAGCGAAGGCGCCTCGACGCCGACGAGCCGCAGCACCCGTCCGGGCAGGGTCACCCCGTCGCGCTGCCACGGCGGGAGCACGGCGCCGGGCACGGGCGGGGAGCCCGGGTGGACGGCCTCGACGGTGTAGGTCCGCTCGTCGTCGAGCCCGGGGAGCCGGACGCGCCCCGGCGGCCAGGTCGACGGGCGTTCGACGACGCTGAACGCGTACAGCGCCTCGCTCCGGTCGCCCGCCACGACCCCCTGGAGCCGCAGCGCCGCGTCGGCGAGGTCGGCGTGCACGACCTCACCCGAGTGCAGCAGCGCCCGGTGCTCCTTGTGGAACGCGATCCACCTCGCGAGCGCGGCGCGGGTCTCGTCGTCCGCGGTGAGCAGGTCGACCTCGACGCCGAGGTGTCCCCACAGCGCCTTCTCCGCGCGGTAGTCGAGCGGATGCGTGCGGTGGGTCGTGTGCGTCTCCTCGGCCCCGATGTGCGTGCCCTGCATCTCCGGGGGCACCAGCAGCCCGGTCCAGCGCTGGATCTCCAGCCGCTCGTGCGGGTCGTTGCAGTCGCTCGGCCAGACCCGGTCGGCGTACTCCAGCACGCCGAGGTCGACGCGGCCGCCGCCGCTGGCGCACGACTCGATCTCCAGCCCCGGGTGGGCGGCCTTGAGGTCCGCCATCAGCCGGTACGCCTGCCGGACCTGCTCGCGCACCCCCGGCCGCCCGTCGGGGCCGTGCCCGGCGTCGAGCAGGTACCGGTTGTGGTCCCACTTGACGTAGGCGATGCCGAGCGAGCCGATCAGGGCGCTCATCCGCTCCAGGAGGTGAGCGTACGCGCCTGGGTGGCCGAGGTCGAGGACGTGCTGGTGGCGGGAGGGCAGCCCGGGGCCGTGTCCCGCGTCGAAGATCCACTCCGGGTGCTCGCGGGCGAGGTCGGAGTCGAGGTTCACCATCTCCGGCTCGAACCAGAGCCCGAAGTCCATGCCCGCCTCGCGCACGCGGGCGACGAGCGGTTCGAGGCCGTCCGGCCAGACGGCGGGGTCGACCGTCCAGTCGCCCAGCGAGGTGGTGTCGTCCCGGCGGCCGAGGAACCAGCCGTCGTCCAGCACGAACCGCTCGGCGCCGATCTCCGCCCCGCGCTCGGCGAGCGCGGCCAGGGTCGCGAGGTCGTGCCGGAAGTAGACGGCCTCCCAGGTGTTCAGCACGACGGGCCGGGGCGAGGAGGGATGCTCGGGGCGCGACCGCAGGTACCGGTGGAACCGCGAGGCGAGGTCGTCCAGCCCCACCCCCCACGAGCCGTACTGCCACGGGCTCCGGTACGAGTCACCCCGCCCGAGCACCACCTCGTCCGCGAGCAGCGCCTCTCCCGCCGCGAGGTGCCTGGTGCCCGCCGGTGTCCGCTCGGCGGCGAGCACCTGGTTGCCGCTCCAGGCGAGGTGGGTCGCCCACACCGTCCCGTGCCGGAACCCGAACCCCTCCTCACCGGCGACGAGCAGCAGCGTGTGTTCGAGGCCCGGCTTGCCGCCCCGCGAGGCCCGGACCCACTCCCCGACGTGGAACGGGCGCCGCTGCGGCACGCGTTCCAGCGCCCAGCGGCCGGTCAGGTCGAGGACCTCCGACGCGTCCGGCGGCACGGGAAGGGCCAGCTCCAGGCCGCCGACGCGGTACGGCGCCTCGGCGTCGTTGGTGATCCGGGCCCGCTGCCGTACGAGCCCACCGGCGGCGAGCACCTGGATCTCGATGTCGGCGGTGAGCCCGTACTCCGGGTCGCGCGCCGTGCCGCGCAGCACCGGGCCGCCGGGGGCCTCGCCGTCGAGGTGGTACGTCGCGTGCCGGAACCTCGGCGCCCAGCGGCGGCCGTCGCCGTCGCCGACGAGCCCGGGGCGCCCGAGCCAGCCCTCCGACAGCTGCGGGAGCACCGGGACGGGCTGCGGGTAGGTGACCGCGCTGTCGCCGATCGCGGGGAGCGCGGCCCGGTGCAGGTCCGCCAGGGCGCCGGCTCCCAGCGGGCCGAGGTCCGCTCCCCAGTGCAGGACGCGCGGGAGCCGTCCGCCGTCGACGGCGGCGACGAGGCTGGTGCCCCCGGCGCGCAGGTGCACCGGTACGTCGTTCGTTTCGATGTTCACTGTGTGATCTTCCCTGTCATCCCTTGAGTCCGCTGCTCGCGATGCCCGCGAAGAACTGCCGCTGCAGGAGCAGGAAGACGATCACGAGCGGGACGGAGCACACGAACGCCCCCGCCATCAGGGTCGGGTAGTCCGTACCGAACTGTCCCTGCAGCCCCGCCAGCCCGACCGGCAGCGGCCTGTTCTCCCCCGAGGGCGAGACGATGAGCGGCCACAGGAGGTCGTTCCACGAGTAGAGGCCGGTCAGCACGGCGAGCGCGGCGAGCATCGGCCTCGCCATCGGGAGCATGACGTGCCAGAACACCTGGAAGGTGTTGGCGCCGTCGAGCCGCGCGGCCTCCTCGTAGTCCTTCGGCATGGTGAGGAAGGCCTGGCGCATCAGGAAGGTGCCGAACGCCGAGAACAGGCCGGGGACGGCGAGCGCCGGAAGGGTGTCCAGCATCCCCAGGCCGCGGATCAGCTCGTACTGGCCGATCAGGAACAGCTGGCTCGGCACCATCAGCATCGCGACGAACAGGCCGAACAGCGGGTTGCGGCCGCGGAAGGGGATGCGGGCGAAGGCGTACCCGGCGAGCGCCGCGACCGCGAGCTGACCGGCGACCCGCAGGACCAGCGAGCCGACCGAGACCGCGAACATCGACCAGAAGGGCACGGTCGTGAAGAACGTCGCGAACGCGTCCAGGCCGAGGCCCTCCGGCAGGATCGTCGGCGGGATCCTGGTCGCCTCGGCGGTCGACTTGAACAGGGTGAGGATCTGCCAGACGAACGGCACCACCATGATCACGGCCGCGAGGACGAGAACGACGTGGATCGGCCAGGTGGTGGCCTTCTTCCCACGCCGCCGGAGACGCGGAGCGGTGGTCTCAGCCATAGAACACCCACGATCTCTGGAGACGGAACTGCAGGGCCGTGGCGAGCATGATCACCATGAGCAGCACGATCGCGATCGCGGCGCCGTAACCCTGGTCGAACTGGACGAACGCCTTCTCGTAGAAGAGGTAGACGATCGTCTTGGAGTCGGCGAGGGCGGTGTTGTTCACCCCGCGCAACATGACGAAGATCAGGTCGAACATCTGCAGGGCGGCGATCACGTTGAGGATCGTGATGAAGAAGACGCTCGGGCTGAGCAGCGGCACGGTGATGTGCCGGAACTGCCGCACGCGGCCCGCGCCGTCCAGGGCGGAGGCCTCGTAGAGGTCCTTCGGGATGGCCCGCAGCCCGGCGCCCAGGATGATCAGGTTGATGCCGAGACCCATCCAGACGCCCACCACGCCGAACGCGTAGATCGTGAACCGGGGATCGGCCACCCAGAACTGACCGGAGACGCCGAACCACGACAGCACCGAGTTCAGCAGCCCGAAGTCGCCGTTGTAGATGAACCGCCAGACCATGCCGATCGCGACCGGCAGGGTGACCACGGGCAGGAAGAAGAGCACCCGGTAGACCGCCCGCCCCCGGCCGACCTGCTCGATCAGCGCCGCCAGCACGATGGCGACCGGGACGCCGAGCAGGATGATCGCGGTGTAGAGGGCGGAGTTGCCGAACGCCTTCCAGAAGTCCTCGTCGCCGACGAGGTTCGCGTAGTTGTCCAGCCCCACGAAGGTGGCGGGCCCGAACGCCGGAACGTCCTGGAAGCTCTTGATCATGGTGGACAGGAACGGCCACAGGTAGAGGGCGGCCAGGCCGATCAGCGCCGGGGCGATGAACACGGCCGCCCACCGGCCGCCGGGCTCGCCGACGCCCGTACGGCGGCCGCCCGGCCGCCGTACGGGCTTCGCCGCCCTCACGGGCTTCGTCGTCACGGACGTCATTGCTTCGCGAGCACCTCGTCGACGGCGGCCTGGTACTCCGTGGCCGCCTCCCGCACAGGCTTCTTGCCGTCCCACGCGGGGGCCAGGTACCGCGCGGAGAGCCCCTGCCACTCCGACGCGTTCCCGGCGACCGGGAGGGGGACGCTGTACTCGACGGCGTCGACGAACACCTTCAGCTTGAACTCGGGCATCGCGTCGAGCCACGGCTGCTGCGTCCCCTTGTACGCGGGGAGCACCGTCCCGGTGGCGGCCTGGATCTCGGCGGCCCTGGTCCCGCCCAGGAAGGCGAGGAACCTCTTCAGCTCCTCGGGGTGCTTGCTGCCCGCGTACCCGGCGTTGCCGATGCCGCTGGTGACGGTGGCGCGCTTGACGCCCTGCGGCAGCGGCGCGACGTCGACCTTGCCCTTCAGGTCGGCGTTCTTGTGGAAGCGGAAGGCCCAGTAGGCGCCGGAGAAGTACATGGCGACCTTCTGGTTCTCGAACATCGAGACGGCCTCGGTGTCCGACAGCTGCCGCAGCGTCGGCGACGAACCGGCCGCCTGCAGGTCGGTCCAGAACTTCAGCCCGGCGACGCTCTCCGGGCTCGCGAAGCCGGACGCGGTGCCCTCGGCGTTGATGATCGACCCCCCGGCCTGCAGGATCGTGTTGTAGTAGCCGCCCTGCGGGTCGATCGGCGCCGCGATGCCCCACACGCCCTTCGCCTTGTCGGTCAGCTTCTTCGCGGCGTCCTGTACGTCCTGCCAGCCCCAGGTGTCGTCCGGGTAGGCGACCTTGGCGGCGTCGAAGAGCGCCTTGTTGTACCAGATGCCGTTGGTGTCGAAGTCCTTCGGCAGCGCGAACAGCTTGCCCTCGTAGGTGTAGGAGTCGGTGACCGCCTTGGGGTAGACGCCCGTGTCGATGCCACCGGCCCTCACCGTCTCCGACAGGTCGAGCAGCTGGCCGCCCTTCGCGTACTCGCGGAAGTGGTCGGCGAGCATCCAGAACGCGTCGGGCGCGGTCCCGCCCGCGGCGCCGACCTGGAGCGTCGACCAGTACTCGGTCCACGGCAGCGTCTGGATCCTGACGGTGACGTCCGGGTTCGCCTTCTGGAACTCCGCGGCGATCTGCTCCATCGCGGGAGCCTGGTCCTCGCTCCAGTTGGCGTAGGTGAGGGTGACCTTCTCACCCGGCGCGGCACCCGCCCCCGACCCCGGACCGGACCCGCAGGCCGCGAGAAGTGCCGTCGCCGTGACCATCGCCACGGCCGCCATCCACGTGCTTTTCATGGTGTTCCTCTGGTTGTGCCGTTGATCGTGCTTCGTGCTTCGTGCTTCGTGCTTCGTGCTTCGTGTTTTGTGCTGTGCACCGGTCGCCGTGATCGGCGGGTGTCATCGGTTCGGCGTCCTCGGCCGGATGTCCACCGGCCGGACGTCCACCGGCTGGGTATCCACTGGCTGGATGTCCACCGGCGGGTATCCACCGGCCGGGTGTTCACCGGCTCGGCGTCATGGGCTCGGCGTCATCGGCGAGGTGTCATCCGCTGGTGGGGGGACGTGCAGGGTCGTGTCGACCCAGTCGACGTGCACACCGGCGTCGTCCGGGGTGGCCGTCTCGCCGCGCAGGCAGAGGGTCCGGACGCCCAGCACCGCCAGGCCGAACTCCGTGACGGGCCTGCCCGCCTCGACGACGGCGGTGAACAGCTCGCGACCGTCACCGAGCACGCGGACCCTGGCAGCACCGCTCGACTCGTCGTCGACCCCGACCGCCCCGGTGAACGTCTCCACACGCCCGCCGAGGTGAAAGCGCGCCTCCGAGTACGGCGCCGTGCCAAGCCCGCGCTCGAACCCCTGACCCGCCACCCGCATGGGCCGCCCGTCGCCGGGATTGCCCGCCCCGTTCGACTGGTCCCGCTCGACGGGCCCGTCGTCGTTGACGAAGGCGATCATCGGCAGGTCCGAAAGGGCGTGGTCACCGGGCGTCAGCGGCCGCACGACACGCACATGCGACACAACAGGCACCCGCCCGTCACCAAGGCCGTCATCCTCGCTCTCGTCCTTGCCCCCGTGCCCGGCGCTGCCCTCGCTGTCGCCGTCCCGCTCGACGGTCACGACGCCGAGACGCCCGGGAAGCAGGGAGGCGCCGGGACGGACGGCCCAGCCGCTCTCGCCGACGCGGTCGGCCGACCAGCCGGGGGGAAGGCGCAACCGGACACCCGCGTCGGTCGTGATCGACGCGGTCCCGTCCGCGCCGACCTCGGCGACGGCCGGATACACGGCCGGTACGGCCTGGCGAGGCCGGGGCCCGGCCCGGAACAGCTCGGTGCCCGCCGGAGCGACGATGGCGACGAAACCTCCGTCGCGAGCGACCTCGACGTCGATCACGTCACCGGCGGTCACGGTCGTCTCCACGAGCCCGGTCGCCGCTGTCCGGCCGGCCTTCTCCGCGAGCCCGGTCGTCGCTGTCCGGCCGGCCCTCTCCGCGAGCCCGGTCGCCGGTACCTCACCGATCATGGGTGACGCGTCGCCGACGATCCACACCCGGGCGTCCGCCCCCACCCCGAGCGCGTCGAGCGGTACGCGGATCGTACGGGCCTCCCCGGTGGCGATCCCGCCCACGAACCACCGGTCGCCGGACCGGCGGGCGATGACCGCGTGGCTGTCGGGGTCGCCCGCCAGCAGCACGGTCTCCGCCCAGTACGGTGCCAGCTCCGCCAGGAACCGGGCCGCGAGCGGGCGGCCGGCATAGGCATCGACATGATCGGCGAAATGGGTGATCCCGCACTCGAACACCACCGACAGCCCGAGCTCGTGCCCGTCGCCGGTCGTGCGGTTCGCGGCGCCGAACGCGACCGGCGTGGCGTCCATGCCGCCCACGATGTTGCGGGTGAACGGCTGGATGACGTTGTGCGCGGCGGTGAGCGCTTGGTTCTCGAAGAACACGTAGTACTCGGCACCCCGGATCGCCTCGTACCCGATCACCTGCGGGAACGTGCGTGCCCAGCCGCGCGGGATGACCGAGCCGTGGAAGTTCACCATGAGGCCGAGCCGCGCGGTCTCGGCGAGGATCGTGTCGTACCAGCGGTAGCGGTCCTTCGACTCCGACTCCATGAAGTCGACCTTGATCCCGGCGACGCCCCAGGACCGCCACAGCGCCAGCCTCCGCAGGTCCTCCGGGCTGTTCAGGTCGCGCCAGATCGTCCACAGGTGCACCTGGACACCCCGGCCGGAGGCATAGGAGACGATCTCCGGTACCCAGGTCTCCTCCCACCCGCAGTCGATGAGCAGGTGTTCCCAGCCAAGATCGGCGGCGACGTCGACGAAGTGCTTCTGCCTGTCCAGCTGGGCGCCCGAGTAGAAGTCCGACCACCACGACCAGGCCGCCCGCCCCGGCCGTACCCACGCCGCCTCCTCCAGCTCGGGAGAGGCCGCGGGCGCCAGCTCGTCGACGAGCAGCGAGGACACCAGCTCCGCCAGGGGCCCGACGAGGAGGACCCGCCACGGCGTGACGACGCCCCGGGTGACCTCGACACTCTCGTCGGCGAGGGCGAACCGCAGCGTCCGCCCGCCGTCCTCGAATTTCCCCGCCACGACGTGCGCGCCCGCGAACCGCCCGTCGATCCCCGACTCGGTGATCAGGACGTGTTTCGTCTCGTCCAGCCGGACCAGGAACGGGAGCCCGTACGCGCCCTCCGCCAGCTCGGCGCTGCCGACCCCGAAGCGGGGCGTCTCGTACCAGGTCTGGTAGTCGAGCACCCAGCTCCGTGACCCGGCGGGAAGCGTGAGCGCGGTGCGATCACCCGTGACGCGGGCGGTCCCGTCCAGCGCGGGCAGCGCGTAGCGGACCGCGACGCCGTCACGCGCGACGCGCAGGATGACCTGCCATTCGACGCCACCGGCCTCGCGGAAGGCGTACACGCTCTCGCGGTGCTCGTAGTCATGATCGCCGACCGACTTGCCGGAGCGGGCGCGGAACCGGTCGCGGACCGTACGCTCGGAGACGCGCACGAGCTCCGCGTCCGCCGTCCCCAGCTCCGTGCCGTCGAGCACGAACCCGAGCGGGACCCGGTCGAGGACGATCTCCTCCCGCCGGGTGACGGTCAACCGCACTCCCGTGCCGGTGTTCTCGACCCGGGCGTCGACCGGACCCGCGTTCGCCGCGGGTCGGGAGCGTACTTCGTCGGTCACCACGTTCTCCATCAGATGCCGTCCGGCTGCTCGGGCGGTGGAGGGCCACCGCCACATATCAATGACGCTATCTGCCTTGTGATTCATCGTGAAATGGGCTTTTACAGGTAGGGGATGGACGATCCGATGGTGTAAGCGAGGCGGTACTCCGTCAGGCCCGCCCCGCCGGGCCGACGGTCACCGCCCCGCCAGGCCGGCGGCCGTCGCCCCGCCGGGCTCGGATCGCCGCTCGGGCCGAGCCGATGATCACCACCTCACCCGGCGATCAGGACTGGGCGGTGAGGGCCGTTTCGGTGCGGCATTTCGCCTCCGGTCGGGAAGGGGGATGGACTTCACCAGGGTGCGTCCGCTCAGGTGAGGTAACTATGAGCCCAGCTGGAGGCCGTAGGAATGGTGGAACCGGTGGACTAGCTGGACGATCCGACTATTCGTCGGTGCGCTGCGGAGGGGTGAGAGCCGGAGCGCCGGACCGAAAGGGCGACGACACAACCGGCAGAGGCCGGCCCGGCGGGATGTAGGGGCAGCACCCCGCCGACGCAGGTGAGGCCCGAGGTCCTTGACAGCGCCGGACCCGGCACGATAGAAAACCATCCAGTTATAGAACCGAAAGGTAATAAAAAGTGGCTGCCGACGTTCTCGACGCGACGTTCGCCGCGCTGGCCGACCCGACCCGGCGAGCGATCCTGGCCCGCCTGATGGAGGGCGAGGCCACGGTGACCGAGCTGGCCGCGCCCTTCGCGATGAGCCAGCCGGGCATCTCCAAGCACCTGCGGGTGCTGGAACGCGCCGGCCTGATCTCCCGCGGACGTGACGCGCAACGCAGGCCCCGCAGGCTGGAGCCCGGCCCGCTCAGGGACGCCATGGACTGGCTGGCCGACTACCGCTCCTACTGGGAGGAGAGCTACCAGCGGCTGGACGCCCTGCTCTGCGAGCTCGAACCCGGCGGAGCGAACGCGGCCGAACGGGAGAAGCGGCAGCCCGGCGAGGCGACGAACGACGCCGAGCGGGAGACGCCGTGATGTCACGGCAGGACCAGGCCGAAGGTCTGACGGTACGGGCAGTGTCCGACACCGACCTCGTGCTCACCAGGACGTTCGCCGCCCCCCGCCGGCTCGTCTTCGACGCGTTCACCCGGCCCGAGCTGCTCCGGCGGTGGCACGGCGCCCGCGGCTGGCACCTCGTCGTCTGCGAGATCGACCTGCGCCCAGGCGGCGCCTGGCGCTTCGTCTCACGCGGGCCGGAGGGCGCCGAGCTGGGCCAGAGCGGGGTGTTCCACGAGATCGACGCACCCGGCCGGCTGGTCCAGAGCGAGGTCCACGACGGCTGGGAAGAGGGTGAGGCCCTCGTCACCACCGTCTTCGACGAGCGAGACGGCCGGACCGCGATGACCAGCACAGTGCGCTACCTCTCACGGGAAGCCCGCGACAGCATGCTCCGCACCCCCATGGAACGCGGCGCGGGCGAGGCGTACGACCGTCTCGCCGGAATGCTCGACGAGACGACCGCGAACGCCGACCTGTGACGCCCGCCTTGGAAGGCGAGCCGTGATGCCCGACCGCGAAAGACGAGCCGCGACGACCGCCAGTGAGGGGCGAACCGGGATGGCCGCCCGTGAAGGGCGGGTCGTAACGACCGTTCGTGAAGGGCGAATCGCACTGACCGCTCGCGAAGGGCAAGTCGTAATCACCGACCGTCTTGGAAGGCGAGTCGCGATGACCAACCTGAAAGGCAAGCCGCAATGACCGACGCCCAGCCCACGCGGACCGAGATCCCGGCCGACATCGCCGATGTCCCGGCCAACCCCACCAACCCGCCCGTCCCTCCCGGCACGCTCCTCCTCGAACTCGTCCCGGTGCCCGTCAAGGACATCGACCGGGCCAAGGCCTTCTACGCCGACCGCCTCGGCTTCAACGTGGACGTCGACGTACGGCCCGCGGACGGGGTCCGGATCGTCCAGCTCACCCCACCTGGCTCGGCCTGCTCGATCACCCTGACCGAAGGTGTCCCGTCCCTCGACATGCCGGTCGGCACGCTGCGCGGCCTGCACCTGGTGGTGAGCGACATCGAGGAGGCCCGCGCGGCACTCCTGGAGCGCGGCGCGGACGTGGGCCCGGTCGAGGACCTGGGCGGCGTCCACTACGCCGCCTTCACCGACCCGGACGGCAACACCTGGACCCTCCAGCACATGCCCTGGCGCGTCTGAGAACGCTTCCGAAGCTGCCCGGGAAGGTCGAGGAAGTCCCCTTCCAAGCAGTCGCCGTGACGCGGGAAAACGCCTCGACCCCGAGCGATTTCTCTGCTCCGATGCCCAGGTGCGCGTCACCTGGGCGGCGGTTCACAGGCGGCCGCTTCGGCGGTGGGCAGGCAGACCCGTATCGCCTGGATCGGCTCGCCCGGCTCGACGTTCATGAGCCATACCTCGCGGCCCTGGGCGTCGTGGTCGGTGGCGTGGGCGGAGAAGGTCACCCTGCCGGTCTTGCCGTCGAACTCCTGGCCGCGAAGGTTGTAATGAACGCCGCTGCGGATGTCGTCGGTGCCGCTCTGTACGCGATAAGCGTTGAACGCGATCGCGACGGCCTGGGCCGCGTCATAGCCGAACGCGACGTGCGCGGAGGAGACGCGGGATGGCGGTTCAGCCGCCCCTTGCTGCGAGGTCTTCTTGCCCTGGCCGGGAGAAGTGTCGCGGACGTCGGTCAGCGCTATGAAGGACATGCTCACGTCGTGTTTGTCCAGGTTGGATCCCACGTCGTTGGCGACGCTACCGGTGACGTCGTCCGATGCGAGCAGCCTGACGCCCTGCCTTTCGCACGAGGCGGCCCATGCGCGCTTGAGGCTGCTCAGAAAGTCGGCCCTGCCCGTCTAGTAGATCACCTTCGCGCCCGACGCGCAGGCGTCACCCACTGCCGCGTCGAGCGAGGCGTCATCGGTGAAACCGTGCTCCGTCTTCCCGCCAAAGGACAAATCGGGTCAGAGGGAAACGGAGAGGCGGGAGCAGCGTGCCCTTGACCCAGCGAGCCAGGAGGCCGTTAACGCCCGCCACCTGCTCCACGATCGCCGTGACGTCCGAGAAGTCTTCCGCATTGATCTCCGCGTGCGGCGCCCGCCGGTAGAAGTATCTCGCCGTGTCGCCCGCTTTGTTGGCCGGTTCCGTGTCGCCGGTAAACACCAAGATAGGCCGCCCGATTTCCCTGGACACGAGTGAGGGACGGCGCAGGGCTTCATTCATCACCTGGTAAACGGGAGTATTGGGCATGCGTGATCAAGCCTCCGGAATGATGTCTCGCGCCCCCACACGATTCGCTAAGGCGAGCGTACGTCGATCGTCGCGCTCCCTTGCCTGATCTGGCCAAATTTCGGAATCTGGGCCCGGTTCAAGCCATTGAACGCCGGTCGGCAGGGCTGAAACCGTGATTCGCGGCCGCTGATGTCAGGCCTGCCAACGGTCCATTCGCCCGCGGTCCCTCGAAGGCTCACACCGAGCAACCGGCCGCGTCCGCCGCCTCCGGTTACGAGCCTCATGGGCGCCTCCCGGGCATCGAAACCGGAAGCTCCGGTGTCGAATGCCGATCAAAGCTTGAGAAAGCGCGACCGCAGGCGAACAAGCGATTGACAAACTCGGGGAAGATACACGAATCTCGCAGCCTCAAGCACCGGACGAAGAAGAAGGTCAGAGAAATTCCCATCCCACATCTTCCGGTCGCCATTCTTCGCGAGCACATTGACGCCTACGGCGTTGAGGACGACGGTCGGCTGTTTCACATGACCAAGGGTGGTTCCTGCTCCGGCCCGGCATGCTTCCGCGTCTGGTTGGTCGGCTTCGAGGAGGACGAAGGCACGGACGGTGACCGCCGCGCGTGGCTTGGGCGGCCGGACCGGCCTCTCAGCGGTTGGTCAGCCCTGGGACGCCTTCACGGAGCCGCTTCGGCGGTGTGCCGGTCGTGCCGCTGCCCCCACCACGGATGCCGGGTCATCGCTTCCAGCGCGGTCAGCCGGGTCTCGCGCACTTCGGCCGGCTCGGTCGCCTGCTCGCCGGTCTGGCCCCCTCCATGACCTCCCGCGCCGACCGCGGCGCGTCTGTTTGGCGCTGCCGGGCAAAGAAGTGTGCGTGCGAAGTCAACCAAGTGAATCAAGTGTCGTCCATAATCCTGTTTGAAGTCCGGACCATCAACATTTCGAAAGCCGCCGCCGAAGCGCCGCAACGACCGGGGGATTTATAGTTCGAATGCGAACAGCCGTATCCGCGATTGCGGTAGCGGCGGCGAGTGTTATTTCAACGATGATGGTTGCCGCGCCGGTTCACGCGGCACCGGGGCCCTGCACCATCAAGGCGGGGGACGGCGACTACCGCGCGTGGGTTTGTGGCGGGACCGGCGGGTTCTCCGGCGATGTCGCCTGCCTTGACTCTTCCGGCCACCAAAAGGACTCTTCCGGCCACCAAAAGTAGGGATCATATGAAACTGACGCGGATCAAGTCGGCAGCTGCCATCGGCGGCCTGACAACGGCGCTCTTTCTAGCACCGTCGACGCCGGCACAGGCAGCCGCCGGTTGCGCCAACGGCACCCAGACGGACATCGGGTACACCATCCTTTCCGGCGGATACATCAAAGGTTCGGCCAGCTACACAAGCTGCCCGGATCGGCCGATATCCCGGGCCGAGATCTGGATACGCAGGAACGGTGGCCGGCTGTTTGCCACAGAGGTCGAGATCAAGGGCATTGCCACACCGTCGAGCCGATCCTTTTCGCCCAAGGATCGTATTTGCCAAAACCCGAGGATCACGAGCAGATACGACACCTTTGTGGTCTTCTACCATTCAGACGGCGGGACGACGGAGTTGCGCTCGAACTCGATCACCGTTCCGTGCGAGTAGCTTCCCCGAAACCTGAGTCACGTCCATACCTCAGATCGGCGGAGGAACGTAATTCCATGAGGTGCGACGGGGCCCTCTTTGAGGGCGCCGGCCATACCGTTCCCATCATGGAATGTCGCCCGAAGCGCCTCAGCACCAGACCAGCGCCCATCTGATCCGGACGGCTGGGGGTGCTGAGAGTTCTACACCCGCATTACCGTGTGTCGGAACGGCGCAAGGGTGCCGAAAAGAATCGGAACAACGCGACGGCTGAATCATGTCGGGAAACCTGCATCGCAACAGTCGCGCTACACGAAGTTTCGCAAATCAGGGAAGGGTTTTCTGTGCGGAAGACTATTGCTCACCTGGGCGTACTTGCCATTTCGCTCGGGATTGCGATCGTAGGGCAGGTCCAGCCGGCCAGTGCGGCCATCAACTGCAGTAGCGGTACCAAGATGGACATTGGGTACACAATCAAGGATGGCGCATACATCAAGGGGTCGGCGAGCTACACCAGCTGCCCGAACCGCGCGATCCAGTCAGCCGAAATCGTTCTCCAGACAAAGATCGCGCTTGGCGGCTGGAGTGACGTGAGTCAAACCCGTGTCACGATATCAGGGATCGTCACGCCTTCTCAGAGGTCGTACTCTTTCAAGGATCTTCCTTGCAGGGCGGACACCATGATGGATTGGCGTGATTGGCGCACGAAGGCCACCTGGAAGCACACCTCGGGCACTACCACCAAGTATTCGAACGTACTGCGGACGGTAGCGGACTGCCGGCCATAAGAGCTGAAGGAGCTGGGACCAATCTGAATCTGGTCAGGTTGGTCCCAGCGGCGAACGCTCACGGCGTCGGCGCACCGCGACCCCCAATACCCTTTCAGTCATAGGAGAGCAGCAAGTGAAACCCCTCAAGAAGATCGCGGCAGTTATCGGTGCGGCGGGAATTGTAGTCGGCGGCGTCTTGGTCGCCGCCCCGGCACAAGCCGCGGGTTCCGTCATCGACATTGGCTACACCATCGTCGATGGGCGGTACATCAAGGGGTCGGGCAGCATGACGAACAACGGCGACTACACCAACGTTTGTGTGGTGATCATGGGAAAGAAGAACTCGAGCGGCTACTCGGACTACACGATGGCTTGTCGCACCAACCGCGGCTCCGCTACATGGAGCGCTCCGGACGTGTTCGCCGGGAACTTGGAGGGAGGTGCCTGCTATGAGTTCTACACTCGGATCAGCGCTTACAAGAATGGCACTCGCGTGGCCAACAAGAACTCGAATCACGTCAAGGTAGGCACCTGCGAGTAGATTCAGTGGTTGTGGCCGGCTACTACTCCAGCCGCACATCGGGATCTCGTCGAGGTCGGCGGTGTTGTACGGACGTAGCCATGTGCATATAGGCACCACAAAGAGGAACGGCCACCGCTGTGATCATTCAGGTGTGATGGATCTGAAGATCACGCGGTGGCCGCGTTGGCCAGAGTGGAACACCCGAGCATTGCCCGTCTGCACGCTGGCCTGGAGGACGCGTTCGCCCGCGCCGCAGGCCGGTTCCGGCGGGAAGTGCGTCTGCACGCCCGCATCCAGGGACCGCTGTCTGGCGTGGAGCGCGAGAGCGGCCGGTCGTTGGCCGAGTACGCCGGTGAGGCCACCTGGACGAGACGCAACGGCTGCTGAGCACCGGGAGGAACTCCTGACCTTCGCCGCGTTCCCACGAGAGATCTGGAAGCGGATCTGGTCGAACAATCCGATCATCACCGGCACGGGCAAGGTCCGCGCCGACGTTATCGCCAAGAGGCTTCCCCAGCCCGCATGGCAGCGCCTGGCGTGCGGCAACGGCACTGACTGCGTGTTTGAGTAGTGATCATTTGGTGCGGCGGGCTCGTTTGAGGGGGCGAGGGCCGGGTCGCTGGGCGGGATGACCTCGGGTGATGCGTCGCACCAGCATGTTGATCACGGCCCAGCGGATCATGGCCTCGCTGGTCGGCGGCTGACGCTCATAATCGCGAACGAGCCGCCGGTAAGCCATCAGCCAGGCCAGTGCCCGCTCCACCACCCACCGGCGGGGGTGCACCCGAAAGCCGCGCTGATCGGCAGGCTTGGCGACGAGGTGCACGATGATGCCCAGCACGTGGCGTGCCCAGATCACCAGACGGCCGGCGAAACCCTGGTCGGCGAACACCACCCGGCAGCGACCACTTAAGTACAGCCCCAGCAGCATGGTGGTGGCCCCGGCGCGGCCCTGCACTCCGGCGGAGCGTACCGTCACCGCCATCAGCAGCCCGAGGGGGTCGGTGACCACGAATCGTTTGCGGCCGTTGATCTTCTTGTTCGCGTCGTAGCCGCGACTGTCGGCCCCGACGGTGTCGGCGCCCTTGACGCTTTGGGAGTCCAGCACTGCGGCTGAAGGCTCGGCATCGCGGCCGGCTTGCCTGCGGACGCGTCGGCGCAGCACGTCCAGGATCTGCTGGGTCACTCCCTGGTCTTCCCAGCGCACGAAGTGCCAGTAGACGGTCTGCCAGGGCGGGAAGTCGGCCGGCAGGTGCCGCCAGGAGCAGCCGGTACGCACCACATACATGATCGCGTCCACGACCTCACGCCGTGGATGCTTGTCCGGGCGACCGTCCCAGTGCGGGACAGGCAGTAGCGCCTCGATCAGCGCCCACTGCTCATCAGTCAGATCAGAGGGGTAAAAACCGGTCTCGTGTCATGTCTCACCCATACCCACCTGGCAAAACGGTCCAACGATCACCTCTCAAACACCCACTGAGGGACGCCGGTAAGCAGACGTTCTCACTGGTCGGAAGAGTGCCCCCGGCATGATTCGAACATGCGACACCCGCTTTAGGAGAGCGGTGCTCTATCCCCTGAGCTACGGAGGCAGGGGCTCCTAGTAAGAGTAGCGAAAGTGGCGAGTGGTTGCGCGCCCTGAGGGGGAGTTGGGGGCAGACGGTGGGTTATCGCTTCGCTGGCCTGGAGTAAAAGGGCGGCAAGTGGGCGGGTGTGCGGTGGTGGGCGAGGTTAGTGTCACGGTCCGTGATCGACAGGCGACGGAAGCGCATTCGCGGGCATCGCGCCCTGCGGCCGGTGGTGCTGTGTGGCGCGATGCTGGCGCCCGCGCTTCTGGCCGGGGGGTTACTGGTGGCCGAGCTCACCGGCTACGAGGCGGCCGTCCGGATGGCCGACGCCGATGCCGAACCCGAGGGACCTGGAGAGGTCGACTGGTACGGAAGAGCAGAAGAGGCCGAGAAAGCGGCGGAGGCGGAAGAAGCCGAGAGGGCCGGGGAAGCCGAGACGCCTCACGGGGGCGAGGGCCTCCGGGTGGCGGGCGGGGAGCGGCGGGGATTCCAGGGGGGTGGGGGAGCCTGGACCGGTTCGGCGTCCCGGCTGGGTGTCGGTGGGCCCGGCGGGTCACCGGACGAGGAACCGCCGGGGGATGTGGTGGCCGTGGTGCCGGTCGTGGTCGGGCCCGTACGGAGCCGGATGTTCGAGGCGAGGCTGGTGCCTCCGCCGTTGCGGCCGGAGCGGGTGTACGGGGGATGGGTGCCCGTCGCGGCGAAATCGGGAGTGCGTCGTACGGAGGAGCACCCGAGTGGGCCCGACCGGCTGGACGATGCCCATGAGACGAATGGGACAGATGGTGTAGGTGAGACGGATGTGGTCGTTCCCATAAAGACCCATCCGCAAGGCTCCAGAGGGCCACGGAAGGTGGCGTTGCCGCCCCCTGTGGCACCTGAGTCCCGAGGGGAGCGGACGCCGCCACTCGCGCCACCTGAGCCCCGCGACGGGTGTTCGGCGGAGTGGAAGGGGACGTGGCTCTGGGAGGTCTGCAAGAAGCGCGGGCGGCAAGAAGTCTGACTTGTCCAGTCACGAAAAGGGGTGTTCGGCGCATAACGGCTGTAGAGAGCTGGCCCGTGCACTTGGTCAGCTGTAGTAGCGTGCGTGCCTGACCCAGGTCACGAGTTCGCAAACGGAGGGGTCGAACGTGCCACCTCGTCGATCAGCGGGTCTGATCGCCGTCGTCGCGACGATGACTTCCTTCCTGCCGGGAGCCGCTGCCGCGCAGCGGGCGCCGGCGGAGGTTCAGGCCGTCGTTGCCGCGGAGCCGGTGAATCTCACAGAACTGCGTCGTGAGGCGGAGAAGGCCGCGAAGGATCTTGAGGCCGCGACCAAGGCGCTGGAGCAGCGGCGGGCCCAGATCCGTACCTCGGAGAAGGAGCTCTCCACCAAACTGCGGGAGCTGCAGGGGGCCGAAAGAGCCTTCGCCCAGGTAAGGCAGCCGCTGTCGGACCTCGTCGGGGTCCTCTACCAGCAGCCGACCGGTGGTGACGTGGCCGGTTTCCTGTCCGGCGAGTCCGGCACCGACACCCTGCGCGCGATGGCCGGTCTCACCCAGATCGTCGCCGAGCGCGACCTGATCCTTGAGGACAGCAGCCGCCTGCAACTGGAGCGGGAGCGCCTGGCGGGCGAGGCGCAGGAACTCCGGGCGAGCAACCTCCTGGCGGAGGCGCAGATGGGCGCCGAGATCGAGACGCTCAGGGTGCGCTCGCAGAAGATCGTGCAGTCCCTGACCAAGGCGCTGGTGAAGCTGGGCGTCAAGATCAACAAGAATGGGCGTCCCGCGGCCGGGTGTGACCCGACCAGGGCGACCTCGATGGACGAGTTTCCCAACGGGCTCATCCCGCAGGCGTACCTCTGCCCGCTCCAGCAGCGGGGCAACCAGCTGCGGGGGGACGCCGCGCTCGCGTTCATCAGCCTCAACGAGTCGTACAAGCGGCAGTTCGGCAGGCCGATGTGCGTGACCGACAGCTATCGGAGCCTGGCCGAGCAGCAGTCGGTCTACTACACCCGCCCCGGCCTGGCGGCGGTGCCCGGCCGCAGCAACCACGGCTTAGGACTCGCCGTCGACCTGTGCGGGGGCGTCGAACGCTTCCGCTCGGCCGAGTTCAACTGGCTGGAGACCAACGGCAAGAAGTTCGGCTGGATCCACCCGAAGTGGGCCTATGTCAGCCCCTTCGAGCCCTGGCACTGGGAGTACGACCCCAAGATCGGCTCCCTGCTGTAAGGGGGCTCACCCGGTCCAGCGCCGTACCCGCTCGCCGGGACCGACCATCCCTGAGCGGGTATGGCGGCCAGGCCCTCCCGATTCATCCCGTGCGAGGGCCGATCGTGATGGAGAGCCGCCCGCCGGCCTGGGCGGAGGCGAGCTCGGTGGCCTGGGCCGACGTGGTGGCCAGCACGATGAGCGCGCCCCGTTCCGACTCCCCGCCCGGGGTGGCCAGGACCGTGACGTCCTCGGCCGCGACGGTCGCCGGGGCATCGCCGTCCCATGTCGAGGTGGCGGCGAGCAGGTCCACCACGTCGCCCGGCGAGAGCAGGCGCGCGGTCTCGGGATCGGCGACGCGTACGGGGGTGGCGACCGTTCCCTCTCCGTGGGCGGCCAGCAGGCCGGGACCGAGCAGGCGGACGTCGGTCAGCGGCTCCCCGCGCCGCGCGGGACCCGCCAGGATCTTTCCCGCGTACGGCGCGCCGGGCCTCAGGGCGCCGTCGGGGACCGTGCCGGGTCTCAGGGGAGCCGGTGTCAGGTCGGCCGGCTCCAGCACGCCTCCGGGAAGATCTCTGGCGGCGGTCAGGACGGTCACCGAGGCGGTGTCCGGGCGCAGCGCCAGTACGGCGCAGCCCATCGCCAGGGCGGCGACGGCGGTGGCGATGAGACGGTGACGGCGGTCGAGGAAGCGGCGCAGGGCGCGCATGACTGACTCCAGGGATGGGAGCCGGGCGGCGCGGTGCCCGTGATGAGTGGGACGTCTCCGCCGAGTGGCGGTGAGGTGCCCGTGACGGGTGGGACGACCCGGCCGAGTGACGGCACGGGGCCCGTGGTGGATGAGACGCCCGGCCGAGTGGCCGTGCGGTGCCCGCGGTGGATGAACGCCCCGCCGGCCGGCGGGGCGGAGGACTCGCGACGGATCCGGGTGGTTTGGAGGACGGAGTGGGATTCAGCCCTTTTCGGGGTTCTTCAGGGGACTCACCTGGCGGTGAGGCTGGGGCGGCCGACTACGGCGGGATCAGCCGGGGAGGTCGAAGGGGAGCTTGAGGCCGTCAAGGGCGTTCTGGCAGGGACAGGTGCGCTCTTCGGGGAGGGCGGCGACGACGTCGCCGACGAGGGAGCGCATGCGGCCGACGTTGGTGGCGAAGAAGGCGAGGACCTCGTCGTGGGTGACCCCCTCGCCCGCCTCGACCCCGGCGTCGTGGTCGGTGACGAGGGAGATCGAGGTGTAGCAGAGGGCCAGCTCGCGGGCGAGGACGGACTCCGGGAAGCCGGTCATGCCGACGATCGACCAGCCGTTGCCGCTGAACCAGCGGGACTCGGCGCGGGACGAGAAGCGCGGGCCCTCGATGACCACGAGGGTGCCGCCGTCGGTCACCTCCCAGTCGGCGGAGCTCGCCGTGGAGACGGCCGCGGCGCGACCCGAGGGGCAGTAGGGGTCGGCGAAGGCGACGTGGACGACGCCGCCCGTGTCGTAGTAGGTCTGCACCCGGCCCGAGGTGCGATCGACGATCTGGTCGGGGACGACCAGGGCGCCGGGGCCGATCTCGGCGCGCAGGGAGCCGACCGCGCTGGGGGCGAGGACCTGGCGGACGCCGAGGGAACGCAGCGCCCACAGGTTCGCCCGGTAGGGGATCCGGTGCGGGGGGAAGCGGTGGTCGCGTCCGTGGCGGGGCACGAAGGCGACCGAGCGCGACCCGATCCGGCCGACGGTGACGACGTCGCTGGGCGGGCCGTACGGCGTGGTGATCTCGACCTCTGTGGCGTCGTCGAGCAGGGAGTAAAACCCCGAACCGCCGATGACTCCGATGTCCGCGCGAGTGACCATGGAGCTGAGGTTAGCGCCACGGACCGGTCCCTGAGGAGCCCGGGTGACAGCCTGTGGATAACCGCGTCCCAGGGTGGCCGCTCGATCGCTTTCGGCGAAACCTGCGGGACGCCGATCGGAGGCCGTACGGGCTGCCGCGTTACCGGTGGTGGGCGGAGGGGGCGGGGTTCGTCACCCACCCTCGTCACCCACCCGCTTCGGCCGATGAGGGTCGCGGCCCTGGGCGGCCGCTCGTGAACGGCCAACCGGGGGCAAGGGGGACTAAGCGGCTCAGGAGGCCGCGGCGGCCGTGCTGCTCGCGGTCTTCGTCGGCTTGGAGTCCGACGAGGACGAGGAGCTCGACGACTTCGACGAAGACGAGTCGGACGAACTCGACGAGCCTGACGAGTCGGAGGACTTCGACGACGAACCTGAGGAGTCCGGGGAGCCGGAAGAGCTCGACGAACCGTTCGCGGACGTCACCGTGCTCGACGACGAGGATCGGCTGTCGGTCCGGTAGAAGCCCGAGCCCTTGAAGACGATGCCGACCGCGGAGAACACCTTGCGCAGGTCGCCCGCGCAGCTCGGGCACTCGGTGAGAGCGTCGTCGGAGAACTTCTGGACGATTTCGAACTGGTTGTTACAGGCTGTGCAGGCGTACTGGTAGGTGGGCACGCGCTCCTCCTCGTATGATCCGCGCCGATTGGCACTCTAATGGCGCGACTGCTAATGGTACGCAGCCGACAAGCTTAAACGCGAGTCGGAGTCCTCGCATTCCGTAGCCGGATCCCGATCAGATGGGGCCGGACCCCGCCCCGGACGTGGCCCGGCCTGGTGGATCGAGTGTCGCCGGCTCCCGATTCGGCCGTATCTGAATTCCGCTTCGATTGTGGCTGGACGCCGGTTCGGACACGGGCCGTCTCTCGGATCGGGGGGGCGCCGCACCCCTGTCGGGTGCCGGATGCCGCTCGGGTGCCTGACCTCAGTCGGCCGCCGCCCTCCTGATCAGACACCGGAACCCGATCAGATGCCACCCCTGGTCAGCCGTCGGGCTCCGGTCCAGACACCGGACCCCGATCAGGTACCACCCCTGATCAGACGCCGGACCCCGATCAGACGCCGGAGCCCCGTCAGGTGCCGCGTTCGCCGAACCAGCCCGCGAGTTTGCCCTTGCGGCTGATCGCGCGCATCCGGCGTTCGACCGTGTCGCGGCAGGCGGCCGTGGTCACGACCAGCAGTTGGTCGTCGACCCTGATCCTGGTGGAGTCGGTGGGGACGAACGTACGGCCGTCTCTGACGATCAAGGTCACCTGGGCGTCCGAGGGCAGCCGCAGCTCGAAGATCTCCACGCCGTGCAGCATGGACGTCGGCGGCACCCTGACCTGGAGCAGGTCGGCGTTGAGCTCCTCCAGCGGCGCCGACTCGACCTCCAAATCGCGGGCCTCGGCGGGCGTGGTCAGCTTGAGGAGTTTCGCCACGAACGGCAGCGTCGGCCCCTGCAGCAGGGTGTAGACGATGACGATCACGAAGACCTCGTTGAACACGAACTTGGCGGTGCCGTCGGGAACGGAGGTGGCGGCCCAGGGGATGGTGGCGAGCACGATGGGCACCGCGCCGCGCAGCCCGGCCCACGACAGGAAGGCCTGCTCCCGCCAGCCCAGCCGGTCGATGCGCGTCAGCCGGGTCAGCAGCGCGGAGACGATGATCGACAGAGGGCGGGCCACCGCGACCAGGATCAGCCCGGCCACCAGGCCGGGCACGATCGCGGACGGCATCTCCGAGGGGCTGGCCAGCATGCCGAGCATGACGAACAGGCCGATCTGCGCCAGCCAGGCCACACCTTCGGCGAAACCCCGTGAGGCCGCGCGGTGCGGCATCCGGGAGTTGCCCATGACCAGTGCCGCGAGATAGATCGCGAGGAAGCCGCTGCCGTGCAGCAGCACGGCTCCCGCGTAGGCGACGAACGCGAGCGCGAGCACCGCGATGGGGTACAGGCCGGAGACGGGCAGCGCGATGCGGCGCAGCGCGTACGCGCCGAGCGGGGCGACCGCCAGGCCGACGGCCGCGCCCACCACGAGTTCGAGGAGCACCTCGAACAGCGCCACGCCCAGGCTGGGCGAGGTGGCGGCGCTCAGCAGCATGACGGCGATCACCGTGGGCGCGTCGTTGAGACCCGACTCGGCCTCCAGGATGCCCGCGAGACGTGAGGGCAGCGGCAGGCGGCGCAGTACGGAGAAGACGGCGGCGGCGTCGGTGGAGGCGAGGATCGCGCCGAGCAGGAACGCGGTCCGCCAGTCCATGCCGAGGATCAGGTGCACCGGGATCGCGACGGCCGCGATGCTCACTCCCACGCCGACGGTGGCGAGCACCAGGGCGGTGGGAATGGCTCCCTTGACGTGGCTCCAGGTGGTTGTCAGACCGCCCTCGGCCAGGATGATCGCCAGCGCGATCAGGCCTATCTCCTGCGCGAGCTGCGGGTTCTCGAACTGCAATCCGAACCCGGACTCGCCGACGAGCAGCCCGAAGCCCAGGAAGATCAGGAGGCTGGGCAGCCCGCTCCGATGGGCGACACGTACTGCGACGATGGCCGCGATGACGATTCCGGCACCGAGAAGCAGCCAGACGTCCAGTCCCATCTGGTCCCCTCTCTGACTCCGGGGACCATTGTGTCGTATTCGGGAGGGCTGCCACGCGCGGGTGGCGCGCACTCCCTGTCACGATCCTGACGCTTTCCGCCCCGCGTCCGGCGACGGTTCCGCGGTCCGGTCACATCCCGGTTCCGCCCTCCGGGCACACTTCAGCGAGGCCGATGCACGGCCGACGCCCGGCCGGTCAAACACGCCACCGCTCTACCGCTCCGCCGATCCGGCCCCGAGAACGCGCCGGCCGGTCAGGCCTCCGCGACAGTGGTCTTGAAGATCCCGTCGGGGGTCGCCGCGTAGCGGACCGCGAGGTCGTGGGGCTCGGCGGGCACGTCGTCGACCAGCTCGCCCTCGTGGAGCAGCGCCACCGTCGGCACGTTCGGGCCGACCCTGGCCAGCGCCCGGTCGTAGGAGCCGCCGCCCCGGCCCAGCCGTACCCCGGTGGTCCTGTCGACCGCGAGCGCGGGCACGATCACCAGGGCCGCGGTCCTGACGGCGTCGACGCCGCGCCGGGTGTCGACCGGTTCCATGATCCCGAAGCGGCCGGGGGCGAGGGTGTCGGGGCCGTCGTACACCGCCCAGTCGAGATCGTCGTCGTCGCGGAGCACGGGCAGGATCACGGTCGCGCCGTGTTTCCACAGGGCGAAGACCAGCCCGTGGGTCGCCGGTTCCGTACCGACCGACCAGTAGCACGCGACCAGCCCGGCCATCTGGACCCAGGGCCGGTCCAGCAGGGACTCCCTGATCTGCACGGAGGCCGCGTGCCGCTGCTCATCGGGGATCGAGGCGCGTGCGGCCTCGATCGTGGCACGCAGCGTCAGCTTGTCCACAGGTCCCTCCACTAAGGTTTCGGTATGGCCGACTTCGAAGCTGTGACGAAAGCAGTCGTTCCCGCGGCGGGTATGGGCACCCGTTTTCTTCCGGCGACCAAGGCGACCCCGAAGGAGATGTTGCCCATCGTCGACAAGCCCGCGATCCAGTATGTCGTCGAGGAGGCCGTCTCCGCCGGGCTGCTCGACGTTCTCATGGTCACCGGCAAGAACAAGCGTTCCATCGAGGATCACTTCGACCGGGCCCACGAGCTCGAAGAGATCCTGGTGGCCAAGGGCGACGAAGAGCGCCTCTCCCAGGTGCGGGAGCCCTCCGACCTCGCCATCCTGCACTACGTACGGCAGGGCACGCCGCGCGGCCTCGGCCACGCCGTCCTGTGCGCCAAGCAGCACGTGGGCGACCACCCCTTCGCCTGCCTGCTCGGCGACGACCTCATCGACCCCCGCGACGAGCTCCTCAAGCGCATGATCGAGGTACGCGGCACGCACGGCGGCAGCGTCATCGCGCTGATGGAGGTCCCCCAGGAGCAGGTCTCCCTGTACGGCTGCGCCGCCATCGAGCCGACCGCCGAGGACGACGTGGTCAGGGTGACCGACCTGGTGGAGAAGCCCCCCGCCGACGAGGCCCCGTCCAACTGGGCCATCATCGGCCGCTACGTGATCGACCCGGCCGTCTTCGAGGTCCTGGAGAACACCCCGCCGGGACGCGGCGACGAGATCCAGCTCACCGACGCCCTGCGGACCCTCGCCGGACGCGGCACCGACCAGGGCGGCCCGGTGCACGGCGTGCTGTTCAGGGGGCGGCGCTACGACACCGGCAACAAGCTCGACTACCTGCGCACGGTGGTGCAGTTCGCCGCCGAGCGTCCCGACCTGGCGCCCGAGTTCATGCCCTGGCTCAAGGAGTTCCTGGCCTCGCGATGAGCTCCCTGAAACCGGTCGACGACCACCTCTCCGACATCCTCCGCACCGTGCGGGTGCTCGCCCCGCTGGAGCTGGAGCTGGAACGGGCGCTGGGCACCACGCTTGCCGAGGAGGTCACCGCTCCGGTCGCGATGCCGCCCTTCGACAACTCCGCGATGGACGGCTACGCCGTGCGGGCCGAGGACGTCGCGGACACCCCGGTGACGCTCCCGGTGATCGACGACATCGCGGCCGGAGACGGCCGGTTGCAGGCCATCGGCCCCGGCATGGTCATGCGGATCATGACCGGGGCACCGCTGCCCGCCGGGGCCGACGCGGTCGTCCCGGTCGAGTGGACCGACGGCGGCACCGCGCAGGTCGTGATCGGCCGCCCGGCGCAGAAGGGCAACGCCATCCGCGGGTCGGGGGAGGACGTGCGGGCGGGCGACGTCGTCCTGCCCGCGGGCACCCCGATCGGTCCCGCGCAGCTCGGCGTGCTGGCGGGTGTCGGCCGCCGCCGGGTTCTCGTACGGCCCCGCCCGCGGGTGGTCGTGATCTCCACCGGAGCCGAGCTGGTCGAGCCGGGCCTGCCCCTGGGACCCGGCCAGATCTGGGAGTCCAACAGCTTCGCCCTGGTCGCCGGCGTCCGCGAGGCGGGGGGCGACGGCTACCGGGCCGGGATCGTCGGCGACGACGCCGCGGGGTTCCTCGACCAGCTCGACGCGCAGCTGCTGCGGGCCGATCTCGTGATCACCAGTGGCGGCGTCTCGATGGGGGCGTACGAGCCCGTCAAGGAGGCTCTCGGCCCGCTCGGGACGGTCCGGTTCGAGCGGGTCGCCATGCAGCCGGGCATGCCCCAGGGCTTCGGCGTGGTCGGCGAGGACCAGGTGCCGATCTTCGCGTTGCCCGGCAATCCGGTCTCGTCGTTCGTGTCGTTCGTCCTGTTCGTCCGGCCGGCGCTGCGCAAGATGCGAGGTCTGCCCGAGGAGCCCACGCCGACCGTGCGGGCGGTCACCACCGGCCCGCTCCGCTCGCCCGAGGGCAGGCGCTCCTATCTGCGTGGCGTGCTCGGTCCCGGCGGCACGGTCGGCCCGGTGCGCAGGCAGGGTTCCCACCAGCTCGCAGCCCTGGCCGCGGCCGACGCCCTGATCGTGGTGCCCGAGGACGTCACCGAGCTTCCCGAGGGCACGGACGTGGAGGTCATCCCCCTGTGAACGACCACGACCACGGAGAGGCGGCC
Organism: Streptosporangium heterodermiicola; assembly: GCF_051390675.1. Taxonomy (NCBI): domain Bacteria; kingdom Bacillati; phylum Actinomycetota; class Actinomycetes; order Streptosporangiales; family Streptosporangiaceae; genus Streptosporangium; species Streptosporangium heterodermiicola. The sequence continues at coordinate 253,193 of NZ_JBPJSR010000011.1, forward strand.
GGATTCACCCACCTCGACGAGGCAGGCGCGGCGCGCATGGTGGACGTCTCGGCCAAGGACGTCTCCCTCCGTACGGCGACCGCCACCGGCAGGGTGCTGCTGTCCGCCGAGGCCGTGGCGCTGCTGCGGTCGGGGGAGGTCCCCAAGGGCGACGCGATCGGCACCGCGCGAATCGCCGGGATCATGGGTGCCAAGCGGACCCCCGACCTGATCCCGCTCTGCCACCCCATCGCGCTGCACGGGGTCAAGGTCGAGCTGGTCGTGGCCGACGAGGGGGTGGAGATCACGGCACGGGTCAAGACCGCCGACCGTACCGGCGTCGAGATGGAGGCGCTGACCGCGGTCTCGGTCGCGGCGCTCGCCCTGATCGACATGGTCAAGGCGGTCGACCCGGCGGCCGTGATCACCGACGTCCGCGTCGAGGAGAAGACCGGCGGCAAGACGGGCATCTGGACCCGTCCCTGACATCCGGTCCGAGGGGCATCCCGCCACGAAGACGCCGGATCTTCGGGGGCCGGGTCCCGGGAGACCGGGTTTCCAGGACCCTGGGAGGATGATCCCATGAGAGCTCTGGTGATCACCGCGTCCAACCGGGCCGCCGCCGGGACGTACGAGGACACCTCGGGGAAGCTGCTGGCCGAGTTGCTGGCGGCGGCCGGGTGCGACGTGGACGGCCCGCGGGTGGTCCCCGACGGCGAGCCGGTCGAGGCGGCGCTGCGGGCCGGGGTCGCCGAGGGGTACGACGTGATCGTCACCACCGGCGGCACCGGTCTGACCCCGGCGGACCTCACCCCGGAGATGACCCGGCGGGTGATCGAGAGGGAGGTGCCCGGCATCGCCGAGGCCATCCGTCACGTCAACCGGGACAAGGTGCCCACCTCCATCCTTTCCCGCGGGCTCGCCGGGCAGGCGGGCAGCACGTTGATCGTCAACCTGCCGGGTTCCTCGGGAGGGGTACGCGACGGCATGGGCGTGCTGTCTCCCGTGCTCAGGCACGCCGTGGACCAGATCAGGGGAGGAGATCACCCCCGTTGATCCGCCTCCCCCTCTTCCATGGCACGGCGGGCCTTCTTCGGGAGATGATGAGGGTGTGGATCGACTTCGTGGCTGGCCGGTGACCCTTACGGAAGGCCCGGTGGGACTTCGGCCGCTGCGGCTGCGGGACGTGCGCGTCTGGCGGGAGTCGCGGCTGCGCAACGCGAACTGGCTCCGTCCCTGGGAGCCGAGCAATCCCGAGACCCCCCTCTTCAAGACCGGTCTCGGTCCCTACATCTCCATGGCCGGGACCCTCCGCAGGGAGGCCAGGCAAGGGCTCGCGCTGCCGTGGGTCGTCACCTACGAGGGTGCCTTCGCCGGGCAGCTCACCGTGGGCGCCATCGTCTGGGGCTCCGCCAGGTCGGCCCAGATCGGCTACTGGGTGGACGGCGCGCTGGCCGGTCGCGGGATCACCCCCACCGCGGTAGCCATGGCCGTCGACCACTGCTTCTTCACCACCGGGCTGCACCGCGTCGAGGCCAATATCCGCCCGGAGAATCATGCGAGCCGCAGAGTGGTTGAAAAGCTGGGATTCAGGGAAGAAGGGGTCAGACGTCGGCACCTGCACATCGACGGTGCCTGGCGCGACCACATCTGTTACGCGCTCACGGTCGAAGACGCGCCGAGGGGGTTGCTCGTACGGTGGCGGCGGGCCCGTGAGGCGGCCGCCCACGGTGGCACTCCGCATGAAGAGGTTTGAAGATCTCGCGACACACCGCATCGAATGCTCGTCAAATAGTGACACGCGGTCTTACGGTGCGTGACATGAGCAGATTGAAGGCGCCGGGAGACCACGCGCGTCTTCATGCTGCCCGGAGGTGGCCGTGAGCAGCGGTGTCGTTCTCTATCTGGCCATCGTCGTCATGTGGCTGTGCGTGCTCGTGCCCATGTGGCTGCACCGCGACCGCAACACCCTGTCCGAGAGTCACAAGGACATCGAGCCGTACGCCTACGACGAGCGGGCGATCGACGAGGACTCCGCGGAGACCCTCACCGAGCCCCTGCCCGTCACCTCCGACGACCTGTCCTCGTCCTCTTCGGAGGAGGATCTTTCTTCGCCCGGTGCCGAGGAAGGCTCGCCGGGCACCCTGGCAGCGTCCGAGACCGGGAGTTCCGGGACCGGGAGTTCCGGGACCGGGAGTGAGGCCCCGCACGCCCGACCCGTGGCCGGGAAGCCCGCGACCGGCAGGATCGCCGCCGGCAGGGCCGCGTCCGGGCGCCGCCGCGCGGAGCTCCGCCGCCGGGGCAAGCAGGTGGCCAAGCGCAGGCGCCTGACGCTCTGGTGCGTCCTGCTCCTGATCGCCTCCGTGGTGACGGCCGCCGTCCAGGTCATCCCCTGGTGGGGTGTGGCGCCCTCAGTGGTGCTTCTGGGCGCCTATATGGCCGTTCTGAGGGTCACGGTCCAGATCGACGCCGAGCGGCGCGAAGCCATCGCCAGGGCCCACGCGGAACGTGCCAAGCGCGCCCGCCGCCGCGCCGCCCTCCTGGAGGCCCAACGCCCCGTGGCAGAGATCATCGACCTGGCCGCACACCGCGACGAGATCTTCGACCAATACGCGGAGACCCCCCGCCGCGCGGTCGGCGACTGACCCGCGCTCCGGATGGCGCGAGTGCCCCCGGATGTTTGCTAATCTAGTCCACGTCTTGGGGATGTAGCGCAGTCCGGTAGCGCACTTCGTTCGCATCGAAGGGGTCAGGGGTTCGAATCCCCTCATCTCCACCAGGAGCCGTTCTTGAAACGGCTGGACTGAGGTTGACGGGATCCCGTCTGATCATCGCGATCAGGCGGGATCTTGTCGTTTCAGGGATTCCGAATCGGGTTCGCCCTGGGTTGGGAGCCGCGGAGCAGGGGGCTGGGAAGGCCCGGGTGATGTCAGGGCGCTGGTGGAGGTCGGAGTTCGCGTCGCCGGACATGGCGATGCCGGTTCCGGGCCGGGTGTTGCGACACGGTGATCTGAAGTGCGGGTTGTGGGACGGGTGGTGGCCTGTTCCGGCCGGTGAGCGGTGAGCGGTCGAGGCGCTCTGCTGGGATCTCGAAGATGTCGGCGGATGTGTCGGGCTCGTCTGGGGGTTGGTGGATGTGGCGCCACTGGTCGAGGAAGTGGTCGTTGGCGACGGTGACGAGCAATGCGACCAGGATGGTCTGGGCGACGCGGCCGTGGGCGAGTCTGTTCTTCGGATCGCCGAGGGCGAGGTCGTGGCCCTTGAGGCGGCCGTTCAGCCCTTCGGTCATGGCCCTCGCGGCGGAGTACGTCCCCCGCCACGGAGGGCTGAGGTAGCGCAGATCCTGGCGGAACTTGTCGAGGTGGCCGAGGTCGCCGGGGTGCAGGGTGATGGTGTGCTGGTGGCAGATCTTCGGTAGTTCGCCGGTCTCGTGGTCAGGGGCCGGGGGCAGGACGCGGGGTTTGGCCGCAGGGTGAGCGGCTCGCCCTCAAGCGCCGGAGCGGGCAGGTGGCGGTCCACGTTCCTTTGCGCTTCTGATCGCGATCTTCCGTTTTGGTGGTCACGTCGGTTTTGCGTTCGAGCGCGCTCGAACGCATAGCGTCCCCGCCATGACGACACAGACCTGGATCATCACTGGCGCGTCCCGCGGGTTCGGACGCGCACTGGCGGAGTCGGCGCTCGCGGCGGGCGACCACGTGGTGGCGGCGGTGCGCCGGCCCGAGAGTGTGGCCGATCTGGAGGCCAGGTACCCGGACAACTGCCTGATCGCGAAGTTCGACGCCCGGGACATCGCCGCGGCCGCGGACCTCGTGCGCGACACCCTCGACCGCTTCGGTCAGCTCGATGTGCTGGTCAACAACGCGGGCCGGGCCGTGGTCGGAGCGGTCGAGGAGGTCGGCGACGCGCAGTTGCGCGAGTTGATGGATCTGCACCTGTTCGGCCCCGCCGCGCTCGTCCGGGCGGCGCTGCCCACGATGCGTGAGCGGGGCACCGGGACGATCGTGCAGATGAGCAGCCAGGGTGGGCGGACGTCGTTCCCCGGCGTGTCGGCGTACTCCGCGTCGAAGTTCGCCCTCGAAGGCTGGTCCGAGGCCCTGGCCGGGGAGGTCGCGCCGTTCGGGATCCGGGTGATGCTCGTCGAGCCCAGCCGGTTCAGGACCGGCTTCAACGCCGGCGATGTGCTCGAGTTCGCCGAGCCGTCCGAGACCTACCGTGACGTGCTCGCCAACGTCCGTGCGGACATGGCCGGGACCGACGGTCGCCAGGAAGGCGACCCGGCGCGGGCGGCCGAGATCATCGTGTCCCTCGCGCACGGCGACGAGGTGCCGCTGCGGCTGCCGCTCGGGCGTGAGGCGGTCGAGCGTATCTCGCGTGCCTACCGGCGCGGCCTGGACGAGGTCGAGCGGTGGGCCGAGACCGCCCGCAGCGCCGACTTCGAGGGTGTCTCTGCATCGGTACGGCCCATCTAGGCTCGTGGTCATGGCCACCGACGATCTGATGACCAGGGCGCTCGAAGCGCTTGGGGACGACGGTCCGCTGTCGGTCGAGGCGATCCACCGCCTCGCCGACCTGGCCGATCTGCCCGAGACGATGACGATCGCCGAGGTTGCCGACCTCCTCGACATCTCGCCCCACACGCTGCGCTATTACGAGCGGGCCGGGCTCGTCGAGGTGGCCCGCGACGGCAATGGTCATCGCGTCTACGACGCCGAAGCGGTTCGGCGCCTGGTGTTCCTCACCCGGATTCGGCTGTCCGGTATGCCGATGCGTGACCTGCAGCACTACATCTCGCTCGTCGATGCCGGAGGGCACACGGTGCCGGAGCGGCTCGATGCGCTGGTCGAACATCGCGACACCATCCGCCGCCGGATCCGTGAGCTGACCCTTTCCCTCAAGGCGGTCGAATACAAGATCGCCACGTACGGGGGCTCGACCGGGCCGGACGTTCAGGACCTCGGCACCATCACCGGTACCGACCGCACGGCGCCGCCGGACGAGCCGCTGCGACGGGCACTCCCGGCAGAGTGAGGGACGCCGACGCTCGCCGGGCTGCTGGCGGTAGTCCGGCCTTCCCCCCAATCTCCGGCCACAGCTCCTGCGGGAAACGATCTTCAGGGCCTCGCATCCTCCAAGCTCAACTGCACTCGTGAACACCCCACAGGACGAAAGGCCCGAATCCAGATCATGGAATCGGGCCTTTTTGTTGCTCAGAGGTTATGAGGTCGCCTCGTCCTCCTGGGGGCGTACGGCCTCCGGAGGGCCTTCGCGGAGCGGGGTCGGCGAAAAGTCGGCGACCACCGTGCGGGCCCTGTTGGTGTCAGGAGGGTTGGTGTCAGGAGGAGAGTGTCAGGAGGAGAACAGCCTCCAGTGCCCCTCGGACACGACGTCGACGGTGCCCTCGGTCACTTTGATGGCGGTCTCGTCGTCGATCGCATAGGCCGGACCTGGGATTCCGGCCGCCCATTTTTCCGCGTCGGCCATGCTGTTCTCCGGCAGGAGCTCGTGATCCAGGTGCGGGAAGATCGAGAAGTCGACGATGCCCAGTGTGCTGTCGTTCCCGGCGGGCGGTTCCCATTCGACGAAGTACTCCCCAATACGGGGGGTCATCACCATGCTTCCGGCGCTCAGTCCCACCCAGACCGTCTCGCTCAGCGACGGCAGGAGATCCGCCAGCCCCGACTGCCGCATCCAATGGCACAGGTACAGGGTGTCGCCGCCATTCACCAGCAGGACGTCCGTCTCTCGGACCCAGGAGATCCAGCGTTCTTCGTCGATGCTGGGCAGCGCGGTGAGTTCCAGCACTCCCAAGGACTTCCAGCCCAGCTCGCACATGGGGGTGGAGGACCGGCCGCTGATGAAACGCCATGCCCCGCCGGGACTGCCCTGGGGGTGTCCGTAGCCGGCGGTGGGGATACAGAGGGCGTTGGAGTCGGCGATCGGTTTGCCCAGTAAGTCGACCAGCGCGCTGTGGATGCTCGGGTTCTTGACGCCGGCGGAAGTGAGGAGAAGCTTCATTCCTGCCTCCTGTACGTAGCGGTCATGACGCTCTCGTCGAGAGCCGCTTCAGGCGGGCCGCGCCCGGCTGCTTGGCGGAGGGGCCGTCCATGGAAGTCCGTTCCCGGATTCGGGGTCGGCGCCCGCGTCGCGCTGGGCATGGAGTAGAGCGGGATGCGTCCAGCCGTTTCAGTCGATGCCGGACCATCCGGCTCCGCGGTGACGGCCATGGCACTCCTTGGGGGATGTACTAATACGAGCACCGATCATGGCGTACAAGGCCGACAAATTCGGGTTGGTCGCGGGACGCGCGGCTTCTCGTGGCCATGGTCACCCCGGGGCGGGCGGCTGGGCGGAGTCAGCGAAAAGTCAGCGAAACCGCTGGGCGGCCCGGATTCTGGAGCCGTGTCAGGCATCTGACCGCCGACTAGACTCGTGGTGTGTTCGATTCGCTTGACTTCGATACATCGTCTTATGCCGATTTCGACACACCGGCGTATGTGCGGCACACGTACAACAGCTGGGACAACGCCGGTTGGCGGTCGCTGCTGGTACAGAGTCTTGACCACGCGTCCGAAGCCGAGCACCTTCCGCTGCCCGCGGTGTCCGACCTGCATATCGTGCTGTGTGTGGCGGGGAGCGCGGACGTCCGGCTGTACGCCGGAGGCAGGCCCGTTGGGCGGCGTTGGGTGCCGGGCCACCTGGAACTCATGGTTCCCGGGCGCGCCACCTCCTTCACGTATCGGGCGACGTCCAGGTTGCGGACCGTTCAGGTGCACATTCCCTCGTCGGCCGTCCGGGAGGCCGCGGGGGCGCTGGGCGGTCGTGAGCCCGACTTCGAGGGGTTGTCCGCCGCCCTTCGAGGGGGAGATCCGGTCGTCGAGCAGCTTCTCCGCGCGCTGCCGGGCACCGGCGGCGCCGGCGACCTGTACGCGGAGTCCGCCGCGGCGTTTCTCTCGACGCACGTGCTGACTCGCGGCAGGGACGTGTGCCCGCCCGGTCCCGAGCATGCCGCCGTCCGGGCGAGCGTCGCCATCATGCGAGATCGCCTGGCGGAATCTCTGACGCTGGCCACGATCGCCGCCGAGGTTCATCTGAGTGTGTACCACTTTGTCCGTGTTTTCCGGCAGGCTACCGGCGAGACACCGCACCGGTACCTCACCCGGTTGCGGATCGAGCAGGCGCGGCGGCTACTGTCCACCAGTTCTCTCAGCGTCGAGCAGATCGCCCCGCGGTGCGGGTTCGCCACTCCGGGCGCGTTGTCGTCGGCCTTCCTGCGCCATACGGGTGTCCGCCCCTCGACGTACCGCAAGAACTGATCGATCGACCGCAATCGCCCGCATGTCCAGCGAGGTCGGCGGCTTCTACGTTTAGGGGCATGCCGTACTCCTATGGCGTGACCGCACGCTCGCGGGCCGCTCCTGACGCCGTCTTCGCGGCGCTCGCCCGCGCGGCCACCTGGCCCCGGTGGTCGCCGATCGACTCCGCCGATGTCGAGGGCGGCGATCCCGAGGACCGGCAGGAGGTCGGCGACACCAGGGTCTTCCGCAGCGGCCGTAGCGTCTCCCGGGAGCGGATCGTCGAACCGATCGACAACCGGCGGTTCGTCTACGACAGCGTGAGCGGGCCCTTCCGTTCGTACCGCGGGACCATCGATCTCGCCCCGGTGCCCGGCGGGGGCACGCACATCACCTGGTCTGCCACTTTCACCCCTGAGATGCCGCTCTCGGGTGGTTTCTGGCAGTGGTACCTGACCCGCTTCATGCGACGCATGGCCGACGGTCTCGCCGCATACGCGAACGCCGCCGATGGGTGATCAGCACCTCCCCATGGTGGCGGCGAGGCCCGGGGCGCAACGCGTCCCCCGCGGCCGGCAGTCGTTCCTCGACCACCCGAGACAGTGAGGGGACACACGATGTCCACGACGAGAGCACGCTCCATCCACAGCCGGAGGTGGTGGGCGCTGTGGGGGCTGATGGCGGTGTCCGCGGTCGGCTTCGCCGTCGCGTCGGTACCGCCGTACCTGACCGGAGACGCGGCCAACGTCCCATTGCCGCTCAACCCGGATGTGGCGCTGCACTACCTGTCCCTGATGGTGCACGCCCTCCCAGGTGGCCTCGCCCTGGCTCTTGGGCCGGCGCAGTTCGTCAACCGCCTCCGCGTCCGCAGGCCCACGCTGCACCGCGTCCTCGGCCGGGTATACATGGTCTCCGTCGTGATCGCGTCCATCGCGGCCGCGGTCAATGCCGCGGTCACGATCAGCGGCTTCGCGGTCCAGGTCGCGTTCCTCATCCTCGTGGCGGCGTGGCTGTACACCCTGGCCATGGCCTACCGGAGCATCCGCCGCGGCGAGGTGCGGCTGCACCGGATCTGGATGATCCGTAACTACGCTCTGACGTTCGCCGCGGTCACCCTGCGCGTCTACCTGCTGCTCGGCCTGCAACTGTCCCCCTCGACGGGATTCGAGGCGATCTACACCTCCGCCGTATGGGCGTCCATCCTGGGCAACGTCCTCGTGGCCGAGTACTTCGTCGTCCAGCGCGTGCTGGCGCCCCTGGCCCGTCGTCAGCAGCGCCGGGACGCCCCGGTGGTCTCCACGCCGGTATGACGGCCTCGCCGGGCGGCATGCCCCGGTGCCCCGGTCACCGGGGCACCGCGTACACCGATCCTGGTGGCGGCTCTGGCCGCGTCGTGCCCGGTCTCGCCGGTGCCGGCAAGCTCATCCAGGTGGAAATCATGTCCGAACCGATCGATGCGGCGACGCGAGGAGGAGGCATCGAGCAAGGCCGTACATACATGCGAATCACGCATTTTTGCGTGGCTCGCATCTTTGCGTGGCTCGCAAATTTGGGTAGAGTGTCCGCATGGGGCTGAGAGAGCGCAAGAAGGAGGAGACCCGGATCGCGCTGAGCTGGGCGGCGATCAAGCTGACCGTCGAGCGTGGCTTCGACAACGTCAAGGTGGAGGACATCGCCGCCGAGGCGGGTGTCTCGCACCGCACGTTCAACAACTACTTCTCCAGCAAGGGTGAGGCGATCGCGGCCAGGCACTTCGACCGGGCGGTGCAGATCGCCGACGAGCTGAGGTCCAGGCCGGACGGCGAACCCCTGTGGGAGGCCATCACCAACGCCGTGTTCGCCCGGTTCGCGCTCGGCATGCGGGAGGCCGAGCGCCCGGCCGACGAGCGCTGGAGCGCCGGGGTCAAGCTGATGACCCAGCATCCGGAGCAGCGGGGCGAGTTCCTCAAAGCCCACACGGCCGCGCTGGACGTGCTGGCCGCGGCGGTCGCCGAGCGCACCGGCACCAACGCCGATCGTGATCTGTATCCGCACCTGGTCGCCGGCGCGGTCGGCGCCACCATACTCGCGGCCATCCACCTGTGGCTCCACGGCGACGCGCCGGCGCCGTTCGAGGAACTGCTGCGCGACGCTCTCGGCCAGGTCGCCGCCGGCCTGCCCGCGCCCTGACCCTTCCCTGGCCTTTCCCGGACCTTTCCCGCCTTCCTCGTCGAGGATCGGCCGGCCCGCCGCCGGTCGATCCGTCATGCCCAGAAGGAGCACCATGATCGCCGATGTCGTCATAGCCGGAGCCGGGCCCAACGGCCTGATGCTGGCCTGCGAGCTCAGCCTGGCCGGAGTCCGTCCCCTGGTCCTGGAGCGCCTGCCGGAGCGCACCCGGGAGAACCGTGCCAACGGCCTGGTCGGCCAGGTGGTACGGATGCTCGACCGGCGAGGTTTGTACGAGCGGCTCACCGGAGACCAGGGCCCGCCCCAGCCCGCGCCCGGATTCGTCTTCGGCGCGCTGCCCCTCGATCTGAGCGCGCTGGACGACAACCCCCTCTACCTCCTTCCGGTCCCGCAGCTCAGGATCGAGCGGATGCTGGAGGAACGGGCCGCCGAGCTCCATGTCGAGATCCGGCGCGGCCACGAGCTCACCGGATTCACCCAGGACGCGGATGGCGTGACCCTCCAGGCCGGCGGGCCGGCCGGGCCGTACACGATCGAGACCCGCTACCTGGTCGGCGCCGACGGCGGGCACAGCGTCACACGCAAGCTGGCCGGGATCGCCTTCCCCGGCGTGACGACAGACGAGACGATCGCGCGCACCGCGCACGCCGTCGTGCCGGCCGAACTCGTCGATCCGGTCACCGGCGGCCTCGACATCCCCGGGTACGGACCCGTCCCGCCGCTCCTGCACCACCGGACCGAGCACGGGTTGTTCGTGTACGCGCCCCTGCCGGGCGCCCCCGCACCGCTGATCTCCACCATGGAGTGGAACGGACAGGACGCCGAGGGGCCGCTCACACTCGCGGAACTGCGGGCCAGCGCCCGCCGCGTGCTCGAAGTCGACATCGCCTTCGGCCCGCCCGGCGGCCGGGGGCCGCACCTGATGCGCAAGCTCAACGGCGGCAACACCCGCCTGGCCGAGCGTTTCCGGGACGGCCGCGTACTACTGGTCGGCGACGCCGCCCACGTGCACTCGGCGATCGGCGGGCCCGGGCTCAACCTCGGCCTGCAGGACGCGGTCAACCTCGGCTGGAAACTCGCGGCCGACGTACGCGGCACGGCCCCCGCCGGTCTCCTCGACACCTACGAGTCCGAGCGACGCCCGGTCGCCGAGCGGGTGGTGATGTCCTCGCGCGCCCAGTCCGCGCTGATCGCCCCGGGCAGCGAGGTCACCGGCCTGCGCGCGCTGTTCACCGAACTTCTCGGCGACCCGCGCAACGTCCGCCGTGTCGCCGACCTGATGTCGGGTGCCGACATCCGCTACGACGTGGGCGTCGACCATCCGCTGGCCGGTCGGTGGGCTCCCGACCTGGACCTCAAGGACGGTGTCCGGCTCGCCGAGCTGACCCGGGACGGCCGCCCGCACCTGATCGACCTCACCGGCGGCGACTGGGGATACCCCGCGACCGCGGCACTGCCCGGCTCCGCCGTACCGTGCACGGCGCTGCTGCTGCGGCCCGACGGATACGTGGCATGGGCCACCGACGTCCCGCGGCCGGACGCGGAGTCCCGCGCGTCGCTCCGGACGGCGATCCGACGATGGCTGGGATGACCGGACGGGCACACCTCGTCAAACGATCGGCTCCCGTCCGGGAAGCGATCTCTGACGACGCCACCGCTTCGCGGGTCGGCTGTACTCGTGAAACCCCGCCGGGTCAGAGGCCGTTTCCGGGCGACCGGCCCCGCTACTGGGAGTCGCGTCCTGAGATCGCCATCACGACGGCGGTCAGGATGCAGGCCAGCCCGACGGCGGAGTTGGCGATCAAGAAGGGGATGGCGTCGTCGTCGACGCCGGAGACGATCGCTCCGCATCCGCCGAGAAGGAGAATCGCCCACCCGAGGGTCAGAGGATACATATGGGAGCGAGGCAGAGGTTCCATCGATCATCCTTCGTGTGAGCGCCCGCAACGTCTGATGGCCGGTCACGGACATCGTCGGATTCTCCGTCTTGGCGTCGCGTCGCGCACCGATCTCTAGCCGGGCGTCCCCTCGCGCTCGCTTCTCCGGGCGAGGCGCTGGGCCTGCCCGTCGTGCACGTCGCTCACCCACTCCCAGCCGGGCTTGGCCGACGGGCCGACCCGCGGGTCACCGGGATCACGGCCCTCACGCAGGGCGAGCACGTACGCCCGATCCCGCTCGATCCGCGCGCGTACCTGACCGGCCCCGCCGACCGATCCGTGGCCGGGGACGATGACGTCGGCGTCGCCCGCCACGTCCTCCAGCAGTCGCAGCGCCGCGAGGTAGTCCTCGATCGGGTCGGCGGTGTCGTTCAGGTCGAGCATCGGGACCAGGACATCGGAGAGCATGTCGCCGGCGACGAGCACCCCGCTCTCTTCGACGAACAGCGCCGCATGGCCCGGTGCGTGCGCTTGATGCTCGATGATCCGGGCCTGAGGGCCGTCCCATGGGATCCGCGCCGTCCCGGCGGGCAGGGCGGTGATGAGACCGAGCAGGTCCATCGGGACCTTTCCGGCGATTTCCGTGCCGAGCAGGTGGGCGGCGATGTCGGCCTTCGCCTCCGGGTCGGACAGCTGCTCCCGGACACTGGCCGCGCAGCGGGCCGTGCCGTGACGAGGGGCCGTGCCGAGCCGGGGGTGCCAGAGCAGGTGATCCCAATGCGGATGCGTCGAGAAGCCCGCCGCGACGGTCTGCCCCGAATCGGACAGGTCGTTCGCGAGGCAAACCATTTCGTGGTCCTGCACCCCGGGGTCGACGAGCAACACGCCGGCCCGGCCGTGCACGACGACGGCGTTGCTCTGGCAGAACTCGCTCTCGTGGACCAGCACACCCTCCGCGACCTGCCTCAGCATGGGTGGCCCCTTCCGCTTGTGGTTTGCAACCGCTTTTCGAGACCGTAGTACCTAGTGGTGGTAGATTGCAAGCACTATGGGCGAAGCGTACGAGCCTCGGCCGGGATGCCCGGTCAACGCCGCCGTCGAGGTGTTCGGCGACCGCTGGAGCCCGCTCGTCCTCCGCGACACCGTCTTCGAGGACCGCCGCTGTTTCCGACGGCTGCGAGCCGGTGTGTGATCGGTTGTCGCCGTGCGTGGTGGGGGCGGTGACGCCTGCGGGCAGCGGGCTCGCCGGTCATCGTGGGGCGCCGTCGGATCAGGAGCTCAGATTAGGAGCCTCAGATCAGGAGCAGGGTCTTCCCCAGGGCACTCCGTGACTCGATCGCGGCGTGCGCGGCCGCGGCGCGTTCCAGGGGGAAGGTCTGGCCGATGACCGGCCGGATCCGGCCCGCCAGCGCCTCCGACATCACCTGCTCGGCCCACCGCCCCATCCGTGGCCCGAAACCGAAGAGCTGCTCGATCCCGATCACCTCGACCGCGCGCCGTCGCGCCCGCGTGGGGTCGATCAGCGTGACCTCGCCGCTGGAGGCGCCGTGGACGGAGAAACGGCCACCGTCCGCCGTCACCTCGAACGCTGCCCGGCCGATCTCCCCGCCGACCCCGTCGAACACCACGTCGGGGCCCGCGCCACCGGTTACCTCACGCACCCGCTTCGCCCAGTCCGGGTCGGAGTAGTCGACCGCGGCCTCCGCCCCCAGGTCGCGAGCCAGTTCCAGCTTCCGCGCGCCGCGCGCGGCTCCGACGACCCTGGCGCCGGCCGCCCGAGCCAGCTGCACCAGCAGGCTGCCGACACCGCCGCCCGCCGCCTCGACCAGCACCCACTCCCCAGGACGAATCCGGGCTCCCTCGACCAGGCCCCACGCGGTGCTGCCGTCGGTGTGCAGGGCGACGGCTTCCGGTAGTCCCAGCCCTTCCGGCACCGGGATCAGGTCCTTCGCGGCGGCCACCGCACGCTCGGCGAAGCCGCCGGTCTCCCCGACGCCGGCGATGACGCGCCGCCCGGACCAGGCTGGATCCACGTCCTTCCCGAGCGAACTCACCCGGCCGGCCACCGTGCCGCCCGGCACGTACGGCAGCTCGGGCCTGCTGTGCCACCTGTCGACGCCACGCCGGATCTGCGTCTCGACGAACGTGATGCCCGCGACGGACACGTCGACCACCACCTGTCCCGGCCCGGCGACCGGCTCCGGGGCCTCGCCCGGGACCAGCACCTCGGGATTTCCGAAATTCGTGACCCTCACCCCCCGCACGTCAGTCGCTCCCTCGCGCCTGGCTGTCCGACACCGGTGCGGAGCAGTCTCCAACCTCGACCTCGATCGAGGTCAAGCGGCCGTGAGCCGCGCCCCCCGGACTCGCCGCGGCGGCCTCGACGATCGTGTGCCTCTTCCGCTCTCGCCGGTGATCGGCACCGGCCGATCCCGGGAAGCGATGAACGCTCGCTCCCTCCCCGGTCGGGCCCGCTCGTGAACGCCCCCGCAGATCCTCGGCGAGTGCTCACTCGCCCGGCGCGTGTCGCCGGAGGAAGTCCCGCGCCGCGGCCTGCCCGGCCCGCTCCCGGGCTGAGCCAGAAGCCCAGGTGATCCTCGTGTTCCATCCAGTACCGTTTCGCGCCGGGTATCCTCTCGGCCGCGAACCTCACAGCAGCACGGGGCCTTCGGTGCCGTACAGGTCGTACTCGATCGGACCGAGCCGTGTCATGGCGGTCCGCAGGTCGATCCGGACATCGGGGAGGATCGCCCGGCGTGGATCGGTGTCGATGCCGCCGTCCCAGAGGACGAGCCCGGCGACTCCCAGCGCCGGCGCCCCGACCAGAACGGCGAGCGTCACACTGACGATCCTGACGACTCCTCGTTTCCACATGGCTTCACATCCCTCGGGTATCCGGATCAGGGGAGGCGCCGAGCTTTTTCGACGGGTTCGCGCCCGGTGAGGACGGCGATGCCGATCATCAGCGCGAAAGCGGACAGACCGGTCAGAGTACGGATGGTGTGGAAGAGCTCCCACTTCTGCAGGATCTCGGAGTGACCGGCCGGGGCGGAGGTAGCGGCCCCTCGCCTGATGTGGGCGTGCAGCGGGATGTTGCCGAAGACCGTCACCAGCAGCGAAGTCACCGTCAGGGCACCGGCCCCGAGCGCCAGGCGCCGAGGCAGGCCACGGCCGGCGACGGCCAGGCCGAACGGGGTGAGGATCGCCAGCGCCATCGCACTCTGCATGACCGGCTCGTTGACCTCCGTCATCGCGGTGTGGAAGGTCAGACGCACGTCCAGCGGGACGGTCCTGAAGGTGGTGACCACGTTGGCCGCGTCGTGGACCTGGTCTCGGATGCCCGGTCAAGCCCGGATCGGGCCCTGTCCGGTGAAGAACATCCAACCTATTTCGTGCGGTCACATCTTCGTGTGATTGAGATGCGCGTTCCAGATGTGTCGATGTGTGTTCAAACCGCGTCTATTCCGCCCTGGCGACATCCGAGTCGACGGGTGGGTCCGATCGGCAGGTCAAGAGACATCGGATGTGAAGGCTTGTTTCAGCCTTGTTTCGGTGATATTTCCTTGTCTACCCCCCTCGTTGATCGGAGGAATTTGTGTGATCAAGTTCCCGCGCTCCAGACTGGGTATCGCGCTGTTAGGTGTGGTCGCGATGCTTGCCGGTATGAGTACGCCCACCTCGGCGCAGGCCCTGGCACTGCCCGCGACCGATGACCTGACCCTGTGGTACAACTCACCGGCCACCGACTGGGAGACTCAGGCGCTGCCGATCGGCAACGGCCCGCTGGGTGCGAAGTTGTTCGGGGGAGTGGCCTCCGAACAGATCCAGTTCAACGAGAAGACCCTGTGGACCGGCGGTCCCGGCGCCTCCGGCGGCTACAACCACGGCAACTGGACCTCCCCCCGGCCGGGGGCCATCGACAACATGCAGGCGCAGATCGACCAGAACGGCAGGATCACGCCGCAGACCGTCGCCAACGCGCTCGGCCAGGGCAAGACCAACTTCGGTTCCTACCAGACCTTCGGCGACCTGTTCCTCGACTTCGCCAACCCGCCGTCGAGCACCACGGGCTACCGGCGTGAGCTGAGCCTGCGCGAGGCCGTGGCCAGGGTCGGCTACACGGCGGGCGGCGTCGAGTACACCCGCGAGTACTTCGCCAGCAACCCCGGCAACGTGATCGTGGCCCGGATCTCGGCCAACCAGACCGGCCGGGTCTCCTTCACGCTGCGGCACACCTCACCGCGTACCGACAAGACCGTGACCGCCTCGAACGGACGGCTCACCATCCGCGGCCAGCTCGCCAACAACGGCCTGCGGTTCGAGGCCCAGGTGCAGGTGGTCAACCAGGGCGGCACCAGGACCGACTCCGGGGACAAGGTCACCGTCTCCGGGGCCGACAGCGTGATGCTGGTGCTGTCGGCGGGCACCAACTACTCCGACGGCTACCCGGCCTACCGGGGCGCCGACCCGCAGGCCGGGGTCACCTCGCGGGTGACCACGGCGGCGGCCAAGAGCTACGACGCGCTGAGGGCCGCGCACCTCGCCGACTACAAGAACCTGTTCGACCGGGTGAAGCTGAACATCGGCCAGACGAACCCGACGGTGCCGACGAACCAGTTGCGCAGCAACTACACGGGCGGTTCCTCGACGCAGGACCGGGCGCTGGAGGCGATGTTCTTCGCCTACGGCCGCTACCTGCTGATCTCCTCCTCGCGGGAGAACGACATCCTCCCGGCCAACCTCCAGGGCGTGTGGAACAACGTCACCAACCCACCCTGGGACGCCGACTACCACGTCAACATCAACCTGCAGATGAACTACTGGCCGGCCGAGCAGACCAACCTGCGCGAGACGACCAGACCGTACGACAGATACGTCGCGAGCATGGTCGCCCCGGGCAGGGTGACGGCCACCAACATGTACGGGGCCCGCGGCTGGGTGGTCAACAACGAGACCAACCCCTACGGCTTCACCGGCGTGCACAGCTACCCGCAGTCGTTCTGGTTCCCCGAGGCAGCCGCCTGGACGACCCAGCACATGTACGACAGCTACCGGTTCAGCGGCGACACGAACTACCTGCGCAACACCGCCTACCCGGCGATCAAGGGCGCGGCCGAGTTCTGGCTGGACTTCCTGCACACCGACCCGCGTGACGGCAAGCTCGTGGTCTCGCCCAGCTACTCGCCGGAGAACGGCGACTTCTCGGCGGGCGCGTCGATGTCCCAGCAGATCGTCCGGGAGGTGTTCACCAACGCGCTGGCCTCCGCCCGCACGCTGGGCGTGGACACCGCGTTCCAGAACGAGGTCAGCACCGCCCTGTCCCGGCTCGACCCGGGGCTGCGCGTCGGCCGCTGGGGCCAGCTCCAGGAGTGGAAGACCGACTGGGACTCCCAGACCGACACCCACCGGCACGTCTCACACCTGTTCGCCCTGCACCCGGGCAACCAGATCCTCCCCGGCACCACCGAGGCGGCGGCGGCCCGCGTCTCCCTGAACGCGCGCGGCGACGGCGGCACCGGCTGGTCCAAGGCGTGGAAGATCAACTTCTGGGCCCGGCTGCTCGACGGCACCCGCGCCCACAAGCTGCTCAGCGAGCAGCTCAAGTCCTCCACGCTGGACAACCTGTGGGACACCCACCCGCCGTTCCAGATCGACGGCAACTTCGGCGCGACCTCCGGGGTCGCGGAGATGCTCGTGCAGAGCCAGCACGACACCGTGCACGTGCTGCCCGCGCTGCCGGCCGCGTGGCCGACCGGCTCGGTGACCGGCCTGCGCGCCCGGGGTGACGTCACCGTGGACACCGCCTGGAGCGCCGGGAAGGCCACGACGATCACCCTGCGGACCGGCAAGACGGCCCCGGTCAAGGTCAGGACCGCCGCCGCCACCGGCACCTACCAGGTCAAGGACGAGGCGGGCGCCACGGTCACCGCCACGCGCACCGGCGACACGCTGGGCTGGAACGCCACCGCCGGGAAGACGTACACGATCACCTTCCAGCCGGGCGGCACCGGTGGCCAGACGGTGGAGGGTGAGGCGTTCACCTCGCAGTCGGGTGTGCAGCGGGCCGATCATCCGGGTGCCAGTGGTGGTGCTTCGGTGGGTTACATCGAGAACGGTGACTGGGCGGCGTACTCGGGGGTGAACACCTCCGGGTTGCGGACGTTCACCGCGCGGGTCTCCTCGGCGGGGTCGGGTGGGACGATCCAGATCCGGTCGGGGTCGGCGACCGGGACGTTGCTGGGGTCGGTGGCGGTGTCGCCGACAGGTGGCTGGGATACCTACGCGACGGTGTCGACGACGTTGAGCGGGTCGGCGTCGGGGCCGTTGTATCTGGTCTTCGTGGGGGGTGCCGGCAACCTGTTCGACGTCGACACCTTCACCGTCGGCACCGGTGGCACCAGCAGCCAGACGGTGGAGGGTGAGGCGTTCACCTCGCAGTCGGGTGTGCAGCGGGCCGATCATCCGGGTGCCAGTGGTGGTGCTTCGGTGGGTTACATCGAGAACGGTGACTGGGCGGCGTACTCGGGGGTGAACACCTCCGGGTTGCGGACGTTCACCGCGCGGGTCTCCTCGGCGGGGTCGGGTGGGACGATCCAGATCCGGTCGGGGTCGGCGACCGGGACGTTGCTGGGGTCGGTGGCGGTGTCGCCGACAGGTGGCTGGGATACCTACGCGACGGTGTCGACGACGTTGAGCGGGTCGGCGTCGGGGCCGTTGTATCTCGTCTTCGTGGGCGGTGGCGGCAACCTGTACGACGTCGACACCTTCACCGTCGCGACATGAGCCGACATGAGCCGACATGAGATGACGTGAGCTGCCATGAGCTGACGTGAGATGACGTGAGTCCGTCTCCGGGTGGGTGACCGCCCGGGGGCGGCGCGCCGGTCCGGCCGGGAGGCGTGGACGCGGCGCGCTACGCCTGTGGCGCGGCGACCTGTGGCCCGTGGCCGGGCGCGACGGATCCCTGGAGGACGAGGGCCGCCCCGCCGATGGCCGCGGCGTCGCGGGGATTGCTCGACAGGTCCACCTCCACCGCGTGCACCCCGCGTGAGAACGCCCGCTCCGCGAGGCGGCGGCGGATCTCGCTGACGTAGAGCGAACCGGCGACGGCGAAGCCCGGTCCCGCGAGCACGAGCGTGTCGAGGTCCCAAAGGTTGGCGAGCGTCAGGGCGCCGTCGGCGAGGAGCAGGGCCGACTCGTCGACCAGCGCGCGGGCCTGCCCGTCGCCGTAGATCGCCGCGCGGGCGAGGACGTCGAACGCCCGCGCGTCCGGGTCGTCGGAGCGTATCCCCAGGCGGTCGGCCAGGCCCGGGGTGGACCTGGCACGCTCCACGAGCGCGGCGGGGGCGGCGTACAGCTCAAGGCAGCCCCGGCCGCCGCAGCGGCACCGCTCGCCGTCGCGGATCACCGAGACGTGACCGATCTCCCCCGCGTTGGAGCTGGCGCCGCGATGGAGCGCGCCGTCGAGGACGACCCCGGAGCCGATTCCCGAGTTCATGTAGAGGCACCCGAAGGTCCGTTCCCGCGAGACCTGCCGTCCCCAGAACTCGCCCACGGCGGCCGCGGCGGCGTCGCTGTCGACGAGCACCGGCACGCCCAGCCTGGTGGTGAGGGCCTGGCCGAGGTCGAGGTCGGCCCACCGCTCCAGCCCAGGGAGCGCGAGGAACCTGCCCCGCGCCACGTCGACCGGGCCCGGGCCGACGACGGCGAGCCCCGCCACGCTCTGCGGCGACAGTCCCAGCCCCCGCGTGACGTCGCCGTAGAGGGCGGCCAGCTGGGCCACGACGTCCTCGGGCTTCTCTGCGGGAGGCGCGGAGACGAGCTCGCGCCCGATCGTGCCGCCCCGCGTGTCCGTCACGACGCACGTGATGGTGTCGGCCCCGACGCGGATCCCGACGCCGTATGCTGAGCGGGAGTTGATCACGAGCAGGGTCCGTGGCTTGCCGCCGGTGGCGACCGTGGCGCCGGTCTCGCGCACGACGCCGTCGTCGATCAGGCGCCGGACGATGTTGGAGATCGTCGGCTGGGTCAACCTGGTCGCCTCGACGAGCTCCACCCGGCTGATCGGCCCGGAGGACCGGATGAGGTCGACGACGAGCGCGCGGCTCCCGGGTCCCGCGGCCGCGGACTCTCGTCGGGCCACGCTCAACCGCCTCTCGCCCCGGCCGCACGTACGGCGGCACTACGTTACAGGGCACGAGGTTAGTTCACGAAGGCAGTGCGCGAGGGAGGGGCACCGATGGTCTCGGCATGGACGGGCACGGAGACGCGTCCGCGGACGGGCACGCCGGTGGGTCTCGCCCTCGTACGCGACGCCGAGGTCCTCGGCGCCGAGCCGTTCTTCCACGAGTTCATCGCGGGCATGGAGCGGGTCCTCGTCCCCCTCGGGGTGCCCGTGCTCCTCCAGGTGGTCGCCACGGTCGGGCAGGCGAGCGACCGGATGCGCGCGTGGGCGGCCCAGGGGCAGGTGCGGGGAGTGATCCTGATCGACCTGCTTCCCGGCGACGAGCGGGTCACGCTCGTCGGCGAGCTGGGCATGCCGGCCGTGGTCATCGGCGACCCGGTCACCGCCGGGGGGCTGCCGGCGGTGTGGACGCAGGACGAGGTGGCCATGCGCGACGTCGTCGCCGCGCTGGTCGCGGCCGGGCACGCGCATCTCGGCCATGTCGCCGGACCGGCGGAGATGGCGCACACGATCATCCGCCGCCGCACGTTCCACGCCGTCGCGTCGGAGCACGGCGTGCGGACGACGACCTTCGACGGCGACTACTCCGAGGCCGCCGGGGTGCGCGCCGTCACCGCCCTCGCGGGGATCGACGACCGGCCGACGGCGCTGGTCTTCGACAACGACGTCATGGCGCTGGGCGCGCTCCACGAGGCGCGCCGTCTCGGCCTGGGGGTCCCGTCGGACCTGTCCCTGGTGGCGTGGGACGACTCGGCCCTCTGCCAGCTCGCGGAGCCGCCGCTCAGCGCCGTCAGCCATGACGTGCAGGCGCTGGGCGAGCTGGTCGGCGACATCGTGGCCGAGGTCCTGGCGGGGGCCGCGCCGCGCGTGATCACGGCCGTGCCGGCGACGCTGGTCGTTCGCGGTTCGAGCATTTAATAGATTACTAATCTTTCTTATTGACTTCCGGTCGGCCCGTCCTGCACGCTGTGGTGCGGGCAGCGTCCGCAATGTTCACGCAACCCGTGAGTAACTTCCGGGACACACGCTTCCCGACCACCCCCCGGAACATCAGCAAAGGAAGCCCCATGCACCGCACCACGCCTCGGGCCGTACGCGGGGTGGCCGCGTTCGCCGCCGGAGCCCTGCTTCTCTCCCTCACCGCCTGCGGCTCCGACGAACCGGCAGGCCCGGCGACCGCGGCGAGCGGCGGCGGCTCCATCGACGTCGTCACCCGCTGGACGGCGGGCAACTCGGCCGCCGCGGCCCAGAAGCGCGTCTTCGACGCGTTCACCGCGGAGACGGGCATCAAGATCAACGTCATCGAGGGTCTCGAAGCCATCGACGACCAGGTGGAGACCGCCGTGGCGGCGGGCAAGTCCCCCGACCTGGTGATCGTCAACCTGTTCGACAAGACCGTGGGCTGGCTGGACGCGGGCGTCACGGTCCCCGTCGACCAGTACGTCAAGGACTGGGGCCTCGCGGACAGGATGAAGCCGGAGGCCCTCGACGAGTGGCGGGTCGGCGGCGTCGCCGGTGGCGAGATCCAGGGACTGCCGTTCTCCGGGTTCGGCTGGCCGCTCTGGTACAACACCGAGCTGCTGACCAAGGCCGGCGTCGCGGAGGTCCCGAAGACCACCGACGAGCTCGTCGCCGCCGCCAAGAAGCTGCGCGCCGCGGGCGTCGGGCCCGTCGCCGTCGGCGGCAACGACTGGAGCGGCCAGAAGCTCTTCTACCAGATCGCCCAGTCGTTCACCGACGCCGCGACGATCCAGAAGGTCATGAAGGAGGGCGGCTACTGCGCGACGCCGTCGGTCGTGAACGGCATCAAGCTCTTCACCGACCTGCGCGACGCCAAGGTGTTCGTCGACAACGCCGCAGGGCTCAGCGCCGACGACATGTACGCCTCCTACTACTCCGGCAAGGCCGCGATCATGTCCGCGGGCTCGTGGGCGTACACGGAGTCGAAGGCCTCGGGCACCGGGATCGAGACGCGCACGACCCTCGGCGGCTTCCCCGTCCCGGACGGCGCGGCCTACTCCAAGCCGACGGCCTACCAGGGCTTCACCGGCGTCGGATTCATGATCACGAAGCGGGGCGCCGAGCCCGACAAGATCGACAAGGTCCGGCAGCTCGTGACGAAGTTCTACGACCAGCCGACCGTCGGCGACTTCGTCAAGGACGCGAGCATCCTGCCGCCGGTCACCGGCGACTTCGCCTCCTCCGCGACCGACCCGCTGCTGAAGGCCTCGCTCGGCCTGGACGCCGAGGTCGACCACGCGGTCCTGCCCGACGTCTGGATCGGCGCCGCGTCCGACCCGATCACCCAGGTCCTCACCGGGGCCTACGGCGAGGCGACCCCGCAGGAGATCTGCGCGGGCCTCGACACCGCTACCAAGGGCTGAGGTCCGCTCGCCGAGTGGGGTCGCCGCGCCAGGCGGCCCCACCCCGCCCGAAGGAAAACGCACGATGTCACTGACCAGCACCCGTGTGCGGTCGCCCCGGGTCCTCTGGCTGACCGTCCCGTCTCTCGTGTGGTTCGCCGTCTTCTCGGTCGGCCCGCTCGCCGCCATGTTCGTCATCGCCACGCTGCGGTGGAAGGGGCTGCTGTACGAGCCCGCGTACATCGGCCTGGAGAACGTCGGACGGGTCCTCGCCGACCCGACGTTCCACGCCGCGGTGCGCAACAGCGTGATCCAGGTCGCCGTGGCGATCCCGGTGATGATCCCGCTCGCCTTCATGCTCGGCTACCACCTCGCCACCAAACCGCGCGGCTACCGGATCCTGTCGGTGCTCTACTTCTCGCCGGGCCTCATCTCCATCTCCATGACCGGGATGATCTTCTACGGGGTGCTGTCCCCGAACGGCGGGGTGAACGGCCTGCTGCGCGGCCTCGGCCTCGACTCCTGGGCCACCGCCTGGCTCGCCGACCCGGACACCGCGCTGCCGAGCCTCATCGCGATCGACCTGTGGCGCGGCGTCGGCTGGACGGCGGTGCTGTTCTCCGCCCGGCTGGCGAGCCTGCCGGCCGAGGTGGTCGAGGCGGCCCAGATCGACGGGGCGGGACGGATGCGGATCATGTGGCGGATCGCCTTCCCGATGGTGAGGGACTACGTCCGCACGCTGGCGATGCTGCAGTTCCTCTGGACGCTGTTCACCTCGGCCGCCCTCATCCTCCTGCTCACCAAGGGCGGGCCGGGCACCTCGTCGACCACGTTGTCGTACCTGGTCTACGCCAAGGCCTTCTCCCAGCGGGACCTCGGCTACAGCCAGGTGGCCGGCGTCGCGCTGCTCCTGCTCGGCGTCGCCGGGATGTTCCTCATCCGCGCGCTGCTGCGCGGCTCCGAGGAGGACTCCCGATGAACGAGCCACGCCGCACCCGTAGCCCGCTGGCGACGGTCCTGTCCTGGTCGTACGCGCTGGTCCTGGCGGCCCCGCTGTACTACCTCGCGGTCAGCGCGCTGAAGTCCAACATCGAGATCTTCACCCGGCCGTTCGCGCCGCCCGCGGACTGGCTGTGGGAGAACTTCGGCACCGCCTGGCGGACCGCCGACCTGGGGCGCGCCCTGCTCAACTCCGTGCTCGTCTCGCTCGTGGCCGTCGTGCTGACGTTGTGCCTCGCGGTGCCCGCGGCGTACGCGCTGGCCCGGACGGACAACCGGCTCGCCCGCGTGATCACGGGAGCGTTCTCCGCCGGGTTCCTCATCCCGCCGTTCGCCGCGCTGATCCCCACCGTGGTCCTCGCGATCCAGATGGGGCTCTACGGCACCCGCGAGTTCCAGATGCTGTTCCTGCCCGCGAGCGCGCTCCCGCTGTCGGTGCTCCTCCTCACGCAGTTCATGCGCACGGTGCCGAAGGCGCTGGTGGAGTCGGCCGCCCTCGACGGGGCCGGGCACTGGCGGCTGCTGGTCAGCGTCTTCGTGCCCATCGCGATGCCGGGCGTCGTCAGCGTGACGATCCTCCAGCTCCTCACGTTCTGGAACGAGTACCTGTTCTCACTGACCATCACCGGCACGGGCCCGGACGTGCGGACGGTCCAGGTCGCGCTGCCGACGCTCGTCTCCGACGCGACCAACCTCGGCGTCCTC
Source organism: Streptosporangium heterodermiicola (assembly GCF_051390675.1). Taxonomy (NCBI): domain Bacteria; kingdom Bacillati; phylum Actinomycetota; class Actinomycetes; order Streptosporangiales; family Streptosporangiaceae; genus Streptosporangium; species Streptosporangium heterodermiicola. Next base: position 276,762 of record NZ_JBPJSR010000011.1, read on the forward strand.
GCGGCGGGCACGGTACTCACCGTCCTGCCGGTGTACGTCGTGTACTCGATCATGAACCGTCGTATGCAGGAAGCACTCACCGCAGGGGCTGTCAAGGGATGACGCAGATCACCACGCAGGTAACCACCTCCGCCGCCGTCCGGCTCGACCTCGGCGGCGAGTGGGAGCTGACCTGGGAGGCGGGCCCGCAGGACGTGCCGGAGGCCGTCCGCGCGGCGGCCGTTCCCGCGCGGGTGCCAGGCGAGGTGCACACGGCACTCCTCGCGGCCGGTCTCATCGCCGACCCCGACGTCGGGTGGGGCGAGCTGGCGCAGCGGTGGGTCGGCCACTCCCGCTGGGTCTACCGGCGCCACGTCCACTGGTCGCCGACGCCCGGGGCCCGCACCGACCTCGTGGCCGACGGCCTCGACACGATCGCCGACGTGTACGTCAACGGCCGCCGGGCCGGGGTCGCGCGTGACCAGCACCTGGCGTACCGGTGGCGGGTGGACGACGTCCTGCTGCCGGGCGACAACCTCGTCGAGGTGCGCTTCGCCTCGGCCTGGGAGGCCGCCCGCGAGCACGAACGCGCGCACGGCCCGCTGCCGAGCCCGTACGACGAGCCCTACGCGCACGTGCGCAAGGCCGCGGCCAACTTCGGCTGGGACTGGGGGCCGCACTACGTCACCGCGGGCATCTGGCGCGACATCCGGCTGGAGACCTACACCGGCAGGATCGACCACGTCCGGCCGCTCGTCCACCTCGACCCCGATCACACCGTCGCCCACGTGACGGCGCACGTGCGCGTGGACGCGCCGGAGGGCTCGGAGGTACGCGTCGAGCTGACCGGCCCGGCCGGGCGACCGGCCGGGTCGGCCGTAGGCACGGTCACCGGAGACGCCGGAGACGCCGGAGACGCCGGAGACGCCGGGAACGCCGGGAACGCCGGGAACGCCGGGAACGAGGTGGCGATCGTCCTGCGCGTCGACGACCCCGACCTGTGGTGGCCGGTCGGCCTCGGCGCGCAGCCGCTGTACCGCCTCCACGTGGAGCTCGGGCACGACGGCGTGACGCTCGACTCCACCGCCGTCCGGGTGGGCCTGCGCAGCGTCGCGGTCGACGAGACCCCCGACCCGCTCGGGACCCGCTGGGCGCTCGTCGTCAACGGCCGGACCGTGCGGGTACGCGGCTACAACTGGATCCCCGACGACACCTTCGCCAGCCGCGCCACGCCCGAACGGGTGGCGCACCGGATCGACCAGGCCGTCGCGGGGAACGCCAACCTCCTGCGCGTCTGGGGCGGCGGCCACTTCGCGACCGAGGAGTTCCTCGACGCCTGCGACGAGCGCGGCGTCCTGGTCTGGCACGACTTCCTCTTCGCCTGCGCCGCCTACAGCGAGGACGACGAGACGGCCGAGCTGGTGACCGCCGAGGCGGAACAGGCCGTCGCGCGGATGTCGGCCCACCCGAGCCTGGTGCTCTGGTGCGGCGGCAACGAGACGGTCCTCGGCTGGCACCACTGGGGGTGGGCCGACCAGATGGGCGTACGGGGGTGGGGCGCCCGCTACTACCTCGACGTGCTGCCCGGTGTGCTGGCCCGCCTGGACCCGACGCGGCCCTACGTGCCCAACTCGCCCTGGTCGGGGGCCGCCGACCGGGATCCGCTCGCCGACACGCACGGCCTGAGCCACCTGTGGGACGCCTGGAACGAGCGCGACTACGCCCACTACCGCTACCACGACCCGGCGTTCGTCGCGGAGATGGGCTGGTGCGGTCCCCCCGCGTGGACCACGCTCGGGCGCGTCGTCGTGGGCGAGACGCCCGGCCCCGACTCGCCGCAGACCCGTCACCACCTGCGCGCGATCGACGGCGTGCACAAGCTGACCCGCGGCCTCCAGCCGCACGTGCCCACCCCTCGCGACGACGCCGACTGGCACTTCGCGACCCAGGTGGTCCAGGCCCGCGCCGTCTCGGCGGGCGTCGAGTGGCTGCGCTCGCGCGAGCGCTGCGGCGGGGCCGTCGTCTGGCAGCTCAACGACTGCTGGCCGGTGATCAGCTGGTCGGCCGTCGACGGCGCGGGCGTCGAGAAGCCCCTCTGGCACGCCCTGCGCCACTCGTTCGCCCCCCGGCTGGCCACGATCCAGCCGGTGAGTCCCGGGCCGACCCACGACCCCACCGGCGACGAGGGGCTCGTGCTCGTGCTCGTGAACGACGCGGACGCCGACTGGAGCCCCGACGTCCTCGTACGACGGGTCGGCCTGGACGGCCACGAGCGCGCCAGGACGCGGGTGCGGGCCGTCTGCCCGCCCGGCGGCCTCGTCCGGCTCGCCGTCGACCCCGAGGTCGGGTCGCCCGCCGACCCCCGGGCCGAGCTGCTCGTCGTCGACGCCGACGGGGTGCGGACCACCTGGGCCTACCGCCCGGAGCGGGAGCTGGCGGCCCCGCGACCCGAGCGCGCCGTCGACGTCACCGTCTCCGACGGCGCGCTGCGTGTCACGGTCACCGCGGTGACCACGCTGCGCGACGTGTGCGTGTTCGCCGACCGGCTCGCGGAGCCGCTCGGCCTGGAGCCGCCCTCGCTCGTCGTGGACGACGCCCTCGTCACGCTCCTGCCGGGCGAGAGCCACGTGTTCCGAATCACCCGCCGAGACGGCGGCGCGATCTCCCCCGACCGCGCCGCCGCTCTCCCCATCGCTCTGCTCGATCTGTCGGTCCGGTCCTTCGGCGAGGTCACCGGCCCCATTGGGAAGTCGATCCGCAACGAAGGAACAGGATGAAACTCCGAAGGAACCTGAGAATCGCGCTCGGCGCGATACTGAGCGCCGTCATGGTCACATCGGCGCTGCCGTCGATCGCGGCGGCGCAGGCCACCCAGGCCGTCCAGGCCGGTCGCCAGATCCACGTGGCCAAGGACGGGAAGGACACGAACGCCGGTACGGCGGCCGCGCCGTACCTGACGATCAACCGCGCGGCGCAGGAGGCGCAGCCCGGCGACACGGTGCTCGTCCACGCCGGGCTGTACCGCGAGACGGTCAAGCCCGCCCGGGGCGGCGACGGCGAGGCCGGCCGCATCACCTACACCAACGCCGGTGACGGCGAGGTGGTCGTCAAGGGCTCGGAGGAGATCGACACCTGGGCCCGGCACAGCGGCGACGTGTGGAAGGTCACGCTGCCGGCGAGCTTCTTCGGCGACTACAACCCGTACGCCACCGGGCAGCCCCAGGGCGGCGAGGGCGGCTCCTTCCCCGGCTACACCGCCGGTGACGTGTACTTGAACGAGCAGGCCTACTACGAGAAGGCGTCGCTGGCGAGCGTGCAGTCGGCGGCGGGCACCTGGTTCACCGAGGTGGCGGGTGGCACCACCACCGTCTACGCCAACTTCGACGGCGCCGACCCGAACGCCAAGCTGGCGGAGATCAACGTGCGCCGCCAGGTGTTCGCGCCCGACGCGTGGGGCCTGGGCTACATCACCGTCCGGGGCTTCACCGTCAAGCACGCGGCGGGCACCTACTCCGACTTCCCGAGCAGCCCCTCCCGGCGGCAGGCGGGCGCGATCAGCGTCAACGGCGGCCTGAGGTGGATCATCGAGCAGAACACCGTCGTCAACGCGCGCACGATCGCCATCGACATCGGCCTCGGCTGTGACGAGTGGGCCGGAAACCGGCCAGGCCAGACCCGGACGCACTTCCGCGACACCGCCAAGTACGGCTCGCACATCGTCCGCAACAACTACATCGGCAAGTCCGGCCAGTCCGGCATCGCGGGCGTCTTCTCCTGGAACTCCGAGATCCTGTACAACCTCATCGAGGACACGAACTACCGCGGCGAGTTCAGCGGCGCGGAGACGGCCCCGATCAAGGTCCACTACATGAACGAGGGGCTCATCAAGGGCAACTACCTCAAGAACTCGAAGGGCGGCAACTCCGCCGGCATCTGGACCGACTGGGGCAACCAGAACGTCCGCGTCACCGGCAACATCGTGCTGAACAGCCCGTGGGGCTACTACGCCGAGGCCGTCCACGGCCCGATCCTGGTGGACAACAACGTCTTCATCGGCAACAGCGACATCCGGATGCTGGACGCCACCGGCGTCGTGTACGCCAACAACCTGTTCGTCGACAACGGCCGCATCGCCGTGGACGGCGGCGGCCGGGACAACTACTACTTCCAGCCCGGCACGATGAACGAGACGAGCGCCCCCAACCCGGTCCAGAAGTTCTTCTGGTACAACAACCTGGTCCAGGGCTCGACGCTGCCGAACGACGCGACCGGCAAGACGCACGTCAAGGAGGGCAACTCCACCGGAGTCCTGTCCGGCGTCCAGGTCACCGCGACCAACCGGGAGATGAAACTCGGCTTCACCCTCGACGCCTCCGGAATCAACGGCCTGACGCCCGCCACCAAGGCGAGGGTCGGGATCATCCCGCTCGCGGGCGAGAGCATCGCCGCCGACGTGACCACCGACTTCTTCGGCCAGCCGGTCAACGCCGGGAACGTGATGGCCGGGCCGTTCGCCGCCGCGAGGAACGGCGCCAACTCCTTCACCCTGTGGCCTCCGGCGGGCCAGACCGTGCCGACCCCGCCCGCGCCGCCGGTCGACGCGCCGGTCAACCTGTCGCGGAACCCCGGCGCGAAGGCCACCGCCTCCTACGAGGACGCCAACCTGCTCGCCGCGAACGCGATCGACGGCAACGGCTCCTCACGCTGGTCGAGCGACCACAGCAACGACCCCAACGCGTGGGTCCAGGTCGACCTCGGCGACGAGTACGACGTGTCCAGGGCGGTCCTGTCGTGGGAGGCGGCCTACGCGAAGTCGTACAGGATCCAGATCTCGGGCGACGGCTCGCGGTGGACCGACGCCTTCTCGACCACGACCGGCGCCGGTGGCGTCGAGACCGTGCAGATCCGCAAGAAGGCACGCTACGTCCGCATGCAGGGCGTCCTGCCGCAGACGCAGTACGGGTACTCCCTGTACGAGTTCGAGATCTACGGCACGCCCGTCGTGCCGGAGGTCCCGGTCAACGTCGCGCTGAACCTGGCGCCGTCGGCGTACACGGCGTCGTCGCAGTCCAACGACGGCAGCGGCGAGACCAACAGCCAGCCGCAGAACGACCGCTCCGCGTTCCGCGCCTTCGACGGCAACCCCGCCACGCGCTGGGGCTCCAACCCCGGGGACACCAACTGGCTCCAGGTCGACCTGGGCAGGACGCACGTCCTGGACAGGGTCGTGCTCAGATGGGAGGCCGCCTACTCCTCGGCGTACAAGATCCAGACGTCGGAGAACGGCACCGCGTGGAAGGACGTCCGCTCCCACGACGACTCCGCGCCCACCGGCGACCACGTCGACGAGATCGCGCTCGACCCGGCGGCGGAGGGACGCTACGTCCGCGTGCAGGGCACCAGGGCGGCGACCCAGTGGGGGCTGTCGCTCTGGGAATTCGAGGTGTACGGCGCGGTGAAGCCCGCCGACGCCGGTCCGAGCTGGCCGATGACGGCGCAGCTTCAGGTGAGCGAGGTGGCGGCCACCGGGGCGAAGGTCACCTGGCCCGCCGCCGACGGCCAGGGGGTGACCGGCTACAAGGTCTACCTCGGCCAGGCGCTGAAGGCCACGCTCGGCGCTGACGCCCGCGCCTACGCCGTGACGGGACTGGCCGCGGGCCGGACCTACACCGTGAAGGTGACGGCGCTCAGCGCCGGTGGCGTCGAGAGCCAGGGCCTGACGAGGACGTTCACGGCGCCCGGCAACCCGGCGACGAGGGCGCTGTCCACCTCCTACCCGCGCACCTACGCGGACTGGGAGGAGGGCCTGCTCGCGGGCGACGGCAAGCAGGGCGTCATCGTCTTCGGCGACCCGCGTGCCGAGACGGTCGTCTTCAACGACCGGGACTTCTTCATGGCCCGGTCGGAGAACCGTCCCCACCGGACGTTCAACACCGTCAGCGCGGCGAACATCAAGAGGATCAGGGACCTGCTGATCGCCGGGAGGTACCAGGAGGCCAACCAGCTCGCGGCCGACGTGCAGGGCTACCAGGGCGGCGGCGAGGGCAGCAAGCACCCGGGCTTCAAGATGACCCTCCAGAGCCCGGCCGCCGGAGAGGTCGTCAACTACGTCCGGTCCACCGACTACTCCTCCGGCGTCGTCTCGGTGAACTGGACCGACGACAAGGGCGACTGGAAGCGCGACACCTTCGTGTCGCAGACCGACGGCGTCACCGTCCAGCACCTGCCCGCCCCGGCCGGGCAGAAGCTCGACGTCAGGCTCGGCCTGTCGATCGACCCCGGCATGAACCTGCTCAACAAGGGCCTGACGGCCGTCAACGCCTCCACCGTCGACCACCTCGACCTGCGGGTGAAGTACCCGAACGGCAGCTACAACGCCGGGTACGAGGGCGTCACGCGGATCGTGACGGACGGCGTCAGGACGATGGCCGGCACCGACGTGCAGGTCACCGGCGCGACCTACGTGACGCTGCTGTCGCTGACCCAGCGCTACGACGGCACCTACGAGGGCGGCGTGCCCGCCGAGCAGGACTGGGGCAAGCGGCTCCTGCAGACGAGACTGGCGGCGCTCCCGGGCGACTACCAGACGCTTCTCACCCGCCACGCGGCCAAGCACAGCGAGATCTTCGACCGCGTCTCCGTCGACTTCGGGGCGAGCCCCGAGGACCGCTCGAAGTCCAACGAGGAACTGCTCGCCCAGCAGAAGACCGCGAACACGCCGAACCTGGCGCTGTTCGAGCGGCTGTTCGCCTCCGGCCGCTACCACCTGATCGGTTCGAGCAGCGCGACGGCCCCGCCCGACCTGCTCGGCAACTGGACCGGCGACAGCAACGTCGGCTGGGACGGCTACTACCACCTGGACGCCAACCTCAACCTGCAGATCTCCGGCGGCAACATCGGCGACCTGCCGGAGGTGATGGCTGGCTACTGGGCGATCAACAAGGCGTGGCAGAAGGACTTCAGGACCAACGCCCAGAAGCTGCTCGGCACCCGGGGCATGCTGACGGGCGGCAACACGCCCAACGGCGAGGGCCTCATCTCCAACATCAACTTCGACTACCCGTACCAGTACGTCACGGGCGGCGAGTCGTGGCTGCTCTACCCGTTCTGGGAGCACTACCAGATCACCGGCGACCGGACGTTCCTGGAGCAGCAGTACTACCCGCTGATCAGGGACATGGGTGACTTCTACCAGGACTTCCTCGTCGAGAAGGACGCCAACGGCAAGTACGTCTTCGCCGGGTCCATCTCGCCGGAGAACCGCCCGGCCGGCGGCGTGCCGCTCTCGGTCAACTCGGTGTACGACATCGCCGGAGCCCGGTTCGCGCTCTCGACCCTGATCGAGACGAGCAAGACGCTCGGAAAGGACCAGGACAAGATCGCGATCTGGCAGGAGAAGCTCGACAACCTGCCGCCGTACCTGGTCAACAACGACGGCGCGCTCGCCGAGTGGGCCTGGCCCGACCTGGCGAACAAGAACGCCTACCAGCACCGGCACTCCAGCGGCCTGATGCCCGTCTGGCCGTACGGCGAGGTCACGCCGGAGAAGAGCAGGCCGCTGTACGACGCGGCCAAGGTGTTCCTGCAGAAGAAGGACGGCGGCAGCTACGAGAACGCCGGCCACGGCCTGCTGCACGGCGCGCTGATCGCCGCCAACCTGAACAACGCCGACTCCGTCAACGCGAAGCTGATGCGGTTCGCCAAGGACGACTACTACTACAGCAGCCTGGCGACGTCGCACTACAACAACAAGGGCGTGTTCGCCACCGACGTCGTCAACTCCGTACCGACGATCATGATGGAGATGCTGGCCACGACCGACCCCGGCACGCTGGAACTGCTTCCCGCGCTGCCCAAGGGCCTGAGGAAGGGCTCCATCTCCGGCATGCTGGGCAAGAGCCGGTTCAGCATCGACGACCTCGACTGGGACACCGACACCCGCAAGGTGAAGGTGACGCTCACCTCCGACGTCGACCAGAACCTCACCCTGATCCAGCGCGACGGCATCGAGCAGATCACCGGTGCCGGAATCCAGATCCAGGACTCGCCGCTCGGGAACATCGCCCGCGTCCTTCCCCTGAGGAAGGGCCAGACGGTCACGCTCGACCTCACCCTGAGGGACACCTCGCGGGTCAACCTGGCCCTGAACAAGCCCGCGACCGCCTCCTCGCAGTCCGGCGCCGACCAGGCCGCCGCCAAGGCGTTCGACGGCGACCAGGTCTCCCGCTGGGCCGCGAACGAGAACGCCGACAACTGGCTCCAGGTGGACCTGGGCGGCATCTACGCCCTCACCGAGGTCGGCCTGCGCTGGGAGGCCTCCTACGCCAAGCGCTACAAGATCCAGGCGTCGATCGACGGCAAGGCGTGGAAGGACATCCACACCCAGGCCAATTCGCCCGGCGGCACCGAGCGGATCCCGGTGAGCGCGCTGGGCCGCTACGTGCGGATGCAGGGCGTGGAGAAGTCCGGCCAGTGGGGCTACTCGCTCCACGAGATGGAGGTCTACGGACGGGAGGCGCCGAACATCGCCCTCGGCAAGACGGCCACCGCGTCGTCGGCGTCCAACGCCCAGCAGACGGCCGCCGCCGCCTTCGACGGCGACGGCACCACCCGCTGGGGCGCGAGCGAGTCGGCCGACAACTGGCTCCAGGTGGACCTGGGGGACACCTACACCGTCCACCAGGTCGCCATCGACTGGGAGGACTCCTACGCCAAGGGATACAAGGTGCAGACCTCTCCCGACGGCCGGACGTGGACCGACAGGTTCACCGAGACCGCCGGGAACGGCGGCACGGACCTCGTCGACCTGAACGCCGACACCCGCTACGTCCGGATGCTGGGCACCGCGAAATCCGGCCAGTGGGGCTACTCGATCTACGAGATGAGGGTCTACGGCGCTCTCCCCGACACCGCGACCACCATCCTCGTCTCGGGGGTCACGGACGGCACCGAGTACGGCAACAGCCAGGACGTGACCATCGCCTGGGAGGTCGCCGGGACCGGGGTCAAGACCGTGACCGGCACGCTGGACGGCCGGCCGTTCACGTCCGGGACCGTCCAGCGGCTCCACACGCTCGCCCTGGGCGAGCACACGCTCACCGTCACCGTCGAGACCGAGTCCGGCGGCACGTCCGAGCAGTCGGTGACGTTCACCACCGTCACCTCGACCGACGAGATCTCCGCCCTGATCGAGCGGCTCCAGGCCGTCAGCCAGCTGTCGCCCACCGGTGCCGCGAAGCTCCAGGACAAGATCTCCAAGGTCATGGTCTCCGAGGACAAGGAACGCGAGCGGGACAAGAAGAAGATCGTCAAGAAGCTCGACCGCTTCGTCGAGGCGGTCAACGACCCGAAGACCGTCTCCGACCCGGCGGTGAGGACGACGCTCGTCCGCGACGCCAACGCGCTGATCGTGGAGAACGGCGGCACGCCCGTCCAGGCCTGACCGGCGGTGCCGGGCCTTCGTCCCGGCACCCTTCCTGACGAAACCTCACCAAGGGGTGTCCCGCGATCCGCGGGGCGCCCCTCTCGCGTCCGGTACCGGGCGCCTCACGGCGGGCCGGGGGTACGCGTCGGGTCACGCCGACGAGAGTCCGTCCGCGGGGGTGAGACGGCCCCCGAAGGTGACGCCGAGGCCGGGGGATGGGCTGCTCAGGAGGTCGTCAGGTAGCCCGCGAGGGCGCCTCGGCTGCGCTGGAGGTCGTCGATGCGCTCGTCCATGGCCGCCAGTTCGCCGTTGAGGATGTCCCACAGGTCCGCGCACCACTCGAACTCCGGGCGCTCGCCCCGCGCGCACGGCAGCACGGAACGGATCACCTCGGTGGACAGGCCCGCCCTCAGCAGGGCACGCACCTGCCGCACGGAGACCACGGAGTCCTCGCCGTAGTGGCGGTAGCCGTTCGGGCCGCGCCTGACGTCGAGCAATCCCTGCTCCTCGTAGTAGCGCAGCAGCCTCTGGGGCACCCCGGTACGCCGGGACAGCTCTCCGATCAGCATGTGACCTTCCCCACCCGAGGTTGACCTTTCCATCGATGTGAACCCTTAACGTCGCCTCGTGAACGGACATTCCGGTCCGGGGTGTCCGCGTGATCATCAACGGCCCCGTTCGATCTCGTCCTGCTGGAGTGACGCATGTCCGCTTTCGTGGTTCACCGTGACGGCCGGGTGGCGAGTGCCGAGGAGCTGGCGCCGCTCGCCTTCGCGGGCTACGCCCACTTCACCGCCATGCAGGTGCGCGGAGGCCGGGTACGTGGTCTCGACCTCCACCTGGAGCGGTTGCGGTCCGCCTCCGTGGAGTTGTTCGGCCGGGCGTTGCCCGACGACCTGGTGCGGGCACGTCTGCGGGCGGCGCTGCGGGACGGCCCGGCCGACCTCTCGCTGACGGCAACCGTGTACTCCCCGGCGGGCGAGTTCACCGTGGTGGGGGCCGATGTGCGGCCCGAGCTGCTGGTACGGACCCGGCCGGCCGCGTCCGGCCCGCGAGGACCGCTCGCGCTCGCGGCGGTCGAGCACGAACGGGTCCTGCCCGCCGTGAAGCACGTCGGGGAGGTGGCCAAGACGTACTTCCTGCGCCAGGCCGTCGGCCGGGGCTTCGACGACGTCGCCTTCGTCGACCGCCGGGCCCGGCTCAGCGAGGGGTCGATCTGGAACCTGGCCTTCTGGGACGGCACCGCGGTGGTGTGGCCGGAGGCCGAGATGCTGGGCGGCATCACGATGGCCGTCGTCCGCAGGCAGCTGGATCGCCTCGGCGTACCCCAGCGCGTCCAGGAGGTCACGCTCGCCGACCTGCCGGCGCTGGCCGGGGCCGTGGTCATGAACTCGTGGACGCCGGGCGTGGCGGTCCACCGGATCGGCTCCGTGCCCCTGCCGGAGGCGCCGTCCTTCGTTTCGTCGCTGCACCGGGCCTACCGGGCCGAGCCGCTCACCGCGCCGTGAGGGCGCCGGTCCGGCCGCGCCCGCGAACCGCGCCGCGAGAGCGGCCGGCCTGTCCTGTTCGGCCGGTTTGTCCCGTTCGGTCGCTCCCGCGGACCCGCCGGCCCGGCACGTCCACGACCCGCCGGGTCACCCTTCGGTCTTCCCGGCACGCGAGGTGCCGGTGGACGGGACGTCAGGGCGGAAAGCCGGCCGGCGACCACCGGCGGGAGCGATCAGGGGCGATCAGGGGCGATCGGGAACGGCCGGGGGCCGGGGGTTCGTACGTTTCACGGGATCACGCGTAGTGCTTCACGGGATCACGAGTAGTAGGGATCGCGCGTGGTCAGGGGTCACGCGTGGTCAGGGATTACGCGTGGTCAGAGGTTACGCGTAGAGGAAGTAATAGCGGTAACGGCCCTCCCACTCGCATGAGTAGTCGTCCCACCAGTCCTGGTTGACGCCCTGGGTGCCGACCCGCTCGCACTCCGAGTGCTCCCTGAAGACGCCGGCCAGCCTGTCGGCCTCGGCTTGCGCCGGTGTGGCGCCGATCGTCAGCGACACTCCGAGGACCATGACGGCCGAGACGAGAACAGCGCTTACCTTTCGCATTCGTCCTCCTGTGACTGTGGAGATCATGACGGTGGACATTATCACTCGTCACGCGTCAGGAAAATTGTCATGTCCGAATTAGTCGGAAGATTGGGCCGAAACTCCCATCGACGTCGTCATCGGACGTCTTGTGTTTCATGGGTGTTTACCGCCGGTAAATCGGGCATTCCTTCCCTGGTCGCCCGCGCCGGCCGCCGTCCAATTCGAGACCTGGCGGCCTTGAAAGACCTCGCAGGCGCGTATCCGACTGCCTGTGCATGCCATGGATGATCTGTAGGGTCTTCGTACCACATGATCTACAAAGTACGATTTATGCCGCTTTTCCGGCTCAATTGAAACGACATGCGGAAAACTTTGACCACCGTCACTTACGTGTCATATCGTCGCCCCGCCCATATCGATGTAAGTCGCGGCACTCGAACAGGACGTTGTTCTCGCAGGCGCCACGGTCAGCGTGCTGACCACGGCCGCCCCGGCTCGGGAGGAGACACGGACGGTCACCGGGGAAGCGGCTGATCATCCGACCCGACCGGAGTCTCACCATGCAAGCTCAAATCCGCAGGGCCATGATTGTCGGCATGGCGATGGCCATGCTGGCCGTCGTCGGCGTGTCGGCGCCCTTCGCGCCGCCGGCTCACGCCATGCAGGTGATCACCGATATCGCTTACGCTCCCGCGCAACCGGCCGGTAGCAGGGGGCATCTGCTGGACCTCCACCTGCCGTCCACCGGCATCACGCCCCGGCCGCTGCTGATCTGGCACACCGGCTCGGCCTGGACCAGCGACGACGGCAAGGCCGGCGCGGACGCGATCGCGAGCGTCTTCAACCCGCTGGGCTTCGCCGTGGCCGGCGTCAGCGTCCGGTCCAGCGCCCAGGCGATCTTCCCGGCCCAGGTGCACGACATCAAGGCGGCCATCCGCTGGCTGCGCGCGAACGCCGCCACCTACAACCTCGACCCCAACCGCTTCGCGATCATGGGTGACTCCTCCGGCGGCTGGCTGACGGAGATGGCCACCCTGTCCGGCGGCGTGGCGGCGATGGAGGGGACCGTCGGCACGACCGGCGTCTCCAGCGCGGTGCAGGTGGGACTGGCCTTCTACAGCCCGACCGACTTCCTGCAGATGAACGCGCAGAACCTGCCGACCGGCGGGCTCGACCACAACTCGCCCGCCTCGCCGGAGTCCCTCCTGGTCGGCTGCCCGATCCAGACCTGCCCGGCCACGGTGGCCCAGGCCAATCCGATGACCTACGTCGACGCCAACGACCCGCCGCTGCTGTTCCTGCACGGCCAGGCCGACTTCCTGGTGCCGCACGGGCAGAGCGTCCTGCTCTACAACAGGATCAAGGCCCAGTGCGGCAACGCCACGTTCGTCTCGGTGCCCGCCGCGGACCACATGATGCCCCAGATCATGGACCCCGCCCAGTACGGCCTGCAGACCGTCCGCACCACCACCGGCTGCGGCGAGACCGTCGGCACCGGCACGTTGAACCCCACCTGGCCCAACTTCACGACCTTCCTGCGCGCCGGGCTGAAGATGGGCAACTCCTGCGAGGTCACCTACTCCACCGGCGTCTGGAACGGCGCCTTCAACGGCAGCGTGAGCGTCAAGAACACCGGCACGACCCCCATCGACGACTGGACCCTGACGTGGGCCTGGTCGGGCAACCAGAACATCACGACCGCCTGGAACGCCGCGGTGACCCAGGCCGGCACCCAGGTGACGGCCCGTGACGCCGGCCACAACACCTACATCGGCCCCGGCTCCAGCCAGAGCTTCGGCTTCGCGGCGACCGCCACCGGGACGAACGCCATTCCGGCCCAGTTCAAGCTCAACAACATCGTCTGCACGAGAGTGCCCGCCTGAGACGAGGTGCCGGGCCCGAGCCGAACGGCGACGGCCCGGCACCGTTCTCCCGTCGCCCGGATCCTGAGAATTACATTCGGAGAAGTGTGACGTGGAGCGGAAAGGCGCATTTCCGGAAGCCGACACGTTCCGTTTAATCCTGATCACGGATTGTCGTCGACCGGATTGCCCGCGTTCATATTGCTTTCCCCGATGAGCCGCCCCTATTGTTGCCCCTGACGGCTCGTCGGCCTATTTCCCGTTGTTTTCACGGACCGGCCACGGGTCGCTCGATATCCCGGCACCCGAATATGAATCGGATGAGCCGCCTTCCGCTGCCCGAAATCCGTTGTCCGGGATCGTCGCTGAGTTGATGAGTTAGGAAACGTGTGCGTACATCCAACATGTTCGTCAGGAGCCTCGGCGTCTATGTGCCTGACAGTGTGAGCGTCGAGCAGGCGGTCCGTGAAGGCTGGTACCCCTCCGAGGAGGCCGAGAAGTTCCAGCAGATCGGCGCGGCGGTGGCCGGCGACATGCCCGCGCCCGAGATGGCGCGGCTCGCGGTCCTGGACGCGTACGACCGCTGGGGTCAGTCCTCCCCGCGCGACCTCGACCTCCTGCTCTACCCGTCGGTCTGGCACCAGGGCCCGAACGGCTGGCAGCCCCAGCACTACCTGCAGATGCACCTCCTCGGCGGGAACGTACCGGCGTTCGAGATCCGGAGCGGCTGCGTGGGGATGATCAGCTCGCTCGAACTCGCGGCGAGCTACCTGCGGGCCGACACGAACCGGGAGACGGCGATGGTCGTCTCCTCCGACAACCACGGCACCCCGCTGGTGGACCGCTGGCGGATGACCCCCGGCGCGCTGATCGGCGACGCCGCGGCCGCGCTCCTCCTCGGCAAGGGGTACGGCATGGCCGAGCTCCTGTCGGTGAACGCGACGGTGATCCCGGAGGCCGACGCGGTCAACGACGGCGCCTACCCCCTGTTCCCCCCGGACGCCACCGTCGGCGTGGGGCTGAGCTTCGGGGACCGGCACGAGGAGTTCCGCCAGCGGCTGCTCAAGGCGCACGGGACCGGGATCCACCTGACGATCCAGAAGACGATGATGCAGCAGGTCGAGCGGACCCTGGACGAGGCCGGGATCGGGCTCGCCGACATCACGCGGGTGGCGCTGCCGCACGGCCGCCGCGAGGACCTGGACGGGCAGATGTCCTGGCTGGGCATCGACGAGGAGCAGACGACCTGGGACTACGGCAGGCGCGTGGGCCACTGCGGCGCGGTGGACCAGTTCATCGCCTTCGAGCACCTGATCGCGACCGGCGGGCTCGTGGCCGGGGACCACCTGCTCATGGTCGGGTTCGGCTCGGGCACCTCCGTCGCCGCGGCGGTTTTCAGGATCCTCTCCACCTCCCCCGTCACGGAAGGGGCACACGCATGACCGGGCTCACGGACACGCGCACGGCCGAGCTCACGCGAAGGCTGGTCGACTTCATCCAGGAGAACCTTGTCCAGGACGGCGACGACGTCAAGGTCGACGAGACGACCCCGCTCCTCGTGTCGGGTCTCCTCGACTCCCTGCGGACGGCGCGGCTGCTGAACTTCCTCCGCAAGGACGTCGGCGTCCCGATCCCCGCCGCGAGGCTCGACCCCGAGAACTTTCGGGACGTCGCGACCATCGTGGCGATGGTCAGAGAACTCGAATCCGTCTAGCCGGGGCGAGGACAGAGTCATGCGGTTGGAGAACACGTACATCAGCGGAGTGGGAGCGTTCCTCCCCCGGACCGTCGTCAGCGTCGAGAAGGCCGTCGCCAAGGGCTGGTACCCGGCCGAGGACGCCGAGCTGCACAACCTGGCCGGGGCGGTGGTGGCCGGTGACGTACCGGCTCCGGAGATGGCCCTGCACGCGGCGCGGAGCGCGATCAAGCGCAGCGGCCGGGCGCCGGACGACCTGGACCTCCTCCTGTACGCCTCGACGTGGCACCAGGGGCCGGACGGCTGGCCCCCGCACTCCTACCTGCAGCGTCATCTCGTCGGCGGGGACGTCCTGGCCACCGAGATCCGGCAGGGCTGCAACGGGATGTTCATCGGCCTGGAACTCGCGGCCGGCCACCTCGACGCCGCTCCCGGCCGGCAGGCCGCCCTGCTGGTCGCCGCCGACAACTACGGCACCCCGCTGATGGACCGGTGGCGGATGGGCCCCGGCTACGTCGGCGGGGACGCCGCCAGCGCGCTCGTGCTCACCAAGGGGACGGGTTTCGCGCGCCTGACGTCGGTCTGCACGACGACGGTGACCGAGGCCGAGGAACTCCACCGGGGCAGCGAGCCCCTGTTCCCGCCGGGCGTCACGCTCGGGCGCAAGATGAGCTTCGCGGCCAGGAACGAGCAGTTCCGGCAGCAGGTCATGTCCACGGGCGAGGCCACCGCGGCGCTGTTCAAGATCCAGCGGGCGTTGATGGAGGTCGTCGAGCGCGCGCTGACCGAGAGCGGGATCGAGGCGGGGGACCTCACCCGGGTGGCGTTCATGAACTACTCGGAGGAGATCGTCGAACAGCGGTGCATGGCGATGCTCGACCTGCCCATGTCCCGCTCGACCTGGGAGTACGGCCGCACCATCGGCCACTGCGGGGCCAGCGACCAGATCCTCTCCCTCGACCACCTGCTCACGACCGGGGGGCTGGGCCCCGGCGACCACATGCTGATGCTCGGCACCGGGCCGGGAGTGACCGTCTCCAGCGCCGTGATCAAGATCATCGACAGTCCTCAGTGGGCCTGACCCGAAGAGCGGGCCTGAACCGAAGGGAAACGAACGCAGATGGTCGACAGCCCGCGCGGAGTCCGGGTGGAACCAGTGGCGGTGATCGGGATCGGATGCCGCCTTCCCGGCGACGTCGGCTCACCGGACGAGTTCTGGGACCTGCTGTCCGCGGGCCGGAACACGACCCGGCCGCTGCCCGCCGAACGCTGGCGCCGGTACGAGAACCGGAGCCCCGAGTACGCCGCCGCGCTGCGTGACGCCGTACGTCACGGCAGCTTCCTGAGCGACATCGAGGGCTTCGACGCGGAGTTCTTCGGCCTGTCGCCCCGCGAGGCCGAGCTGATGGACCCGCAGCAGCGGATCCTGATGGAGACCGCGTGGGAGGCCCTGGAGCACGCCGGCCTGCCGCCGCACGAGCTGGCCGGCACCGACGCCGGGGTGTTCATGGGCGTCTGCACCGCCGACTACGGAGGCCGCCTCCTGGAGGACCTGCCCCAGATCGAGGCGTGGACCGGGATCGGCGCCGCGACCTGCGCCGTCGCCAACCGCATCTCCTACTCCCTGGACCTGCGCGGGCCCAGCATGGCGATCGACACCGCCTGCTCGGCGTCGCTGGTCGCGCTGCACCTGGCCGCGCAGAGCCTGCGGCTCGGCGAGAACGACGTCGCCCTCGCCGGCGGCGTCAACCTGCTGGTCACCCCGGGCCAGACCCTCACGCTCGGCACGGCCGGGGCCCTCGCCCCCGACGGCCGGTCCAAGTCGTTCGACGCGTCGGCCGACGGCTACGGGCGCGGCGAGGGCTGCGGCGTGGTCGTGCTCAAGCGGCTGTCCGACGCCCAGCGCGACGGCGACCGGATCCTCGCGCTCGTCATCGGCAGCGCCGTGAACCAGGACGGGCACACCAACGGCATCATGGCGCCGTGCGGGGAGGCCCAGGCACACGTGATGGCCCGTGCCTGCAGGCAGGCGGGCGTCGAGCCGTCCACCGTCGACTACATCGAGGCGCACGGCACCGGCACCCGGCTCGGCGACCCGCTGGAGGCGGGGGCGCTCTCCTCCGTGTACGGCACGGGGCGGACCCCCGGCGACCCGTGCCTCATCGGCTCGGTCAAGTCCAACATCGGTCACCTCGAAGGCGCCGCCGGCATCACCGGCGTCATCAAGGCGGTGCTCGCCCTCCACCGGCGCGAGATCCCCCCGAGCGTGCTGACCAGCCTGAACCCGGCCATCTCGTGGGAGACCTCGGGCCTGCGCGTGGTGACGGAACAGTCGGCCTGGCCGGAGCGCGACCACCCCAGCCGGGCGGGCGTCTCCAGCTTCGGGTACGGCGGCACGGTCGCGCACATCGTGCTTGAGCAGGCTCCCGTGGCCGAGGAGGCGCCACGGGCAGAGGAGGCGCCACGGGCCGACGCGGCGGGGGAGCGGCTGTTCCCGCTGTCGGCCGCGTCGGAGCAGGCCCTGCGGCAGTACGCGGGCAGGCTCGCCGACCACCTCGGGAAGGGCGGCGACCTGGCGTCGGCCGGGCACACGCTGGCGCTCCGCCGCACCCACCTGGCCCGCCGCGCCGTCGTGGTCGGGGCGGACGGGGACGAGGTGGCGGCCGGGCTGCGCAGGCTCGCGGACGACGTGCCGGGCGAGGCCGTCATCACCGGTGACGTGCTGCCCGAGCCCGGCCCCGGGCCGGTCTGGGTCTTCTCCGGGCAGGGCTGCCAGTGGCGCGGGATGGGCCGGGAGCTGCTCGCCGTGCCGGAGTTCGCGTCCGTGGTCGACGAGGTGGATCCCATCTTCGTCGAGGAGATCGGTTTCTCCCCCCGGCAGGTCCTGGCCGACGGCGATCTCGACACCATCGACCGCGTGCAAACCATGATCTTCGTGATGCAGCTGGGCCTCGCCAGGCTCTGGAACGCGTACGGGGTCACCCCGAAGGCCGTCATCGGCCACTCCGTCGGCGAGCTCGCGGCGGCGGTGACGGCCGGCGTGATGACCGTCGCCGACGGCGCCCGCCTGATCTGCCGCCGCTCCCGGCTGCTGCGCCAGGCCGAGGGCAAGGGGGCCATGGTGATGGTCGACCTGTCCTTCGAGGAGGCGGAGGAGAGGCTGGCCGGCCGTACCGACCTGGTGGCCGCGATCGCGTCGGCACCCGGCTCCACCGTGCTGTCCGGCGACGTCGCCGCGGTCGAGGAGGTGGTGAACGAGTGGCCGGTCGAGGGCATCGTGGTGCGGCGGGTGGCGTCGGACGTCGCCTTCCACAGCCCGCACATGGACCCCCTGGCCGTCGAGCTGGCCGCCTCCGTCGCCGATCTCTCGTTCGGGACGCCTCGCATCCCCATGTACACGACCGCGCTGGCGGACCCCCGGTCGACGGCCGTCCTGGACGGCGCGTACTGGGCGGCGAACCTGCGTGACCCCGTGCGGCTGGTCGCGGCGACGACGGCCGCGGCGCAGGACGGCCACCGCGTGTTCCTGGAGATCTCCCCCCACCCCGTGGTCGCGCACTCGGTGACCGAGACGCTCTCGGAGAACGGGTTCGAGGACGTGTTCGTCGGCACGTCACTGCGCCGGAACCAGCCTGAGCGGCTCACCTTCCTCGTCGCGCTGGGCACCGCGCACTGCCACGGCGTCGAGGTGGACTGGAGCGGGCTGCAGCCGTCCGGCGGCCTGGCCGACCTGCCGCCGTACGCCTGGCAGCACCGCCGCCACTGGCGCGAGTCGTACGCCGAGGCCGACAACCGGGGGCACGACGTGCACTCCCACACCCTGCTCGGGGCCGGGAGCGGCCTCGCGGGCAGCCGGACCCGGGTGTGGCGGACCAGCGTGGAGGACGCCAACCGGCCCTACCCGGGCAGCCACGCCCTCAACGGGGTCGAGATCGTGCCCGCCGCCGTGCTGGTCAACACGTTCCTGCTCGCGGTCGAGGACGAGGACGTCACGCTCACCGACGTGGAGATGACGCACCCGCTGATGACCGCGGAACGCAGGCAGGTCCAGGTCGTGCACGAGCCTCCGGCGATACGGCTCGCGGCCCGCACGCCGGCCGGTCCCGACGAGCCGGAACCCGCCTGGCTGGTGCACGTCACCGCGGACGTGGCCGCCCCGGGCCAGGCGAAACCCGACCTGCTGCCGGACGCCGGCGCCCTCGTCCCGATCGATTCCGGGTTCGTGCACAAGCGGCTGGCCACCGTCGGCGTACCCTCGACGGGCTTCGACTGGACGATCGAGACGCTGCTGGGCGGGGACGGCGCGCTGCGGGCCACCGTCAACACGGCTCGCACCGGAGAACCGGGGACCTGGGCGCCGGCGCTGGACGCGGCGATGTCCGTGGCGCCCTGCGTGTTCCCCGGCGATCCGGTGCTGCGCATGGTCGTGCACATCGACGAGATGGTGCTGACCGGCCCGCCCCCCTCGACGGTGATCATCGACGCGGCCGTGGACCCGGCCGCCGACGACACCGTCCGGGTGCTCCTGGCCGACGTGGACGGCCGGGTGGTGGGACACCTCACGGGACTCCGCTACCCGGTGATCGACGCGCCCCTCTCGGCAGAGGAGGATCTCGGGGGGCCCGCGGAGGCGTTCGCCGGTCTGGCGCCCGAGGACCTGCGCGAGCGCGTCCTGCCCGAGATCCGCGGGGAGATCGCGGCCGTGATGAGGCTCGCCCCCGAGGACCTGGCGATCCGGCGTCCCCTTGTCGAGCAGGGTCTGGACTCGGTGATGACCGTCATGGTCCGGCGGCGCCTGGAGAAGCGGTTCGGCCGCCGTCTTCCCGCGACCCTGCTGTGGCAGCAGCCCACCATCTCCGCGATCGCGGACCACCTGGCGGAGCTTCTCGCGACCCCGAGACCGGACGCGGCACCGGCGGCCGTTCCCGAGAGCGCGCCGCTCGTGATCGGAGGCTGAGGCCGGTTCCCGAGAGGGTGACTCCGATCGGGGACCGAGGCCGTTCTTGGGAGCGTGCCTGTGATCGGGGGCTGAGGCCGCCCCCGAGAGCGTGCTTGAGGCCGTTCCCGAGAGCGTGGCCGCGTTCTTGATGTTCGCGATGTTCGCGATCTCGCCGGACGGGGCGGTCCCCGGTCTTGAGTGTGGCGGCGGTGTGGAGGTATGCGGCAGGTAGCGTGCAGAGCATCGTACGGATGAGGTATCGCCCTTACCGTCGCGAAGTATGCAGACAGTGGACGTACTGGTCGTGGGCGCGGGCCTGGCCGGTCTGCACACGGCCCGCCTGCTCGCGCGACGGGAACTGAACGTGATGGTGGTCGACCGCCGCAGGTCGCTGTCGGCGGGCATCCGCACGACAGGGATCTTCGTACGCCGCACCCTCGACGACTTCGACCTGCCGGATCACCTGCTCGGCCCGGGTGTCCGGGACGTGCTGCTGTATCCGCCGTCGCGGCGGTCGCCGATCCGGCTCACCAGCGACCGGGACGAGTACCGCGTGGCCGACATGGCGGGCGTCTACCGGCACGCGCGCCGCGCGGCGGAGTCGGCCGGGGCGCGGGTCCTCCTGGGCGTACGGTACGTCGGCGCGTCGACGGGGCTCGTGCGGTTCGCGGACGCGGAACCGGTGGCGGCGCGGTTCGTCGTCGGCGCGGACGGCGCCCGCTCCCGGGTGGCCCGTGACCTCGGCCTCGACGTCAACCGGCGCTTCCTCGTCGGGGCCGAGATCGTCCACCCGATCGCGTCGGGCACGACCACCCCGGCGTTCCACTGCGTGCTGGACCCCCGGATCGCCCCCGGGTACCTGGGATGGGTCATCGACGACGGGCGGCACGCGCATGTCGGCGTCGCGGGATATCCGGACGCGATGCGCGCCGGCGTCCGCCACCTGCTGGACGCCTTCGCCGCGGACGCGCCCGGCGGTACGCCGACGGCCGGGCCGGTCGAGCGCCGGGGTGGCCCGATCCCGGTCGGCGGTGTGCTGCGACGGCTGGCGTGCCCCGCGGGACTGCTCGTCGGGGACGCGGCGGGCGCGGTGTCGCCGCTGACGGCCGGTGGGCTGGACCCCTGCCTGCGCATGTCCGAACTGGCCGCTGCGGTCATCGCCGGGTACCTGCGCACCGGCGACGAGCGCGTGCTGAGCCGGTACGACGGGAACGCGTTGCGGAGCCGGTTCCGGGGCCGGCTGCTGCTTCGCCGCGTGTTCGCCGGCATCCGGTCCCCGATCGCGGCGGAGGCGGCGGTGACCGCGCTGCGCGGCCGTGCCGGTCGCGCCCTGGCGGCGCGGGTCCTGTTCGGCGACGGCTCGTTTCCCGAAGTCGACCCACGGCTCGCGGACCCGGTCGCCCACGTCGGCCCGTGATCGGCGGCGGTCACGTCGTCCAGGCCGCGCTCCACGCGTCGCCGCCGGACGGATCGGGGACTCGTCCCCGCTTCCCGTCGCTTCCCGCCGCCTCCCGGCCGTCGACGAGCTTCTCCGGGTGTGCCGCGTCAGTACTGGTTCATCTTGGCGTCCAGGGCGAGTCCGGCGTCGATCGCCTTGGCGGGGATCCCCTTGAGGCCCATCTGGTCCTTGGTGATCCGGCCGAGGGTGGGCAGGCTCCCGCGGTCCGGCCAGGTCTCGGGCTTCCACAGCGAGGAGCGCAGGAAGGCCTTCGCGCAGTGCATGTACAGCTCCTCGACGTCGACGAGGATCGCCAGCCTCGGCCGCTTGCCCTGGACCACCAGGTCGTCGAAGAACGGCGCGTCCGACACGAGCGTCGCGCGCCCGTTCACGCGCAGTGTCTCGTTCATCCCCGGCACGATGAACAGCAGCCCGACGTGGGGGTTGTGCAGCACGTTGCGGAGATTGTCGAGCCGGTGGTTGCCGGGCCGGTCGGCGAGCACCAGCCGGTGGTCGTCCAGGACCAGCACCGATCCCGCGGGGTCCCCACGGGGGGAGACGTCGCAGGTGCCGTCGGAGTCGGAGGTGGCCAGCAGCACGAACGGCGAGTGCGCGATGATCGTGCGCGCGTGCTCGTCGATCCGGGCGATGTCCTTGTCCCAGATGGTCTGCGGCGGCTCCTTCGCGATCTCCCGGAGCTCGGCCTCGGTCCTCACCGTACGGATCTCAGAAGGGTTCACCCTCCGAATATATGTAAGGCAAGCCTAACCCACGTCGTGGCACTCACCCCGGACGCGATCGTCGGGCTCGCCGAGGCGGCGCGGGCGCGGTACGGCTTCACGGACTTCGGGCTCAGGGGCGGGTTGTTCGCCGCGGAGCGGGAGATCGACGCCGTCTAATAAGGTGGAGAAATGCCCCTCATATCCCCTTGTATCCCCTCGTGTTCCCCTTGTGTCCTTCCGTGTTGACCGCGTCCTGCCGTGACCGGGGTCGCGTCCCGCCGGGCTCTGTCATGACCGGGCTCGTGTCTTGTCGGGCTCGGTCATGACCGGGCTCGTGTCCCGCCGCGTCCTGTCATGACCAGGGAGACCCGTACGCTGCCCGCACTCGCGGCGGGGCAGGTCGAGATGCCGTTCGCGATCCTGGGCTGGAGCGAGACCATCGCCCACGACACCACCTGGAACGAGCACTCCCACCCCTTCCACGAACTGCTCTGGAACGAGCGGGGCACGTCCACGGCCGTGGTGGGCGAGCGGGTCTGGACGGTGACCCCCTCCCTGGGCCTGTGGATGCCCGCGGGCACGCTGCACTCCGGCTCGGCGATCGTCGGTACCTGCTGCCGCGCCGGTTTCTTCGGCTTCGGCACCATGACCTCGATCTCGCCCACACCCGTCGGCGTCGAGATCACCCCGCTGCTCCGGCTGCTGCTGGAGCGGCTCGCCGACACGGAACTGCCTCCCGGCTCGCGGACGGTGACCGAGGCGATGGTCCTCGACGTGCTCACCCCCTCCCCGCGCGAGCTGCTCCTGCACGTGCCCACCTCGGACCTGCTGCGCCCGATCGTCGACGCGGTACGGGACGATCCCGGCGATTCGCGGACGCTGGCGGGCTGGGCGTCCCACCTGGGGGTGAGCGCCCGTACGATCACCCGGGCCTTCAACGCGGAGACGGGGACCAGTTTCGCGCGCTGGGTCGCGGCGGTGCGCGCCCAGCACGCGGTCGCGCTGCTCACCCGGGGCTGGGAGGTCGACGTCGTGGCGGAGGAGGTCGGCTACCGCTCGGCGAGCGCGTTCGGCGCGGCCTTCCGGCGGACGACCGGGCTGACGCCGGGCGCCTTCCGGGCGCGCTGACGTCGCGAGCGCCTTCCGGGCGCGCTGACCTCGCGAGCGCCTTCCGGGCGCGCTGACGTCGCGAGCGCCTTCCGGGCGCGCTGACCTCGCGAGCGTTCGGGCGCGCCGACATCCGTCGTGAGCGCTTGTCGGGTGCGTTGACCTCGCGAGCGCTTTTCAGGTGCGCTGATTTCGAGCGCGTTCGGGCCCGCTGAGCCGGGATGTTCCGGGCGTCGAGGTTGTTCCCGGCGCGGTGAGGTCGCGGACGCGGAAGGCCGCCTTCCCCGTGTGGGGCGGGGTTCGCGGACGCGTCGCCGTGCTCGTACGCGTGCCGCCGGAGGGTCTTCCTCCGCTCTCCGTGTCCCGATCCCGACAACGGCTGTCTCAAAAGCTCGATTGCGACAACTCGGTCATTCCTCCTAAAGTGCAAGCCAAGGCAAGCCTTACCTAACTAGATCGAAGTGTGCGGCAGTTACGGTGTACCGCCCCACGGACGCGTAGCGCGACCCAGGCGTGCGAGGCCGGCACCGGCGAAAATTCTGAAAGTGGAGTACGGATGAAGCGTCCACGTAGCCTTCGCGTCCTCGCCGTGACGGCTGTCCTGCTGGGCCTCGCGGGCTGCGGTGGCCCGTCGGAGACCCAGGTCGAGAGCGCGACCGCGAGCGGCGCCCCGAGCACGAGCGCGAGCGGCGCGAGCGCCTTCCCCATGACGATCGAGCACGCGCTGGGCACGACCACCATCCCGGCGAAGCCGGAGCGGGTGGCCACGGTCAACTGGGCCAACCACGAGGCGCCGCTGGCCCTCGGCGTCGTCCCGGTCGGCATGGCCGCCGCGAACTTCGGCGACGACGACGGCGACGGGCTGCTGCCCTGGGTGAAGAAGCGCCTGGAGGAACTGCGGGCCAAGACGCCCGTGCTGTTCGACGAGACCGACGGCATCGACTTCGAGGCCGTCGCCGACACGAAGCCGGACGTGATCCTCGCCGCCTACTCCGGCCTGACCAAGCAGGACTACGACACCCTGAGCGACATCGCCCCCGTGGTGGCCTACCCGAAGGCGGCGTGGGCGACCCCGTGGCGCGAGATCATCCAGCTGAACAGCGAGGCCATCGGGCTCGCCGCCGAGGGTGACAGGTTGATCGCGGACATCGAGGGCGACATCAGCGAGGTCGTCGCGAAGTATCCGCAGCTCAAGGGCAAGTCGACGATGTTCATGACGCACGTCGACCCCAACGACGTGAGCACGGTCGGCTTCTACACGACGCACGACACCCGCACGCTCTTCTTCGAGGACCTCGGGCTCACGATCCCGGGCAGCATCGCCAAGGCGTCCGAGGGCACCGACCAGTTCGCCCTGACGCGGAGCGCGGAACAGGCCGACCTGTTCGACGACGTCGACATCATCACCGGGTACGGCGACGACAAGGGCGAGCTGCTCGACAAGCTCCGCGAGGACCCGCTGCTGTCGAAGATCCCCGCCGTCAAGCGCGGATCGGTGTACCTCCTGCCCGGCAGCACGCCCCTCGGCACCGCCGCGAACCCGACGCCCCTGTCGATCTCGTGGGTGCTGGAGGACTACGTCAAGGCGCTCGCCGGCGCCGCGGACAAGGTCAAGTGACGTCGGTCGACACCGCCCGCCCGCCGGACGCCGTCCTCGTACGGCGTCCGGCGCGCGTCCGGGTCCTGTGGCTGCTCGTCGTGGTCCTGGTCCTGGCCGCGCTCACGGTGGCCTCCGTCGCGCTCGGCTCGCGCGACGTCGCCTGGTCCGACGTCTGGGCCGCCCTCGGCGGCGCGGACGACTCCCTCGAACAGGCGGCGGTCGCCAAGCGGATACCGCGTACCCTGCTCGCGATGGTCGTCGGTGCCGCGCTCGGCCTCGCGGGCGGTGTCATGCAGGGCGTGACCCGCAACCCGCTGGCCGACCCGGGGATCCTGGGCGTCAACATGGGCGCGTCGCTCTCCGTCGTCACCGCCGTCGTGTTCTTCGGGCTCACGTCGCCGACCGGGTACATCTGGGTCGCGATGGCGGGGGCCGCCGTCTCGGCCGGGTTCGTGTACACCGTCGGGTCCCTCGGGCGCGGCGGGGCCACGCCCCTCAAGCTCGCGCTCGCCGGCGTCGCCACCTCGGCGGCGTTCGCGTCCCTGGTCAGCGCCGTCATCCTGCCCCGCAACGACGTCGCGGGGAGCTTCCGGCTCTGGCAGATCGGCGGGGTGGGCGGCGCGTCGTACGAGCGCATCGGGCAGGTGCTGCCGTTCCTCGCCGTCGGTTTCGCGGTGTGCCTGCTGTCCGCGCGGGCGCTGAACTCGCTCGCCCTGGGCGACGAGCTCGCGGCCGGGCTCGGTGAGCGCGTCGCCGTCATCCGGGCCACGGCCGCCCTCGGCGCCGTCGTGCTGTGCGGCGCGTCGACGGCCGTCGCCGGGCCGATCGGCTTCGTCGGGCTCGTCGTCCCGCACGCGTGCCGCCTGCTCGTCGGCGTGGACCACCGCTGGCTGCTGCCGTTCTCCACCCTGGTCGGCGCGTCGCTGCTCACCGCGGCCGACGTCGTCGGCCGCGTGGTGGCGCGCCCGGAGGACGTCGAGGTGGGCATCGTGACGGCGCTGATCGGCGCCCCGTTCCTCATCCACATCGTCCGCGGTCGGAAGGTGCGTGACCTGTGAGCGAGCGAGCCGACGAACGCGGCGGCGTCGCGCCCGCGGTCCCCGGTGAAAGAGGGGCCGTGAGCGAGAGAGCCGCCAAGGACATCGCGGTCTCCGGCGAAGGAGGGGCCGTGAGCGAGAGAGCCGGTAGGGACGTCGCGGTCCCGGTGAAGGAGGGGTCGTGAGTATCCCCACGGCCACCCGGCCGGCCGTCGTCCAGGTCGTCGCCCGAGGCCGCCGCCGGCGTGCCTCCCGGCGTCTCCTCGTCGTCCTGGTGCTGGCGGTGCTCGTCGTCGCCGGGTTCGCCGTGACCCTGATGGCCGGGCAGACGTTCTACCCGCCCCGCGACGTGCTCCGCGTCATCCTCGGCGAGCAGGTCCCGGGGGCGTCCTTCACGGTCGGGCGGCTCCGGCTGCCGCGCGCCGTCCTCGCCGTGGCCGCGGGATTCAGCTTCGGCCTGGCCGGTGTCACCTTCCAGACGATGCTCCGCAACCCGCTGGCCAGCCCCGACATCATCGGCATCAGCTGGGCGGCGAGCGCCGCGGCGGCCGTCGCGATCGTGTCGCTGTCCCTCGGCGGGCTCCAGGTGTCGGCCCTCGCCATCGTCTCCACCCTCGCCGTCGCCCTGCTGGTGTACGTCCTGGCGTTCAAGGACGGCGTCGTCGGCACGCGGCTCATCCTGATCGGCATCGGGATCGCCGCGATCCTGGAGAGCATCACCTCCTACGTCCTGTCCAGGGCCGCCGAGTGGGACCTCCAGGAGGCCATGCGCTGGCTGACCGGCAGCCTCAACGGCACGACCTGGGAACAGGTCCTGCCCGTCCTCGTCGCGCTGGTCGTCCTCACCCCCGTCCTGCTCTCCCAGGCGCGCGACCTGTCGGCGATGCAACTCGGCGACGACACAGCCTCCGCGCTCGGGGTCCGCGTCGAACGCACCCGCATCACAGTGATCATCGCCGCCGTCGGCCTGATCGCCTTCGCCACGTCGGCGGCCGGGCCGATCGCGTTCGTGGCGTTCCTGTCCGGGCCCATCGCGGCCCGGCTCGTCGGCGCTGACGGCTCCCTGCTCGTGCCCGCCGGGTTCGTCGGCGCCCTCCTGGTCCTCGTCGCAGACTTCACCGGCCAGTTCGCGTTCGACCTCCGCTACCCGGTCGGCGTCGTCACCGGGGTCCTCGGCGCGCCGTACCTCGTCTATCTGATCGTCCGCACCCATCGGGCCGGAGGCTCGCTGTGACCACGTCCCACTCCCTCGCGGCCGAGGGGCTCACGCTCGGCTACGGCGACCGCGTCGTCGTCGAGTCCCTCGACCTGGCAGTGCCGCCCGGCGGGGTCACGGTCATCGTCGGCGCGAACGCCTGCGGGAAGTCGACGCTCCTGCGCTCCCTGTCGCGGCTGCTCAGACCCCGCGAGGGCCGGGTCGTCCTGGACGGCAGGGAGGTGCACCGCATGCCCGCCAAGGAACTGGCCCGCACGCTCGGGCTGCTTCCCCAGTCGCCGGTGGCGCCGGAGGGCATCACCGTGCTCGACCTCGTCGGCCGGGGCCGCCACCCGCACCAGGGGATCTTCTCCCGGTGGAACGCCGGGGACGACGCCGCGGTGGCGGCCGCCCTGGAGGCCACCCGGACGACGGACCTCGCAGACCGCGCCGTCGACGAGCTGTCCGGCGGCCAGCGCCAGCGGGTCTGGATCGCCATGGCGCTGGCCCAGCAGACCGACCTGCTCCTCCTCGACGAGCCCACCACCTTCCTCGACGCCAGCCACCAGATCGAGGTCCTCGACCTGCTGACCGACCTGAACCGCACCCGCGGCACCACCGTCGTGATGGTCCTGCACGACCTCAACCTCGCGGCCCGGTACGCCGACCACCTCATCGCCCTCGCCGACGGCCGCATCCACGCCTCCGGCCCCCCGGTGGACGTCCTCACCGAGGACAACGTCCGCGCCGTCTTCGGCCTCGACAGCCGCATCATCGAGGACCCCGTCTCCGGCCGCCCCCTGATGCTCCCCATCGGCCGCCACCACGTCCGGCCGCGTCCCGCCCTGTCTCCGGACGACACGCGGGAGGCGTCCCTCTGACCACGCGGGCCGATCGGCCCGCTCCTCTCGGGCCGTCGCCAGGTCACCGGTCAAGTCGTCAGATCACCGGTCAAGGAGTACGGCCTGCTGTACCCTCGCCTGTCCCGTTGGCAGGATGGCCGGGGGCGGCGATGGTTCGTAACGTCGAGACATGACGAACCCGACGAAGGAGCACGCCGTGACCGACCCCCGCCGCGTTCCCGAGGCATTCGAGGCGTTCGAGGCGTCATCGTCGGCACGGCTCGCCGAGGCCTGGGACGGAGCGATGCGTCCCATGCTGTGGATCCTGTTGACGATCAGCGTGGTCTGCAACATCGTGATCTCCTCCGCCGATGTCAACGTGCTCGTCGGAATCGGGTTCGGGCTGGTCACCCTGGGGTGCGTCGCCGCGCTGATCACCCACCGTCACCTGCATCGGCGCTGACGAGCCATCGGGCCGAGCGGGCCAACCGCCCGCCGGTCCGCCCGCCGGTACGGCCTCGCCGCTCCGGGCGACGCGTGACGCGCGGCACCTGAAGCGGCGCTTACACCAGGCGAGATCCCGCCCGATCGACGTGATCGGGCGGGATCTCGCCGTTTCCCCGCCCGCCCTCACCGGAGAGCAGCGCCGCGACCGCGCCGGTCGTCGCCGGGTGCCGGGCGAGCAGCTCGCCCGCCGCCGTGCCGCCGGTGGGTACCGGCCACACCGCAGGGTGGCCGAGCAGCGCGGCCACGGCGTCGCACGCCCCCGGGTGCCCGGTCAGCAGGTCGGCCACCGGCCCGCCAGGCGCGCGCCGGACCGCCTTCGCGGGCGCGGGCGCCGGTCCCTCCCACGGCGGGACCCACGCGTCGAGCTCGGCCAGCCCTCCGGGGAAGGTCCGGCCCGCCTCGCGGACGAGCACGGGAACCAGCTCCAGCGCGTGCCGCCGCAGCGTCGTGATGAGCGTCGGCAGCCACGGCAGCAGGACCGGGTCGGGCAGCCGGGCGAACGCCTTGGACAGCACCTCGACCACGAACGGCGCGAGGGCCGGAACCGGTTCCAGCGCCTGGACGAACCCGCTCAGATAGAGCGGGAAGGAGGGGACGACGAGCGGGTTGGCCAGCAGCTCGTCGCACCGGGCGCGCAGCTCGGCCTGTGACAGCAGGCCCAGCTGGGTTTTCGCCGCCCACAGCAGTGCCACCTTGGCGGGAGCCTCCGGGTGTGACTGCCGCACGGCCAGCTCCAGCTGGGTCCGGTCACAGCCCAGCGAAAGCGCGAGGCTCTCCATGCCGAACAGGAAGCCGAGCGTGGCGCCGACCTGGCGGACACCGGTGTCCTCGTCCACGAAGGCGGTCGGCAGCAGCGTGCAGTAGTGCGCGTAGCCGGCCGTGACGAACGCCTCGCACCAGGCAGGCAGGGCAGGCTGGGTGGCCCGGTAGTGGGCCAGCAACCGGCGGATCCGGTGCAGCACCTCCGGGGCGTCGTCCACGGTGCGTTCGGCGGCGAGCAGCTCCACCGCGCGGTTGCCGAGCTCGTCGGTGAGGCGGCGGCCGCCCAGGTAGAGGATGGCGTCCTCCACGGCCGCCAGCGCGATTCCCGCGGTGGCCCGCGGCTCCCACACCTTGCGGCGCAGCCGCTGTTCCAGCACCTGCTCGACGGTGACGCCCTCGTAGCCCAGCTCGATGACCGACCGCTGGTGGCGGCCGATCGCGATGTCCCAGCTCTCCTGGATCGGCCGCTCGCCCAGGCGGCGCGTCCCCATGATGGGCCGGACCGCGCCCTCGGGCAGCAGGTAGCGCAGCTTCCACAGCAGGTCCGAGCACGGCACCAGCTCTGGATCGGCGGTGAGGTCGAGCAGCGCCCGCTGCTGGGTGCGCCTGGTCAGATCCAGCCCGAGCGGTTCCAGCCGGTCGTACACGTCGCGGGCCAGCGGCGGGAGCGCGTGGTAGCCGACCTGGCCGATCCGGTCGCCGCCCAGCAGGATCTCGCACAGGCGCCGGATGTCGCGGCGGCCCGGCACCACGTCCTTCTCGATGCACGTGACGGCGGCGTCCTGGAAGTCGTACGGCGTCGGCCTGGCCCGGTTGCGCAACCCCGCGAGCAGGATCGAGGTCTCGAACACGGAGATGGCGTCGGCCGTACTGGCCGCGTAGCCGTTGCGGCGGGCCAGCCGCACGATGTCGACGCACCATCCGCGCAGCTCGGCCTCGTCCAGGCCGTCCAGCGCGGGCGGGGTGGACAGGAACCCCGACAGCCGGTCGGTCACCGGCTCCGGCGGGACCGGTGCCGAGACCCGCGCGGTCCTCGCCCGCGAGCGGGTGCCCTGCTGCCCTCCCAGCCGGTACGGGGTGACGCCGCCGCGCGTCGCGGCCTTGGCCCAGGTGGCCGCCGCGATCGACACCGACCCCTGGGCCAGGCCGAACTGGGTCTCGATGGCCGAGTGGCTGGAGGGGATGAGCCCGTACAGCCAGCGGGTGGCCGTGCGGGGGGTGACGGTGTAGTCCCGCACGGTGGACGCGAGCCCGAACTCGGGCACCGTGCTGACCGCGTGGAAGGCGCCGCACACGTACAGGCAGTGCGCGGGGTCGGCACCGGAGGAGGCGAGGTGCTCGTGGATCCGGGTCCACATGTAGCGCTCGCGCTCCTCGTCGTCGGCCAGCCGGTCGCCCCCGGGGGTCAGCCGCCGGAACAGGCTGCCGACCAGGGCCATGGCCTGCCGGTAGGTGTCGTGGTCGGCGCCGGTCAGCGGCTGCTCGACGTACTGGTCCCACCACTCCGACCAGTGCCGGACCTTGCCGTGGCGCAGCAGGTGCTCCTCCAGCTCGGCGAAGCGCGGGCGCAGGTCGCCCACCTCCACGCCCACGGCGTCGCCGTGCAGGTCACCGGCTCCCTCGCCGGTGCCTTCACCGGTACGGCCTGCGGCGACCGTTCCGGCCGGTCCGGCAGGTTCGGGCGGTTCGTGGGGCAGCCACTGGAAGACGTGGTCTGTTGAGCGGTCGACCAGCACCAGCTCGACGTCCGGGGTCTCCAGCGCGTAGGCGATGGCCTGGTACTCCGCCGACGCCTCGGTGACCGGCGCCACCACGCTGAGCGGGCCGGAGCCGGGCGGGAACCCCTCAAGCTCGGTGGCGTACGCCTGCAACGCCACCGGCAGCCGGCAGTTGCGCAGCTCCTCCAGCAGCGGACGCAGGTCCTCGCACAGCTCCAGGTAGATCACCTTGGGCCGCTTCTCGCGCAGCCGCCGCGTCATGGCCAGCGCGGAGGCCGGTGAGTGGTGGCACACCGGGAAGATCTCAAGCTCCTCGCCCAGCGCCCGGCCGACGTCGTCGACCAGGCCGGTCAGGATCTCCGGCAGCGTGTCCGGGCCGTCGGCGAACGCGGCGGCGGCGCCGAGGAGCTGCTCGCGCAGAGCGCTGAAGGCGCTCGTGGCAGGGCTCATGTCAGTGCTCGCGGCGGCGTTCATGACAGGGTGGAGATGGCCTGGCGGCCGCCTTCGAGGAAGTTCGTCCATTCCCCGCCCTCCCGCTGACTGCGCGGCTCGACGACCCCGTGCCAGTACTTGTTCAGGATGGCGAGGTCCTCGGGGGCGCGCCTGGCCAGCGAGCCCACCAGGGCGCCGGCCAGCGTCTGGGCGCGCAGGACGCGGTCGCCGAAGAAGTTGCTGTGCAGGATGGCGTCCTCCAGCACGCCGATCTGCTCGGCGGTGGACAGCGCCGACTCCAGCTTCTCGTCCTCGCTGCCGGCCGAGGCCGCCGCGGCGCGCAGGTCGGCGAAGCTCCGCAGCAGGATGTCCAGCAGCGTGGGCGGCAGGTCCAGCTCGATCCGGTGGCGGCGCAGCAGCTCCTCGGTACGGAAACGGACGATCTCCGCCTCGCTGGCCTTGCTCGTCACGACCGGGATCCTGACGAAGTTGAACCGGCGCTTCAGCGCCGAGGACAGGTCGTTCACCCCACGGTCGCGACTGTTGGCCGTGGCGATGATGGAGAACCCGGGCCGGGCGAACACGATGTTGTCGGTGTCGAGCTCGGGGATGGACATGTACTTCTCGGACAGGATCGAGATCAGGGCGTCCTGCACGTCGCTGGTCGAGCGGGTCAGCTCCTCGAAGCGCCCGATCACGCCCCGCTCCATCGCCGTCATGATCGGTGAGGGGATCATCGACTCGCGGGACTGGCCCTTGGCGATCACCATGGAGACGTTCCACGAGTACTTGATGTGGTCCTCGGTCGTACCGGCCGTGCCCTGGACACCCAGGGTGGAGTTGCGGCAGATCGCCGCGGAGAGCAGCTCGGCCAGCCAGCTCTTGCCGGTCCCGGGGTCGCCGATCAGGAGCAGGCCGCGGTCGGAGGCGAGCGTCACGATGCTGCGCTCGACGAAGCCGCGCTCACCGAACCACTTCTGCGGGATCTCCCGCTCCAGCCCGTCGGAGCGCTCGGAGCCGAGCACGAACAGCCGTACCATCCGGGGACTGAGCCGCCAGGAGAACGGCTTGGGGCCGTCGTCGACCGACTCCAGCCAGTCGAGCTCCTCGGCGTACTTCACCTCGGCGGGGGCGCGCAGCATCTCGTTGGTCATCGGGGGTCTCCTAAGCGAGGAAGGTCTTCAGTTCGAGTACGAGCTTGCGGATGTGGCCGGAGATCACCGGCGTGCCCTGGTCCTTGAGCTTCTGCCGGAACCACGGATTGACGCTCTGCCGGCCGCCGCTGCTGACCGAGCCCACCGGGATGAGCCGGACGCCGGAGCGGTGCATCGCCTCCATGCCGGCGAAGACGGCCTCGGACCGCCATTCGTAGAAGTCCGAGATCCACACGACCACGGTGTTGCGCGGGTCGGCGACCTTCGGCTGGGCCAGCGTCAGGGCGGCCGTCCCGTCGGTGCCGCCGCCGAGCTGGGTCCGCAGCAGCACCTCGAACGGGTCGTGCACCCACGGGGTGAGGTCGAGCGCGCGGGTGTCGTAGGCGATCAGGTGCACGTCCACCTTGGGCAGCCCGGCGAAGATCGACGCCAGGATGGTGCAGTTGACCATCGCGTCGACCATCGAGCCCGACTGGTCGACGACCACGATCAACCGAGCCGGGGTGGTGCGCCTGGCGGTGCGCCGGTAGTACAGCCGGTCGACGTAGAGCCGCTGGTCCTCGGGGTTCCAGTTGACGAGGTTCTTCCAGATCGTGCGTTCGACGTCGAGGTTGCGGAAGACCCGCTTGGGCGGCACCGACCGGTCGATGACGCCCGCGCTGGTCTTCTCGACCTGCGTGCGGAGCACCTCGGCGACCTCGTCGACGAACCTGCGGATCAGCGCCTTGGCGTTGGCCAGCGCCACCCCCGAGAGGTTGGACTTGTCGCGCAGCAGCTGCTCGACGAGCGACATGCTCGGCGTGAGCTGCCTGGCCAGCGCCGGGTCGGCCAGCACCTCGCGCAACCGCATCCGGCTGACCAGGTCGGCCTCCAGGCCGGCCAGCACCGCGGCCAGTTCGCGGTCGCTCTCGGTGCCGCCGCCGCGGCCGCTCCCGCTGCCCGCCCCGAGGCCGCCACCGCCGCCGCGGCCACCCTCGCCGCCTGTGCCGGAGCCGTCTCCAGAGCCGTCTCCGGAGCCGTTTCCTTGGCCGGTCCCGGGGCCGGGCGTACCGTCCAGGGCCTGCCTGAACCAGCCCGCGTCCTGCTGCCAGGCCGCGAGCCGGGTGGCGGTGACCTCTCCCGTCCCGGTGGCGAAGACGTTGAGCAGCAGTTTCGACACCAGGGCCGCTGTGCGCACGGACTCACCGGCCCGGTCGGACCGGCCGGTCGCGTGCTCCGGCGGTGTCGTCAGGACCTGGAAGTCGGCGGCCAGCTCGGGGAAGCGCTGCACCAGGGTGTCGATCGACACCGAGGGGTCGAGCAACGCGGCGGGCAGGCCGAGGTTGTCGACGACGGCCGCGCTCGCGGTCTCCAGCGCGGGCTGCTCGTCGCTGTCGAAGAGGCGGGCGAGCAGCCGCCAGTAGAGAACCTGGCGCCGGTTCCGCTCCGCACTCGTCACGGTGTCGTGGCTGTTCTCGCTCATCGTCGCAGCAACCGTCCGGCCCGCTCGCGCAGGATGGTGACCGCGTCCCCGGTCCTGGCCTCGGCCTTCACCACCTTGGGGTCGGTGGGCCCCAGCGCCCAGTCGCCGGTGTGCACGCTGAGCGTCTCGCGTTTGACCTTGGTCTGGACGGCCAGCGGCTGCAGCAGCCAGCGGCCGTCGTCCCAGCGGACCAGCCCGACGCACGCGGAGGAGCCCGCCACCAGCTTCGGGGTGAGCGGTCCGCAGGCGGGCAGCAGATCGGTGTCGACGGCGAGCACCGCGCCGCCCAGGTCGAACGAGCCGTCGGCGGTGACCTTGTAGTCCTCCACCAGCACGGGCTCGGCGATGCCCACCGGATGGCGGTCGAGAGGCGGTACGGCGGGCGCGAGCACGCCGCCGAGCCGGAGCCTGGCCACCGCGAAGGGATCGGCCGGTTCTCCGGCCCGCGCCCGGCCGTCGTCCCACAGCAGGTCGCCGCTCGCCAGCACGGGCATGCCGGTGACGTCCAGGCCGCGCCGTCCGGCCAGCGCGCCCAGCAGCAGGGGGTGGCGGTGCAGCAGCTTCCACACGGCGGGGCCGGTGATGGTGTCCACCTTGGCGGCGGCGACGGTGGCGCGCACCAGCCGGGCCTGCCCGCCGTCGGCGGGTTCCAGCACCCCGTGCACCTGCGCCTGGACGGCGGTGGAGTGCTCGTGCACGTCGACGCCGAGGATCAGCAGCCGTCCCGACAGCTCCTGCGGGTGGTCGGCCGGGGCGGGCTCGCCGGTCCGGCCGCCGGTGCCGGTCAGGAGGAGGGCCCGGGTCCACAGGTCGGCCCAGCGCCGCACCGGCAGCCGCTCCATCGTGCCGACCGGGCAGGAGGCGCGCAGCTCGGCCGCGAGGCCGTCGAGCAGCACCGCCGCCCTGCGGTGCCCCGGTACGGCCAGCAGCGCCTCGATGACCTGGTCGGCGGCGGAGACGAGACCGTGGTCGACACCGCGCCAGCCGGTGATGGCCAGCTCGCACAGCCAGGACCGGGCGGCGCCGAGCAGGTTGCCGGAGTCCGTCGCGGGGGCGGGCGAGGCCTGCCACGTGTCGCGTTCGCGTCCCAGCGCCTCGTCCAGGTCGGCGAGCAGGGCGTCGTGCACGGAGCCGAGCAGCGCGGCCCGGCCGCCGGCCAGCGTCGTCAGCGACTCCTCGGTGATCGAGCCGGCGGTGATCTTGGCCGTGGCCTCCGCCAGCGCCTCGCCCAGCGGGGTGAGCGCGAAGGCGTCGGCGAACGCGGTCAGCGCCGCTGCGCGCTCCTCGGCGAGCCGGGCCAGCCCGTGCACCAGCGCCTCGTCGAGGCCGGTCACCAGCTCCAGCGCCTCACCGAGGCCCGCCGGGTCGCCGTCGAGCAGCCGGGTCAGCTGCACGGGGAGCATCAGCGCACCCCCGTGGCCGGGAACGAGGTCGGGAACGTGGCCGGGAACCAGTGGAGCTCGGGGATCGGCGCGGTGGTGTCGGGCAGCTCCAGGTAGGCCAGGTGGCGCAGGAAGCGGCTGAACACCATGGCCGCGGGGGCGGGCTCGTGGCCGCCCCGCAGGCAGTCGATCAGCTCGGTCCCCTCGGAGACCTCCGCCCGCAGGTAGCGGGCCACCCGGTCGGCGCCGTACTGCAGGACGGCCTCGGCGGCGAGGGCCCGCAGGTGCTTGCACGGCGAGCCGTACAGGCCGCCGCACGGGCGGTTGTTGTTGGTGCTGCAGTTGTAGGCGTGGGTCCCGGCGGCGATGGAGGAGACGTAGACGCGGCCGATGTCCGAGCCGCTCGACACGACGCCCTGCAGCCGCCCGTCCGCCAGCTCGACGAAGGGCACCTTCGCCAGCTTGCGGGGCTGGACGGGCGGCACCACCCGCACCCTGCTGTGCTGCTCCCATGCGGCCCTGCCGGCCGCTGAACGGTCGATCATGACTCGGGAACCTAGCGCCGCGCACCGACAGAAACGCCGATCCGTACGGGCGGCGAGCGGCCACCGGGCGCGCGCCGGGTACGGGTGTCCGCGCTCGCCGGATGCCCTCGGTTTCGCCGGGAGACGGAAGACCATGCGGAGCATCCTCACCGCGAGCGCGGCGGGCCCACATCGCCCGATCGACACGGCCGGACGTCTCTTTTGAGAGGCGTCCCCGTCAGGCGTTCCGCAGGGAGGGGTGGCTTCGGGCGGTGCCGTCGCCGCCGCCGCCGTCGCGGTAGGCGCTGGGGCTCACGCCCAGGACGCGCTTGAAGGCCGAGCTGAAACCGAACGCGTCGGAGTAGCCGACCCTGCGTGCCACCGTGGCGACCGTCGCGGCGGGCTCGGCGAGCATGTCGGCGGCGAGCGCCATCCGCCACTCCGTCAGGTACGTCATCGGCGGCTCGCCCACGAGTTCGGTGAACCGCCTGGCCAGGGTGGTGCGCGAGACGCTCGCGGCGGTCGCGAGGGAGGCGAGCGTCCACGGCCTGGACGGGTCGTCGTGGATGGCGCGCAGGGCCGGTCCGGCCACGTCGTCGCCCAGGGCGGCGTACCAGCCGGGACTCACCGCCTCCGGCCGGTCGAACCAGTCGCGCAGCGTGCACACCAGCAGCCAGTCGAGCAGCCGGTCCAGCACGATCTGGTGCCCCGGGCGGCCGCAGAGGAGCTGCGCCTCAAGGTACGCGCCCATGCTGCCGCAGTCGTGATCGTCCGGCACGACGAGCACCGGGGGCAGCACCCTGACCAGGCGGCGGGCGACCTCGCCGTTGACCCGGTACGACCCGGCCAGCAGGATGGTGTGACCGGTCAGGTCCCCGGCGACGGCGCCGTCATGGTGGACGTCCGTCGCCTGACGCGGTGTCTCGGTGTCCGCGACCACGAAGGGCTCCGGTCCGCGCACGATCGCCGCCTCGCCCAGTCGCACCCGCCGGGCGTCGTCTCCCCGGACGATCCACCCCTCGCCGCGCAGGGGGGCGACGAGCGTCAGGGAGGGGCCGTCGGTGAATCTGAGCGCCCACGGAGGTGACAGCACCGACGCGCCGAAGACGGAGCCCTCGCCGCGCACCCCCCGCAACAGGTCGTCGTACGGGTCCATGCCGCTCACGATAACGGGCCGATCGGACGAACGCGGCGTACGCCCGGGGATGCCGCGACAACGGGACGATCGGACAGGTGCGGCGTACGCCCGGCCATGTGCGGACGGCTCCCCGCGCGGTTGGCTCTATGACATGAAAGAGATCTTGATTCTTGGCGCGACGGGCAAGACCGGCCGCCGCGTGGTGCGGCACCTGCGTGCGACGGGAGAGCGGGTAAGGGCCGCGTCCCGCTCCAGCGAGGTGCGTTTCGACTGGTCGGAGCCCGCCACCTGGGAGAACGCGCTGCGGGGCGCCGAGGCCGTGTACCTGGTGGCGCCCGACGACCCCACCCCGGTAGGCGACTTCGTCAAGCGGGCCGTGGACGTCAGGCGGTTCGTGGTGCTGTCCGGCCGGGGCATGGACCTGGTCGGCGAGGACTTCGGCCAGGGCATGGCCGCCGCCGAGCGGGCCGTGCGCGACTCGGGGGCGGAGTGGACGATCCTGCGGCCCAACAACTTCAACCAGAACTTCGACGAGGACCTGTGGCACGCGCCGCTGCGCGCGGGGCGGCTGGCGCTGCCGATCGGCGACGTGCCCGAGGCGTTCATCGACGTCGAGGACGTCGCCGCGGTCGCCGCGGCGGCCCTGACGGGTGACGGCCACGCGGGGCGGACGTACGACCTGTCGGGGCCGAGCGGGCTGACCTTCGGCGCGGCCGTCGAGACCATCGCGCGGGCCGCGGGCCGGTCCATCGAGTACGTCGAGCTGACCCCGGAGGCCTACCGGGCCGAGCTGTTCGCCCAGGGGTACCCGGTGGCTGCGGTCGACGCGCTGGACGCCCTGTTCGCCCTGCACCGCGCCGGTCACACGGCCGAGCCCGTCGACGGGGTCCAGCGGGTGCTCGGCCGCCCTCCGCTCGCGTTCGGGGACTACGTGAACCGGATCGCCGCCACCGGCGCCTGGTCGTGACACCGCAGGGAGCGGTGAGCGATCAACCCCGGCGCCACTTCCGGTGAGTGATCAGCCCGGGTGTCACCTCCGGTGAGCGATCGGTCTCGTGCCACTTCCGGTGGGCGTTCTCACCACGGGGGCGGTGAGAACGCTCACCGCCCCGCGTGTCCCGCGAACGA
>NZ_JBPJSR010000012.1:0-309328 GCF_051390675.1 Streptosporangium heterodermiicola
CAGCGTGCCCGACTTCGAGACCAGGCCGATGCGGCCCGCGCTGGTGATGTCGGCCGGGATGATCCCCGCGTTGGAGGCGCCGGGCGAGGCGATGCCGGGGCAGTTGGGCCCAATGATCCGGGTCTTGCCGCCCTTGGCGATCGCGTACGCCCAGAACTCGGTGGTGTCGTGGATCGGGACGCCCTCGGTGATGACCACGCAGAGCGGGATCTCGGCGTCGACGGCCTCCTTAACGGCGTCCTTGGTGAACGCCGGGGGCACGAAGACGACCGACACGTCGGCGCCGGTCTCCTTGATCGCCTCGGCGACGGTGCCGAAGACGGGCAGGCCCTCGTGGACGGTGCCCGCCTTGCGGGCGTTCACGCCGCCGACGACGCGGGCGCCGGAGGCGAGCATCCGGCGGGTGTGCTTGGTGCCCTCACCGCCGGTCATGCCCTGGACGATGATCCTGCTGTTCTCGTTCAGCCAGATGGCCATTACGCACCTACCGCGGCGAGCTCGGCGGCGCGCTTGGCCGCATCGTCCATGGTGTCCACCAGTTCGACGCCGGAGAGCTTGGCGTCGGAGAGAATCTGACGCCCGAGTTCGGCGTTGTTGCCGTCCAGACGGACGACGAGCGGGCGGCTCACGCTCTCCCCGCGGGCTTCCAGCAGCTGGAACGCCGAGACGATGCCGTTGGCGACCGCGTCACAGGCGGTGATGCCGCCGAAGACGTTCACGAAGATCGACTTCACCGCGGGGTCGGAGATGATGATCTCCAGGCCGGCCGCCATCACCTCGGCCGAGGCGCCGCCGCCGATGTCGAGGAAGTTGGCGGGCTTGGGCTGCCCGGGGAACGCCTCGCCCGCGTAGGCGACGACGTCCAGGGTCGACATGACCAGGCCCGCGCCGTTGCCGATGATGCCGACGGAGCCGTCGAGCTTGACGTAGTTGAGGTCCTTGGCCTTGGCCGCGGCCTCCAGCGGGTCCTCGGCGGCCTTGTCCTCGAAGGCCGCGTGGTCCGTCTGGCGGAAGGACGCGTTGTCGTCGAGGGTGACCTTGCCGTCGAGGGCCTTCACCTGGCCGTCGGCGGACAGGATCATCGGGTTGACCTCGACGAGGGAGGCGTCCTCGTCGACGAAGGCGCACCAGAGCTTCTCGATGAGCTCGGCGGCGCCGTCGAGCGCGGCCTCCGGCAGCCCTCCGGCCTGGGCGATCTCGCGGGCCTTGGCCCGGTCGACGCCGTCCAGGGGGGAGACCGGGACCTTCGCGACCTTCTCGGGGGCGCTGTGCGCGACCTCTTCGATGTCCATGCCGCCCGCCGCCGAGCAGATGGCGAGGAACGTACGGTTGGCGCGGTCGAGCAGGAAGGAGAAGTAGTACTCCTCCGCGATCGCGCTCGCCTCCTCGATCAGGACCTTGTGGACCGTGTGGCCCTTGATGTCCATGCCGAGGATGTCGGTGGCCTTCCGCTCGGCGTCGGCGGCGTCGTCGGCGACCTTCACGCCACCGGCCTTGCCTCGACCACCGGTCTTGACCTGGGCCTTGACAACGACACGGCCGGTCAGCTGCTCGGCTGCCGCCCGTGCCTCCTCCACGGTGTGCGCGACCACGCCGCGCGGCACCGGGATGCCGTACTCCGCGAAGAGCTCCTTCGCCTGATGTTCGAACAGGTCCACGAGGGTCCGTCCTTGCTTGTCCGGCTGGTGTACAGATGTGAGCGGGCCGACTCCATGATCCAAGGGGGAGCCCGGCGGTTTTGCGCCAATGAAGCCTAGCCCGCCTCATGGCATGACCAGGTAACCGGGTTCCAGATCGTACGCCCCGAATGCTGTTCGCGCCGAACCGGCCGCCCTGGCCGCCGGTCCCGCGAGCCGGTTCACCGGGCCGGTGGGCGGCCTGTCAGGGGTTCGTCAGACAGGCGATCAGACAGGTGAGGGGCGGCCGGAGCACCGGGGAGAGGTAAGACGACAGATCCGTCGGACGAGCGGGGACCGTCAGACGGGCGAGGGGATCGCGCTGCGCACCCAGTCGACGATCTCCTGGGTGGTCGCGCCCGGGGTGAAGACGCGTGCGACGCCCATCTCCTGGAGCGCGGGCATGTCGGCCTCGGGGATGATCCCGCCGCCGAACACCACGATGTCGCCCGCGTCGTTCTCCTTCAGCAGCTCCAGCACCTTGGCGAAGAGCGTCATGTGCGCGCCGGACAGGATGGACAGCCCGATCGCCGCGGCGTCCTCCTGGATCGCGGTGCGCACGATCTGCTCGGGCGTCTGGTGCAGGCCGGTGTAGACGACCTCCATCCCGGCGTCCCGCAGCGCCCGCGCCACGATCTTCACGCCCCTGTCGTGACCGTCCAGCCCCGGCTTGGCGATGACGACGCGGATCCTTGACACGGCATCCATCCAGACCTCCTTGTCTGCGCTCCCCTCGCGACGTGGGAGCTGTCCGCAGCGTAACCGGCCGCGCCGCGCCGGGCTCGGCGGGCCACCGCGAACCACGGTACAGCGGCCCTGATTTCACCGCCTTTCCGTGCGGCGCCACGGGCCCTTCCGCGCGACGCCACCGCTTTTCCGTACGGCGCCGCCGCCCTTCCGTACGGCGCCACGACCCGCGTCCCCGTCGGCCGGGCCCCGGCTAAACGAGCCGGAATGCGCGGCGGAACCGAGGTTCCACGAAAAAAGGGAAACTGACCGTCCGTGATTGTCCGGGAACACATTCCCGTTCCCGGTGCGGCCGGACGACAACTCCAAAGGCCGGAAGGACGTCTCTGCACCGAATATGCACAATTAATTCAGGACAGCCCTTCAAATGCGCTACTATTTCGTGATCTTGCTCCGCAAGGCTATTCCTCCCCTCCCTCATCAGGGTGGAGGGGTCAATCAGGAGGACTTCCCCTTGAAGCGATACATCGCCGGGCTGGCGTGCGCCGCCACGGCCGTGCTGGGCGTTCCGGCGCTGGCATCGACCGCGCACGCGCAGGCCGCCGATCCGGTCAGCGCGTTGAAGAGCCGGCTCAAAAGCGGCTACGGCGTAGCGTTCGTCGACACCGTCAAGATTCGAAACGGCAAGAAGAGCACGACTCTCGCCCACCGCAAGGGTGAATTGCAGTTCGGCGCCTCCGGGGTCGCGGCGTCGGACCACACCACCCAGTTGCGGGCCCAGGAGGACCTCTTCGCGTTCGACACGGAAGAGAACGACGGCGGCGAAAAGACCGAGGCGGAGAAGGACCTCGACAGGCTGTTCGCCGGGCTGGCCGAGCCGGAAAGAGTCGTGCGGGTCAAGAACAAGGCGTATATCCAGGGCGGGGCGTTCGGCCAGTTCCTGCCGGAGGACAAGCCCTGGCTCGTGTACCCGAAGGACACGTTCGGCCTGACCGGCTCGCTGGGCCAGTTCGTCAACCCCACCGAACCCTCGACCCTCAAGGCCCTCCTCGCGCGCGCCACGGTCAAGCGTCCGACCGCCTACTCAGGAAAGATCACCTTTGGTGAGCTCAACAAGGTCTCACCGTGGTTCCGCGTCGCGCAGGAAGTCCCGCTGACCAAGCAGCAGGCGAAGACCGTGGTCAACTGGCGGCTGTTCCTCAACGCGGACCGCCTGCCCGTGCGGCTGACGATCTCGTCCTCGGATTTCGCGAACGGGCCCACCTCCACGATCGACACCCGCTACAGCGGCTGGGGCTCGAAGGTCACGATCGACGCCCCGCCCGCCGACCAGGTCTCCACGATGAAGGAACTGAACGACCGGTTCGCGGCCGACACGCCCGTTCCGCTGCTCACCATCAAGTGATCCTTCCTCGCTGATCACACCCCGCACCACCCGAGCCGCGCCCGGCGGGTCACTCCCGCCGGGCGCGGCTCGCGGCGTTCTCCACTCCCCACGGATCCCGGCCCGCACGGACCCCGACCCGCATGGACCCCAGTTCGCGTGGATCCCGGCCCGCATAGATCCCGGCCCGCACGGATCCCGGCCCGCACGGACCCAGCTCGCACGGATCCCGGCCCGTCGAGGGTTTCCCACCGCCCAGGACGGTCGGCACCCATGGCGCCCGGTTCCGACTCCTCTGGCGATTCTTGATCCGACATTTCGGGATATAGGTAAGAATCTTGGTCCACCCTCCGCGACGACGCGAGGACCATACGGGAGGACCCCCCTCGATGAGGCGAATCATCGCCACCCTGACCGGCGCCACCATGGCGGCCCTGATCGTTCCCACGCTGGTGACCGTCGCCCCGGCGGGCGCCCAGGCCGTCCGGACCCCCCAGGCCACCGCGGCCGACCCGGTCTCGGCGCTGAAGCGCCAGTTCAGGACCCACCGGGGCGTGAAGCTCACCGAGAACACGAAAATCGTCGGCAAGGGCAAGAAGAACCGGGCGATCCTCACCCGGCGGAGCGGCGTGCTGGAGTTCGGCAGGACCGGCGTGGTCGCCTCGGACCTGACCACCAAGTTCAGCCTGCCCGCGACGGACGGCGAGCTCAAGGGCCTGTTCACCCCGTCACGGACGCTCTCGCTGAAGGGTGTCGGCTACACCTCGGGCGGCATCTTCGCCGAGTCCATGCCCGAGGGCAAGAAGTGGCTGCGCACGCCCGGTGACACGCTCTCCCTGGTCAGCGCCGTCCAGCAGATCATCAGCACCGTCGAGCCCGGCACTCTCAAGGCGACCCTCGCCCACACCCGCGCCAAGCGTCCCGGCGGGACGTGGGACGGCACCCGGACCACGGTCCACTCGGGCACGATCACGCTGGCCGAGCTCTTCAAGGTCTCTCCCTCGGTGCGCACGATGCTGGGCAGGAAGCCCACCGGCAGGTCCGCGACGCTCCCGGTGACCTGGAAGATCTATCTCGGCTCCGACAAGCTGGTCCGCCGGGTCGTGTCGTCGTACACGGAGTCCACCCGGGGCCTGAACAGCACGGAGCTGACCTACGTCAACGACACCCGCTACACCGGCTGGGGCACCAAGGTCACGATCAAGGCTCCGCCCGCCGACCAGGTGGCCGAGTTCGACGAGCTCCTCGGTGACACCACCCGGCCGGAGGACCCCATCGGGGAGATCTTCAAGGGCTGAACCGCCCGCGCCCCGAGGTGGCCCGCGCCCTCACCGGCCCGAGGCGGCCGTGAAGGCGCCGCGGACGCAGAAAAGGACACGGGAAGGCGCGGGAAGGGCGCGAGAAGGGCACAGCGGGCGACGACTCCCCGCCCTTTCCGCGCCTCCCGACGTTCGCGGCAACGACTCCCCGCCTCCCGGCGCGCACCGCGGACTCTCCGGCCCTCCCCGCCTCCCGACGCGCACGGCGACGACTCCCCGCCCCTTCCCGGCTTCCCCCGGACGCTCGTCCGAAGGTCAGAGCTTCTCCAGGGGCGCGTACGCCAGCAGCAGGGTCTTCTCGCCCCCGCCACCGAAGTCGATCTTGACCTTGGTCTTCTCCGCGACCCCGTCCACGGACACGACCGTGCCCAGGCCGAACTGGTCGTGGGTGATCCGGTCGCCGGGGGTGAGGTTGGGGATCTGCCTGCCGCCGGGCTTCCTCGCCGGGGCGGGGCGGGAGTCGCGGCGGGTGGCGGCGCTCCAGGCGCTCTTCTCCGGGTC
The DNA here is from genome assembly GCF_051390675.1 of Streptosporangium heterodermiicola. Taxonomy (NCBI): domain Bacteria; kingdom Bacillati; phylum Actinomycetota; class Actinomycetes; order Streptosporangiales; family Streptosporangiaceae; genus Streptosporangium; species Streptosporangium heterodermiicola. The sequence continues at coordinate 5,568 of NZ_JBPJSR010000012.1, forward strand.
GCTGCGCCAGTCGACCAGGTCGGACGGGATCTCGGCGACGAACCGGGAGGCCGGGTTGAACGCGGGCGAGCCCCAGGAACTGCGGACGGCCGCCCTGGAGATGTAGAGGCGCTGCTCGGCCCGGGTGATGCCGACGTAGGCGAGGCGGCGCTCCTCCTCCAGCTCCTTGGGCTCGCCGAGCGAGCGCATGTGCGGGAAGACGCCGTCTTCCATGCCGGTGAGGAACACCACCGGGAACTCCAGCCCCTTCGCGGTGTGCAGCGTCATCAGCGTCACCACGCCCTGGCCGCCGTCGGCCGCCGGGATCTGGTCGGCGTCGGCGACCAGGGAGACCTGCTCCAGGAACTCCACCAGCGTGCCCTCGGGGTTGGCCTCCTCGAACTCGGAGGCGACCGAGACCATCTCGTCCAGGTTCTCCAGGCGGCTCTCGTCCTGCGGGTCGTTGGAGGCCGTGAGCTCCAGGCGGTAACCGGTGCTCGCCAGCACCTCCTGGGCGAGCTCCGAGGGCGTCATGTCGTCGGCCCTCACCATGAGCTCGTCCATCAGCGCGACGAACTCCTTGATCGCCTTGAGCGAGCGGGTGGCCATGCCCGGCGCGTCGTCCGCCCGGCGGAGCCCCTCCCAGTAGGGGATCCGCTCCCTGGTCGCGAACGCCTCGACCATCGCCTCGGCGCGCTCGCCGATGCCGCGCTTGGGCACGTTGAGGACGCGGCGCAGCGACACCACGTCGTTCGGGTTGGACAGGAAGCGCAGGTAGGCGAGCAGGTCGCGGACCTCCTTGCGCTCGTAGAAGCGCACCCCGCCCACCACCTTGTACGGCAGGCCGGTCCGGATGAAGATCTCCTCGAACACCCGGGAGGCGGCGTTGGTCCGGTAGAAGACCGCGACCTGGCCGGGCACGACGTCCTCGTGGTCGGTGAGCCTGTCGACCTCCTGCGCGACGAACATGGCCTCGTCGTGCTCGTTGTCGGCGACATAGCCGGTGATCTTCGACCCGGCGCCCTGGTCGGACCAGAGGTTCTTGGGCTTGCGGCTCGCGTTGCGCGAGATCACCGCGTTGGCGGCGGACAGGATCGTCTGGGTGGAGCGGTAGTTCTGCTCCAGCAGGATCGTCCTGGCCTCCGGGTAGTCGCGCTCGAACTCCAGGATGTTGCGGATCGTCGCGCCGCGGAAGGCGTAGATCGACTGGTCGGCGTCACCGACCACGCACAGCTCGGCCGGGGCGACCCCGCTCTCCCCGCCCTCCCCGACCGTGTCGCCGTCGGCGGTGCGCGGCTCGGGACGGCCCGCGATCTCGCGGATCAGGGTGTACTGGGCGTGGTTGGTGTCCTGGTACTCGTCGACCATGATGTGGCGCCAGCGGAGCCGGTAGTGCTCGGCCACGTCGGGAAAGATCTGGAACAGCGTCACCGTCAGCATGATGAGGTCGTCGAAGTCCATCGCTCCGGCCTCGGTGAGCTTCTGCTGGTAGTTGCGGTACGCCTCGGCGAGCTTGCGCTCCAGGTGGGTGGACGCCTGGGCCGACGCCGTCTCGTAGTCGATCAGCTCGTTCTTGAAGTTGCTCACCTGGGCGGAGAACGACCTCGGCGGGTAGCGCTTGGGGTCGAGGTCCATCTCGCGGCAGACCATCGCCATCAGCCGCTGGGAGTCGGCCTGGTCGTAGATGGAGAAGCTGGTGGGAAAGCCCAGGCGCTTGGCCTCGCGGCGCAGGATCCGCACGCACGCGCTGTGGAACGTCATCACCCACATCGCCGCCGAACGCGGGCCGATGAGCCGGTCGACCCGGTCCTTCATCTCCCTCGCGGCCTTGTTGGTGAAGGTGATCGCCAGGATCTCCTGCGGCTGCACGCCCCGCTCGCCCAGCAGGTAGGCGATGCGGTGGGTCAGCACCCGGGTCTTGCCAGACCCCGCGCCGGCGACGATGAGCAGGGGGCTGCCGTGGTGCACGACGGCCTCGCGCTGCTGGGGGTTGAGCCCGTCGAGCAACGGATGGGTCAGGGAGGAGGCTGGGATCGACACGTCACCTAGGTTAGAACGACCGACCGACAACCGGGTCCAGCCACCGCGAAGGAATGCGGGTGGACTCGCTCACGGTTGTGATGACGGAGCGGTACGGGGACAACGGAGGGGCTTCCATGCTTTCTGAGAACGAGATCAGCCGCGTACTCGCGATCACCGCGCACCCCGACGACGTCGACTTCGCCGCCGCGGGCACGATCGCGCTGTTCACCGACCGGGGCGTCGAGGTGACGTACTGCGTGGTCACCGACGGTGACGCGGGCGGCTTCGACCGCGAGCTGGACAACGGCGGAATGGCCGAGCTGCGCCGGGCCGAGCAGTCCAACGCCGCCAAGGCCGTCGGCGTGACCGACGTGCGCTATCTCGGCCACCACGACGGGACCGTGGTGCAGAGCCTGGACCTGCGGCGCGACATCACCCGGGTCATCCGGCAGGTCAGACCCGACCTGGTGATCACCCACAGCCCCGAGCGCAACTACCGGTTCATCGCCCCCAGCCACCCCGACCACCGCGCGGTCGGCGGCTCCGCCCTCGACGCCGTCTACCCCGACGCGCGCAACCCGTACACCTTCCCGTCGCTGCTGCTCGACGAGGGGCTGGAGGCGTGGACCGTCCGCGAGGTCTGGCTCAACGGCGGCCCGGCGCCCGACCACCACGTGGACGTCACCGGCACCTTCGACCGCAAGCTCGCCGCCCTGCGCTCCCACGTCAGCCAGATCGGCCACCTGGAGGACTTCGAGGGCTTCCTGCGGGGCCGCTTCTCGCAGATCGCCGCCGAGGCGGGCTTCGGCGAGGGCCGCTACGTCGAGGCCTTCCAGCGGGTCTCCACCGCCTGACCCCCTGAGGGCACCGACCGGATCGCCTCTCCTACGGGAACCCTTCTGGAGGAGCCGGACCCTCCTCACGGTCACCTCCGGGCACCTGGGAACCTGGGAACCCCGAAGGCACCCGACGGGAGGTCCGCGCCGTTGAACAGCATCCATCTGTCGCTCGCCACCGCCGTCGTCGTCCTCCTGCTGGCCGTCGGGGCCGCCGCCGTCGCCTGGCTCGGCCGCCTCGGCCACGCGCCCGCCGTGCTCGTGGCGTGCCTGCGCGCCGTCGCCCAGCTCGGCGTCGTGTCCCTGATCATCGTGTGGGCCGTCGAACGCGCGCTCGCGGTGACGGTCTTCGTGCTGGTCATGTACGGGGTGGCGAGCGTGACCGCGGGACGCAGGATCACCTCGGGTCCCGCCGTCCGGTGGGCCGCGGTGCCCATCGCGGCCGGGACCGTGCCGGTCCTGGCGCTGCTGTTCGGCAGCGGCGTCGTCCCGCCTCTGGGCATCACACTGATCCCGATCGCGGGCATCCTGCTGGGCGGGTGCCTGACGGCCACGGCCCTCGCGGGACGGCGGGCTTTGGACGAGCTGGCCCACCGGCGCGGCGAGGTGGAGGCGGCGCTCTCGCTGGGCTTCTCCGAGCGGGACGCGGCGATGGAGATCTGCCGCCCGCCCGCGGCGCAGGCGCTGGTGCCCGCCCTGGACCAGACGGGAACCGTGGGCCTGGTCACGCTGCCCGGCGCCTTCGTGGGGATGCTCCTGGGCGGGGCCGGCCCGCTCCAGGCCGGGGTGGTGCAGCTCGTCGTGCTGGTCGCGCTGCTGGCCGCGGAGGCGGTGGCCGTGGTCGTCACGGTCGAGCTCGCCGCCCGCGGCCACCTCGGCAGCGGTCAGCGGCCCGGGGCGGGCTCCTCCGGCGGGACCGGGCGAGCCAGGTGGACCGGACGGACCGGACGGGCGTGGTTCGGCGGGGCCAGGCGGGCGAACAGGTAGCCCAGGGAGTTGGTCGCGACGTGGAACATCGCGGGAGCGGCCAGACCTCCCCTCCTGCGCAGCTCGGTGAAGAGCACTCCGGCCAGGCCCGTCGTGACCACCGAACCGGCCACGACCCGCGCCACCTGCCACGCGGGCGCCTTCCCGGGTGCCCTGGACACCTCCGACGTGCCCCGCGTATCCGGGTCGTCGAGGGTCTCCCCGGCGGCCAGGCGGCTCAGGGCGGGGTTGGCGGCCATCATGTCGGCGGCGGGCAGGATGTGCCAGAGGCCGAAGAGGACCGAGGAGACCGCGGTCGCCGTACCGTGGCCGTGGGAGCGGGCGACGAGGGCGTGCAGCACCCCGCGGAAGCCGACCTCCTCCAGCAGGACCGTGCCGACCGGCACCTGGAGCAGGGCCTCCTCCAGCGCGCGGGCGCGCGACAGGGACAGGGCGCGCTCGTCGCGGAAGAACCTGCGGGTGGCCGGGACGGCGATGCCCACGGTGTAGGCCGCGGCCACGGCGGAGGCGAGCGCGCCGCCGATCCGCAGGCCCCGCACGCGCCGGTGGAATCCCAGCTCGGCCCAGGAGAGCCCGGAACGGCGGGCCATCACGACCAGCGCGCCGGTGGCCGCGGCCGAGGTCAGCGGTGCCAGCCTCGGCGCCAGGCGGTTGTTGAGCACGTTGGCCGCCACCAGCACGGCCACCGCGCTCGTCAGCACGCCCGCGGGCACACCCTCGGGCCCGGTGCGGGCGGCTCGACCAGGCTCACGCTCCATGCCCACGAATGCCCACGACTCCCCACGATTTTCTCGGACGCCGTCTCGCGCCCCGCGTGCCGGGCCGCGCCGGGGACCGTGATCTTCGGGATCCCCGCGAATCCGGTTCGAGGCTACGCGACGGGGGCCCGGCTCGCGGCGGCCTGGCGCCAGCCGGCGGGGAAGCGCAGGCCACGGCGCTCCCGCACCGTCAGGCCGCCCCAGATCCCCTCGGGCTCGGCCGCGCGGAGCGCGTAGGCCCGGCACTCCTTCAGCACCGGGCACCGCTCGCAGACCGCCTTCGCCCGCGCCTCGTGCTCCGGCGACTGCGTCAGCGGGAAGAACAGCTCGGGGTCGCTCGTACCGCAGGCACCCCGCGCGGCCCAGCCGATATCCCGCACCATCATCCGCATGACACCGCCCCCTGGTGACTCACCGTCCTCCGTCAGAGTAGGTCGCCCTCGGCCGCCGGACATCAGCCTCTTGACGGATTCACACGTACTCATCGCGGCGTACTCCCTCACCGGCTCCCTCACCGGGGTGTACGCCGACGGCGCGCCGCTCCCCGAACCCCGGCGACACCCCGGCGCCCCCGTGGCCCGCTTCGGCGCCCGCCACCGCGTGACGAAGCCTCGGGACGAGGCTTAGGGCGAGGTCTCAGCAGGCGGTCGTTCCCTGGTTGTATCCCTTGGCGAACAGCTGCTGGCGCTGTCCCGCCGTACCGTGGGCGTCCGGGCGCAGCCAGTCGTCGGTGGGGTCGCCCGCCGCGGCGAGGTTGATCAGGAGCTCGTCCTCGTCGCCGGGCTCCGTCTGCAGCGAGCCGCCCTTGACGAGCGCCCCCAGGGTCCCCCCGGCGTAGCAGTCGGCCTGGAGCTCCTGCTCGATGTTCAGGCGGAACGCGGTGTTCAACTGCGCCTGCACCGCGTGCCCGAACTCGTGCGGGATGATCACATAGACCGAGCCGTCGCCCATCCGCTCGTAGAGGCCGTTCATCCACTGCTCGTCGTAGGCGATGAAGTGTCCCACCGGGCAGTAGAAGGCGTTGTTCGGCACCGACGGCTGTCCGCCGCAGTCGGGCCCGTTCTCCCCCTGGTAGGCGACGAACTCGGTGACCGGGCGGTAGGTCAGCCCGGCCGCGGAGAAGGTCTGCTTCCAGTAAGCCTCGGTGAGCTCCCTGGCCAGCTCGACGTCCGACTCGAACGTCTGCCCGCGCGCGCTGGGCGTGGCCTCCTCACCGGCCTCACCGGTGGGGCCCGCCTCCGGTTCCGTACCCTCCCCCACGCTCCCGCAGGCGGTGACGGCGGCCAGGACCAAGGCCAGGAAAAAGGAGAACGCTCTCATGGGCCTATCGTGACGGAGTCCGCGGCTCCCGCGCGAGGGATCGGCACGACCGGGGAGCGTCCGGCGCGAAGGCGGGGGCGGCACGGCGGGCCCCGGCGGCGGTCTCACGGGCGGTCCCGGCGGTCCCGGCGGGGGATCTCACAGCCTGCCCCGGCGATCCCGGCAGCGGTTCCGGACGGTACCGGAGGCGATCCCGGTGACGGTCTCACAGGGACGGCCAGGTGTGGACGGGCTCGTTGGTGTGCATGTTCTCGATGTAGCGCAGGGTCATCCGGCGCAGCGCCTCGTGCCTGTCGAGGTCGCCGAGCGCGTTCACCGCGTCGATCTGCCAGCTCGCCCCGGTCGTGCCCGTCAGGCAGCGCTGCTCGACGATCCCCAGCAGCCGGTCCCTGGCCCCGGGGTCCACCCCCCACAGGTCGAGTCCCTCGTACGCGAGCGGCAGCAGGCGGCGCAGGACCAGCTCGGACGCGACCACCTCGCCGAGCCCCGGCCAGAAGAGCCGGGCGTCCAGGCCGTACCGGGCGGCGGCGTGCAGGTTGTCCTCGGCCGCGGCGAACGACATGCGCGTCCACACCGGGCGTTCCGCGTACGGGAGGACACGCATGAGCCCGTAGTAGAAGGCGGCGTTGGCGGCGACGTCCGCCACCGAGGGCCCGGCGGGCAGCACCCGGTTCTCCACCCGCAGGTGCGGGGTGCCGTCCACGACCGCGTAGACCGGCCGGTTCCACCGGTAGACGGTGCCGTTGTGCAGGGTCAGCTCGCCGAGTTGCGGGGTGATCCCACGCGCCAGCTCCTCGCGCGGGTCCTCCTCGTCGCACAGGGGCAGCAGCGCGGGGAAGTAGCGGGCGTTCTCCTCGAAGAGGTCGAAGACCGAGGTGATCCAGCGCTCGCCGAACCACACCCTGGGCCGTACGCCCTGGGTCTTCAGCTCCACCGGGCGGGTGTCGGTGGCCTGCTCGAACAGCGGGATCCTGGTCTCCTGCCAGAGCCTGCGGCCGAACAGGAACGGCGAGTTGGCCGCCAGCGCCACCTGGGGGCCCGCGATGGCCTGGGCGGCGTTCCAGTTGGCGGCGAACGCCTCGGGGCTGACCTGGAGGTGGAGCTGAAGGCTCGTGCAGGCGGCCTCGGGGGTGATGCTGTCGGCGTAGGTCTCCAGGAACTCCTCGCCCTCGATCGCCAGGTGCAGGTCCTCGCCCCTGACCGCGAAGATCTGCTCGTTGAGGAGCTTGTAGCGGGGGTTGGCCGACAGCGTGCCCTCGTGTACGTCGCTCTCCCGCAGCGTGGGCAGGATGCCGACCATCACCATGTGCCCGCCGACGGTACGGGCCCGTTCCTCGGCGTGGTTGAGCCGGTCCCTGATCACCCGCTCCAGCCGGGCCGCGCCGCCGCCGTCGAGGGATTCGGGCAGGACGTTGATCTCCACGTTGAACTGGCCCAGCTCGGTCGCCCAGTCGGGCTGGGCGATCGCCTCCAGCACCTCGGTGTTCTTCATGGCCGCCTCGCCGCGCTCGTCCACGAGGTTGAGCTCGATCTCCAGCCCGGCCTTGGGCTCGTCGAACTCGAATCTGGACTCGCGCAGCATCTGCGCGAAGACGTCAAGGCACCGGCGGACCTTGTCCCGGTAGCGCCGCCGGTCCTCGCGGCTGAACACCATCGCAGGTACATCGCGTCCCATACTTCGCAGAGTCGCACAGAAGTAACTACTCGTACAGAAGCAAGCGGGGTGCGGATGCGCGAAAGCCGTGAGGACGGACACGCGAAGGCCATGAGGACGGACACGCGGAGGCCCGTGGGGACGGACGCGCGAAAGCCCGTGGGGACGGACGCGCGGAGGCTCAGACCAGGCGCCGCGCCGTGGCCCAGCGGGACAGCTCGTGGCGGTTGGAGAGCTGCAGCTTGCGCAGCACGGACGAGACGTGGGTCTCCACCGTCTTCACCGAGATGAACAGCTCCTTGGCGATCTCCTTGTACGCGTAACCGCGGGCGATCAGCCGCAGCACCTCGCGCTCGCGCTGGGTGAGCGAGTCGAGCTCGGGGTCGATCGGCGGGGCCTCGCTGGAGGCGAACGCGTCCAGCACGAACCCGGCCAGCCTCGGGGAGAAGACCGCGTCGCCCTCGGCCACCCTGCGGATCGCGTCGGTGAGCTCGCGCCCGCTGATGTTCTTGGTCACGTATCCCCTGGCACCGCCCCGGATCACGCCGATGACGTCCTCGGCCGCGTCGGAGACCGACAGGGCGAGGAAGCGGACCGTGGAACCGGCGCCGAGGACCCGGCGCAGCACCTCCTGGCCGCCGCCTCCGGGCATGTGCACGTCGAGCAGGACCACGTCGGGCCCCAGCGCGGCGATCGCCTTGACCGCGGACTCCACGTCCTCGGCCTCCCCGATCACCTCGATGGAGTCGCCCAGCTCGGCCCGCACGCCGGAGCGGAACAGGCGGTGGTCGTCGACGATCAGGACCTTCACCACACTCATCGGACTTCTTCCCCTCGCGGTCCCGAGGACCGCTCTCCGGCCCGCCGCGATCCTCGCCGTGATCCTACGCGCAGGACTCCGGCCCGCCGCGATCCCAGGATCCGCTCCTCGGCCCGCCGCGACCCCCGGGACGGTCCCAAGATCCGCTCCTCGGCCCGCCGTGATCCCGAGGACGGGGCCCAGGTTCGCCGGGTCGTGGCCCGCTCGCCGCTCACGCCTTCTCCAGCTTCATGGTCAGCATCACTTCCGTGCCCTCGCCGGGCTCGGTCCGCACACGGGCGCTGCCCCCGTGGCGCTCCATCCTGCCGATGATCGACTGACGGATACCCATACGATCCTCGGGCACATCGCCCATGTCGAACCCGATTCCCCGATCCCGGACGAAGACCGTGACCTCGTCCGGTTCCGTCTCGGCGTACACGGAGACGACCTCGGAGCCGGAGTATTTCGCGGCGTTGACCATGGCCTGCCTCGCGGCCTGCATCATCGCGGACAGTTCGGGGGTGAGCGGGCCGTCGCCGACGCAGACGACCTCGATCGGCACCCCGTGCGCGTCCTCCTCCTCGGCCGCGACCCGCCGCACGGCCGCGGCCACCGACGCGTCGGCGTCCTGCTGGGGCTGGTAGAGCCAGTTGCGCAGCTCACGCTCCTGGGAGCGGGCCAGCCGCATCACCTCGCGCGGGTCCTGGGCGTTGCGCTGGATGAGCGTCAGCGTGTGCAGCACCGAGTCGTGCACGTGCGCGGCCACCTCGGCGCGTTCCTCCTGCCGGATGCGCTCGCGGCGCTCGCGCTGCAGTTCCTTCCACAGGGCGGCCAGCCAGGGCGCCGTGATCAGCGCGACACCGCCCACGACCACCAGGGTGAACACGATGCCCGGACGGGCGTTGCCCAGCTCGTCGTTGGCCACCAGGAAGCCGATCGCGCCGACCACGACGAGCACGAGCCCGAGGAAGGTACGGACCCGGTTCTGGCGGACCTGCCCGACGGTGTTGCTCATCCAGCGCTGCCGCCGGTCGGGGTCGGCCTGCTGCCACAGGATCAGCGAGCCGATGCCGCCCACCGCGATCGGCCAGGCGCCGATCCCGGTAGCCGAGGTGCCGGTGAGCCAGCCCAGGGCCGTCAGCGCCATCCCGATCGCGCCGTACGCGGCGAGCTGGCTCCAGTCCCTCCCGGGTTCCCTGCCCTCGTGCGGCTCGCGCGGGGTGAACATCCACAGGGCGGCGTACGCCAGGGCGCCGAACCCGTTCAGGACGGTGAGCAGCACGAAGGCCAGCCTCAGCACGACCGGGTCGAGCCGGAGCTGGGCGGCGGCCCCCTGGGCCACGCCGGCGACCAGCCGCCCCTCCACCGGTCTCACCAGGCGGGGGAAGGGGGCGTCCTCGGTCATCACGGGCGCCGCGTCACGAACTGTCTGTCGGTCAGCCATATCGTCAGCATCGTCACATGAACCAGCCTGCCAGTGCATCAGGCGTTCCCCTGAAGCGACCCTGAGAGAGACCTACCCTCTCCGGGACGACTCAGGGGTCTCCCGGATGCGTCGCGGACCGGGAAAGGCCACGATGAGGACATGAACGACACCGGGCGGGCCCAGGATCCGGCGAGCTCGCCGTCCGCCTCCTCCCCTTTCGAGGAGCGCTTCCAGGAGCGTTCCGGAGAGCGTTCCGGGGAGCGCTTCGAGGAGCGCGGCCTGAGGCGCGGCAACGAGGGCCGCATGCTCACGGGTGTCTGTGCCGGTCTGGGAAGGTACGCCCGGATCGATCCCGTGCTGCTCCGGGTCGGTTTCGCGGTGCTGGTGCTCGGTTCCGGGATCGGGATCATGCTCTACATCGCGGCGTTCCTGCTCATGCGCGAGACCGACGGCGGCCCCGGCTACCTGGAGCAGTGGATCCGCCGCGACTTCGACAGCGAGACGGTCCTGACCCTGCTGACCGGCCTGTTCGCCCTCGGACTGATCGTCAATGTCTCCTCGGACGGCATCGGCACCGGCACGGTCGTGGTGGGCACGGTGTTCGCCATCGCCCTGCTCGCCGCCCACTCCCGCGGGGTCGATCTGCTGGCCGTGGCGAGGTCGCTGCCCGAACGGCTGCGCAGGCGCCGCGCCTCGTCCCCGTCCTCGTCTCCGTCTTCCTCTCCGTTCGATCAGTGGCCCGGTCCGGCCGCCCACGCGCCGGGCACCGCCGCCGGGCAGCGCCCCGTCGGCGAGCGGGACCCGGTCGGTGAGCGGGGTCCAGCCGGTGAGCGGGACCCGGCCGGTGACCGGGCTCCGGCCGCCCACGCCGCCGCGTCCCCCACCGCCCACGCGGCCGACCGGCCGGGGGCCGAGACGGTCACGGAGCCGTACGCGCCCACGTCCGGACCGGGATCCGCGACGGTCCCCCCGCACCCCGCCCCCGGGACCCGGGCCGGGGACGAGCCGGGGATGCCCCCGGACCCCGCCGCACCGCCGGAGTACGGGCCACGAGCCGCCCCGTACGCCCCGTACGGCGCCGCGAGGCCGTTGTTCGACTCCTCCGGCGAGCCCTTCTCGCCGTACGGCCCCTACCAGCCCCTGGATCCCCGGAGGCGGCCGCAGCCGTACTCCCCCTACTACGACCCGGCCGCGTACGGCGGGACCGTGGTGGCGCCGCCCAGGCCGCAGCGGCGCAGATCACTCGTCGGGAGCATGACCATCTGTCTGGCCATCATCGTTGGAGGGATCATCGTGGCGATCCAGTCCGCATCGGGACCGGTCAACATGACGGTCGTCGGCGGCGCGGCACTCGTCGTCATCGGCGCCGGCCTGCTGATCGCCACCTGGTTCGGCCGGGGGGCGGGGCTGGTCGCGACCGGCACCGTCCTGTCGATCGCCCTGATCGCGGGGTCCACGCTGGGCGGCATGCCGAAGAAGTTCGGCAACTACACCTGGGAGCCCGCCACCCTGTCCGAGGTGGCGCGCACCTACTCGGTGGGCGTGGGAGAGGGCAGGCTCGACCTGGGCGACCTGGTCCTGCCGCCGGGCTCGCGGACCATCGTGGACGCCTCGGTCTCCGTCGGCGAGATCAGCGTGATCCTGCCCTCGACGGCCAGGATCGAGGTGAACGGCTCCACCAAGTTCGGCGACGTCAAGATCGACCATGTGGTGGAGGGAGGGGCCGACATCGAGCACAACAAGATCCTGGAGCCCGAGGTGGCCCCCAAGGGCGACGTGGCGACGATCGTGCTGAACATCAAGGCCGGCATCGGGGACGTGGAGGTGCGCCGTGCGGCCTGACGTCGACAGGACCGAACGCCGTCTCGTGCACCGTACCGACTGGATGGCCCTGCTCAGCGGCGTGGTGTTCATCGCGGCGGGCATCGTCTTCATCAGCGAGCCGTCCGTCCAGCCGCTGGTCATGCTCATAATCCTGGTGGGCGGCCTGGGCTTCGCGGGCCTGGTCGCCATCCTGGCCAGGGTCATCCGGCGCTAGGCCCGTCGCCCGCCGGCGGGATCGAAGAGACCTAACGGCAAAAGGCCGAATCAGGCGTTAGAGTCGGGGTATGTCGGCACTGGAGTTCGTCAGCACCGTCCGCGCGACGCGAACCGGTCCGGCGGACACGCTCGCCGACGTCGAGGGCATGACCGCGTGGGGCCGGGCGCACGCCGCCCAGCTGGGCGTCGACCCGGGCTTCGTCGCCTCGGAGGAGCTGCGGCGCGAGGTGGTGGAGCTGCGGCAGGCCGTACGGGCGCTCTTCGCCAGGGCGGTGGGGCCGGGCGCCGCGAGCGGCGCGGACGCGCACCGGCTCCCCGGGTTCGCCGAGTCGCTCGACCTGGTCAACGCCACGGCGCTGGCCGTGCCGCTGGCCGCACGGCTGGAGTGGCCCGCCGAGGGCGCTCCCCTGGCACGGACCGTCCCCGGCGACGGGACCTCGGAGTCCGCGCGGATCCGGGCGGCCCTCGCGACGTCGGCGATCGAGCTGCTGGCCGGGCCGCGGCGTGAGCGGCTGCGCACCTGCCCGGCGCCGCGCTGCGTGCTCTACTTCCTCAAGGACCACGCCCGGCAGGAGTGGTGCTCGGTCGGCTGCGGCAACCGGGCCCGCGCGGCTCGCCACTACCAGCAGCACCGCGACGGCTGACCCCGCCCGACCCCGACCTCCTCACGCCTCTTGGGTCAGGACTTCTTTCAGGCGTGACTTACATCACGCATTTATAATGGGAAAAAAGCTGTTCATGCGTTAGATTTACCCCGCGGTCAAACTAACGGAACCATCCGTTAGAAAGCCTGACGGGAGAGATCACATGACCTTCCAGACCGGCCACGTCGGCCTCAACGTCTCCGACCTCGACAGGTCCAGGGACTTCTATCGCAAGATCTTCGGCTTCGAGGTCCTCGCCGAGTCCGGCGAGGCGGGCCGCCGGTACGCCTTCCTCGGCCTCGACGGCACCCTGGTGCTCACCCTCTGGCAGCAGAGCGAGGGCCGCTTCGCCACCGGCCTGCCCGGCCTGCACCACCTGTCCTTCCAGGTCCCGGACATCGAGACGGTCCGCAGGGCCGAGGCCGCGATCAGGGAGGCGGGCACCACGCTCCACCACGACGGCGTGGTGGCGCACCGCGAGGGCGCGTCCTCGGGCGGCGTGTTCTTCGAGGACCCTGACGGGATCCGGCTGGAGATCTACGCGCCCACCGGCGCCGAGGGTTCTCCCGCGCCGGTGGCCGCCGCCCCCACCTGCGGATTCTTCTGAGCGATCATGGAGCACGCAGGAGAGATCGCGGTCCAGCGAAGGGCCGGGGTACGCGTGGCGGGGCTGGGTTCGGCCAGGACCCGGCCGGAGATCCCGGCGGTGGCGGCCGAGTTCCTGGCGCGACAGCGGATGCTGCTGATCGGGGCGACGGGACGGGACGGCCGCCTGTGGGCGTCCGTCCTGACCGGGCCGGAGGGGTTCGCCGAGGCGGTGGACGAGCGGACGGTCGTGATCGACGCCGTGCCGGGCGAGCGCGACCCGCTGGCCGGGCTGGACGGGGGCCGGATCGGGATGCTCGCGATCGAGCCGCTGAGCAGGCGCAGGATGCGGGTGAACGGCACGCTCTCGCGGGAGGGCGGACGGCTGATCGTCCGCACCGAGCAGGCGTACGCCAACTGTCCCAAGTACATCCAGGCGCGAGAGATCGTCACGGAGCCGGGGCCGGGAGCGGGAGCAAGACCGGGGCCGGGAGCAGGAGCGGAACCGGGAGCGGGAGCGACGGCGCCCGCCCCCAGCTCCCCCGGATCCACTGACTCCTTCGGATTCACTCGTTTTCCCGGCTCCACCGGTTCCACCGGCTTTTCCTCGGCGACGGTGTTCGGCGACGACGACCGGGCGTGGATCGAAAGCGCCGACACGTTCTTCGTCGCCACCTCCGCGCCCGGCCTCGGTGCCGACCTCTCGCACCGGGGCGGCAACCCCGGGTTCGTCCGGGTGCTGGACGACCGGCGGCTGGTCTGGCCGGAGTACGTGGGCAACTCCATGTACATGACGTTGGGGAACCTGGAGCTGGACGACGGCTGCGGCCTGCTCTTCCTCGACTGGGAGAGGGGCGACGCCCTGCACCTGACCGGGCGGGCCCACGTCGACTGGGATCCCGGAGGCGTCCCGGGCGCGCAGCGGCTGGTCCGGTTCGAGCTGGACCGGCTCGTCCGCGTACGGGGAGCCAGCCCGCTCCGCTGGAGGTTCGCGGAGTACTCCCGCCACAACCCGCCGGTCTGAGATCGCGGCGCGAGGATCCGAGGGCGTGACGCGAAGGTCTGAGGGCGTGGCACGGATCGGCGCATCGTCCCCGCCAACGAGGGCAGTACCAAGAACGGGCACAGATCTGGCGTGCGGTCCGTGCGGACCGCACGGACACGGACCGCCGTGGGAGGCCCGACCTGGCTCCAGGGCGGCATACTGGCAATACGCCCCCGTGTAGTCGTAATGTCGCGACAGCGGCCGACCGGTGAGGAGCGGAGTGATGGCGATGCGATTCGAGCACGAGTTCACGGTTCCGGTGCCTGTCGATCAGGCGTGGCCGGTGCTGCTCGATGTCGAGCGGATCGCGCCCTGCCTGCCCGGAGCCGCCGTGGACAAGATCGAGGGTGACTCCTTCACCGGCCGGATGAAGATGAGAATCGGGCCGATCACGGTGACGTACCAGGGCCGGGCCGCCTTCGAGAAGGTGGACGAGGACACCCGCTCCATGACCGTCAAGGCCTCCGGCAAGGAGGCCAGAGGGCCGGGCACGGCCGGTGTCACGGTCGTCGCGCGCCTGCATCCCGACGGCCGGAACACCCGTGTCACCGTCGGCACCTCCCTCAACGTGACCGGCCGCCCGGCCCAGTTCGGCCGGGGCGTGATGGCCGAGGTCGGCGGGAAGCTGATCGACAGGTTCGCGGCCAACCTCTCCCGCCTGCTGGGCGAGGGCCCCGGCGTGGAGACGGCCGCCGAGACCACCGCCGGGACGGCCGGCGTGGGTGGCTGGAGCGCTCCCCAGAGGCCGGGGCCGGACGACGACGACGTTCCGGCGATCTCCGAGACCTGGGGTCCCGGCCCGGCACGCCCGGCCGACCCGGACGGCTCACACGAGTCCGCCGACTCCGCGACCGCGCCCGCCGCGTCCACCGGTCCCACCGCGTCCACGGCACCCGCCGGTCCCGCCGGTTCGACGGCCTCCGGCGCGGAGAGCCCCGGCACCGCCACCTCTGCGTTCCCCGGCCCGGCGGGCTCCACGGGGTACGGCCCGGAAGGCCACGAGGGTCGCGCGGCCCCGGGTACGGCGTCCGGACTGGGCGGCCCCGGCGGCCCGGAGAGCCTGAACGGCCCCGGCGCCCCGGGCGGGCCTGGACGTCACCTCAGCGCGGTGCCGACGCCCCCCGGCCTCGCCGTCGGCGAGGAGGCGGAGTCCCGCCAGAGCCATCCGGCGGGCACCTCGCGCACCTCGCTCAGCCCCGACGAGGAGGCCCTGAACCTCCTGGAGGTCGCGGGCATGCCCCTCCTCAAGCGCGTCGCCCCCCTGGTCGCCGCCCTGACGGGCATCGTCCTGCTCGCCTGGCTGATCCGCCGCGCCCTGCGGCACTGACCGCACTCACCGCACTCAGCCGTCCGTGGTGCCACCCCGTCCGGGCACCCGTTCCCGCTTCGGCCCGCGCCGGTCCGGGCCCGCCGCGCGGGCGGTCACCGGCGTGATCTCGACGGTGAGGTGCTTGGTCAGCGGCTGCCCGCTCTGCGGGCTGAAGTCGCCGATCCCGCAGAGCAGGTTCAGCTCGGGCATGTATCCGGCCGCGCTGCCGCGCGGGATGTCGTAGCCGAAGGCGCGGTAGCCGTACACGGTGCGCCTGCTGCCGTCCCTGGCGATGCTCGTGATGTCGACGAGGTCCGCCTCGGCGAGGCCACGCTCGCGCATGTCGTCGCGGTTCATCAGGACCAGGGTGCGCAGGTTCTTGACGCCCCGGTAGCGGTCGTCGTCGGAGTAGACGGTGGTGTTCCACTGGTCGTGGGAGCGCATCGTGCCCAGCGTCAGTCGGCCCGCCGCCGGGACGACGTCCGGTATCGGGGCGTTCGAGAACTCGGCGCGGCCGGACTCGGTGAGGAAGACCAGCTCGCGGGCGGGCTGGTGGATCCGGAAGCCCAGCGGGAGCCTCGCCCTGCGGTTGAAGTCCTCGAACCCGTCTAGGACCTGGGCCATGGTGTCGCGGACGCGGTCGTAGTCGTCGGCGTACTCCTGCCAGGGGGTGGCGCTGTGCGGCAGGGTCGCCCGCGCCATCCCGGCGATGATCGCCGGTTCCGACAGCAGGTGCCGGGAGGCGGGGTTCCTCATGCCGAGCGACATGTGCACCATGCTCATCGAGTCCTCGACCGTGACGCCCTGCAGGCCGCCGCGCCGGCGGTCCTTCTCGGTACGGCCGAGGCAGGGCAGGATCAGCGCCTTCCTCCCGTGCACCAGGTGGCCGCGGTTGAGCTTGGTGCTGACCTGCACGGTCAGCTCGCAGTTGCGGAGCGCCCTGAAGGTGTACGCGGTGTCGGGCGCGGCCAGCGCGAAGTTGCCGCCCATGCCCACGAACACCTTGACGTCGCCGCGGTGCATCGCCGCGACGGTGCCGACGGTGTCCAGGCCGTGGGCCCGTGGCGGGTCGATGCCGCACACCTCGGCCAGCCGGGACAGCAGGCGCTCGCTCGGGCGGTGGGTGACCCCGCAGGTGCGGTTGCCCTGGACGTTGCTGTGCCCCCGGATGGGGCACGGGCCAGCGCCCTCGCGGCCGATGTTGCCCCGGAGCAGCAGCAGGTTGACGATCTCGCGTACGGTGTCGACGCCGTGTTCCTGCTGGGTGATGCCCAGGCACCAGCTGATGATGGTGCGGTCGGACCGCATGTAGACGCCCGCGAGTTCGCGGATCCTGGCCTCGTCCACCCCTGACTGGAGCTCCAGCAGCGGCCAGGCGGCCTCGGCGCACGCCCGCCGGTAGTCCTCGAAGCCGTGTGTGTATCGGTCGACGAACTCCCGGTCGATCGCCTTCGGGTCGGTCTCCGCCGCCTCCAGCACGACCTTCCCGACCCCGCGCAGCAGGGCCATGTCCCCGCCGATCCTCGGCCGTACGTTGAGGGTGCCGATCCTGGTCGCGTGGAAGGTCCCCATCGCCACGAAGTCGTGCGGCACGATCGTGCTTCCCGCCGCTGCCTCGACCAGCGGGTTGACGTGCACGAGCTGGGCGCCCCGGCGGTACGCCTCGGCCAGCGCGGTGAGCATGCGCGGCGCGTTGGAGGCCGCGTTGGCGCCGATGATGAAGAGCGCGTCCGTCTTGCCCCAGTCGTCCAGGTCGACGGTCCCCTTGGCGGTGCCCAGCGCGGCGGTGAGCGCCCGGCCGCTCGCCTCGTGGCACATGTTCGAGCAGTCGGGCAGGTTGTTGGTGCCGAACTCGCGGACCCACAGCTGGTAGAGGAACGTGGCCTCGTTGCTCAGCCGCCCCGAGGTGTAGAACGACGCCTCGTCCGGGCTGTCCAGCTTCCCGAGCTCCGCGCCGACCAGCTCGAACGCGGCCTGCCAGGAGATCGGCAGATACCTGTCGGAGTGCGGGTCGTAGACCATCGGCTCGGTCAGCCTGCCCTGGTCCTCCAGCGCGAAGTCGGTCCAGCCCGACAGCTCGGTGACGGTGTGCGCGGCGAAGAACGCGCGCCCGACCCGCTTGGGGGTCATCTCCCAGGTGACGTGCTTGATGCCGTTCTCGCAGATGTCCAGGCGCAGGCCCTTCCTGTCGTCCGGCCACGCGCACCCCGGGCAGTCGAAGCCGTAGTTCTCGTGGTTCATCCGGAAGATCGCCCGGGTCCCCTCGACCGGCTCCCGCGTCCTGGCCAGCACCCTCCCGACGCTGAGCGCCGCCCCCCAGCCCGCCGCCGGATGCCGGTAGTCGCGCCTGGAGAAGGGCTCCCCGGTGTTGGGCCCCCGCCCCCGCGCCGGAACCCCCGGACGGCCCTGCCCGAGCATCTCCTCTGGAACGTTGTCGTCGGCCATCAGCGGTCTCCCCGAAGTGGCGCAGCCGTACCCGACATCCGGACACATGCCACGATATTTCCGGTCTACCGCCTCCGATCCCGTACCAAGGTCAAACAGTCCCCCGGCCTTGACCAAGCTTGGACCACCAACCGGCCCGCGCCGACTCCTCTCGCCAGCGGGGTTCATGCACGGGCCCCATATGAACGGTTGGCGGTTGAGCGTTCATATGGCCTCTCCATATGAACGCCCAAGGCCAATCATGATCATGGGGTGCTGGTTTCCGGTGCGGGGTTTCGGTGACCGTTCGAAGCACGGTGAAGCTGTGGGCGGGTCGGCAGAGCTGCGGAGGTGGCCCGCGTACGCCTCGATGGTCCTCATGTGTCCAGAGGGCCTGACCGACCATCCGTCGCGGGCATCAGCGCCCACACCGCCCGGTGTCCTCCGTCGAGCTCACGGACTCCCCACCGCTCCGAGCACCGGCCCACCAGCCACAGGCCACGCCCGCGAAGCTTTCGGGGTCCGGTTCACGCGATTCGGGGATCGTCTCGGAACCGGAGTCGATCACCTCGATGTGGATCAGCCTCTGCCCGGCGTCGATGACGTGCAGCGTCAGGGTGCCGCCGGGGACGCCCGAGGCGGTGTGCTTGATCGCGTTTCCGACCAGCTCGGTCACCACCAGCAGTACGTCGTCCACGGCCGCGCATCCCGCAGCGGCCAGCACCGCGCCGACGCAGTGACGGGCCACCGGCACGGAGCGCTCCATTCCCGGCAGCGTGATCGTTCCCAGCGTCTCGGCCGTCATCGCGTCGCCGCCTCGCAGGTGCGCCGTACCGCGTCCTCGTCAAGAGCCGCGATCCACTGGGTACGGCCCCGCCCCCACGCGAAGACCCACTTCTTGCCACGGGCCAGGGCGAGCACTCGCAACGCTCCCGACTCACGCCACAGCGCCACGTACGGCTCTTCGCCGGAGGCCGGAAGCTCGATCCTTACCCCCATCCCCAGTTGGCGCAGGTCCCACGCCAGCCGCACGAGATGGAGGTACCGCTCTTGCGCAGACGAGATCGTCATCGATCCTGCCCTTCAGCCCGATCGGAAGATGGACCGGCGAGTCGCCACGGAACGTGCCCTGACAACTCCGCACGGTGCCCATAATGAGTCCCGCAAGCCCGTATTGCAAGTGTGTTTCGCATAGAGCAATATGCATATGCAGTTTGCCGGACGGGATAGCTTGCGCAAGGCTTCGGAGGTCGCATTACCGTGGAGAGCTGGGGTTCTCATGGCGAGTGAGCGAGAAGAGAGTCCGACCGTCAGGCGCAGGCGGCTCGCGGCGGAGCTGCGTCGGCTCCGCAAGGAGTCCAGCTTGACCACGGATCAGGTGGCCAAGGCCCTGGAAGTCTCCCAGTCGTCCATCAGCCGCATTGAGACCGCCCGGCAAGGCATCAAAATCAACGATCTGCGCGCCTTGCTCACTCTCTACCAGGTGCCGGAGAACAAGGCCGAGGACCTTCTCAAACTTGCCCGGCAGGCTCGGCAGCAAGGTTGGTGGCAGGTCTTCGGCGACGTCGTTCCCGAGTCCTTCCAGGCGTTCGTCGGCCTCGAAACCGAGGCGCGGCAACGCCGTTCCTACGACATGTCGCTGATACCCGGCCTGCTCCAGACGCCGGACTACCACCGCGCACTGGTGAACGCCGAACTCATCAACCGCACATCCGAGGAAGTCGATCGCAAGATTGAATTCAGGCTGGCCCGCCAGCGGCAGACGCTCGGCAGCGAGGACCTTGAGCTGTGCTTCATCGTGGACGAGGCAAGCCTTCACCGGCTTCCCGAGAACATCAAAACCGGCCAGCTGCCGCACCTCATCGAGACATCCGAGCGCCCTAACGTGAACCTTCACGTCCTCCCGTTCGGCGCGGGGATACACGCGGCCATGGACGGAAGCTTTGTGATCCTTGGATTCGGCGCACCAGATCCCGATGTTGTGTACGTAGAGACTCAACTATCCGGCCTGTACCAGGAACAGCCCGCCGCGATTCGCCGATATAACCTGGTGTACGAGGATTTGCGAGCAAAGGCGCTGGACGCCCGCATGTCTCGCGACCTGCTGGCGAAGCTAGCCAAGGAAGTGTGAGCGTGACCGACGGCACCCGCATGAGCGTCGAGGCCGAACTGTCGACGGCTGTCTGGCACAAGTCCGGCCGCAGCAACGCCAGTGGCGACTGCGTGGAGATCGCCCGCCTGAACAACAACCGGGTTGGCGTGCGCGACAGCAAGAACCCCAGCGCCCCGGCTCTCGTGTTCGAGGCCACCGTGTTCGCCACTTTCCTGGAAGCCGTGAAGGCCGAACAGCTCTGGACAACGCATTCGGGGAGAGCGGATTGAAGTCTCGAATCCGTCGTGGACGTACTCCTGTCAGGACGCCGTTCGATGCGTCGGTCCTGACGATGACTCCCAAAGCGGCTGACCTCTCGCATGATGAGGGCCCTGCGACCTAGCCTGGGAGTGCGACGTCATCAGGAAGGCAGGGCCTTATGAACGGCGCTGCCAACGATGCCACGGATCCGGTACTCACGATTCGTAAGCGGCGCGGGATGACGCAGGAAGTCCTTGCCGGGCTAGTCGGCAAGTCCGTGTCCTGGTTGAAAGACGTGGAGAGCGGACGCCTCCAGCAGAACCCGCGACCGCCGATCCCCCTCTACGAGGGGTGACGTGCGATGGGGTACCCGACCTCGAAGTGAGATGCGTCCCGCCGGGTGGCGTTGACCTCGACGACCCGGCCCGCTGCGGCACCCGCCGTGGCGGTGGTGGTGCGGGTTACGCACAGCACCGGTACGCCAGGGGCCAAGACCAGGAGGCGAGTCTCCTCGGGAGTGGCTGCTCGGCTGGAGATCGCGCCCGCCCATTCCAGGCGCCCCCAGCCGAGGTCGTTCTCCATACGGTCGTAGATGCCGCCGGGCCCGGTGTCGGCCTCGGCGAGGATCGCGCCAGCCGCGAGGTCGGCGGGCAGGTATGAGGTGGCGAGCTGTAGTACACGCCC
Organism: Streptosporangium heterodermiicola; assembly: GCF_051390675.1. Taxonomy (NCBI): domain Bacteria; kingdom Bacillati; phylum Actinomycetota; class Actinomycetes; order Streptosporangiales; family Streptosporangiaceae; genus Streptosporangium; species Streptosporangium heterodermiicola. Next base: position 26,436 of record NZ_JBPJSR010000012.1, read on the forward strand.
GGTGGCGGGGTCCCCCATGACACGATCGCGGATCACGACCGTCGCGGCCGGGACCAGGCCGAGCAGCGGGGCAATGTCCGGCGGGCATGGGCCTTCGGTGACGGTCGGTGGTTGCATAGCGCGTAGATCTTGTACGGCGGCGCTGAAGTAGTAGCCGAGCTCGTCTCGGTAGACGTTCGTGTCGAGGGTGATGCGCTGGCGGGCGGGCTGGGGGCGTACCAGCGTGCCGCGGCCTTGGGTTTGGATGATCAGCCCTTCGGTTTCGAGATGGGCGAGCGCTTTATGGATCGTGGCCTTGGATGTTCGGTAGGTCTGGGCGAGGTCGATTTCCCGTGGCATGAGGGTCCCCGCTGGGTATCGGCCGGTGTTGATGTCTGCCCGAATCTGGTCAGTGACCTGTGTCCATAGCGCCATCCTCCAGATGATAGGTGACCACCTATTGACGGTGAGGATGCGGTTACTCACAGTTAAGGCATCCGGATAGGTGCTCACCTATCTCACGAACAAAGGACCCCGGATGACTGTCATCATCGACCGTCCCGCCGCCACTCCCCGCGCCCTCATCACCCACGCCCTGTTCACCCGGCTCACCGCGCGGATCGCCATCGACCACCCCGAGCACGCCCACCAGGCCGACGTCATCATGGAGCAGGCGCTCGCCTTCCTGGCCACCTGCGCCGCTAACCCGGGCGCCGGTCTGGGCCCGTCCGACACCGTCGACATCGGCTGGCACACCTTCCTGATGTACACAAGGGAGTACGCCGAGTTCTGCCAACGCGTCGCAGGCCGCTTCATCCACCACGCCCCCGACGATGTCCCCGGTGAACCCGGGCCCCGCGGTGGCCTCGCGGCTACGATCGAAGCGATGGAGGCGGCCGGATACCGGGTGGATCCGGCCGTGTGGCCAACCTCGGCCGACTGCAGCAACGGCGGCGGCAAGTGCAATCAATGCCATGCGGGGTGTTATGACAGTCCGAAGAAGGCAGTGGGCTGACCTACCCGAACCTGCCCGTGCGGCCGTCGAGGAGCAGACGGGCCCGGTCGTCGACACCTGGTCGGCCGAGGTCGGGCTGACCTCCGGACTCGCCGCACACATCACCACCGAGGGGGCCGCCTTCTTCGTGAAGGCGGCCCCCGCCGCCGCGCCGGTCGCCGGGCACCTGCTGCGCGAGCGCACCGCCAACCAGATGCTCCCTGCGGGGATCCCCGCGCCGCGTCTGCTGTGGACCGACGACGTGGCCGGCTGGCACCTGCTCGTCTTCAAGCACGCGCCCGGCCGGGGGGCGGACCTGACGTCCGGCTCACCACACATCTCCGCTGTGGTGAACGCGGTCGCCGCCGTCTCCGTCCCGTGCCCGTGGCCGGGCGCGCCCTCGATCACCGGCAAAATCACCTCGCTGCTCCGACAGGCCGAGGCACTCCTGGCGGACTCTCCGGCCGAGTACGCCCGCTACGGGCCGCTCGTCAAAGCGCTCGATATGGACCAGTTCGACGGGGCGACGCTGCTGCACGCGGACCTGCACGCGGGCAACCTGCTTGTTGACGGCGACCGGTGCCAGGTCGTCGACTGGTCGATGGCCTGCCGCGGCGCACCCTGGAGCGATACGGCCCTGCTGGTCCCCCGGCTGATCGACGCCGGCCACACGCCCGCCGAGGCTGAGGACGTCGCCGCCCGGGTGCCCGCGTGGAGTTCGGCGCCCGTGGACACGGTGACCGCGCTGGCCGCCACCCGCACCCTGTTCGCCGCCCGCATGGCCGAGACCGGACCGCAGCACCTGAGAGCGAAGCGGCTACGCACCGCAGCGGCGTGCCAGGCATGGGTGGAGTACCGCACCAGTTGATCGGGCCGCCCGCGTGAACCTCGCAGGGCAGGTGGGTGTCATTTGTAGGCGTCAATGAGAGGCGCGCGGCCGACTGCTAAGGCCTGGATCGACTTGCTAGGTCCAGAGGACCGGCTGATTCAGTGCTCGTGGGGAGCGCAGGTCAGCCGGTCCTTTCTCGTCACGGGTTCTTGACGACGGCCTGGCTGTTGAACCACTGCACGATCAGGATCGCCGCGTGCACGGCGGCCTCCGCAGCTTCCTGCGTGGTCGGCTTCGACGTCGGCCCGCCGGCGTGCCGGTCGCGCTGGCCCTGCCAGAGCATCCTGATCAGGCCGATGAGGGGCTCGGCGGAGGCGGGGTTCCCGGTCTTGTCGTCGAGGACCGTCGTCCACTTCGCCGCAGTGTCGTCCAGGTGCTTCAGCGCGGTGCCCAGCGTCGGGGTGCCCGCGTTGGGGATCGTCGCTGGGATGACGACCGCCTCAGCCGCCTTGACCGCCTGGCTGTACGCCTTCTCCGGGTCCGGGTGGAATCCGTACGTCGCAGACCATGCGGCCTTCAAGTGGGCTGATGCGTTAGCAGACGCTGCGGCAATCGTGAAGTGAGCGGCTGCCACAACGGTTTCATCAACGCGTCGTTCGAGGCCGTCGGATCCCTCGTTCACTTGGGCCGCTGGTGGCCGGATCTGCTTCATCTCCGGCATGGCCAGCTTGTCGACGGCCGCACGCTGGTCCGGTCGTACTGGGCGCGGTGGTGGGGGAGGCGTGACCGACGAAGGCCTGCACGGTCGCGAGGTCCACTTCGGCGTCGAGGATCTCACCGATGAACGTGCGGCGAAGTCGTGCACGGAGCGTTTCGCGACCTTGGCCTTGGTGACGCACTCGCCGAGGATGTAACTGAACCCCTCAACTGTCATGCGCTTCAGGGCGCGTCCTTGTCGGTCGCGAGGTTGCCGCCCTTCCAGGTGCGGGGGAGCAGCGCGTCGGGCCCCCTACACGGATCGCGAGCCACGCCTCCAATTCAAGATCGCTGTTCGCTGCTCTCGTCGCCTCTCCGGCCTGACAGCTTCACACAACCCCAAAAAAAGTGTCATCAGTGTACAAGTGGGACAACTGGCTACTTTTTCGCGGGAATACCTCGGATCGTGCTCAATATCCCGGAATGCAGCGTTGTGGTCATCACCTACAACGATGCCGCGCGGCTGGCCAGGGCCGTGCGGTCCGTGCTCCGGCAGTCCCTGCGCGACATCGAGGTGATCATCGCGGACGACGCGAGCACCGACGGCACGGAGAAGGTCGCCAGGGAGTTGCAGCGCGGGGACCCGAGGGTCCGCTACCTGCGCGGGGAGGTCAACAGCGGGGGCTGCGGGGTGCCGCGCAACCGGGGGGTGGCGGCGGCACGGGCCCCGTACGTGATGTTCCTGGACAGCGACGACGAGCTGACGCGGCACGCCTGCAAGAGCATGCTGCTGGAGATCGAGCGGACCGGGGCGGACTTCGTCACCGGGCAGATCTCCCGGCTGTACGAGCTGACGGGGAAGACGGCGCGCTACTACCCCGCCCTGTTCACCAGGCGCAGGACGGTCGAGGGGATCGCCGGGGAGCCGGAGATGTTCCTCGACTCCTTCAGCACCAACAAGCTCTACCGGGCCGAGCTGCTGCGGCGGGTGCCGTTCCGCGAGGACATGCACTACGAGGACCACGTCTTCAGCACCGCCCTGTACTGCGCGGCGCGGCGGTTCGCCGTGGTCCCCTGGGTGGTCTACCTCTGGCACCGGGCCTCGGCGGAGAGCGAGTCGCGGCTGTCGATCTCGCTGTGCCTGACGGACATGGCCAACGTCCGCTCCAGGATCAGGGCGGCCCGGCTGAGCGACGACATCCTGCGGGACAACGGCCTCGGCGGCCTGGTGCACGAGCGGCAGCGCCGCTTCATCCGCCAGGACCTGCGGGTCTACCTCAACCCGCTGCCCTCGCGCGACCCGGCGTGGATCGAGGAGTTCGTCTCGGTGATCCACCCGTACCTGGCGGAGCTCGACCCTGCGGTGTTCGAGACGGTCGACCCGCTCCTGCGGGTCTGCTGCAGCTTCATCCTCGACGGCAGGCCCGACGAGCTCCTGGTGGCCGCCCGGTCGCTGAACGGGCCCAAGGCCCCGCCGCGCGCCGCCGTACGGGAGGGCGGGCGCACCTACTGGGGCACGGTCGCCGACGAGAGGCGGGAGATCACCTCGCTGCGGATGGCCGAGCTTCCCTACAGCGCCTCCCGGCTGCGCCACGAGGCGGTCCTCACCGGCGAGGGCGCGCTGATCAAGCTGGAGATCACGACGTACGACCCGTTCGGGGTGCTCGCCGCCACCCCCGGCTGGACCGCGTTCCTGCGGTTCAGGAACCACCGGGTACGGCTGGAACCTCGCCCAAGGGACGGCGGCGGCGACGGCGGTTACCTGAGTGAGGCGACGATCGATCTCGCCGCGATCCGCCACGGACGCCTGGGCTTCGAGGGCCGCTACGACCCGGTGGTCGAGATCGTCAACCCCGACGGGCGGGTCACCTCCGACCGGTTGCTCGTCGACCCGTCCTCCGCGCCGTTCGGCATGACCGTCCTGTGGCACGAGGTCGTCGTCAAGCCGGAGGGGACCGCCGCGTTCCTGCGGGTGCTCTGGCGCCGCCAGGGGGTGCTGCGGCAGCTGCCCCGGCTCAAGCGGGCCGCCACCCGCCTGCTGCGGAGGGTGGGCGGGCCCGACGTGAAGCTCCGCGTCTACAAGGGGCTGATCTCGGTGCTGCCGCCGCGTACGGACCTGGCGCTGTTCGAGTCCGACGTCGGCGCCGGGTACACCGGGAACCCGCGCTACATCTACGAGGAGCTCAGGCGCCGGAACGCGCCGCTGAAGGTGGTGTGGTCGATCGCCGAGACCCGGGGGAACCTGCCCCCCGACGTCAGGCCGGTGCGGCGGATGAGCTGGCGCCACATCTGGACCATGGCCAGGGCGGGCTACTGGGTCGACAGCCACGGCATGCCGCTCGCCTACCCGAAACCGCCCGGCACCCGCTACCTGCAGACCTGGCACGGCCAGGGCATCAAGTCGGTCGGCTTCGACGCGCCCGACCTGCGCGCCGACTTCGACGGGCCGAGGGCGGCCTGGCGGGCCGCGGTGGAGCGCTGGGACGCGCTGGTCTCGCCCAGCGCCGAGTTCGAGCGGGTCTTCGTGCCCTCCAACGGCTACCGGGGGCGGCTGCTGCGGCACGGCTCGCCCCGCTGCGACGTGCTCGTGCACGGCGACCGGGAGGCGGCCGGGCGGGCGCGGGAGGAACTGGAGATCCCGCACTGGTCCAGGGTGCTGCTGTACGCCCCCACCTACCGCGACCGGGCCAAGGGGTCCGGGCAGTCGGTGCGGGCCGACCTGGCCTCGATGGCCGAGGCCCTGTCGGGCGACTGGACGGTGATCCTGCGGACCCACCCGGTCGAGCGGTTCGAGGTGCCGGAGCACCTGCGCCACTTCGTCCGGCACGCGGGGTCGTACCCCGAGGTCAACGACCTGATCCTGCTCTCCGACGCGCTGCTGACCGACTACTCGTCCCTGATGTGCGACTACGCGGTCACCGGGCGGCCGATGCTGTTCCTGATCGACGACTGGGACGAGTACCGCGGGGTGGAGCGCGGGGTCTACCACGACCTGCCCGCGATCGCCCCCGGCCCCTGCCTCACCACGACCGAGGAGCTGATCGAGGCGATGCGCGATCTCGACGGGATGGCGGCGTCGTTCGCCTCCAGGTACATCGCGTTCCGCAGGACGTGGTGCGCCGACGAGAAGGGCCACGCCTCGGCGAGGGTGGTCGACGCCTTCTTCCCGCCCGCCCACGCCTCCCGTCCCGCCGGCACGCGGGAACGCGTCCCGGCCAGGGTGCGGCAGCCGAGCCGCCTGCCGCTGCTGGGACGGCCGCGATGAGCGCCGTGCGTACGGGAGGCGGCCGGGCGGGGGCGGTGGTGTTCGCGTGCATGGACGCCGACACCCTCGGCGGCGTACAGCGGGTCACCCACACCATGGCGCAGGGCCTCGCCGAGCGGGGCCGCGAGGTGCACGTGATCGGGCTGCACCGGGCGGAGAAGCCGTTCCGGTACGTGGAGAGACCGCGTTACACCAGCCATGTGATCCACCGCACCCCGGTGGGAAGGCTCTCGCGGCTGGGCAGGCGCCGCGAGCGGCGGGCGCTCGGCAGGCTGCTGCGCGAGGTGGGGCCTGGGTTCGCGGTGCTCGCCTCGCCCAGCGTGGTCACCCGGATCGGGAACCTGCTGCCCGAGTGGCTGCTGCCGATCGGGCAGTACCACGGCTCGTACGAGCACGCGCGGGGCTCCTGGCACCTCGGCTCGGTCCGCGGCCACTACGGCACCCTGGAGAAGGCGGTGTTCCTCAGCGAGGAGGACGCGTGGCTGTTCTCCGAGCACGCGCTGCTGCCCAACACCTGGTCCATCCCGAACCCGCTGCCCGCCTGGCCGTCCCGGACCGCGGAGCTGACCGCCCGCCGGGTGCTCGGGGTCGGCAGGCTGGAGGGCGTGAAGCGGTTCGACCGGCTGATCTCGGCCTTCGCGGAGGCGTGCGGACGCCCGGGTCCCGGGGAGACCGCTCCGGGAGAGTTCGCGGAGGCCCGTCGCGAGGCGGGCGAGGACTGGGAGCTGCACCTGATCGGCGAGGGGGCCGAGCGGGGGCGGCTCATGTCGCACGCGGCGGCGTGCGAGGTGAGCGACCGGGTGGTGTTCCGCGGCGCGGTGCCCGCCGCCCGGATGGGGGACGAGTACACGGGCGGGTCGGTGCTGGCCCTGTCCAGCGAGCACGAGGGGCTGCCCCTGGTGGTCGGCGAGGCGGCGTCCTACGGGGTGCCCTCGGTGGCCTTCGACGTGTCGGGCGGGCTCAGGTCGCTCGTCCTGGACGGGCGGACCGGGGTGCTGGTCCCCCCGGCCGACGTACCCGCGCTCGCCGCCGCGCTGGCCGGGCTGATGGCCTCGGCCGAGGAGCGGCGGCGGCTGGGAGCCGCCGCCCGCGCGCACGTCGAGGCGCTCCGCCCGGACCGCGTCCTGGACCGGTGGGAGGCGCTGTTCGACCAGGTCACCCGCTGAGAGCGAGCGTCACGGGCTCGTTCTCGGCGGGTCACCCGTCGGTTCTCCGCGGGTCACCCGTCGGTCCTCAGCGGGTCACCCGTCGGTCCAGACGGGTCACCGATCGGTCCTCGCGGTTCGCGCGGGCAGGTCCACCCGTTCGACCTCACCGCCTCACCGCCTCACCGCCTCGCCGCCTCGCCGCGAGCCGGCCAGGCCGGTCGGGACGATCACCCGTTGACGGTGACGGGCTCGGTGCGCGGCAGCGGCACGCCCGCCAGCACGATCTGCGCGGAGGTGAGCCGTGCCCCCATCGGGTTCGGCTCGCGGAGCCGGATCAGCCGGTCGAACGCGACCCGCTTGACGCGGGCCAGCTTCCGCTTGGCCGCGGTCCGCTCGTAGGAGACCATCCGCGAGGTCTCCACCTTCGGCGCCCCGGTGAGCTCGTACCCGTACGTCTCCAGCCGGTCCCCGAGCACGCTCTCGCACAGCGAGACCTCGCCGGGGTCGAGCCGGTCGCGCCAGGAGCCGGTCCGCGCGGTGGTCACCTCGCCGAAGGTGCGCGCGTGCCAGGTCTTGCGCGCGGGTACGGCGATGTCGGCCACCGCGCCCGGATCGCACATGGCGGGGTCGAAGTCCTCGCCGAGGAACTCGCACAGCCTGCGCAGGTGGGCCTCGGGCTCCGTGGTCAGGTCCTCGTAGCGCAGCTCGTGGTAGCTGCCCTCGGGTAGCTTCGGCGCGCCGTGCCGGGCGAAGTCGATCGCCTCGGCCCAGGCGGACACCGCGCTGTAGACGCTCCCGTTGTACCAGGGCATCTCCTTCAGCGACGCCACGCAGTCGCGGCCGTCCCTGATCAGGTGCACGAACTGGGCGTCGGGGAACAGCCGCAGCAGCACGTCGGTGTACTGGAAGTACGAGGGCCGCTTGTCACCCCAGCGCGGCTTGCCGTGCCTGGCCGCGTACGCTCGCAGCACGATGCCCAGCGCGGAGCCGAGCGTCGGCGGCCCGTCGACGATCTGCTCCAGCACCTCGTCGCGGTTCAGGTCCAGCTCGTGGAAGCGCGACTGGCGCCGGTCGACCACCCACTCGCCCAGCTCGCGCCGGTGTCCGGCGTCGTTGAGGTCGCCGAACTGGAGCCGCCGCTGGTAGGTGGAGACCATGAACCGGGTCTCCGGCGGGATGGCGACGCGCGGGTGGGCGTGCAGCATCAGCTGCAGCATCGTCGTCCCCGAGCGGGGACAGCCCAGGACGAAGATCGGGCGATCGGGCTTCATGTCAGACCTTCGCAAGCTCGCCGAGTTGCCGGCTGGTGAGCCTCGCGGCCACCGGGCTCGGCTCGCGGAACCGGTTGAGGCGGTCGCGGATCTCCTTGCGCCTGCGCGCCCAGCGCCGCTTGGACGCCGCCTTCTCGCACGCCTGGACGTGGGCCTTGCTCGCCTTGGGCGCGCCGCTCAGCTCGTAGCCGTTCGCGACGAGCCGGTCGGCCAGCACGGTCTCGCACACCGAGATCTCCCAGGGCTCCAGCCTGGCCTTCCACGAGCCCGCCCGCGCGGTCGTGACGTCGCCGTGGGTGTTGCTGTGCCAGACCTTGTGCTGCGGGATCGCCACCCTGGCGACGTGGTACGGCTCGGTCATCGCCGGGTCGTAGTCCTCGCCGAGGAACTCGCAGAGCTTGCTCAGCTCGGTCTCCGGGTAGGCCGTCAGGTCCTCGTAGCGCAGCTCGTAGTAGCTGTCGGCGGGGAGCCGCTTCGCGTGCCGGCGGCCGTAGTCGATCGCCTCGCTCCAGTTGACCGCCGCGTGGAAGACGTCCTTGGTGTACCAGGGCATCTCCTTCAGCGACGCCACGCAGTCGCGGCCGTCCCTGATCAGGTGCACGAACTGGGCGTCGGGGAACAGCCGCGTCAGCAGGTCCACGTGGTGGTAGTAGCTGGGCCGCTTGTCGCCCCAGCGGCTCTTGCCGTACTGCTCGGCGTACGAGCGGAAGGTGATGCCCATCGCCGACCCCAGCGTGGGCGGCCCCGCGACGATGTCGTCGATCAGCCTGTCCCCGTCGAGCTTGAGCTCCTTGAACTTGGTGTCCTTGTCGCTCACGATCCACCGGCCGACCCTGCGCCGGTTGCGTTCCTCGCGCAGGTCCCCGAAGGAGAACCTGCGGTAGTAGCCGGGCACCACGAACCGTGTCTCCGGAGGCACCGCGATGCGCGGGTGCGAGTGCAGCATCAGCTGCAACATCGTGGTGCCGGAACGCGGACAACCGATCACGAAGATCGGACGGTCGGACTGCATGACAACGAACCCCCGTAAAGCTTGGTCAAACAGATACGCGTGGCGCCTTCTGCACGAGCGGCATGACGGGCACCACCCGGGCGAAGAGCCACATTCGATAGATCAGGACGACCTCGTTCAGCAGAAGCAGCACGCCCGCCGCGACCGAGAGGGGCACCAGGGCGACCGGCCCGATCAGCGGGGCGACCACGAACACCGCGGCGTGGAACTCGATGCCGCTGATCAGGTGGGTCCGCACCCGGTGGCGGGCCAGCAGGCGGGTGAACCTGCGAGGCAGCTTCGGGCGCCTGCCCCCCCGGCCTCCCGGCCGCCCGGCCCGGTTCCCTGCCCGCTCCCCGTTCCGGCCCTCGTCCGGGTTCTCGTCCCGGTCCTCGAACCCGGCGACCCGCATCGGCTCGCGGGGCGGCGTGACGACCTCGACGGGCCTGACGTGCCCCGCGCCCCCCGCCCCATGTCCCGTCTGTCCCGTCGCGTGTGCTGTGTGTGCTGCGTGTCCCGCGTGTCCCGCGTGGACGGTGTGCACGGCGGCCACCGGCGCCTCGCCGGGCCTGGGGTGTCCCACGGTCACCACGGAATCGACGGACTCGACGGGCGCGAGCCGGCCGGGCCGGTTCTCCTTGACCACCTCGCGCACGCGCTTCATCTGCGGCGCGTTCACGTAGCGGAACAGGTCGAGGACGGCCACCCCGGCGCCGAGCAGGATGAAGGAGACGTCCCCCGTCGCCACGTACTGCCCGGAGGCGAGGCCCGCGGCGCAGCAGACCACCCTGATGCGGTCGCCCACGTAGTCGAGCCAGAGCCCGAACGCGGTCCCCGTCCCCTTGAGCCGCGCGATCTTCCCGTCCATGCAGTCGACCATGAAGCTCACGTAGAACAGCAGGGCCCCCGCGGCCAGCCGTCCGGACGCGAAGCAGATCGCCGAGCACATACCGAGGATCAGGGAGAAGCGGGTGAGCCCGTTGGGGGTGATGGACGTGTGGTTGGCGACGAGCAGGGTGAGCCTGCACGCCACCGGGTCGACCAGGAAAACGGTCCACCAGGAGTCTTTTCGTTTCCGGGTCGCGTGAACGTCGTCCAACGAATAGGCCCTCATGCGTTCCAGCATGGCCACGCGGAGTCCCCTCCCATCTACGCTCTGTAACTACTAGAAGATCTCCATGCCACTTCTTGACCGACCCGCGCCACAGCGATCGGGGGCTTTGGGGACGCGAAAGGCCGAGGAGGGCCTCCCCGGCCTTTCGCCTCTCCGGCCTCTCACGACCTCGGCTTTTCGCCTCACAGGCCTTTCGCGGCCCCTGCCTCTCGCGGCTCCGGTCTTTCGCCTTCTCCGCCTTTCGCCTCCCCGGCCCCCGCCCTCGCGGGGCGGGCGGGTTACCGGAAGATCCGGTCCACGGCCCTGGCCGACGCGCCGCCGTCCTCCAGCGGGCAGAACCTGGCGGTGAAGGCGTCGTACAGCTTCCGGTACTTGGCGTGCACCTCGTCGGCGTCGCGTACGGCCGCCACGACCTCCTCGGTCGTGCGCAGCAGCGGCCCGGGGGCCTCGGCCTCGAAGTCGAAGTAGAAGCCGCGCACCTCGTCGCGGTAGCGCTCCAGGTCGTAGGTGTAGAACAGCATCGGCTTGCCGGTCACCGCGAAGTCGAACATCGCCGACGAGTAGTCCGTGATCAGCATGTCCGCCACCAGATAAAGCTCCTGGATATCCGGATATGTCGAGACATCGAGGATGAAGTCCGTGCCGATCCTGGGCAGCCTGTCCGTGACGCTCGGATGCTTGCGGATGAGGAGCACGTGGTCCCCGCCCAGCTCCTCGTCCATGTGCCGGAGGTCCAGCCGCAGGTCGAGCCGGTAGCGCCCCTTGCTGTAGAACTTGTCGTCGCGCCAGGTCGGGGCGTACAGCACGACCTTTTTTCCCTCGGGCAGGCCGAGCCGTTCCCGGATCTCCCGGGTGCGCGTGGCGGCTCCGGCGCGGCGCAACAGGTCGTCGCGGGGGGAGCCGATCTCCAGGACCTCGCCGTCGAACCGCAGGGCGCCGTCCAGGACCGAGGTGCACCAGGGACTAGGCGAGATCAGGTGGCTCCACCTGGCGACGGCCCTGGCCAGCCGCTCGTGGTGGTCGGACCTGGCCGGCGGCGCCTTCTCGACGTCGAAGCCGACGCGCTTCAGCGGGGTGCCGCGCCAGGTCTGCAGCACCGTCTGGCCCTCCCTGCGCTCGAACCAGGAGGGCAGGTGGCTGTTGGTAACGATGTACTGGCAGCGGGCCAGGGCGTCGAAGAACTCCCGCCCGTACCGCCTGACCGCCGTCACCCCCTCGGGCAGCTCCACCTGCCCGTCCCGCACGACCCACATGAACTCCAGGCCGGAGCCCCGCCGCACGAGCTCCTCGTAGATCGCCCTCGGGCTGTCGGAGAACTGCCTGCCGCCGTAGCTGTCGAAGAGGACGGCGGGCCGCAGCGGCTCCTGGCACCTCGCGGGGTAGAAGTCCTCGCGCAGCAGCCGCTGCTGCTTCGGCCTGCCCGAGGCGCGCAGGTCGTCGCTCACGGTGAAGACGGCCTCGTCCATCAGGTCGGTGTCGAAGGTGTACGTACGGGTGGCGGAGACGTGCTCCAGCGGCGCGGACAGCCGGAACTCCATGCGCATGTCACCGGTGCCGGTTCCGGTACGGATCGCGAAGCCGTGCGTGCCCGCCGGCAGCGGCAGCCGCCCGCCGAGCGTGTCGCTCCCCTCGGGCGTCACCGTGGCGCCGCCGTCGACGAGCGGGAAGAGCCGTTCGCTGAGCCGGTTGCGCGAGGTGACGACCAGCCACGCCGGGCCGTCGATCGGGCGCATCGGGGCCCCGGTCACCCTGAGGTGGCCCTCGTCGGTCCACTCCACCCGCTCGACGTAGAACGTCGGCCGCTGCTCGCGCAGCACGAGCCCGCCCGCCTGCGACCGGTCCAGCACCACGTCCCGGCCGCGGAGCCGGTAGAGGCCGCGCTCCACGTCACGGCCGACGAGCAGCGGCCGGGCGTGCTGCCGCTCGGGACGCCCCGGTTCCTCCGAGGTTCCCGGGTGCTCGGAGCGCTCCGGGTCTTCCTGGTCCTTCGAGGGTTCCGGGTGCTCGGAGCGCTCCGGGCCCTTCCGGTTCTTCGAGGGTTCCGGGTGCTCGGGGCCTCCCGGTACGACCTCGAAGTGCCATTCGGCGCCGGGGTTGAGCGCGCTCATCTCCAGTCCCGCCGGGTCGAGGCCCGGCCAGCGCTCGGACAGCACCTCGTCGAGGCCGATCACCGCCTCGAAGGCGCCGTCCGTCACGGTCATCGGGTAGCGCCGGTCGCGCCCGCCCTGCGGCCTGACCAGCCGCAGCTCCGGGGCGGCACCGAGGTCGTCGTCGCACCGGCCGCTGATCCGCAGCCTGCCCTCGGCCACCCGGTGGCCGGTGACCCGCCCGCCCGGCCGCTCCACCCGGAGCCTGAACTCCTCGGCGGGCGTCCACTCCGTCCACGCCACGGTCCCCGGCTCGCGCTCGGTGAACTCCAGCCGCCGCGCGGCCGGGCTCGGCTGGGACAGCCTGCCCCTGCGCACGAGGCCCCGGGACAGCACGCACAGGTCGATCCGCCAGGACGAGCCCGCGGGAAGCGCGGCCGGGTCGACGGAGAGCCGGAACCCGCACCAGTCCTTGCGCCTGCGCGGGCCGGTGTCGACCAGCGACAGGCCGCGCCGGATCGTGACCGGGAGCCGGACCCTGCGGCTGTGTCTCCCGTGGCTCCCGTGGCTCCCGGGCCCCTCGGGGACCAGCCAGGCGAGGACGTGCTGCTGGATCCGCCTGCGGGGACGCAGGTAGCGCAGCGACACCCGGCCCTCGACGACCAGCCTGTCGTCCTTCCACTCCAGGCTGTCCACCCGCTGCCGCAGGTCCAGCTCCTCGCGCATCCGGGTGGTCGCCCGCTCGACCTGCACCGGGCTGTTGAGGTGGTACCCGCGCAGGCCGCCGCCGACGACACGGGCGGTCGGCTTCACCGTCCTGTCCCACTCCAGCAGCTGGAGGAGGTCGTCGATCCGGCGTTCCCGTACGAGAGCCCACTTCGCCCGGCGCTGCGCGGGGATGAGCGAGAGGACCTTCGGCCCGGCCTGGTCGAGGTAGGCGCAGGCCAGGTCGAGGAAACGGTTCCTGAAGTCCTCCCCCGCCTGGTCGAGCACCTGCAGGAAGTTCGGCAGGTCGCTGTCGAGGACCATCCGGTCCCACGCCCTCAGGTGCTGGGCCCGCCCGGTGCCGGCGAGGAAGCTCCGCACCGAGTTGACGGCGGCGAACCGGTCCTCGATCCCCTTGACGTGCCCCCGGTTCTGCGTGATCGAGACGCTCTCCCCCTCCCGCTCCCGCCACAGGTAGACCGGGGTGGAGAGCACGTCCACCGCCCCGGCCATGAAGTGGGCGGGCAGGGAGACGGCGATGTCCTCCCACAGCACCCCCTCGGGAAAGCTCAGCCCCTGCTCGTCCCAGAAGGAACGGCGCCACAGCTTGTTCGTGACCAGCCGGTCCTTGAGGAGGATCTCGTCACCGGTCACGTGGGTCCGCCTGGCGGAGTTGGCGAAGATCACCTTGTGCATCGCCGACTGGCGCACCCCCTGCCCGCTGAAGCGCAGGACGTTGCCCGTGACGAGATCGGACCCGCTCTCCCTCAGGCTGCACACCATCGTCTCGACGGCCGTCAGCGGGAGCATGTCGTCGCTGTCCAGGAAGGCGAGGAAATCACCGGTGGCGTGCCTTATCCCGGTGTTGCGCGCGGTGCCGAGGCCCCCGTTCTCCTGCCGGATCAACCGGAACCGGCCGTCACGCCCGGCGAAGGCCCCGGCTATCTCCGCGCTGGAGTCGGGAGAACCGTCGTCCACCATGACGACCTCGATGTCACTCCAGGTCTGCGCGACCAACGACTCCAGACACGCCTCAAGGTACGGTTCCACGTCGTAGATGGGCACGATGATGCTCACTGGGGCCACGATCGGTCCTCCGGTAGTCGAAAGCTCACAGTCCGGTCCATCGGCGTGAACGCCGGACACGGCACACAGGTGAAGATCCACTCGTTGTGGAAGACGTCACGGGCGCGCGGCGGGAGGCCCAGCGGTCGCCGGAGAACGGCGGAAGGGGCCCGTGTGCCCGTTGACACAACCTGGCGGCCATGAGCGCGACGTAGACGTCACGTCAGCAGCATGGCTTCGCCGACAGGCCGGGCGAACCGGAAACATGACCGCGATGGAGTGAGCTGACCGAGACTTGACCATCTCCCGCACATCTCCCGCGTACGCCCCGTCCGTCTTCGGGCGTCCTCAGGCCCGTGACGCGGCAACGCCTTCCCCAAGCCCAGGTCAAGGCTGGGAATGCACACGTCCTAGTAAGACGTGATGACCCTTCGGTCCCCCCTGGCCGTCCGACACGATCGTGTGACCGAGACGGGCGAGATCACGGAAAACGGCATTCACGGGGGGAAGCGCATGGATTCAACAGTGGTCGTGGGAGCGGGGCCCGCCGGGCTCACCGCGGCCTACGAGCTGGCCAGGCGCGGACATCCGTGCGAGGTCTTCGAGGCCGACCGCGTGGTCGGCGGGATCAGCCGGACGGAGGAACGCGACGGCTGGCGCTTCGACATCGGCGGGCACCGCTTCTTCACGAAGGTGTCGCGGGTGGAGGATTTCTGGAACGAGATCCTCGGCGAGGACGACTTCCTGCTCCGCCCGAGAATGAGCCGCATCCACTACAAGGGCCGTTTCTACGACTACCCGCTCAGGGCGTCCAACGCGCTGCGCAACCTCGGCGTCCTCGAATCCCTGCGGTGCGTCGGCTCGTACGCCTGGGCCAGGGTCAGGCCGCCCGCCGACCTGTCCACCTTCGAGGGCTGGGTCGCGGCCAGGTTCGGCCGGCGGCTCTACGGGATCTTCTTCAAGACCTACACGGAGAAGGTGTGGGGCGTTCCGGCCGCGAGCATCCAGGCCGACTGGGCCGCGCAGCGGATCAAAAACCTCTCCCTGGGCAGGGCCATCGCCGACGCGCTGACGCCCGGCGGGAACCGGAAGGAGATCACGAGCCTCATCGAGGAGTTCCGCTACCCCAAGCTGGGGCCGGGCATGATGTGGGAGGCCTGCGCCGACCGGGTCCGCGAGCGGGGTTCCACCGTGCACCTCGGCACCCGGGTCGAGCGCATCCGCCGCCACCACGGCCGCCTCGCCGTCACCGTCCGCTCGGAGGACGTCGGCACCGGCGGCGGTACCACCGCCGCCGTACGCCCGCGTGACACCGGCACCCTCGGCTCGTACGACAGCGACACCGTCCGCTCGGAGGGTGACACCGTTCGCGCGTACGACACCGGCACCGTTCACCCGGACGGCGGCGGGGGCGTCACCCGCGAGGTGTACTGCGGGAACCTCGTCTCCTCGATGCCGCTCACCGCCCTGATCCGCGCGTTCGGGCCCGACGTGCCCGACGCCGTCGCGGAGGCCGCCGCGGGGCTGAGGTACCGCGACTTCCTCACCGTCGCGCTGGTCGTCCCCGAGCGGTTCTCCTTCCCCGACAACTGGATCTACATCCACTCCCCCGAGGTCCGGCTCGGCCGGGTGCAGAACTACGGCTCCTGGTCGCCGTACCTCGTGCAGGCCGGGCGGACCTGTCTCGGCCTGGAGTACTTCGTCAACGAGGGCGACGACCTGTGGCGCGCCCCGGACGACGACCTCGTCGCGTTCGGCACCCGCGAGCTGGAGCACCTGGGCCTGGTGACCCCCGGCTCGGTCCAGCGGGGCTACGTGGTGCGGATGCCGAAGGCCTACCCGGTCTACGACGCCGGTTACGCCGGAAACGTCGAGGTGCTCAGGAAGTATCTCGACGTGGAGTGGCCGGAGATCCACCCGGTCGGCCGCAACGGCATGCACCGGTACAACAACCAGGACCACTCCATGCTCACCGCGATGCTGACCGTGGAGAACATCGTCGACGGGGCCCGGCACGACGTCTGGGAGGTCAACGTCGACGCGGAGTACCACGAGGAGCGCGCGGAACGGAAGCGGGCCGCGAGCGGCACCGGCCGTGACGCTCCCGTCCTCCTCTCGGACGCGCCCGCCTCCGCCTGAGGCCTCCCGCCCCGAAACCTCCGACCCGAGACCCGAGACCTCGACCCGAGACCCCGGCCTGAGACCTCCGACCCGAGACCCCGGCCTGGAGATCTCGACCCGGGATCCCGGTCTGAGGCCCGCCGACCTGGGGCTCCTGACCTGGGCCCCGACCAACGCCAGCGATCCCATGACGCCTTGCCTGGCTCGTGCCATCGGGCCCGAGCCACCGCGGGTCAAGGCTCTCCTCCCAGCCGCCTTGGAGTTGCGCACATGACAACACAGCCACACACGCTCCCGGACGTCAGCGTGATCGTCATCACCTTCGACGACGCGGCCCGGTTACCCCGGGCCGTGCGCTCCGTGCTCAGCCAGACGCTGAAGAACCTCGAAGTGATCATCGTGGACGACTGCTCCGGCGACGACACCCCCTCGGTGGCCAAGGCGCTCACCGAGGAGGACGGCCGGGTCCGCTACGTACGGCTGCCCGCCAACAGCGGCGGCTGCGGCGCGCCGCGCAACGCGGGCATGGACGCCGCGCGCGCGCCGTTCCTGATGTTCCTCGACAGCGACGACGAGCTGCCCAGGCACGCCTGCAAGAGCCTCCTGCTGGAGGCGGAGGCGACCGGCGCCGACTTCGTCATGGGCACCGTGGAGCGCGTCGATGAGGCGACCGGCGCCGTCACCCTCTGGTACCCCCAGCTGTTCGCGGAACGGCGGGTCGTGGACGGCATCCGCGCGGAGCCCGAGCTGCTCTTCAACTGCCTGGCCACCAACAAGCTGTACCGGCGTACCTTCCTCGACGTCACCGGCATCCGCTTCCCCGAGGACATCCACCACGAGGACATCGTCTGGTCGACGGAGCTGTTCTGCCGCAGCAAGCTGTTCGCGATCGTGCCGTGGCCGGTCTACCGCTGGCTGCTCGCCGCCACCCCCGCCACCAGGTCGATCTCGTCCCGGCGGCACGAGCTGGAGAACGTGCGCCAGCGCGTCACCGCCGCCGTCCTGAGCGACCGCGTCCTGGCGGGCACCCACTCCCTCGACCTGAAGGAGGACAAGGACTTCCGCTTCCTCTCCCACGACCTGCGTCTCTATCTGGGGGACCTGCCCCAGCGCGACCCGGCGTGGATCTCCGAGTTCGCCGACATCGTCATCCCGTACGTGGACACGCTCGACCCCGCCGCGATCGAGCGGCTGACCCGGGCGGAACGGGTGTGCGTCCAGCTCGTCCGCGAGCGGCGCGGGGCGGAGGCGGCGCTCGCCGCCGTCGAGCTGGGCGGCAGGCACTCGATACCGCCCCGGGCGGTCACCGCGGACGGCGGGCGGGTGTTCTGGGGGACGACGCTCCCTCAGGACGAGCAGGCCAGGAGCGAGCTGGACGTCACCGAGCTGCGCCTGGCGGAGCAGCCGCTGTCGGGCGCGCTGCTCCGGCACGAGCTCGTCGACCTGCAGGCGTCGAGGGACGAGATCCGGCTGAGCCTGCGGACCTACGACCCGGGCCGGGTGCTCGACGGCCGCACGCTGACCGCGTGGCTCCGCGTCGGCGGCAGGAAGAGGGCGATCGCCTCGATCCCCGTCCAGATGACACCCATCGTGATCGAGCCGCCGGGAGGGCGGGAGAGACAGGCCCCGAGAGGGCTCGAAGGGCAGTGGGACCCGGAGGAACCGGAGCTGACGAGGATCCCGCGCATGACGGGGGCTCCCCCCGAGGGGACGGGCATCCTGGAGGGGACGGTGTCGATCTCCCTGCCCGACCTGGACTGGCCGGACAACGCCGTCAGGCCGCAGGCGGTCATGATCTCCCTCCACGAGGGCGAGCGCCGCAACCTCAGGCCCCTCCTCGCGGGCCCGGGGCTGTCGTTCACCTCCCTGGGCGCCGTGGGTCCGGCGGGCTCGGGCCGCCTGGTCCTGGAGGCGTCGGCCGACATCCCGTACCGCCTCACGGCGCGCAGGCTCGGCCCCGCGGCCAGGCGGCGGTTCCCGAACGTGGCGGAGCTCTGGCGGACCCTGCTGGCCGACCTCGCCACCCCCCGCAACCTGGGCCGCTTCCACCGGCTGGTCAGCGCGACGGTGCCGGTGAACCGCCGCCTGGTGCTGTTCGAGTCGGCCGAGGGCACCGGCTACACCGGCAACCCGCGCTACGTCCACGAGGAACTGCAGCGGCGCGCCACCGGCCTGCGGGCGGTCTGGTCCCACGCGGACGTCCCCGAACGCTTCCCCGAGGACGTCGACCTCGTCCGGCGCGACACCTTCCGCTACGCCTGGACCCTGGCGCGCGCCGGGCACTGGGTGGACAGCCACAACCTGCCCTACTGCTACCGCAAGCGCGCGGGAACCCGCTACCTGCAGACCTGGCACGGGCAGGTGCTCAAGAAGATGGGGCTGGACGAGCCCCGGCACCGGGCGCAACCGGCCCTGGCCAAGAAGTACGCCGAGGCGGTGTCGCGCTGGGACGCGCTGCTCACACCGGGCCCCGACTTCCGCCGCGACTTCGCGGAGGCCAGCGGGTTCAAGGGAGAGCTGCTGCACGCCGGGTACCCGCGTACCGACGTGCTGGTGCGGCACATGGAACCGGCGCAGCGCGAGCGGGCGCGGCGGGTGCGGGAGTTCTTCGAGATCCCCGCGGGAAAGCGCGTGATCCTCTACGCGCCCACCTACCGCGACAGCAGACGCTTCAGCGGCGACTCGATCCGGCTCGACCTGCCCGCCCTCGCGGGCGTACTGCCCCCGGACTGGGTGATCCTCGTCCGCGCCCACCGGTACGACCGCTTCGCGGTGCCCGACCCGCTCGGCTGGCTCGTCCGGGACGCCTCGGCGTTCCCCGAGGTCAACGACCTGATGCTCGCCTCGGACGTGCTGGTGACGGACTACTCCTCGATCATGTTCGACTACGCCTGCCTCGGCAGGCCGATCCTCTACTACGTCGACGACTACGAGCGCTACGCCTCCGCCCAGCGGGGAGTCTGCTTCGACCTCGCCGAGGTCGCCCCCGGGCCGCTGCTGCGCGACCCCGGCGAGCTGGCCGGGGCACTGGACCGGCTCACCGAGATCACCGAGCGGTACGGGCGGCGCTACGCCGAGTTCCGCGACCGCTGGTGCGGCCTCGACGACGGTCAGGCGAGCGCCAGGGTCGTGGACGCGTTCTTCCCGGAGGTCATGTGACGCGACCGGCTCCCCCCGGCGGTCACGCGGCAAGACCGCTCCTTCCCGAAAGCCACACGGTGGAATCGCTTCATCCCGGAGGTCACGCGGTGAGATCGCGCAACGTCTTCTTCCTCAGCACCGACGGCGACTCGATGGGCGGGTCCCAGCGGGTCATCCACACCCTCGCCCAGGGCCTCGGCTCGCGCGGGCACAACGTGACCCTGATCAGCATCAACCCCTCCCGGCAGCCGCAGACCTACGTCGCCGACCCCGTCTACCGGCACACCACGCTGTACGACACGCCCGCCCCCGAGCCCACCGCCCGCTCGCTGCCGTGGCGCAGGGCCAGGCAGCGCAGGACCCCGGAGGAGGTCGCCGCGGCCCGTCAGAAGCTGCTGCGGCTGACGGACCGGACCCGCGACGGCTACCTGGTCATCGCCTCGCCCTGGGCCGCCCACTGGATCGCCGACCTGCCCATGCCGCACATCGCCAAGGTCGGCCAGTACCACCAGTCGTACGCCGAGGCCGTGGACTCCCCGAACCTCAGGCTGATCAAGAAGCACTACGCGCACCTCGACAAGGCGCTGTTCCTCTGCGACGACTACGCCGCGTCCTTCACCGAGCACCGGCTCGCCAACTGCGGGACCATGCTGAACCCGGTCAGCGTCTTCCCGGAGAAGGCGGCCACGCTGCGCGATCCGCGGATCGTCTCGGCGGGGCGGCTGGTCAGGGTGAAGCGGATCGACCTGCTGATCGACGCCTTCGCCGCCGCGGCCCCGGCCGTCGCCGAGCCGTGGGAGCTGCACATCATCGGCGACGGGCCGCTCCGGGCGGTCCTGGAGGCGCAGGCCGCGCGGACCGGGCTCGGCGACCGGATCGTCTTCCGCGGGCAGGTCGAGAACATCGAGGCCGAGTACCTGGACGCCTCCATCGTCACCCTGAGCAGCGACTTCGAGGGGTGGGGGCTGGTCCTCGCCGAGGGCGCGGCCTGCGGGCTGCCCGCCGTGGCCTGCGACGCCTCGGCGGGGGTGCGGACCCTGGTCGAGGACGGGGACAACGGCATGCTGGCCGAGCCGGGCAACACCGGGAGCTTCGCCGCCGCGCTGGAGCGCCTCATGTCCGACGCCGAGCTGCGCCGGAGGATGGGGACGAGGGGCAGGGAACGGATGAGGGAGTACCGGCTGCCCCGCGTCCTGGACCGGTGGGAGGCCCTGTTCGACGAGCTCGACCGCTGACGGCCGGGCACGCGCGGCACCGGTCCGGTCGACCCCGGCCTGGCCGGAGGGTCGGCGGGGCGGTAGGTCGGCGGGTTCCGGGCAGAACGGCGGGACCGACGGAGGCTCCCCGGGACACCCCGGGGATCCTCGGTCCGCCGCCGGCTCTCACCTCCGGTCGACCTCGGAACGGCTCTGGAGCCCCGTTCATCGACGAGTTCGCAGGGCCCTCGCCTCCCGTAGGAGCAACGGGACGAACAGGACCCCGACGAAGATCGGCGCCACCATGAAACGGAAGTCAGGCGCGGTGTTGGTGAGGATCACCCCGACCTGCTGCCCCGCGACCACCGCCGCCCCGGCGAGCGCCGCCCTGCTCCCCGTACGCCACCACACGAGCGCGGCGGTGGCGTAGACGAGGTAGCACCAGAAGGGCGCCCGCCAGAGCAGCCATTCGAGCTGCCTGACCGTGCTCGCGTCCAGCGCGAACACCCCGGCGGCCAGCAGCCCGCCGGAGATCGGCCGCTGCCGCATCACCGAGGCCGCCGGGGTGCCCCGCCAGCCCTCGGGGAGCCGGGGATCCTTCAGCGAGAAGCGGTAGAGCTCACCGCCGGGTTCGTCCGAGGTCGAGCCGACCTGCCAGGCGAGCGCGGCGCGGCAGATCCGGGTGCCCAGCATCATGCCGGGGGCGCGGACCAGCAGCCCCCGCCAGAGCTCCAGGACGTCGGAGATCCGCTCCTCGGCCCGCGCGTGGCCGAACCCGGGGTCGAAGAAGACGCCCGCCATGGTCTGGCAGGTCGCCCCCCGCCGCCAGGCGTCGAGCGGGGCGATCCCCGCCAGGAGCGCCCGCTGCTCGCGGTCGAAGAGCCGGGGCCTCTGCCCGTACGCCACGGCGAGGTCGCCGAACACCGTCTGGTAGGCGAACGACCGGGACGGCGGCGCGATGCCCATCGCCGGGTAACCGGCGCCCAGCAGGAGCGGGGGCACCGCCACCGCCCCGGCCGCCACCGCCACGACCCACCGGCGGGCCCCCGGGTGGCCGGACAGGAACGCGACCAGCAGTACGGCGGCGATCGACGCCACGAGAAAGCCGTTGTTGCGGAAGAGCCCCAGCCCGAGCAGCTCCACCCCGAACGCGGCGAAACGCGGATCCCACCCCGACCCGCCGCCTCCGGCCCCGCCACGCCCCCGGAACGCGTCCCGCGCACCGGACCGGGCACCGGACCGGGCACCAGGCCGGGTCGCGAGCCGTACGGCGGTGCCCGCGGCCAGGACCGCGCACACGGTGAACGGCACGTCCTTCCACATCGACACCGTGAAGGCGCCGAGCGGCGGTGACAGCGCCGCGCACCCCACCGCCACGAGCAGCGGGCGCCCCCGTACCCCCAGCCGCCGGATCGCGCCCGCGAGGTGGGTGAGCGCGGCGGCCATCGCCGCCGTCTGCAGGAGGGTGACCGGGGACAGGTCGCCGGTCACCCTCAGGGAGAGCCCGAGCAGGGCGTCGTAGGCGACCGACTGCCCGGCCACCCACGGGCCCGTCGTGACGTGCGCGACGTAGGTGACGGAGTCGGGACTCATCAGCCCGGGATGGAAGGCGAGCCACCAGCCGAGCAGCGCGAGCTGGGCGGTCGCGTAACAGGCGAGGGTGAACCACCGGTCACGGGCCGGCGCCCCACCGGTCTCCCCCCGCTCCTCCTTGACCGGTTTCGGGCTCACCGTACTGATCATCATGGTTTTCCCAGCGTGCTCCGGCAGGGGGCCGATGCCATCATCGGGCATGCAAGGGAGCGGCCCGGCCCGCTACACGCACCCATGACCTGGGAAAACGTCAAGCTTGTACGGAGCCAGGCACCACGCGCGGCGCCGCGGCCCGATCACGGGAGGAGCGCGCCTTTCACAGAGCATCGTGACACTTCAGCCCCGGGAGGCATCAGGCATCTCGATAGGATGCTCACTCGACCGACGTCGATTTGACCCGGAGCTCCCCTCATGAAGCCTCCTGTCCGAATGCTGCTGGCCGCATCCTGCGCGCTGGCCATGATCGCCACACCGACCACCGCGTGGAGCGCGGACCAGCCCAGAACGACGGCCACGACGGCGGGCAAGGCCAAGCCCGCCCCGAAGGCCAAGCCCACCCCGAAGCCCGTGCCCGTGGACTGCGCGAAGGTGAAGTGCATCGCGCTCACCTTCGACGACGGCCCCGGCAAGTACGCGGACAAGCTGCTCGACACCTTCAAGAAGTACAAGTCCAAGGCGACGTTCTTCCTTGAGGGCCAGTACGTGAAGTCCCGCCCCGCTTTCGCCAAGCGGATGGTCACCGAGGGCCACGACATCGGTAACCACAGCTACGGCCACCCGCACCTGCGGGAGCTGTCGGAGGACCAGATCCGCGAGGAGCTGACCAAGACACAGGACATCGTCAAGAAGTCCACCGGGAAGTACCCGACGACGATTCGCCCGCCCTACGGCGAGTTCGACGGGCGGGTCGCGGCGATCGCCGCCCAGATGGGCATGCCGATCGTCCTGTGGAACGGCGGTTCGCGGGACTGGGCGACCAAGAACGAGAAGGCCATCTACGACGAGGTGCTCAAGAACGCCAAGCGTGACGGGGTCATCCTCATGCACGACTGGGTGGCACAGACCGTCACGGTGATGCCGAAGCTGCTGGCCGCCCTGCAGAAGCAGGGATACCACATGGTGGCGGTCTCCTCGCTGCGCGGCGCCAAGGCCACCCAGGCCGGGGACGTCTACCCGGTCGGCTCCGAGAAGAACGAGGACCTGCCCTCCGAGTCGCCCACCGGCGACCCGGACGACTTCGCCCAGTCGCCCCCCGACGGTCTCTGAGCCGCCACCTCACCGTGAGGACGTGACCTCGCGGGAACCGGAGGACGGCCCCCGGGCCAGCCGCCTGCCCAGCCGCTGCATGGGAAGCTCCACGTAGCGGTGGGTGAGCAGGCTCAGGCCGAGCACCACCAGCACGAACGCCGCCGACAGTGAGAGCTGCACCACCTGCCCCGCGTCCCGTACGTCGCCGACAACGGCGTGCGTGAGCCGCAGCAGCGGGTGGTGCAGCAGGTAGACCGAGTAGCTGACCAGGCCCAGCCAGACGAGGAACCGGGGCAGCCGGCGCTCGCGCAGGGCCATCGCGACCGCGAACGTCACCCCGGCCAGCGCCATGGTCGCGAACCACGGCCCCGGCCGCACCCACCACCAGCCCGCCTGCTCCGACCAGACCGGGGCCAGGGCCACCAGCACGGTCGCCGCCGCCACCGGCCAGAGCCCGCCCGCGCCCTGCTCCCAGCGGCGGATCGCGGTCCCGGCGAACATCACCGCGAGGATCGCCGCCCCCAGCCACGGCACGAAACCCGAGAAGATCAGCAGCACCAGCGCCATCGCGCCGAGCACGTACGCGGCGACGTTCCGGAACCGGCCGCCGATCAGGCACGCCAGGCCCGCGAAGAACACCACCCCGGACACGTACGCGGGCCAGGGCCCCGTCAGCGGCGGCCCCGTCAGCAGCAGTCCCGCCACGACGGCGACGGCGCCGAAGCCCACCGCGTAGGTCCCGCTCGCGCGGTGCGCCCCGCCGACGAACAGCGCGGTGACGACGAGGTAGAAGACCATCTCGTACGAGAGGGTCCACATGGTGTCGGCCAGGCCGCCCAGGTGCACCACGTCCAGCAGCATCGTGGCGTGCGCGGACACCGACGACAGATCCCTGGGCACCTGCTCGCGGACGGGCATCCAGATCGCCATGACGAGGACGGCCGCCGCGACCAGCAGGTAGATCGGGTAGAGCCGGAACAGGCGGCTGATCCAGAAGGCCCTGACGTCTCCGCGCCTCTCCAGCGAGACCGGGATGATGTAGCCGCTGACCAGGAAGAACACCAGGACGCCGTACATCCCGAGGTTGAACCAGTAGGGCCTCAGGGCGGGCATGAACCAGGGCAGCAGGTGCTCCAGCAACACGGCGACCGCGCCGATGCCGCGCAACGCGTCGAGCCACGCCAGGCGGGCGCCGGAGGTCGGGGGGGAGTCTGCGCCGGTGGGGGTGGTGGAGGACACCCGCCCCAACTTACCGCCCGGCACCTCGCGAAACCGCGCCATCGGCGCCAACCGGCCCGCGCGGCTCCCTCCCCGGCCACGCCCCGGGAGCGCCATCCCCGCCCGAACGGCTCACCGCCCACGACCTCAGGAACGCCTCCCGCCCGAACGGCTCACCGCCCACGACCCCGGGAACGCCCACTCCCGCCCGAGCGGTTTGTCGCGCGGTTGACCTCCCGGTCGCGGCCTCGGGAGCACCCGCTCCCGGCCGAACGGCTCAGCTCGCGGCCGAACGGCTCAGCTCGCGGCCGAACGGCTCAGCTCGCGGCCCCGGGGGCGACTACTCCCACTCGATGGTGCCCGGGGGCTTGCTGGTCACGTCGAGGACCACCCGGTTGACCTCGCGGACCTCGTTGGTGATGCGGGTGGAGATGCGGGCGAGCACGTCGTACGGGACGCGCGACCAGTCGGCGGTCATGGCGTCCTCGCTGGAGACCGGGCGCAGCACGACCGGGTGACCGTAGGTGCGGCCGTCGCCCTGGACGCCCACCGAGCGGACGTCGGCGAGCAGGACGACCGGGCACTGCCAGATCTCCCGGTCGAGACCGGCGCGGGAGAGCTCCTCGCGGGCGATGGCGTCGGCCTCGCGGAGGATCTCCAGGCGCTCGCGGCTCACCGCGCCGACGATGCGGATGCCCAGCCCGGGGCCGGGGAACGGCTGGCGCCAGACCATCGCGGCGGGCAGGCCCAGCTCCTCCCCGGCCCGGCGCACCTCGTCCTTGAACAGGGCGCGGAGCGGCTCGACCAGCGAGAACTGGAGATCGTCGGGGAGGCCGCCGACGTTGTGGTGGGACTTGATGTTGGCGGTGCCGGTGCCGCCGCCCGACTCGACCACGTCCGGGTAGAGGGTGCCCTGGACGAGGAAGTCGACGGGGCCGTCGGCGATGATGGCGCGCTGCTCGTCCTCGAAGACCCTGATGAACTCGCGGCCGATGATCTTGCGCTTCTCCTCGGGGTCGGTGACCCCGTCGAGCGCCTTCAGGAAGCGCTCCTGGGCGTCGACCACGCGGAGCTTCACCCCGGTGACGGCCACGAAGTCGCGCTCGACCTGCTCGGCCTCGCCCTTGCGCAGCAGCCCGTGATCGACGAAGACGCAGGTCAGCCGGTCGCCGATGGCCCGCTGGACCATGGCGGCGGCCACCGCGGAGTCGACGCCGCCGGAGAGACCGCAGATGGCGCGGCCCTCGGGGCCGATCTGGGCGCGGACCGCCTCGACCGCGTCCTCGACGATGTTGAGCATCGTCCAGGAGGGGCGGCAGCCCGCGGCGTCGAGGAAGTGCTTCAGCACGGCCTGGCCGTGGTCGGAGTGCAGGACCTCGGGGTGGAACTGGACACCGTACAGGCCCAGCTCGGGGTGCTCGAAGGCGGCGACGGGCGTCTGGGCGGTCGCGGCGGTGACGGTGAAGCCCTCGGGAGCGGCGGAGACGCTGTCACCGTGGGACATCCAGACCGACTGCGTGGCGGGCAGCCCCGCGAAGAGCACGCCCTGCCGGGCGACGTCGAGGTGGGTGCCGCCGTACTCGGCGGTGCCGGTCCTGGCCACCTCCCCGCCGAGCTCCTGGGCCATGATCTGGAAGCCGTAGCAGATGCCGAAGGTCGGCACGCCGGTCTGGAACAGGCCCGCGGGGGCGGCGGGGGCGCCTTCGGCGTACACCGACGAGGGACCGCCGGACAGGATGATCGCCTTGGGCTTCTTCGCCATCATCTCCTCGACCGGCATCGTCGAGGGGACGATCTCGGAGTAGACGTGGCATTCACGCACCCTTCGCGCGATCAGCTGCGCGTACTGCGCGCCGAAGTCGACGACCAGGACCGTGTCGAACTCAGACACCAAGACCCCCAAAAGGAACAGAGCGGTGGCCTCAGTCTATCGGCGCCCGTCAGCGCGCCCGGTCGTAGCCGGGAAGATCTCCCACCGCCCCGCCCACCCGCGATCGGGAAGATCTTCCGCTCCCCGTCACCCGCGACCGGGCAGGACTCCCGTCCCCCACAGCCGGGAAGACCTCCCCCGTCACTCACGGCCGGGGAAGGACTCCCACCCCCCTGTCACTCACGGCAGGGAAGATTCCCGCCACCCCGCCACCCCGTCAGTCACGGCCGGGGAACGAGGGCGGTGTCCCGGCGATCAGGGCCTCGGTCTGTTCGCGCAGGGCCTCGGCGTGGCCGGGGTGGGTGAGGACCAGGAAGCGCTCCTCGCGGATCGCGGCCACCGCGGCGAGCGCCACCTCGGCCGGGCCGATGCCCCCCTCCACCAGGCCGTCGATGATCGCGGAGGAGGCCACCTCGTCCTCGGTGCGCTCGGCGGCCACGAGGTTCTCCGGCCGGTGGCGGCTGGAGTGGTTGAGGCCGGTCCGCACCCCGCCGGGGCACAGCGCGGTCACCCGGAGCTTGGAACCGGCCGTCGCGAGGTCCTGGGCGAGGGACTGCGAGGCGGCGAGCGCGGCGTACTTCGAGACCGTGTAGGGACCGAAGTAGGGAACGGCGAACAGGCCGGCGGCGGAGACGGTGTTGAGGATGTGGCCCTCGGTGTCCTGGTCGATCATGCGGGGCACGAAGGCCCGGATCCCGTGGAGCACGCCCCACAGGTTCACCCCGAGCATCCAGGCGAAGTCCTCGGGCTCCCGCGTCCACATCCGGCCGCCCTGGAAGACCCCCGCGTTGTTGCACAGCACGTGGACCGCGCCCAGCTCGCCGAACGTACGGTCGGCGAGGTGATCCACCGCCACCGGGTCGGAGACGTCGGTGATCTCGGTGAGCACCTTGCCCCCGAGGATCCTGCCCTCCGCCGCGCTTCCCCTCGCCGCGCTCCCCTCCACCAGCGAGGCGGTCTCCGCGAGGTCTCCCGGGTCGACGTCGGCGAGCATGAGGGACATCCCCTCCGCGGCGAGGCTCAGCGCGAGCGCCCTCCCGATCCCGCTGCCCGCCCCCGTGACGACCGCGACCTTGCCTGACAGTTCACGCATAGCGCTTCCTCCAGCATCATGGTTCACGCATCGTGTTACCTCCGGACCGGCTGTTCACACCTCGCACCGCCTCCGGTTCGCGCCGTGCCCGGCGACCGCCCGGACACGAACCCCCTGCCCGGCGGGGCTCGGGCACGAACCCGCCGTGCCCGGCGACCTCTCGGAAACGACCCCCTGCCCGGCGACCTCTCGGAAACGAACCGCCATACCTAGCGGCCGATTGGGCACCAAGCTAACGTGAAGCCCCCCAGCAATCGAGGAGGCCGCCGATGACCGGCACCGGAGTCGTCGTCACCGGCGGGGCGTCGGGGATCGGCCGGGCCTGCGCCCTGGCGCTCGCCGAGGCCGGGCGCCCGGTGGCGGTCTGGGACCTGAACGAGGCGGGCGCCAAGGAGACCGCCTCGCTCGCCGCCGCGCACGGCGTCGCCGCGACCGCCGTCACCGTCGACGTCACCGACTCCTCCGCCTTCCCCGCCGCGATCACCGCCAGCCGCGACGCCCTCGCCTCGATCGGCGGCCTCGTGCACGCGGCCGGGATCGCCGCCCCCATGGCCCTCGGCGACCTGAGCGAGGCCTCGTGGGACGCGGTGCTCAACGTCAACCTGCGTGCCCACGCCCTGCTGGTCAAGGCCCTGCTGGAGGACCTGCGCGGCCAGGGGGGTTCCGCGGTCGTCGGCATCTCCTCGATCGAGGGCCTGGTCGGGCAGGCCTTCATCCCGGCCTACTGCTCGTCCAAGGCGGGCATGCTCGGCCTGACCCGCTCGATGGCCCACGAGCTGGCGCCGATCCGGGTCAACGCCGTCTGCCCCGGCTACGTCGACACCCCGATGCTCACCGCCGCCACGGGCGGCGACGCGCGCTATCTGGAGTCCTTCAGCCGCAGGTCGCTCTTCGGCCGCCTGGGCCGTCCCGCCGAGGTGGCGGCGGCCGTACGGTTCCTGCTGAGCGACGAGGCGTCCTTCGTCACCGGCGCCCACCTGGTCGTCGACGGCGGCGCCACGGCCGTCGACCGCTGAGCCCGTCCTTTCCGCCGTCTACCGGGCGCCGGGGTCCGTGCGAAGGGCGTGGCCGAGCAGGCCGAGGGGCGGGGAGCCGAGGGCGAGCATGGCGGTGTGGAAGCGGTTGAGGCCGAAGCCGGGACCCCATTCGGCCCTGGCGCGGTCGCGGAGATCGAGGATCTCCAGCTTGCCCCAGGTGTAGCGGCCGTAGGTGGGGTCGAAGGTGGCCCGCGCCGCCTCCGAGTGGGCGGCGGGACCGGCGATGTGGGTGTCGGCGGCGAAGCGGCGGGCGCCCTCCTCGACGGTCATCGCGCCGGAGTGCACGCCGATCGCGCAGGCCAGCCGGGTCACCCTGATGAGCGCCTCCAGCCACACCCCGATCTCGAAGCGCGGGTCGCCGGGGGCGAAGCCCTCCTCGACGCAGAGCTCCTCCGCGTAGTGCGCCCAGCCCTCCGCGAAGGCCAGCGACATCAGCGTCCGCCGTACGTCGGAGCGGACGTGGCGCAGGGCGCGGCCGTGGGAGAAGTGCCCGGGGGCGACCTCGTGCACGTTGATCGCGGGGAGCGTCGTCTCGCTGAAGACCTCCAGCCACTCCTCGACGTCGCGCTCGGGCCACGAGGGGTCGGGCGGGGTGACGTGGTACCACGAGGGGCCGTCGGGCTCGCCGGGCGCCGACCAGCTCATCATCGCCATCGCCCACCGGCGCGACTCGGGCGCGATGCCGACCCGGCACTCCCCGTCGTGGTAGGGGACCAGGTCCTTCTCCCTGGTGAAGGCGATCGCCCTCTCGGTGCCGATCCTGGCCGCCTCGATCACGCCGTCGGGGCCGGGGTGCTGCCTGACGAGCTCGCGCGCGACCTCCAGCGGCGGCCGTCCGGCGAATCCCAGCGCGGCGCAGGACTCCGCCAGCCGGGCCATCAGGCGGTCGCGCTCGGCGTCGGCGCGCTCGGCGAGCCGTCCCAGGTCGACCGGGAGGCCGTCGCCGGTGCCCATGAGCCCGGCGAGCCCCTCGGCGCCGAGGGAGGCGTCCGGGTCGCCGGTGTGCGCGGCCTTCTCCACGTGCTCCACCAGCCGGGCGTGGGCCCTGAACGCCGCCTCGCGCACGCTCTCCTCGGCGTCCCCCGGCACCCCGGAGGCGAGGCCGCGTACCGCGCCGAGCAGGGCGGTCGCGACGGGGGCGCTGAGCAGGTCGAGCGAGGCGATCGCGTTGTCCACCGCCTCGGGCCAGCGGGCCAGGTGCGCGAGCTTGGCGGCGTGCCGCTCGGCCTCGGGGGCGTACTCGCGGTCGTAGGTGGCCAGGTCGAGGTTGCCCAGGTGCTCCAGGGGGCTGCGGCGGTGCAGCTCCAGCTCGCCGAGCTGCACCCGGGCAGCCTCCTCGAAGATCCGCAGGTGCGCCGCGTCGTACGGGTCGGCGGGCAGCGGCCCCCGGCCCAGCGCGGCCAGCCCGGCGCGCACCCCCTCCGGCGACAGGTCCTGGATCAGGCCGTCGTACTCGTGCCGCCCGGCCATTTCCCGGACGCCGGACACGGTGAGGTCGCACACCGCGCGGAGGCGGCCGTCGAGTTCGGTCATGGACGCGACGCTATATCAGGAGGGGTCTTCCGAGCCTGGGAACGACACCCGCGCATCCGAGGTCGGGCCGGGGAAATCCGCCGCTCGATTCCCTCGGACGTCCATGTGAAGCCCCGTCACGGCGGACCGGAATTAATATATGTGAATATGAAATAAGTGCATTAAATGCCCGGCAGATCACCCACGCCGAACGAGAAGTGCGTACTTTTACATGGCGCACCCCATATCCGCCGTGCTTGTGTGTTACCCAGCGCCGGTAGGCGAAAAGAACGCGGCGGATCCGCCGATCTCACATATGCGCGATCACCACGACGCGGTCCCGGTGACGGGAACGACGACGGCCGCGCCCCCGAGCGGGACCCACGCCATCGGCGCGGCTCCCCGACGCGAACACCTCGCGCGTCTCTCTTTCCCGCGCGACACGAACTTCCCGCGCGGCACGAACTCCCCGTGTGACGCGGACTTCCCGCGTGAAACGGACTTCCCGCGTGACACGGACTTCCCGTAGACGGATTTCTCGTGTGACGGATTTCCCGTAAGACGTGTTTCCCATGCGACGCCGAACCGTGACAGCCGAAGGACGACCTCCCGTGAAAAGCCCCCCGGGCGACAGCGCCCTCCTGCGTGACATCGCGATCGCCGAGATCGGACGGGTCCCGGCCCGCGACTGGTCGGTCACCGACGGGGAGTTCTGGTGCCTGGTCGTTCCCGGCGGATACGCGATGCCCGCGCAGGGCTGGAAACTCCACATCTCCGCGACGATGCTCTCCGCCCCGATCGTGCTCTCCCGGGTCGTACGAGTGCTGGCCGCCGAGGGATGCGCCTTCAAGTTCCCCGCGCGGCTGGGTGACTACTGGGAACTCCTCGCTCCCCACTGTGCCCGCGCCCAGGCGGGGAAGTTCGTCACCGCCTACCCGGCGGGCGGCGCCGAGGCGGCCCGGCTGGCGCCGCTGCTCGACGAGGCCACCTGGGGGCTTCCCGGCCCGGCGATCCTGTCGGACCACCCCTACCGGCCCGGCGGGATCGTCCACTACCGCTACGGGGCCTTCGGCGGGCACCGGGTGCTCGGCAACGACGGTTTCTACGAGGTCCGGCTCCGCACGCCGGAGGGGACGACGGTCCACGACGAGCGGCTGCCACGGTTTTCTCCGCCCTCCTTCGCCACCTCACCCTTCGCCACGCCCGGCGCCCCCGGGCGGCCGGAGCGGCGCGCCGTGATGCTGAACGGCCGTTTCGTGGTCCGCGAGGCGGTGCGACACGCCAACAGGGGCGGCGTGTACATCGCGGAGGACACCGGGAGCGGCGCCGAGGTCGTGATCAAGGAGGGACGGCCGCACGCCTCGTCCGACCTCGGGGGCCGGGACGCGCGGGACCGGCTGGCGGCGGAGAGGTCCCGGCTGGAGGTCCTGGCTTCCAGCGGGTTCGTCCCGGCCGTGGTCGACTTCTTCGAGCAGGGCGGGCACGCGTTCCTCGTCGAGGAGCGCGTGCCCGGGACGACGCTGCGGCGCTGGTCCGAAGAGAACGCCGGGCCTCTCGGGCACGACGGCTTCGGGAACGGGGCCGCCGGGGTCCTGCCGATCCTGCGGCGCCTCGTCGACGCGCTGCGGGCCGTCCACGACCTCGGCCACGTCTTCCGCGACCTCTCACCGGACAACGTGATGCTCCTGCCCGGCGGCGACCTCCGGCTCGTCGACCTGGAGCACGCGACGGTTCCGGGTGACATCGTCATGATCGGCGGGACCCCCGGCTACCTGGCCCCCGAGCTGGTGCCGCACACCGGCGAACTCCGGCCCGCCCCGGGGGAGACGGCCGACCTGTTCGGTCTCGGCGGGCTGGCGTACTTCCTCGCGACCGGCGCCGGACTGGAACTCCCCGAGGACGGTACGACGGGCCCGGCCCGCGGGCGTCGCCTTCTCGGCCACGTCGCCGCGGTGTCCACGGCCAACCCCGCCCTCGCGCTCCTCCGCCCGCTGGTGGAGGGACTGGTCATCGAACCGGAGGAGCGCTGGTCCCTGAACCGCTGCGCGGAGTTCCTGGACACGCTCGCCCCGGCGGCCCCCGCCACCGGCCTCGCGGCGACACGCGAGACGGGGAAGGCCCGCGTCCTCGCGGGCCCCGCCCTAGCGGAGGTGAGAACGGCCGGGCCACGACGAGCGGACCTCCCGGTGGCGGACGGGCCGGCACGGCTGGTGGATCTCCCGGTGGCGGGCGGGATACGACGGGCGGACCTTCTGGTGGCGGACGGTCTGACGTGGCTGGTGGAGACCATGGACACTCGGGAGGACAGCCCGTCGCCGTGGCCCAACGCGGTCGGCGGGGCCGGTGGAGCCGAGGCGGATCCGTGCTCGGTGAACGGGGGCGTGCCGGGCATCCTGGCCGTCCTGACGCTCGCCTCCCGCACGGCCGTCACGCACAACGCCTTCACGAACGACGCCTTCACAGGCGGCGCCGTCGTCGTGGACGACATCGTTGTGGACAGCGCCGTCACAGGCGACGCCGTCACGAACAACCCCGTCACGAACAACCCCGTCACGGGCAGCGCCGTCGCAGGCGACACGGCGGGCGCGGAAGGCGCGGCAGGCACGGAAGGCCTGGAAGGCGCGGCGGAGGCCGCGGCCGGGTGGCTCCGCCGCCGCCTCTCCGACGAGGACGTCTGGCCCCCCGGCCTGTACTTCGGGCGTTCGGGAGCCGTCTGGGCCCTTCACGACGCGGCGGAGACCTCGGGCGACGACGGGACGAGGGAGTTCGCGCTGCGGGCGGCGGCCCGGCTTCCGGTGGACCACCCGAGCTCCGACGTGACGCACGGGCTGGCCGGGGCCGGTATGACGGTGCTGCGCCTCGCCCTGCGCTCGGGCGACCCCGTACTCCGGAGGCGGGCCGTGGAGACGTTCGAGAACCTGCACAATGCGCGGTCCTACCGGATGGGGCACCCGCGATGGCCGACGCCGGAGTCGTTCGACTCCGGTCTCGCGGGCGCCGACCACCTCGGCTTCGCGCACGGGATCGCCGGGGCCGGTACGGCGCTGCTCTACGCCGCCGTCACCCTCGGCCGCCCGGACTGGATGGCGACCGTGCGCGAGGTCGCCCACGCCCTGTACGAGCGGGCCGACGTCGACGGCGACACCGCCTGGTGGCCGACCCTCGCGCGGGACCCGCGGACGGTCCGGCCGCGCCGGCCGCACTGGTGCAGCGGCTCGTCGGGGATCGGCTCCTTCCTCGTCCGGTACTGGCGCGCCACCGGCGACCCGGACGCCCTGCGGCTCGCCGGCCAGGCGGCGGTCGCGGTGCACAGGACCCGCTGGCGGTCGGGGGCGGTGCCGTGCCACGGCCTGCCCGGCGACGGCGAGTTCCTCCTCGACATGGCCGACTTCACGGCCGACGACCGGTACCTGCGCTGGGCCGGGGACCTGGCCGGATGCCTGGAGGCCAGAGCCGTGACCCGCTCCGGCAGGCTGCTCGTGCCGGACCCGTTCTCGAAGGTCGTCCCGACGTTCCTCGGCGGCGTGGCCGGGATCGTCGCCTTCCTGGTCCGGCTGCGCCACCGGCACGCGCGGCCGTGGATGCTCGACGACGTCGTGGGGGACGCCTGGCGTCCTCCCGTCCCAGGCTCGCCGCCCGTTCCGGGGCGGCGGAAGGAGAAGCGGCCCGCGCCCGGCGCGGCCACGAGATCGGCGAGGAGGTGAAATCGATGTCGTTCGACGTTCAGGACCTTCAGGGTCTGGAGGAGCGCGAGCCGGCCTCCAGCGAGGCGGGTCGCCTCACGAACTGCCGGATCCACATGTTCTGCACCGACAACTGATCACACGGGCCCCCTGCCCTCTCCGCGGCCGGGCAGGGGGCCCTCGGGGTGCGCCGGCTCTGTCCTGATCCTGTCCTGGCCCTCTCCACAGCCCGGCACGGGCCTTCGGCCGACTGCCGCCGGCCCTACTCGCCTACTCGCGCGCTCCCGCGACGATGACCTCCAGGGCGGACCGGGGAGCCCTGCCGAGCAGGCTCCGCAGGTCGCCGTCCGTCGCGTCCATGAACCCGTTCGCGATCGAGGAGTAGGTGCTCACCAGCATCGGGACCTGGAAGGGAACCAGGCCGGAGGCGGTGAACGCCTCGCGGGCCCCGGCGAGGGTGCCCGGCTCGTACGAGACGGCGTCCCCCGTGGCCTCGGTGCGGGCGGCGGCCAGTTCCGCGCCGCCGACCGCCTCCTCCCCGACCAGCTCGTAGGTCCGGCCCGCGTGCGCGGAGGCGCCGGCCGCGACCAGGGCGGCCACGTCGGCCAGGTCCTCGCGGGCCACGGCGGCCAGCCGTCCGGAGCCCAGCGGCGCGGTGATCCTGCCGTCCACGGCGGGCGCGAGCGTCGCCAGCAGCTCGGCGTAGAGGCCGTTGCGCAGGATCGTCCAGCTCGCGGTCCCCTCGCGGAGCCTGCGCTCGGTCCAGCGGTGGGCGAGCGCGTAGGCCAGGTGGTCCCCGGCGGCGCTGAGGCTGGTGTAGACGATGTGCGCGACCCCGGCCTTCTCCGCCGCCTCGATCGCCGCGCCGTGCCTGGCGATCACCACGTCGTCCTCGCCGTAGCCCGCGGAGATCAGCAGCAGCGTGTCCACCCCGGCGAAGCCCTCCGCCAGCGAGGCGGGGTACTCGAAGTCGATCAGCCGGGCCGGTCCCCCGGCTGGGACCGCCTCCGGGGCGCGGCTGCCGATCACCACGTCGTCCCGCCCGGCCAGCCGCGCGG
The DNA here is from genome assembly GCF_051390675.1 of Streptosporangium heterodermiicola. NCBI lineage: Bacteria > Bacillati > Actinomycetota > Actinomycetes > Streptosporangiales > Streptosporangiaceae > Streptosporangium > Streptosporangium heterodermiicola. Next base: position 61,410 of record NZ_JBPJSR010000012.1, read on the forward strand.
CGACGAGCCGCCCCAGTGCGCCCGTCGCCCCCGTCATGAGAATCATGGGATCTCCCCCGCGTAGTTGGTTCTCTTCGGTAACCGGGTCCATCATCGACACCAAGGACGCGTGACATAAGGAGGCACTTCGATGTCAGTGGGGCACACCGCGGTAACCACGGAGCCGGTCGTCTCCTGCGGGGGCGAGGACTGCGGCATCCGTGAGGTCCTCGACCGGATCGGCGACAAGTGGTCGGTGCTGGTGGTCGTGGAGCTGGCCCAGGGGGTGCGCCGGTTCCGCGAGCTCCAGCGGGCCGTGCCCGGCATCTCGCAGCGGATGCTCACCCTGACCGTGCGCCGCCTGGAGCGCGACGGCCTGGTCTCCAGGACCGTCCACGCCGTCGTCCCGCCGCAGGTCGACTACGAGCTGACCCCGTCCGGGCACAGCCTCACCCACCTGTTGCGGACCCTCGTCGACTGGTCGGCCGAGCACCGCGACGGCATCGCCGAGTCGCGCCGCCGCTGGGACGCCGCCCACCCCGATTCCGGAATCCACTGAGGCCCCGCGGGGAGCTCACCGGGGACCGGCCACGGCCTCCGGTCCGGCGATCCGGTCGAGCAGCGCCTCCAGCGTCTTGTCGTCCGTGGCGGGGGCCATCACGGTAATCCGCAGGTGGCGGACCCCGCCGACCTCGGCCGAGGTCAGCTGGAAGGCTCCGTCCTCCATCAGCCGCTCGCGGATGTCCGCCTGGTCGCCGGTGCCGTACCGGAAGCAGACGATGTTGCTCTCCGGTTCGTACGGGCACTCGAAGCCCGGCCGCTCGCGGGCCAGTTCCCAGAAGCGGCGCGCGGTGGCGTACTGGCGCGCGACGTACTCGCCCAGGCCCCGCTCGCCCCGCCAGGCCAGGTTGAGGAAGACCTTCAGGCCCAGCTCGGCCTTGCTGCACTCCACGGTCCTGCCGATGAGGTCGAAGCCCTGCTCCCCGTAGAACAGGTAACTGGCCCGCTGCCGGAAGGCCGCGTCCAGGTCGCCCTCGCGCCGGGTCAGCACCGCCGCGGCCAGGCTGGAGGTACGCAGCATCTTGTGCGCGTCCCAGACGAGCGAGTCGGCGAGCCCGATCCCGTCGAGCAGGTGGCGGTGCCCCTCGGAGAGAAGCGCGGAGGCGCCGTGGGCGCCGTCCACGTGGAACCAGACGCCGTTGGCGGCGCAGAACTCCCCGGTCCCGCGCAGGTCGTCGTAGAGGCCGGTCCCGGTCGCGCAGGCGTTCGCGACCAGGGCCATCGGCCGCCGTCCCGCCCGGCGCACCCGTTCCAGGGCGTCGGGCAGGCGGGCGACGTCGATCCTGCCGAGCCCGTCGACGTCCAGCGGCATGACCGCGCGCTCCCCCAGCCCGAGGATCGCGGCGGCGCGGGCGAGCGAGTAGTGGGCCGACTCGGGGGCGAGCAGGGCGAGGTCGCCGGGGACGCCCTCGGTCCACGCATCCGGGGCCGCCGACGCCCGCGCGGCGAGCAGCGCGGTGAGGTTGGCCAGCGAGCCGCCGTGGGTGAGGACCCCGCCCCCCGTCTCTCCGAAGCCGACCGTGCCGAGCATCCAGCGCAGCACCTCGAACTCGACCGTCGCCGCCGAGGCGCCCATCTCGTAGATCGCCATCGGGTTGTTGTGCGCGCCGTGCACGAAGTCGGCGAGCGCGGCGGGGAAGTCGGGGGTGGCGACCTGATGTCCCAGCTGGGCGGGGTGGTGCAGCCGGGTGCCCTCGGCGAGGTAGTCGCGCAGGAACTCCCGGTACCCCTCCGGCGTCATCCCGCCCTCGCGGATCCACCGGGCGAGCCCGAGCCGTTCGGCCAGCTCGCGCGGGGGTGTGCGGCGGATGACGGGCGACTCCCCCCGCTGGCTCCCGTCCACGTAGGCGGCCAGCTCGTCGACGGTCACACCCGCCGCGTTCACGAATTCCTCAACGTTCCACGTCACACGGGGATACTGGTGGAATTCACGACGGCTCGCCAGATGAGCCGAATTCGACGGAGGTGAACCCGGTGAGCGTCGAACTGGATTCGGTGGACCGGCGAATTCTGGTCGAGCTGCAGAAGGACGCGCGGCTCCCCAACAAGGACCTGGCCGAACGCGTGGGCGTCGCCCCCTCCACCGCGCTGGAGCGGGTGCGCTCCCTGCGGAGGCGCGGGGTGATCGGCGCCTTCCGCGCCGAGGTCGACCCGGCGACGCTCGGCCGTCCCATGCAGGCGCTGCTCGCCCTGCGGGTCCGGCCGCACACCAGCCAGCTCGTCGACCCGCTGCGGGCCTTCGTCCTGGGCCTGCCCGAGACCATCGCCCTGTTCCACGTGGCCGGACCGCAGGACTTCCTGGTCCACGTGGCGGTCGCCGACGCCGACCGCCTGCACCGCCTGCTCCTGGAGAAGTTCCTGATCCGGCCCGAGATAGTGCACGTCGAGACGACCCTCATCTACCGCACTGAGCCCCAGCCCATCCAGCGGCCCACCGGCTGACCCGCGCCTGGAGCACGTCCGTCTGGTCGACACCGCGCTCACCGGAAGGGCACGCCAAGCGACCGCGACGTCTCGTCGGCCTAGAGGTGACAGGGGTGAGCGAGGATCTCGTGACGCTCGCCGAGATCGCCGACCGTACCGGCCGGACCTTCGCAACAGCCGATCACCGGGCCGTCGGACGCCGCGGGCCGAAGGCTTCCCCGAACCGAAGGTGCGGCGTCCTCGCGTGAGCCTGTGGTCGTGGGCGGGGGGGCGACCTGGCTCCACGGGAATCGCCTCGCCGAGTACGAACGGCGAGAGCCGGAGAAATGGGGACAGTGACCTCTTCCGCGACGGACCAGGCCCGCTCGTGAACACCCCGCGATCAGCGGACGTGCTCACTCACCGGAGGCAGCCACATGGAGATCGGCGAAACCCGGCCTCTCCCGTCAGGTGATCCCGACGATGGGCAGGCGCAGGGCCCCGGGGGCGGCGGCCGGGACTGCGGGGTTCCCGGGAGCGACGGGCGGCAGGCGGGCGTACGGGGAGCCCTGGGCGGGGCGGGTGTCCGGCTCGCCCCGGTTGGGCCACAGCGCCATGGCGCGCTCGGCCTGGGCGGTGATGGTGAGGGAGGGGTTGACGCCCGGGTTGGCGGAGACGGCCGAGCCGTCGACGACGTGCAGGCCCTCGTAGCCGTGGACGCGATGGTAGGGGTCGATCACCCCGGTGTCGCGCCCGGCGCCGATGGCGCAGCCGCCCAGGAAGTGGGCGGTGGCCGGGATGTCGAACAGGTCGAGCCAGGAGCCGGCCGGGACGCCGCCGACCTCCTCGGCCGCGTGCCTGACGAACTCGTGGCCTGCGGGCAGCCAGGTGGGGTTGGGCTCGCCGTGACCCCGTCCCGAGCGCAGCCTCCGGCCGAACAGCCCCCTGCGCTCGGACAGGGTGATCGAGTTGTCCTTCGCCTGCATGACCAGCGCGATGATGCCGCGCTCCGACCACCGGCGGTGGTTGAACAGCCTCGCCACCCGGTGCGGCGCGCGCAGGGCCTCGCCAAGGAACCTCAGCCAGCGCGGAGCGCCGCCGCCGTCGACGAGCAGGGTGCGGAGCATGCCCATCGCGTTGGAACCGTCCCCGTAGCGGACCGGCTCGATGTGCGTGTGGGCGTCGGGATGGATCGAGGAGGTGATCGCCACCCCCCGGTTGAGCTTCTCCCCCCCGGCCTCCCTCCCGGCCTTCCCCTCGACCGAGAGACGCTCGAACCCGAGCAGCGCCTCCGAGTTGGTCCTGGTGAGGGCCCCCAGGCGGTCGGAGAGCCGGGGCAGCGCGCCCGAAGCCTTGAGCCGGTGCAGCAGGCGCTGGGTGCCGTACGTCCCCGCCGCGAAGACCACGTGCTCGGCGGTGAGCGCGCGGCGGCGCCAGGGCGCGCCCGTCCCGCGCGTCTCGACCCGGTAGCCGCCGTCCACCGGGACGACCGACGTGACCGTGGTCTCGGCGAGAACCGTGGCCCCTGCCCGCTCCGCCAGGTGGAGATAGTTCTTGACCAGCGTGTTCTTGGCCCCGTGGCGGCAGCCCGTCATGCACTCGCCGCACTCGGTGCAGCCGCTGCGGCGCGGCCCCGCGCCGCCGAAGTAGGGGTCGTCCACCTCCACGCCCGGGGCGCCGAAGAAGACGCCGACCGGCGCCAAGTGGAAGGTGTCGCCCACGCCCATCCGCTCGGCGACCGCGCGCACCACCTTGTCCGCCGGGGTGACCGTCGGGTTGAGGGTCACGCCCAGCATGCGCGAGGCCTGGTCGTAGTACGGGGCCAGCTCGGCCTTCCAGTCGGTGATGGACGACCACTGGGCGTCCAGGAAGAACGCGTCCGGCGGCTCGTAGAGGGTGTTGGCGTAGACCAGGGAACCCCCGCCGACCCCGGCGCCCGCGAGGACCATCACGCCGGTGCCCTTCTCGCCCCGGAGCACGTGGATGCGCTGGATGCCCTTCAGTCCCAGCGCCGGGGCCCACAGGAAGTCGCGGACCCGCCAGGAGGTCCTGGGGAGCGTGGTCTCGTCGAAGCGGCGACCGGCCTCCAGCACCGCGACCCGGTAGCCCTTCTCCGTCAGCCGCAGCGCCGAGACGCTCCCGCCGAACCCCGATCCGATCACCAGCACGTCGTGGTCGAACACCGCGCTCCCTTCGGACGACCTTCGAACGACCCCGGGGCCCTCACTTCAGGCGGAGCGTCTTCATCACCTTGAAGGCGGTCGCGAGGGTGTCGGCGTACTTCTCGTACGCCATGCCGAGGACCGGTTCGAAGCCCAGCCAGGACGCCTGGCTGGAGATGGTCTGCCCCTCGGTGTACTTCAGCAGCCCCTCGGACCCGTGGCGGCGGCCGAGGCCCGAGGACTTCATGCCGCCCATGGGCGCGCCGTAGGAGGCGTAGGCGGAGCCGTACCCCTCGTTGACGTTGACCGAGCCCGCCCTGATCCGGGAGGCCAGCGCCCGCCCGCGCGGCACGTCGCGGGTCCAGACGGAGGCGTTGAGGCCGTACGCGGTGTCGTTGGCCCTCTCGACCGCCTCGTCGTCGTCGTCGAAGCGGTAGACCGCGACGACGGGGCCGAAGGTCTCGGCCCGGCACAGGTCCATGCTCTCGTCGACGTCGGCCAGGACGGTCGGCTCGTAGAACAGCGGGCCGAGGTCGGGACGGGTCCTTCCCCCGGCGAGGACGCGGGCGCCCTTCGCGACGGCGTCGTCCACGTGGGCGCCGACCGCCTCCAGCTGCCGCAGGGAGGAGAGCGAGCCCATCTGCACGTTCCAGTCGAGCCCGGCGCCGAGCCTCATGTTCCCGACCTGCCGGACGAGCCTCGACACGAACGCGTCGTGCACGGAGTCGTGGACGTAGAGCCGCTCGACGGACAGGCACAGCTGCCCGGCGTTGGTGAAGCAGGCGCGCAGCGCGCCCTGGGTCGCCGCGTCCAGGTCGGCGTCGTCGAGCACGAGCATCGGGTTCTTGCCGCCGAGCTCCAGCGAGCAGCCGATCAGCCGCTTCGCCGCCTCCTCGGCGATCTTCCGGCCGGCCCGGGTGGAGCCGGTGAACGCCACGTAGTCGGCCTCGTCGAGCAGCGGCCCGCCGACCTCCTCGGGGTCGCCGAGGACGACCTGCCAGATCTCCCTGGGCATGCCGAGGGAGACGAGCAGGTCGATCGTCCACAGCGTGGACAGCGCGGTCTGGGTGTCGGGCTTGTGCACCACGGCGTTCCCGGCGAGCAGCGCGGGAACGGCGTCGGTGACGCCGAGCGAGAGCGGGTAGTTCCACGGCGAGATCAGCGCCACCGTCCCCCGGGGCTGGCGCGTCTCGACGGTCCTGGTGGCGACGGGCATGATCCCGGCCCGCCTCCTCGGCTCCAGCAGGCCGGGGGCCCGCCGCGCGTGGTAGAGGGTGCAGCCCGCGACGTCGAGGACCTCCTCGAAGGCGTGCCTGCGGGCCTTGCCGGTCTCCCACTGGACCACGTCGAGGATCTCCTCGCGGCGGTCGAGGATGGCGTCGTGCAGGCGCAGGAAGGGCTCGGCGCGCTCCCGCGCGGGCCGGGCCGCCCACTCCCGCTGTGCCTCCCGCGCCACGGCGTGGGCGGAGCGGACGTCGTCGGCGGTGGAGACGGGCATCTCGGCGAGGACCTCGCCGGTGAACGGCGCCGTGATCTCCCGGGTCTTACCGTCGGAGGTCACGTGCCGCACGACGCGTTCGATCATGCGGGGAGCGAGGACCCGTGTCATCTCGGCCCGTGTCATTTCAGGGGGAACGGCCATGTCCGCAGCGTAATCGTGGGAGGCGTGCCCTGACTACCAGCGGGTAGCAAGGTGTTGAACCACATGTCCTCCCGATCCGTCGTAGTGGCATGAGGACATCGATTCGTACGGCCGGCGCGGTCACCCTCGCCGCCGCGCTGCTCGCCACGGCGTGCACGTCGACGGGGACCTCGACGGAGCCTTCGACGGAGACGAAGCCCGTCGCGGGCCGTACGACGGCGCCCGTCGATCTGGGGAACGTCAAGCTCGTCTCCTACAGCGGCTGCGACGACATGCTGACCGGCCTGCGCGAGGCGACGGTGAGGAACGTCGGCCCCTGGGGTCTCGGCGGCCCCGTGGTCATGTACGCGGAGACGACGGCGCGCGCCGACGACTCCGCCAGGAGCGCGTCCGGCGCGCCCGAGCACTCCACCACGAACACGCACGAGGCCGGGGTCGACGAGCCCGACCTGGTGAAGACCGACGGCGACCGGGTGATCACCGTGAACCGCGGCGTGCTGCGGGTGGTGGACACCGCGACCAGGAAGGTCACCGGCACGCTGAAGCTCGTGAACGCCGAGCAGGTGTGGGCCCCGGCCGACCTGCTGGTCAGCGGGGACCGGGCGCTGGTGCTGTTCTCCGGCGGCGGGATCATCCCGTACGGCGCGACGTCCAAGCGCGCGGCGAGCCCGGGACCGCGCTACGTCCTCGTCGACCTGTCGGGGAAGCCGGAGGTGATCGGCTCGCTCACCCCCGACGGCTCCCACGTGGACGCCAGGATGGTCGGCTCGACCGTGCGGATCGTGGTCCGCAGCCAGCCGCGCATCGAGTTCCCCGACGTCGGGCCCGGCCTGTCGGACAACGAGCGCACCCGGCGCAACGCGGAGGTCGTCGCCAAGGCGCCGATCGAGGCGTGGCTGCCGAAGTACGAGCTGACGACCGCGGACGGGAGGACCTCTGACCGCAAGGTCGACTGCGGGCAGGTCAGCCACCCCGCGGAGTACACGGGGACGTCGATGCTGACCATGCACAGCCTCGACCTGTCGGAGGCGCTCACAGAGACGGCCCCGATCGCCGTCGCGGCCGACGGCGACACCGTCTACGGGACGGGCACCAGCCTGTACGTGGCCAGCAACCCGCGCTGGTGGTGGCCCCGGCCGATCGACCCGGTGATCGTCGAGGACACCCCCGCGACCATCGCCACTCCCGCTCCCACTCCGGTGACGCCCGCGCCGTCCGGGTCCGCGACCCTCTTCGCCACACCCGCGACGCCGCCGGTGGTACCCGCCACGCCCGCCACTCCCGCCGCCGCGTCGGGCGACCCCGCGCCGAGCCTGCTCCCCGAGCCCTCGGCGCCCCCGACCGTCTCGCTGACTCCGGCCCCCTCGGTGACCTTCCCCGACGCCCCGACCCAGACCATCACACCGGGCGTCACGGTCTCACCGTCCCGGGCTCCTTCGGCCGGTGACACCGTCCCGCCGACGAAGGCCCCCGCGCCGCCGCCTGAGGAGACCGAGATCCACCGGTTCGACATCACCGCGGCCGGGGCGCCCCGCTACGTCGCCTCGGGCAAGGTCCCCGGCAGGCTGCTCAACCAGTACTCCCTGTCGGAGCACGAGGGGCACCTGCGGGTCGCCACCACCTCGACCGCCTCGCGGAACGAACCGGCCACCTCCCCGACCGCCGCGCCGGACACCTCCAGCGCCGTCTACGTGCTCGACGCCGGCACCCTGGCCAGGACCGGCGAGGTCGGCGGCCTCGGGCAGGGTGAGCGGATCTACTCGGTCCGCTTCATCGGCCCCGTCGGCTACGTGGTGACGTTCAGGCAGGTGGACCCGCTCTACACGCTCGACCTGCGCGACCCGGCGGCACCGAGGAAGACGGGCGAACTGAAGATCACCGGCTATTCGGCGTACCTGCACCCGGCGGGCGACGGGCGGCTGATCGGCGTGGGCCAGGAGGCGAGCGAGCAGGGCCGCACGCTCGGCACCCAGGTCTCCCTGTTCGACGTGAGCGACCCGGCCGACCCGCGCCGCCTGTCGCGGATGTTCCAGAAGGACTCGGGCTCCGAGGCCGAGTGGGACCCGCACGCCTTCCTGTACTGGGCGAAGACGGGGATGGCGGTCATCCCGGTGAACTCGTGGACCGGGACCGAGCAGACCAACGGGACCGCCCTGGTCCTCAGGATCGACGACTCCGCGATCACCAGGACCGGCACGGTCAGCCACCCCAGGCCCAAGGCGCCGGAGAACGGCCGGATGGCCTACGACCCGGGCATCCGCCGCTCGGTCGTCGTCGGCGACAGCCTGTGGACGGTCTCCGACCTCGGCCTCAAGGTCAGCGCCATGAGCGACCTGACCGACCAGGCCTGGATCCCCTTCTCCTGACCTTCCCGGACCGACCTTCCCGGACCGACCCTCCCGGACCGACCTTCCCGAACCCCCGGCCGACCCTCCCGAACTCTTTCGAACCCTTCCGAACCCTTTACGAATCGACCCTCCCGGGCCCCCGGGCCGGCCTTCCCGGCCCCTCCGACCCGTCCTGACCTCGCTGGACTTCCCGCCCGCGCCCCCGGCCCGACCGCCGGGGGCGCACTCGTTCACGCACCCCAGAGCGCCCCCATAACACCGACGTATACACCTTTACAAGATCTTGTCATGACACTTGAATCGGTGTTACCTCTTGCGCAACACACGTGATCTGCGTGTGGCATGGCCGGCGACGGCCATCTTTCGCTGGAGGATCGGTGTCGACCAAACCCTGGTCACGCGTTACCGTCATCGCCGCCGCCACCGCGGCGCTCGTCATTCCCCTGCCGGGGGTCGCCCAGGGCGAACCCGGCGGGCAGCCCCCCAAGGTCCACGACTTCCAGGCCGAACACGGCGCCAAGCCCGACCTGGACAACCGGCGCGGCAGCGTCGCACCCCCGACATCACTCTCCAGGTCGGCCGCGGCGAGTACCGCGACGATCCGGTGGAACGCTCTCGGCACTCCCGCCGTCGTCACCGGCTCCACCCCGCTCGCCGAGGGCCTGGACGCCGACCCCGAGCGGGCCGCGCGGGCCTACCTCAAGGCGAACGAGAGCCTCTTCGGCCTCTCCGGCGAGGCCGTGGACGCGCTGGAGAAGATCGCCGCCAACCCCATCGGGGACGGGTACGCCGTACTCCTGCGGCAGAGGTTCGGCGGCCTGCCCGCGGGCGTGGACGGCCAGGTCGTGGTCGGCGTGAAGGGCGGGAAGGTCCTCCACGTCACCTCGACCCTCTCCCGCTCCTCCGAGGCGCCTCCCGCCGCCAGGCTCACCGAGCGGCAGGCACTGGAGATCGCGGCCAGGGACGGCGGGATCGACCTGGCCACGGCCACCGTCAAGAAGGCCACGGCCACGGCGGTGCCCGCGCCCGACGGGACGCACAACGCGTTCCAGATCACCCTGATCGGCGGCGGCGAGGGCGAGCCCGCCGCGTACACGACGCACGTGGACGCGGTCAGCGGCGAGATCCTGACCCGCGAGAACCTGGTGGACCACCACAGCGCGCCGGACGACCCGCGCTGGGAGGCGTTCCCGGCCAACCCTCCGGCCGACTACTCCTCCACCGACACCCGCGCGACGTGGTGCGCCACGGCCGGTCCCGGCTGTGACGTGGTCGGGGCCGACCCGGGCACCGGCAAGGCGTGGGACGTCGACCACGCCACGGACACCCCGACGAACACGAGCGTCGGCAACGCCGCCAAGACCGTGGAGAACCGCGCCAGCGGCGACGCGTTCTCCGTCGGCACCCGCACCAACGTGGCCACGCCGAACCGCGAGTACGTCTACCCGTGGACCAACAAGTGGTACACGGCCAAGTGCGACCCTGCCTCCCTGGACCAGCCGGGCGAGGCCGACCTCGAAGCCGCCATCTCCAACCTGCACGTCATGCACAACCGCATGCACGACTGGTCCTACCGTCTCGGCTTCACCGAGACCGCCTGGAACATGCAGAACGACAACGGCGAGCGCGGCGGCCTCGGCGGCGACCCCGAGCAGGGCAACGCCCAGGCGGGCGCCCGGGTGCTCAGCGTGCGCGACAACGCCAACCAGATCACCGGCCCCGACGGGGTCGCGCCCATCACCAACATGTACATGTGGCAGCCGATCGCGGGCTCGTTCTACTCGCCCTGCGTGGACGGCGACTACGACATGTCGGTGATCGGGCACGAGTACACCCACGCGATCTCCGGCCGCATGATCGGCGGCCCGAACGCCGGATGGAGCGGCGCCCAGGCCGGGGCGATGAACGAGAGCACCTCCGACCTGTTCGCGATGGAGTACCTCTCCGAGTACGGCTTCCGCCCCGCGGGCGACACCCCGTACGTCACCGGCGGCTACGTCACCGGCGACAAGAAGGCGGGCATCCGCAACTACGACATGTCCGACTCCCCGCTGAACTACAGCGACATCGCGTACGACATCGTCGGCCAGCAGGTGCACGCCGACGGTGAGATCTGGTCGGCGACCCAGTACGACGTGCGCAAGGGCTTCCTGCAGAAGTACGGCCAGGGCACCCCGGCCAGGCAGAAGGCGTGCGCCGACGGCACGACCCCGCTCGCGCAGTGCCCCGGCAACCGCCGCTGGGCGCAGGTCTCCTTCGACGCGCTGCTGCTGATGGCCTCCGGCGCGGTCAGCTACGTCGACCACCGCGACGCGCTGCTCGCGGCCGACACCATCCGCTTCGGCGGCGCGAACCAGGCCATCATGTGGCGCGCGTTCGCCGAGCACGGCCTCGGCCAGGGCGCGGCGAGCGTCGGGGCCAACGACCCCGACCCGACGCCGAGCTTCGTCGACCCGGCGGGTAAGAACGGCAAGATCCAGCTCAAGCCGCTGCTCGACGCCAAGGACGCCGCGCTGCGGCTGTACGTCGGCGACTACGAGGGCCGCGTCGTGCCGGTGGCCGACACCGACCCGGCGACCCCGCTCGGCGACACCGTCGAGATGACCCCGGGGATCTACGACTTCGTGGTCGCGGGCAACGGGTTCGGGCACACCCGGGTGAAGTTCGCGGTGCTGCCCGGCCTGAAGCTGCCGCTGCCGCTCGCGATCCCGAAGAACCTCGCCTCGGCGGCGCTGGGCGCCACCGCGGCCGGTGACGGCGTCAACCAGGCCAAGCTGATCGACGAGACGGAGGCGACGAACTGGGCCTCGCTCACCGGCCCGGTCACCGGCAAGTCCGTCACCGTGGACCTGGCCGGGACCACGCCGGAGAGGATCCGCCGCGTTCAGGTCAGCGCCATGCTCAGGCCCCCCGCCGCCACCGACCCGGCCGACCCGGGCAGCCAGAACCGCTTCAGCGCCCTGCGCGCCTTCGAGGTCCTGGCCTGTGACGCCACCAAGAAGGACTGTTCCTTGCCCGCGTCCTTCTCGGTCGTCTACACCAGCCCGTCCAACGCCTTCGAGACGCGCAGGCCGCGTCCTCGCGGCGCCGATCTGGTGATCGAGTCCTTCAAGATCCCCACGACCACCGCGACCCACCTGACCCTGCGGGCCGTCTCCACCCAGTGCACCGGCAACCCGGTCTACGCCGGTGAGCAGGACGCCGACCCCAACTCCGCCACCGACTGCGCCACGGCCAGCCCCGTCAGGGACCACCTGCGCGCGGCCGAGTTCCAGGCCTTCACCCGCTAGTCCTCCCGGAGTCCTCCCGCCGGTCCCTCCCCAGGGACCGGCGGGTCCTCCGGACACCCGCGCCGGCCCCTCCTGAGGGGCCCCGGACACCCGGCCGACCCCTGGGTCTCTCCACGGGGCCGGCCAAAGCCTTCCGAACACCCGCCGGCCCCTCCGGGGTACCGTCAGTCCCTCCGGAGGAGTCCCCGGGGCCCGAGCTTCCCGGGGCCCGGGGACCTTCCGGTTCCGGGGGTTCCGATTCCCCTGGGACCTTCCGGTCCCGGGAGGATCAGACCGGGTTCGTCTCGGGGCTGGCCACCGGCACGATCTCCGGGGCGCCGAGGCGGATGGCGTCGGCCTCCTGGTCGGTGTCCTGTTCCTGGGAGAGGCGCTCGGACTCGACGCGCTTGGTGTAGTACTCCACCTCGCGCTTGACCTGCTCGGCGTCCCAGCCCAGCGGATCGGCGAGCAGCTGGGCCGCCTCCTCGACCACGGCCAGTCCCCGGTGGAAGGTCTCGATCGAGATGTGCGTACGCCGGGTCAGCACGTCGTTCACGTGCCGGGCTCCCTCGTGGGTCGCCGCGTAGACCACCTCCGCCCGGAGGTAGTCGTCGGCCCCCGTCAGCGGCTTGGCCAGCGACGGGTCCCGCTCGATCAGCGCCAGGACCTCGTCGATCATCGACCCGTACCGCTGGAGCAGGTGTTCGATCCTGGCCACGTGCAGCCCGGAGGACTGGGCCAGCCGCTGCCGGGAGTTCCACAGCGCCTGGTAGCCCTCGGCCCCGGCCAGCGGGATGCGGTCGGTGCAGGAGGCCGGGACCCGCTGGTCCAGGCCGTGCGCCACGGCGTCGACCGCGTCCTTCGCCATAACACGATATGTCGTGTATTTTCCACCGGCCACCATGACCAGCCCCGGCACCGGGTGGGCCACCACGTGCTCGCGGGAGAGCTTGGACGTCTCCTCCGACTCCCCGGACAGCAGCGGGCGCAGCCCGGCGTAGACGCCCTCGACGTCCTCACGGGTGAGCGGGACCGAGAGCACCTCGTTCACGTGGTCGAGGACGTAGTCGATGTCCGACCGCGACGCCGCCGGGTGGGCCCGGTCCAGCTCCCACCGGGTGTCGGTAGTGCCGATGATCCAGTGACGGCCCCACGGGATGACGAACAGCACCGACTTCTCGGTGCGCAGGATGATCCCGGTGAGGGAGTGGATCCGGTCGCGCGGCACCACCAGATGGATGCCCTTGGAGGCGCGCACGTGGATCTGCCCGCGCCCGCCGACCAGCTCCTGGATGTCGTCGGTCCACACGCCGGTGGCGTTGACCACCTGGCGGGCCCGTACGTCCATCTCCCTGCCGGTCTCCAGGTCGCACACCCGGACCCCGGTGACCCGCTCCCCCTCACGCAGGAAGCCGACCACCTGCGCCCGCGAGGCGACGTTGGCCCCGTAGGTGGACGCCGTCCGCAGCATGGTCATGACGTAGCGGGCGTCGTCGACCTGGGCGTCCCAGTACTGCACCGCGCCGGAGAACGCCGTCCTGCGCAGCGCGGGCGCGAGCCGCAGCGCCCTCTTGCGCGACAGGTGCCGGTGACCGGGCACGCCCCGGGAGAGGCCGGTGGAGAAGCCCATCGTGTCGTACATCACCAGGCCCGCGCCGACGTAGGGCCGCTCCCAGCCGAAGTGCGTCAGCGGGAACAGGAACGGCACCGGCCGCACCAGGTGCGGGGCGATCCGCTGCAGCAGCAGGGCCCGTTCCTGGAGCGCCTCCCTGACCAGCTCGAAGTTGAGCTGTTCCAGATAGCGCAGGCCGCCGTGGATCAGCTTGGACGACCTGGACGAGGTGCCCGAGGCGAAGTCGCGCGCCTCCAGCAGCCCGACCGACAAGCCCCGGGTCGCCGCGTCCAGCGCGACCCCCGCTCCGACGACCCCGCCTCCGATCACCACCACGTCGAGTTCCTCGGCGCTCATCTGCGCCAGTGCGGCGGACCGCTCGGCAGGACCGAGCCGTCCGGTGCCCATTCGCGCCGTCATTGTGCAACCCCCTGGGGTGCGGCTTGTCGCCTTACGTGAGGTATCTACCCATCTACCCTAGGCACCATTACCGACCAGTAGGAAACGGCGACGGTGATTCACGCCATACCCCCGCGAACAGCGAGAACACCATGAGACGCCCAAGGGGGAGCAACGCCACGGGAACACCTCCCCGGGACCAGGCACCCGCCGATCAGCCCACGGGAACGAAAACCCGGTCTCAACATCGGCCGGAAGCGACGGGACCCCACCTCCCGGCATGATCTTGAGCAGGCGTGACGGCGCGACTCCCTCCAGATCCCACGCCGCCACGCCGTCTAACGAGCAGTTCCGGACAGGAGCGCCGTCCAGACGGCCCGAGCTTCACCGATCGGATACATGAAGGTGTCATGGACCTCGGGAGTACGGTCGAGCTGGACGGTTCGCCGGACGAAGGCCCGCCCGCCGCCCTCGTACAGCTCGTAGACCGTGGCGCGGCACAGGCAGGTCCACAACACCGGGCGAGCCCGCCCAAGCGCTGAATCCGCATACCGTCGCCGCCATTCCAGCCGTACATGATCTCGCCGAACCATGGCCACGTGCGGACTCAGGCACTCGTCAAGCAGGATCACAGCGTGCCCCCGCCGCCAGCTCGGACGGAGGATGGACTACGCGCAGCTCCGCATGGCGAAACGCGACCCGACGAGCGGCCTGAACGGGATCTGCAGCCGGATGCCAGGCGTAGACGGGCCGGTGACGCCGGGCGTCCCAGCCGGTACGCCACCAGTAACGATCATCCTTGCACCACACGACCAGCCCCACCCAGACCGACACCAGCGCCAGGCCGTACCCGTCGTGGACGTCAGCCTTGATGCCCAGCCGCCCCAGTTCGGCCCGAAGCTCCTCGGCCATGTCGGCGGGAGTCGGCGCGGTCATGGCTTGCGGCCCAAACCGCCACAGATCGGCACCCGTGCCTGCTTTTTGTGGATGAGACGTGCCTTGGCCGTTCGGCGTCTTTGCCACGGAGTCCTCCTCCTCGTCTCACGTCGGGGTATCGACGCTAGGCGCGAGCGAGGCGAACGCCCCGAACTCTCAGCTCGGGTGAGCCATCGGTCCGGGTTACCCGGCCAGCAGGCCAACCCGTTGTGCCAGGGCCTGTACCTGCGGCGCGTAGGTGGGGCGAGCTCGTTTGAGCAGCCCACGGATCAGGTCGCGGGCCAGGACGTTGTACCTCAGGTCCTCCGGACCACTGGCCTCTGCCGTGAGGAGGTGGAGAAAGACTGCCGCATCGTCGCGGCGCTGTTCGTAGCAACGTGCCACTTCCAGAGCGAAAGTCGTACGTCGTTCCAGCGACGCAAGACGAGAGACGGCGACATCATCTGCCAGGCGCAGCGCTTCAGCTGTCTCGCCCGCCTCCACCTCGACGCTCACCGCGTGAAGGCCGACGTTCGGTACGCCGAACACGGTCCACAACACATTGCCGTCACCTGACCGCTGTGCGGCAGGCAGGGCGTTCTCCCGCAACCGATCACGAGCCGTCCAGAAATCGCCCCTCCTGGCTGCCGCGACCGTCGCCACCAACCACAGCGCGCCTTCCATGGCGGTGCGGGCATATGCATCTGAAGGCAGGTCATGACGAAGTGATTCGATCGCGTAGAGAGCGACTTCTTCCGCGCCTTCCGCCTCGCTCTGTGAGAGCAGGATCTGTCCGAGATTCCATTTGGCCACCGCGACCCGCAGCGGGTCGTCCGCTTCCTCTGCCGCGACCATCCCTCGATCCGCGACCAAAAGCGACAGATCAGGGCGTCCGATCCGCTTGGTGAATGTCCGCAGGAAGAAGTACAGGTCCGCCGACATCCGGTAAACGTCTCGGCGCGTTGCCGCATCACCCCCGGACCGGAGCGCACGCGCTACGAACTGCACGTCACGCACAAGATCAGGGACCAGGGGAGCCGCGTCCGTGAATCGCGTGGGAGATGTCTGCCACAGCGCCCAAAGAGCATTCACCCGTTCGCGAAGCTCGGCCAGATCAGGAAGGGGCCGATCGGACGGGATGGGAACGTACGAGGTCAGAGCCCGCTGCAAGATCCTTCCAACGGGGTGAACCGCGCTCTCCTCCTCGAACGCGGGCTCACCGAGCAGCGCGGAGACAGGTACGTTCAACACGCGAGCCAGCCGATGCAGGAGCGGCATCGCCGGTGTTTTCAAACCCCGCTCGATCTGCGACAGATAATCCTCGGTGATCCCGGCGAGACCCGCGACGACGGCCTGTTTCTTCTTCTGCGCCTTGCGGTAGAACTGCACCCGCTCGCCTACGGGGATCTCGGACACGCGTGTTCCCCCCTCACGCTGGGACGGCTCTCTGAAGCAGTATGAAACGTGCAGGTCGAAGAAGCAGCGGAAGAGGCGAACCGTGTCCACTGTCCGATTGGTGTTGTGGGACATCGACCATACGTTGATCGCCACTGGCGGGGTGGGAGGCGAGGTCTTCCGTACCGCCTTCGAAGAGGTGACCGGCGGCCCGATGACCCGGATGGCCGAGGTCACGGGCAGGACAGAGCGCGTGATCTTCCAGGAGACCCTTGAACTTCACGGCCTGGAGGATCCCGGCGACTACTTCGGCAGGTTCGCCGAGGCACAGGCGCGGGGGTACCGGGAACGCGCCGAGGACATGCGACGCAGGGGCCGCGCGTTGCCCGGCGCCCGGCAGGCCCTCACGACGCTGGCCGGGCACGGTGACATCGTCCAGTCCGTTCTGACCGGCAACCCCCGGCCGTCGGCGGTCGCGAAACTCCAGATCTTCGATCTTCATCGGCACATCGACTTCGACAGCGGTGCCTACGGCGACGACGACGAGGTACGCGCGAAGCTGGTACCCATCGCCCGCGCCCGCGCGAAGGAACGGCATCACCTCGACTTCGACGTCGAGACGACCATTCTGATCGGCGACACTCCGAGCGATGTCCAGGCGGCCCTCGACGGCGGAGCCCTCGTGATCGGAGTCGCCACCGGGAAGAGCTCACCGCGAGAACTCGCCGAGGCGGGCGCGCACCATGTGCTTTCCGACCTCTCCGATACCGCCGCCCTCGTCCGGGCCGTCGTCACGGTCGAACACCCGGACGACCAGACACGAAACCCGATCTGAGGCCGAAGCTCAGGAGGGGGGCGGCCGAGATCATCCCGTACGCCACAAGATCCCGGCTCCGGGAGTGCCGGGAGCCGGTTCCGCCGGGGACCCGCGAGGATGGGGAGCATGAGCATCACACTCGCCGACGCCCGCGTCGTGACCCCCGAAGGTGTCCACGAAGGCTGGCTCACCATCGAAGACGGCCGCATCACCCACGTGGGCCAGGGTTCGGCCCCCGGCGCCGGGCTCGCTCTCGGCGGCCGGTACGTCGTGCCGGGCTTCGTCGACATCCACAACCACGGCGGGGCGGGCGGTTCCTTCCCCACCGGCGACCCGGACCAGGCGAGCCGGGCCGTCGGCCTGCACGCCCGCCACGGCACCACCACGCTCATGGCCAGCCTGGTCACCGCGTCCCCCGACGACCTGGCCGGCGCCGCCGCGTCCCTCGCCGACCTGTGCGAGGACGGCCTGCTGGCCGGGATCCACTTCGAGGGCCCCTACATCTCCACCGCCCGCTGCGGGGCGCACAACCCGGCGCTGCTGCGCGACCCCTCGCCGGTGGAGCTCGCCGGGCTGATCAAGGCCGGGCGCGGCCACGTGCGGATGGTCACCATCGCCGCCGAGCTGCCCGGCGCGCTGGACACCGTACGGGAGGCGGTGGCCCACGGCGTGATCGCCGCCCTCGGCCACAGCGACGCCACCTACGAGCAGACGATCTCCGGCATCGAGGCGGGCGGCAGCGTCGCCACCCACCTCTACAACGCGATGCCGCCGCTGCACCACCGCGACCCCGGGCCGATCGCCGCGCTGCTCCAGGACGAGCGCGTCACGGTCGAGCTGATCAACGACGGCGTGCACCTGCACCCGGCCATGACGCGCCTGGCGTTCGAGGTCGCGGGCCCCGGCAGGACCGCGCTGATCACCGACGCCATGGCGGCCGCGGGCATGGGCGACGGCGTCTACGGGCTCGGCCCGATGACGGTGAACGTCGCGGACGGGGTGGCCCGGCTGGCCGAGAGCGGCACCATCGCGGGCAGCACCCTGACCATGGACGTCGCGTTCCGGCGGGCCGTGCGCGAGGTGGGCCTGTCGCTGTCCGAGGCGTCCGAGATCGCCTCGCTCACCCCGGCGCGGGTCCTCGGTCTCGCCGACCGCCTGGGATCCGTCTCGGTCGGCAAGCGGGCCGACCTGGTGGTGCTCACCGACGACCTGGAGGTCTCCGGCGTCATGCGCGGCGGCACCTGGATCACCGAACCCCGCTGAACCGCTGGATCCGGGCGGGTCAGGGCCGGTCCCAGCGGACAGCCGGACGCGGACGGATCAGGACCAGTCCCAGCGGATGCCGACCAGGCCGGGTTCCAGCGACCCGGCCACCAGGTGCACGGCGTGGTGGGCGTTGAGGGAGAGCGCGCCGAGTTTCTCCTCGCCGGTGCCGGAGCCCTGGCGGGCGAACCGCCGGACGCGCACCGGGAGGGCTTCCGGCGCGAAGTTCACCCGGAGCACGTACTGCCCGGCCGGGTGCCGGAAGCCCCGCTCGTACTCGACGGTCTCCACGCCACTCGGGTCGGCCAGCTCGTAGCGGATGATCTGCGTCTCGCCGGGCCGCAGCATCTGGTCGAACAGCAGCTCCGCCACGACCAGGGCGGTCGGCCCGTCACGGCGGACCCGGCCGACCCGGCAGTCCTCCAGGGCCCGGACGCGCACACGCTCCACGTCGCACCCCAGGTCGCCCCGGTAGACCATGATGTAGCGGTCGGTGGCCTCCTCGTGCGCCTGCACCACCTGGAGCGTCTCGCGCCGCACGGTGCTGCGGTCGGGACCGATCTGCAGCGCCTCGTACATCCCGGCGATGTGCAGGCGCCGGTCGTCGGCCACCCCGTTCAGGTCGTGGATCATCGCCGACAGCGTCTGGGAGGATTCCATGATCGCGGAGTAGGGCAGGGCGCCCACCGGCAGCTTCCTCGCGTCACGGCCGCGCGGCCGGGGCGGGCCGAGAAGGGCCATGAGGGAGCGCGGCGGCAGGACGAGGATCTCCTCCAGGGCACGCACCGCGCGCAGCGACTCGGGGCGCTCAGGACGGCGCAGCCCCTGTTGCCAGTAGCTCAGGCTCGTCATCCCGACGCGCAGACCGCGCTCCCCGAGCTGCCGGCGGATCCCGGTGAGGGTCAGCCCACGGGTCTCCACCGCGGCGCGTAGCGCGACGTGGAAGGGCCCCTCCTTGAGGGCGCCCCGGAGCTCCCGGTCATTCGGCACGTATGAATGCTCACAGATTTCTTCGAGCGCGTCATTTGGGTTAACGGCGGTACGGGGGGGACGGCGAACCCCGGCCCGCCGGGCCGGACGCGCACGCGCGAGAGCGGGACCGGCCCCGGTGGGGGTCCGGCCCCAGCCTCATGGGATGTCAGCTGACCTGCGGGGCGACGACGACCTCGACCCGCTGGAACTCCTTCAGGTCGGAGTATCCGGCGGTGGCCATCGTGCGCCTGAGCGCGCCCATCAGGTTCATCGAGCCGTCGGCCACCGAGGAGGGGCCGTGCAGGATCTGCTCCAGCGTGCCGACCGTGCCGAACTCGACCCGCTTGCCCCTGGGCAGCTCGGGGTGCTGCGCCTCGGACCCCCAGTGGAAGCCCTTGCCGGGTGCCTCGACGGCCCTCGCCAGCGGCGAGCCGACCATGACCGCGTCCGCGCCCACCGCGATCGCCTTCGCGATGTCGCCGGAGGTGCCCATGCCGCCGTCGGCGATGACGTGGACGTAACGGCCGCCGGACTCGTCCATGTAGTCGCGGCGGGCGGCCGCCACGTCGGAGATCGCGGTGGCCATCGGCACCACCACGCCCAGCACCGTGCGGGTGGTGTGCGAGGCGCCGCCGCCGAAGCCGACGAGCACCCCGGCCGCGCCGGTCCGCATCAGGTGCAGCGCCGCGGTGTAGGTGGCGCACCCGCCGACGACCACGGGGACGTCGAGCTCGTAGATGAACTGCTTGAGGTTGAGCGGCTCGGCCCTGCCGGAGACGTGCTCGGCGGAGACCGTGGTGCCGCGGATCACGAAGATGTCCACGCCCGCGTCGATGACGGCCTTGTGGTACTGGACCGTGCGCTGCGGGGAGAGCCGGACGGCCGTCGCCACCCCGGCGGCGCGGATCTCCTCGATGCGGCGGCCGATCAGCTCCTCCTTGATCGGCGCGTCGTAGATCTCCTGCAGCCGCTTCGTGGCGGGCGCGCCCTTGAGCTCGGCCACCTCCTCCAGCAGCGGCGTCGGGTCGTCGTACCGGGTCCACAGCCCTTCGAGGTCGAGCACGGCGAGACCGCCGAGCCTGCCGACCTCGATGGCGGTCCTCGGCGAGACCACGCTGTCCATCGGGCTCACCACGACGGGCAGCTCGAAGCGGTAGGCGTCGATCTGCCAGGCGATCGAGACCTCCTCCGGGTCGCGGGTGCGCCGGGACGGAACGATGCCGATCTCGTCGAGCGCGTAGGCACGACGGCCGTTCTTGCCGCGGCCGATCTCCACCTGAGTCATATGTCTGTCTTTCCCGTCCCGTGCGTGCCCAGCGCACGCCACGTTCCATCCATGCGTGCGCGATGCGCGACGCGTTCCATCCGGTCCATGCGGGTCTCCGTGCGGTACGGCCGCGCGCCCGGCGCGGGCCGCCCTAGCGACCGTGGTAGTTGGGAGCCTCGACCGTCATCTGGATGTCGTGCGGGTGGCTCTCCTTGAGGCCGGCCGCCGTGATCGGCATCAGCTCGCACCGCACGTGCATGTCGGCGACCGTACGGCACCCGGCGTACCACATGCCCTGGCGCAGGCCGCCGATGAGCTGGTGGGCCACCGCGGCGACCGGGCCGCGGTAGGGGACCTGCCCCTCGATGCCCTCGGGGATGAACTTGTCCTCGGCACCGACGTCGCCCTGGGCGTAGCGGTCCTTGCTGAAGGAGGCGCCGCCGCGCTCACGGTTGCGGACCGCGCCGAGCGAGCCCATGCCCCGGTACGACTTGAACTGCTTGCCGTTGATGAAGATCAGCTCACCCGGGGACTCCTCGCAGCCCGCCAGGAGGGAGCCGAGCATGACCGTGTCGGCCCCGGCCGCGATGGCCTTGACGATGTCGCCCGAGTATTGGAGGCCGCCGTCGCCGATCACCGGGACCCCGGCGGGACCGGCGGCCAGCGAGGCCTCGTGGATCGCCGTCACCTGCGGGGCGCCGACACCGGCGACCACGCGGGTGGTGCAGATGGAACCGGGCCCGACCCCGACCTTGACCGCGTCGACCCCGGCGTCGACCAGCATCTGGGCGCCCGCGCGGGTGGCGATGTTGCCGCCGATCACGTCGACCCGGCTGTTGGACTTGATCTTGGCGATCATGTCGGCGAGGCCCTTGGAGTGGCCGTGCGCGACGTCCACCACGATCACGTCGACCCCGGCCTCGATCAGCGCGATCGCCCGCTTCTCCGCGTCGCCGCCGACGCCGACGGCCGCCCCCACGACGAGCCGGCCGTCGGCGTCCTTGGTGGCGAGGGGGTACTGCTCGCTCTTGGTGAAGTCCTTGACGGTGATGAGCCCGCGCAGCCGCCCCCCGGCGTCGACCAGCGGGAGCTTCTCGATCTTGTTCTGCTTGAGCAGGGCGAACGCGTCGTCGGTGGAGACCCCGACCGGCGCGGTGACCAGCGGCATCGGGGTCATGACCTCGCGCACCGGCCGGTTCTCGTCGGTCTCGAAGCGCATGTCGCGGTTGGTGACGATGCCGACGAGCACGCCGGTCTCGTCGGTCACCGGGACGCCGGAGATCCGGTACGTCGCGCAGAGGCGCTCGACGTCGGCCAGCGTCTCGTCCGGGGAGCAGGTGACCGGGTTGGTGACCATCCCGGCCTCGGAGCGCTTGACGAGGTCGGCCTGCTGGGCCTGGTCCTCGATCGACAGGTTGCGGTGCAGGACGCCGATGCCGCCCTGGCGCGCCATCGCCACCGCCATGCGGGCCTCGGTCACCGTGTCCATCGCCGCGGAGACCAGCGGGATCCGCAGGGTGATGCCCCGCGACAGCCGCGTGGTGGTGTCGGCCTGCCCCGGCTGCAGGTCCGAATACGCGGGAACGAGGAGCACGTCGTCGAACGTGAGCCCCGGCTCGGTGAACTTGGCCATCTGCAACCCTCCTGCCGCGGCGCTCTCAGGACGGGGAAAGGCGCCGACCCCCGGGTCACAGTTTAGAGTCTGGCGCCAAACCTGGTGGACCCGGGGGAAAAGGCGGGTCACGGAGGAGGTCGGGTGCCCGGAGGAGCCGGGGGCCCGAGGACTCGGAGGGGGTCTGGGGACTCGGAGGGGGTCTGGAGGGACCTGGGGCCCCGGGGGGCCCGGAGGAAGGACGGGCCCCCGGGGACCCGGGGAAAAGCGGGGGACCGAGCGGTCGGTGACCCGCTCGATCCCCCGGATCACCGGCATCGGCGCGGAGATGCCTTGACGCCGGCCGAACCCCCCTCCGCATCCGGCCGGTGACGTGATCCGCGCCTTCTGCCGACGCTGCGTCAAGAGTGCGTCACGATGCGTTCTTCTCGCAATGTCGAAACGTGCAATTGCACGAAGCTGCACACCACGGCCCGCGAGTAGGAGCAACGCCCGGACAGGGACGATTCGCCGAGTTATCCTCGCCAGACCCTCGTGTCACTTGCAGGAGTCCCTCGCTGATGAGTACCGACACACCCACACTGCCCGACCCGCTGGAGAGCCTGGGGCTCACCCCGGCCCAGACGGCCCTTTACAACGCGGTCCTGCGCCTGCACCGCGCCACCTGTGCCGAGCTGGCCCAGGCCACCAACCGCTCGACCGAGCCGCTCGGCCGCGAGCTGGCCACCCTGGTACGGCTGGGCGTGGTCGACGAGCAGGGGGGCGAATACCTGGCCCGTCATCCGGCCGCGGCCCTCGGCCACCTGATCGCGGAGAGGCTGGACCGGCTCGCCGCCGAGAGCCGCAGGATCGACACCGTGCTCGGCTCGATCCGCGGCTTCATCCACCAGTACGACGCCGGGCGCGACTACCAGACGGGCCAGTTCTCCGTGGACCTGGTCGGGGGCGCCGACGAGCTCTACGAGAGCGTGATCGGCATGGCGGTCCAGGCCCCGCCGCTGAAGCTGCTGTCGAGCATCCCCGACCGGCGGACGATGAGCGACTTCGCGCACCGCTACGCCGACCAGTGGATCGGCGCCCAGCGCGCCGGCCTGCTCTCCTGCCGGGTCAGCATCCCGGTCCACACGCTGGAGATCCCCGGCCTGCGCGACAAGCTGGACCAGTTCGAGCGGGCGGGGGCCGAGGTGCGCACCCTCGACACGGTGCCCAGCTGGTTCCTCGTCGCGGGGGACGACGCCGCGGGCATGCCCGCCCAGTGGGGCGGCACGCTCGCCGAGAACGCCTACAACTTCCACCTGGTCAGGGCTCCGGTCGTGGTGGCCGCGCTGCGCTCGCTCTTCGAGGAGCTGTGGGCCCGCGGGGCCCGCCTGCCCGGCACCCACCGCGACGACGGGGTGGTCAGGGTGCTGCGGCTGGCCGGTCAGGGCGTCTCCGACGAGATGATCGCCCGGCAGCTGGGCGTCTCGGTCCGCACGGTGCGCGCCAGGTTCGCCGACGGCATGGCCGAGCTGGGGGCGCAGTCACGCTTCCAGGCGGGGGCGGAGGCCTCCCGGCGTGGCTGGCTCGCCTAGGATCGCGGGCCTCGTCCCGGCCGCTGACCTGCCCGTGCCGCCCCGAAGCGTCCTACTCGTGCAGTTCGGAACCTGTCTGTCACATCCAGGCCATAAGGTGGGATCGTGCTCGACGATGTCCCTCGCGATCCGTTCGCGGATGACCCCGACGACCCGGCGGCGGCGCTGGGCGATCCCGACGATCCCGAGCCGCTGACGACGGACGAGCGCGACGAGGCCATGACCGACCTCGCCGACGTGGAGGTCTTCCGCTCACTGCTGGAGCCCCAGGGTGTGCTCGGCCTGGTGCTCGACTGCCCCGAATGCGGGGAGCAGCACTACTTCGACTGGGAGCTGCTGCGCGGCAACCTGCGCCAGATGATCGAGAACGGCCAGCCCCAGGTGCACGAGCCCGCCTATCAGCCCAACCCCACCGACTACGTGAGCTGGGAATACGCCCGTGGTTACGTGGACGGTGTGATCGACACCGAGGAACACCGCTGATCCACGTCGTCGACCAGGGCCGCCAGCAGGGCGACCGCGACGTCCGAGGTGGAGACGGGCCTCCTGCCTGAGAGCGCGTCCACGAGCTCGTCGGTCTCGGCTACCGCCGGGTCCTCGTCCGGCCCGTATCTCCGAGCCGGACGTCGCGGGTGAACCGTTGTCATGATCGTTCTCGCTCCGGGTCGTCGCGAGCCCCGTCCCGCGGTTCGGGCTTCCGCTCGCGCCCCCTGCTCGACGGCTCCGCGGTCAAGCTATCGACTCCAGCTCCGCCATCGCTCGTAGCCGGGCCAGCGCCCTGTGCTGGGCCACACGAACCGCACCTGGTGACATGCCAAGTACATTACCGGTCTCCTCGGCGGAAAGGCCCGACACCACTCGAAGCATGAGTAGCTCGCGCTGGTTGTCCGGCAGCCTCGACAGCAGCCGGCGGGCGTGTTCGGCCTCGATGTAACGCACCACGGTCTCCTCCGGCCCCGGACCCTCGTCGGGCCCGTCAGGGAGGTCCTGGGTGGGCACGGCGGATCGTACGGAGCTGCGCAGCGCGTCGGCCACCTTGTGAGACGCGATGCCGAAGACGAAGGACGCGAACGGGCGTCCCATGTCACGGTAGCGGGGCAGTGCGGACAGCACCGCTATGCATACTTCCTGGGCCACGTCGTCCGCGATGTGATACTGACCGGAAACCCGGCCCAGACGACCACGGCAATATCGGACGACCATCGGCCGCAGTTGCGCGATCAGAGATTCGATCGCGGTGCGATCCCCCTGAACGGCGAGGCTCGTCAGATCCTTGAGATCATCCCTGTGGGCGACCCCATCAGACCTCGTCGCAAGCCTCACCCCATTTTTGGCGTCGGCGACGCATCCCTCGGTCACGTTAGGCATGATGCCCGCCCTGATAGTGACTGTCGTCATCGCAAACGGCTACGGATTGGTCACATTGAGGCGGAGATAACGGCGCGTAATCGAACGGCGACGGCAACGACTACAGAATGTGCAAATATTTCATTCGATTGCCAAATACGTCGGCTATTCGGGGAGAACCGCGTTTGGTCTTCTGTCCAGCGTGACGCTTGAGATCGTTTTCGGTTTACCGCGAAACGCGAACGGCTCGCGCCTCCTTGGAGACGCGAGCCGTCCGGGACTCGGAACCGACGATCGGCCGGTGGCCGACCAGATGTCGGTCAGGTGTCGATCAGTGGCCGTGACCGTGGCCGTGACCGCCGGCGGCGGCCGGGGCCTCCTCCTCGGGCTTGTCCACCACGAGGGCCTCGGTCGTCAGCAGCATGCCGGCGATGGAGGCGGCGTTCTGGACGGCCGAGCGGGTGACCTTGACCGGGTCGATGACGCCCTGGCCGATCAGGTCACCGTACTCGCCGGTCGCGGCGTTGAAGCCCTGGCCGACGGGCAGCTCGGTGACCTTCGCCGTCACGACGTAGCCCTCGAGACCGGCGTTCTCCGCGATCCAGCGGGCCGGCTCGACGAGCGCCTTGCGGACGATGGAGACGCCGGTCGCCTCGTCGCCGGTGAGGCCCAGGTCGTCGAGGACCTTGGCGACGTGGATGAGCGCGGAGCCACCGCCGGAGACGATGCCCTCCTCGATCGCCGCGCGCGTCGCCGAGATGGCGTCCTCAAGGCGGTGCTTCTTCTCCTTGAGCTCCACCTCGGTGGCCGCGCCGACCTTGAGCACGCAGACGCCGCCGGAGAGCTTGGCGAGGCGCTCCTGGAGCTTCTCGCGGTCCCAGTCGGAGTCGGACTGCTCGATGGCGAGCTTGATCTCCTTGACGCGGTCGGCGATCGCCGAGGCCTCACCGGCACCGTCGACGACGGTGGTGGAGTCCTTGGTGATGACGACGCGCCGGGCGGTGCCCAGCACCTCCAGGCCGACGTGCTCCAGCTTGAGGCCGATCTCCTCGCTGACGACCTGGCCACCGGTGAGGATGGCGATGTCCTGCAGCATGGCCTTACGGCGGTCGCCGAAGCCCGGCGCCTTGACGGCGACGGAGGTGAAGGTGCCACGGATCTTGTTGGTGACGAGGACCGCGAGGGCCTCGCCCTCGACGTCCTCGGCGATGACGAGCAGGGCCTTCTTCGTCTGCGCGATCTTCTCGAGCAGCGGCAGGAAGTCCGAGACCGAGGCGATCTTGCCCTGGGTGATCAGGATGTAGGGGTCCTCCAGGATCGCTTCCATGCGCTCCTGGTCGGTCACCATGTAGGGCGACAGGTAACCCTTGTCGAACTGGAGGCCCTCGGTGAACTCAAGCTCCAGGCCCATGCTGTTGGACTCTTCGACGGTGATGACACCGTCCTTGCCCACCTTGTCGAACGCCTCGGCGATCAGCTCGCCGATCCTGGCGTCCTGCGCGGAGATCGTCGCGACATTCGCGATCTCCTTCTTGTCCTCGACCGGGCGGGCCGACTCGATGAGCCGGTCACTCACGGCCTTGGCCGCGAGGTCGATGCCGCGCTTGAGGGAGAGCGGCTGCGCTCCGGCGGCCACGTTGCGCAGACCCTCGCGGACCATGGCCTGGGCCAGGACGGTCGCGGTGGTGGTGCCGTCACCGGCGACGTCGTTGGTCTTGGTCGCCACTTCCTTGGCGAGCTGGGCGCCCAGGTTCTCGTACGGTGCCTCCAGCTCGACCTCGCGGGCGATGGTGACACCGTCGTTGGTGATGGTGGGCGCACCGAACTTCTTGTCGATGACGACATTGCGACCGCGCGGGCCCAGCGTCACCTTGACCGCGTCCGCGAGAGCGTTCACGCCGCGCTCGAGAGCTCGGCGCGCGTCCTCCTCGAACGACAGGGTCTTCGGCATGACAATCCTCTCTATAAGTACGTCGGCGCATCAAAGCCCCGGGCGCTCTCGCGACCCGGGGCTCGATACGTCATCTTTGTGAAGTCGAGAATTACTTCTCGATGATGGCGAGCACGTCACGGGCGGAGAGCACGAGGTACTCCTCGCCGTTGTACTTCACCTCGGTGCCGCCGTACTTGCTGTAGAGGACCACGTCGCCCTCGCTGACGTCGAGCGGAATGCGCTTCTCGCCTTCCTCATCCCAGTTGCCGGGACCAACCGCGAGGACCTTGCCCTCTTGCGGCTTCTCCTTGGCGGTGTCCGGGATGACCAGACCGGAAGCGGTGGTCTGCTCGGCCTCAAGCGGCTGGACCACAATGCGGTCGCCGAGCGGCTTAACGGGAACCTTGGTGGCGGTCGTCACGTCGGACCTCCCCTTCAGATGTGAACGATCTAGAAGAGGCGACCAGCGGTCTGCCGTCGCGGGTGTCAGACCTGCCTCGTCGCATGTATTTGGCACTCTCACCGGGAGAGTGCCAATACGGAACAGTATGCAAGGTGGCCTTGACAGTCAACACGAAGCACCCCTTCTGCGCTTCACGCGAACGTCAAGCCAGGTGGAAGCCCCTCGCGAACCCCTACGGCTGAGGCGGTAGCGTCGGCTGGTGTGAATCTCGACGCATTCCTGGAACTCCTGACCCCGCGCGGCCAGGAGGCCCTGGACGCGGCGGCCGGGACCACCGGCGACGACCCGGTGGCGGCGGTGACCAGGCTGCGGAGGACCTACGACGCGGACCTGACCTCAGCCGCGCTCACGCAGGCCACGCTCCGGCTGCGCGCGCGGGAGAAGTTCGGGACCGACGCCGATCTCATGTACTTCACCCGGACCGGCCTGGAGCAGGCCACCCGCCGCGAGGTCGCCGACCACCGGGCGCGACGCGTCCCCGCGGGCTCGCGGGTCGCCGACGTCTGCTGCGGCATCGGCGGCGACCTCCTCGCCCTGGCCAGGGCCGGGTGCTCCGTCGAGGCCGTCGACGCCGACCCGCTCACCGCGGCGGTCGCCCAGGCCAACGCGGACGCCCTGGGCCTCGGCGACCGGGTCACGGTCCGCGCCGCCGACGCCTCCACCCTGGACCCGGCCGCCTTCGACGTCCTGTTCGCCGACCCCGCGCGCCGTACGGCACGGGGCAGGACCTTCGACCCGATGGGCTACTCGCCGCCCTGGCCCGCCGTGCTGGAGATGGTGGCCAGGGCCGGGGCCGCCTGCCTGAAGGTCGCCCCCGGGATCCCGTACGAGTTCGTCCCCGAGGGCGCGGAGGCCGAGTGGGTCTCGTACAAGGGCGACGTCAAGGAGGCCGTGATCTGGTGCGGCGCGCTGGCGGGCGGGACGGCGCGCAGGGCCACGATCCTGCCGTCGGGCGCCACGATGACGCCCGACCCCGCCCTCGGCGATCCCGCCACCGGCCCCGCCGGCCGCTACATCTACGAGCCGGACGGCGCGGCGATCCGCGCCCACCTGGTCGCGGAGATCGCCGCGTCGGTCGGCGGTCGCCTGCTCGACCCGCAGATCGCCTACATCACCGGCGACACCGCGACGCCGACGCCGTGGGCGTCGCGGTACGAGGTCCACGAGACGATGCCGTTCTCGCTCAAGCGGCTGCGCGCGGCGCTCCGCGAGCGCGGCGCGGGCAACGTGACGATCAAGAAGCGCGGCTCCGCGGTGGACGTCGACCGCCTCAGGAAAGACCTCCGGCTTTCCGGCGGCGAATCCGCGGTGGTCATTCTCACCCGAATCGGCGACCGGCCGTTCGCCTTCGTGTGCGGTCCCGGCTGAACGGCCGGACCGGCTTTGCCTAACCGGCCGGATCGGCCCTGGTTGACCAGCCAAAATAGTCAATTCTTCCAGCGAACCGGCAATTCCTGTCTTTTATTCTCGCTGTCGGAAAACCTTGATCCAGAGGCTAAGGTTGCCGGGCGGGAGTTCTCTCTCGCCTGCGGTTTCATGTCGTTCATCAGCAAATCCCATCAAATCCAACCGCGCGGCTGAGCGTCGGCGAGTGAAGGAGCTCTCGGTGGATCACTCCGACCACACCCTGCTCCAGGCAGGCAGCCAGACCGCCATCTCCGACCGGATGCGCGAGCTCCTCGCCCGCGCGGCGCAGGACCACGTCTACGAGCAGCGGACCCAGGGCGCGGTGCTCGACGAGATCCGGCAGCGCCTGGAGGGCATGGAGTGGCTGCTGCGGGAGGTCAGGGAGCGCGAGATCGGCGGGCTGAACGGCACGCTGGAGTCCGTCCACGGCCGCCTGGACGACATCGCCGCCAAACCGCCCTCCTGGGCCGAGGGCCTGGCCCAGCACGTCGAGGCGGTGCGCGACCACGTCGACGCCGTCGGCGAGCGGGTCGACTCCCTCGGCCGCCGGGTCGAGACCGTCCGCGACCGGGTCACCCCCCTCGGCGAGCTGCCGAGCCTGTGGACCGACCTCGGCACCGTGGGCGAGAGCGTGGACGAGGCGCTCACCCGCCTGCGGGCGATCTCGGACGGCACCCTGGGCCTCGACGAGCAGGTGCGTCAGCTGGCCGAGCACCTCGCCAGGCTCCAGGCCGACATGGGCATCGCGGCGCACCGGTTCAGCCGCCTGGACAGGGCGCTGGCCGACCTCGCCCAGCGCACCGGGCGCGTCGAGGCGGGGATGCTCGACCTGTCGGCGAGCGTCCAGCAGTCCGTCGGCACCGCCGCCGACCGGATGCTCGCCGCCGTCGAGCAGGTCAACGGCAAGGTGGACCTGGTGAGCGGCAGGATCGAGCAGGTGGGCGGCAGGGTCGACCTGGTCGTGCCCAGGATCGACGAGCGCGCCGCCGCCGTCGAGAACCGCATCGACACCCGCATCGACCGGCTGGACGGCCAGCGCACGGCGGCCGGTGGCCGCTTCGACACCCTCGACGAGCGCCTCGACGACATCGAGGGCCGCCTCACCGGCCGGATGGACGTCATCGACTCCCGGCTGTCCACGCTGGACGGGCACGCGGAGAAGTCCGCCGAGCGCCTGGAGAGCCTGGACGAGCGCCTGGAGGTCCTGCCCGCCGTCCTCGGCGTCGGCGCGCTCATCGGCGTCCAGACCGACGAGCAGCGCGAGCGCTTCGACTCCCTCGACGAGCGCGTCATCCGGGCCGAGGCCGCGCTCGCCCCGCTGGCCGAGACGCTCCGCGCCCTGCCCGACCGCGACCAGCTCTCCGAGGCGCTGAGCGAGACCGTGGAGCCCGCGCACACCGACCTCACCCGCCGCCTGGGCGCCCTGGAGGAGACCATGCTCGCCCTGGCCGAGGCCCTGCTCCGCCCCACCAGAGGCGACAAGGACTGACCCCCGGAGCCGGGCCCCACCGGCCCGACCGGACCCGTACGGAAGCCGTCAGCCCGCGCGCGCGACGCCGAGCCGGGGGCTCTCCGGGCCCTCGACGGCTCCCGTCTCGCGGCACAGGTTGTTCCTGACCACCGAGAGCAGGGCCGACAGCTCCTCGGTCTGCCCGGCCGTCAGCCCCTCGGTCATCCGGCGATGCATCTCGGCGAGGACCCGGTCCACCTCGGGGCGGAGCGCGTGCCCCCTGGGCGTGACGTCGACGATGCTGATCCGCCGGTTGGCCAGGTCGGGCCTGCGGCTGACGAACCCGCTGCGCTCCAGGCGCTGCAGGGTCTTGGTCATGGTGGACACGTCGATGCCGACGATTCTCGCCAGGCAGTTCTGCGACTGCGGCCCGTTGTCCCACAGGGCGCCCATCACGCGCTCCTGGCCCGGATAGAGGTCGATCTCCGCGAGGAGGCCGGCGAGCAGCACGCGGTGGCCGCGGGTCGCGGTCGCCATCAGGCAGTTGAGGTCGCTGTCGTAGTCGCCGCACTCCCCGGAGTCCCCGGAGTCCCCGGAGTCTCCGGCCACGCCGCACGCCCCGGCCACGTCCCTGGCCGTGACATCGTCCGTGGCACCGTCGGGGGCGCCTTCGCGGGCCGCGGCGCGCTCGTCGGTCGCGTCGCGCTCTTCGTCGATCAGCGGCTCCGCCATGTTCAGGTCCTTCCGTCACCCCCGAGACTACCCGCTTGCATGTTGGCCGACCAAGTTGTAGAACTACTTATTGGCCAGCCAAGTTGGCCAGCCAATATGAGGAGTCGTCATGCCTTTCACCCCGTACTCGCTCGCCGGTCTCCAGCTGCCCAACCGCCTGGTGATGGCGCCCATGACCCGGTCGCGGTCCTACGTCGACGGGGTCCCCTCGTCGCTGACCGCCCTCTACTACGCGCAGCGGGCCTCCGCGGGATTAATCATCACCGAGGGCGTGCAGCCCAGCCAGGACGGCAAGGGCTACATGAACACCCCCGGACTGCACACCGACGAGCAGGTGGCCGGGTGGCGTGAGGTCACCGACTCCGTCCACGCGGCGGGCGGCAGGATCTTCGCCCAGATCATGCACTCCGGCCGGATCGGCCACCCCGACAACACCGGCGCGCTGCCCATCGGGCCGTCCGCCGTACGACCGGCGGGCCAGATCTTCACGCCCTCCGGCCCGCAGGACTACCAGACCCCGCGCGAGCTGACGACCGCCCAGGTGGAGTCGACCGTCCAGGACTTCGCCGACGCCGCCGCGCGCGCCGTGGACGCGGGCTTCGACGGGATCGAGCTGCACGGCGCCAACGGCTATCTCATCCACCAGTTCCTGTCGCAGAACGCGAACCTGCGCGAGGACTACTTCGGCGGCTCGGTGGAGAACAGGATCCGCTTCGCCGCGGAGACCGCGCGAGCGGTCGCGGACCGGATCGGCGCCTCCAAGGTCGGCATCCGGCTCTCGCCCGGCAACGGCGCGGGCGACCTGGTCGAGGAGGACAGGCACGAGGTCTACCCGGCGCTGGTCTCCGAGCTCGCCGCGCTCGACCTCGCCTACCTGCACCTGGTGGCCGGCCCCTCCGACGACCTCAACCAGGAGATCGTCAAGTCCTGGCCGAACACCCTGATCGTCAACGACCCCTCGATCGGCGACCCCTCGGCCAGGACCGCGCACTGGCTGGAGCGCGGCGCCCACCTGGTCTCGCTGGGCGCGTCGTTCCTGGCCAACCCCGACCTGCCGCTCCGGCTGCGCCTCGGCGCCGAGCTCAACCAGGCCGACTTCGCCTCGGCCTTCGGCGGCGACCACCGCGGCTACACCGACTACCCGGTGCTGGCCCTGCACTCCGCCTAGAACGCCCCGCGCACCCCGCCCAGGACACCCCGGGAACCCCGGCCGCGGGGAGCCCGCACAGCCGCCGCCCGACGGGGGCGCCGACGGCCGGCGGGCACCGGGCGCGCGTGGGCGGAGCGCCCCGGCCGGGCGACACCCGCGGACGAGGGCCGGGCCCGTCGGACATGGACGGCGGGTACGCGCGCGGCCGTACCCAAGCCTGATCTTCAGCCGTGGACGGCGGAGCGTGCGCGGCCGTACCCAGACCTGATCTTCAGCCGTGGACGGCGGCGGTGCGTGCGCGGCTTCTCAGACGTGGACGGTGGTGATGGGCATCGAGGAGTCGGCGGGGATGTCCAGCCCCGACGGCGTGATGCCGGCCGCCACCAGGTCCGAGCCCAGGGCCGCCACCATGGCGCCGTTGTCCGTGCACAGCCCGGGGCTGGGGACCCGCAACCGGACCCCGGCCGCGTCGCAGCGCTCCTGGGC
The DNA here is from genome assembly GCF_051390675.1 of Streptosporangium heterodermiicola. Lineage (NCBI taxonomy): Bacteria > Bacillati > Actinomycetota > Actinomycetes > Streptosporangiales > Streptosporangiaceae > Streptosporangium > Streptosporangium heterodermiicola. The sequence goes on from NZ_JBPJSR010000012.1 coordinate 94,064, forward strand.
CATCGCCCGCAGCCGGGAGTTGGCCGCCACGCCACCGCCGATCAGCAGGTCCTGGACGTCGTACTTGGCGCACGCGCGCAGCGCCTTGCGGGTCAGCACGTCGACGACGGCCTCCTGGAACGACGCCGCCACGTCGGGCACGTGGACCGCCTCGCCCGTCTTCTCCTTCGCCTCCACCCACCGGGCCACGGCCGTCTTCAGGCCGGAGAAGGAGAAGTCGAGCGTCCCGTCGTCGTACTTGCCGCGCGGGAACGCGATGGCCGCGCCGGAGCCGTCACGGGCCACCCTGTCGATGTGCGGGCCGCCGGGGAACGGCAGGCCGAGCACCCTGGCCACCTTGTCGAACGCCTCGCCCGCGGCGTCGTCCACCGTGGACCCCAGCGAGATGACGTCCCTGGCGACGTCGGGCACCAGCAGCAGGGACGAGTGCCCGCCGGAGACCAGCATCGCGACGCAGGGCTTGGGCAGGGCCCCGTGCTCCAGCTGGTCCACCGCGACGTGCGCGGCCAGGTGGTTGACGCCGTACAGCGGCACGCCCAGGCCCAGCGAGTACGCCTTGGCGGCGGCGACGCCGACCAGCAGCGCGCCGGACAGGCCGGGCCCCGCGGTGACCGCGATCGCGTCGATGTCGGCGAGACGCAGCCCCGCCCGGCCCAGTGCCAGCTCCACGGTCGGGGTCATCGCCTCCAGGTGCGCCCTGGAGGCGACCTCGGGCACCACCCCGCCGAAGCGGGCGTGCTGCTCGACGCTGGAGGCGATGGCGTTGGCCAGCATGGTGTGCCCCCTGACGATGCCGATGCCCGTCTCGTCGCAGGAGGTCTCGATGCCCAGGACCACCGGTTCGTCACGCATGGAGATCCTTCCTCATCATGATCGCGTCAGTGCCGTCCTCGTAGTAGCGGCGGCGCAGGCCGATCCGCTCGAACCCGAACCTGTCGTAGACGGCCTGCGCGCCCGGGTTGTCGGCGCGCACCTCAAGGAAGACCGACACCGCGCCCCGGCGGGCGGCCTCGGCCAGCAGCTCGGTCAGCATGGCGCCGCCGACACCGGCCCGGCGCCACTCGGCCAGGACGGCGATGGTCTGCACGTCGGCCTGGTCCCCCGCCGCCGCGAGGCCCGCGTAGCCGACGATCACGTCGTCGACCAGGGCCACCACGTAGTGTCTCGTCCTCGGCTGGTCGTCGAGCTCGCCGCGGAGCATGCCCTCGCTCCAGGCGTCGGCCGGAAAGGTCTTCCGCTCGACCTCCATGACCGCGGGCAGGTCGTCCGCGGTCATCGGGCGCAGCACCGCCGTCATGCGGTGACCCTCTTGGGCGCCGAGGGCACCTTGGCGTCGGGGCGGCGCAGGTAGATCGGGCGGGGCGGGCCGAGCACGGGGTGGGTGCCACTCGCCACGGCCTCCACGACGCCCGGCTCGCCGAGGTGATCGGCGGCGAGCGCCGCGAGGGCGCCCGCGTGGGGATACTCGGGGACGTCCAGGATCCGGGAGGCGCCGACGATCTCGGCGTACATCCGCGCGCCCGCTCCGGCCAGCGGGAGCTCCCCCGGCAGGTCCTGGGGCCGGTCCACCGCGGGACCCGACAGCCGGGTGCGCGCGTCCCGGTAGTGGCCCCAGAACACCTCCTTGCGCCGGGCGTCGGTGGCCACCAGGAACGGCTCGGCGAGCCCGCTGCCGTACGCGAGCGCGTCGAGGGTGCACACGCCGTACGCCGGGACGCCCAGCGACGTCGCGAGGGCCTGGGCGGTCACCAGGCCGACCCGGAGCCCGGTGTAGGGGCCGGGGCCCGAGCCCGCGACGACGGCGGTGACGTCGCCCAGCGAGGCTCCGGCCTCCCGCAGGACCGTCTCGATCGTGGGCACGAGCAACTCGCCGTGGCGGCGCGCGTCGATCGTCGCCGACTCGGCGAGGACCCTCTCACCGTCGTGCAGAGCTGCGGTGACGGCGGGGGTGGCGGTGTCAAAGGCCAGGACCAGCACGAACAGTTAGCCTATCCCGTCCCGGGAGGGCTCGGTGGCACTCCCCCCGGGCCGGGCCCCCCGGACGGGCGGGACTCAGGTCTTGACCAGGGTGGCGTAGACGATGAGGTTGTCGCGGTACTCGTGGTTGTCCCAGTCGAAGTCCCCGCCGCAGGTGATCAGCCGCAGGCCGTCCTCAAGATAGACCTTGTCGGCGGGGAACCGGTGCTTGCTGATCTGCTCGATCGTGTCCACCCGGTACTGGGCCACCTTGCCGTCGCTGCGCACGACCTTGATGACCTGCCCCTCCCGCATGTCCTTGAGCTTGTAGAAGACCGCGGGCGCGGTCTTGGTGTCCACGTGCCCGAGGATCACCGCGGACCCCTCGTCGCCGGGGACCGCGCTGTCCTTGACCCACCCCGCGACGTTCGGCTTCTCGTACGGCGGCAGGTCGACCCGGCCGTCCGTCACGCCGAGCTTCATCAGGGGCGCCTTGATCCCCAGGGACGGGATGTCGATGCGGCTGGGCACGATCGCGGAGCGGGCGGGCGCCTTCTCCTCCTTGACGTCGCCGCCCCGGTTGCCGAACGCGACCATGACGGCACCGGTGATCACTCCGGCCAGGACGATCCTGGACCAGCGGGTGGAATCTGCCATCGGGGACTACGAACGGCGGCGACGCACGACCGCGATGCCGATGCCGCCCGCCAGGGCGAGGGCGAGCAGGATTCCGGTCGTGCCGATCGGGGCGCCCGACTCGCCGGGCCCTCCGGCCGCGGTGCCGCCGCCACCCGTGCCCGGCGCCTCGGTGCTGATGATCGTCCGGGTCGGCCTGGAGGTGGGCTCCTCGGAGGGGGTCGAGCTCGGCTCGGTGTCGGGAACGATCCTCAGGTTGGCCTTGCCGGTGTCGTTGGTCCCCTCGCACCTGGCGTTGACCTCGTGGACCCCGGGGGCGGTGCCCTCGGCGACGGTGGCCTGGCCGCGCACCCACGGGCGCGGCGTCGGGGTCGCGGTCGAGGCGGGGTCGGGCGTGGGCGTCGCGAGGATCGGGTCGAGGGTCACCGGGGTACGGAAGATCCGGGACGACGCGGTGCCGCGATGCTCGGGGCCGCCCTGCGGGATCGGGCAGTTGGCCAGGATCCACACCTTCTGCCCGGCCTTGGCGCGGGCCGGCTGGAGCTGGACCTCGATGTCCTGCCGGCTGATGCCGGAATCAGGCGGGGTTGGGGTGGGCGTGCCCGTTGGGCTGGCCGATTCGGCGCCCGCCGAGCACCCGACCAGTCCGAAAAGGAGGATGGCTCCCAGAACCGCGACACGCTTGACGCTTGGCACCGTCGAACTCCACTTCGCCCTCCGGCCGACGACCCTCGCCCGGCACGATTTCCCACCTGTTCCCCATTAAACATGGGCAAACCCGCCAGAGTCGATCATCACGCCTGACGATCTAGACCAATGGGGCGTAGTGCCAGCGTGCCAGGATTTCTCCTTCTTCGTAGGCACATCAGACGACACCGTGAAGATGACTTGAGCGGACCCCGCGCCGACGCTCGGACGACACCGCCGGAGGACACCTCTGGCCGACACCGCCAAAGGACACCGCCAAAGGACACCGCCGGCCGACACCGCCAAAGGACACCGCTAGAGGACACCGTGCCAGCGCGGCCCGACTCCCCGCAGGGTCACGGTCCGCTCCTCGCCCGGCTCTCCGGACGCGCCCCTGCCGATGAGGATCTCCAGCCGGTCGTCGGCGAGCCCCTCCACCAGGCCCTCGCCCCACTCCACGACCGTCACCGACTCCTCAAGCGAGGCGTCCAGGTCCAGGTCGTCGACCTCCAGGTCGCCCCCGAGCCGGTAGGCGTCGGCGTGGACCAGCGGCGGGCCCCCCGAGAGCGAGGGATGCACCCGGGCGATGACGAAGGTCGGCGAGGTGATCGGGCCGCGCACCTTGAGCCCCTCGGCGATCCCCTGCACCAGGGTCGTCTTGCCCGCGCCGAGCGGGCCCGACAGCACCGCCAGGTCTCCCGGGCGCAACAGCGCCGCCAGCTCCTCGCCCAGCTCCCGCATCTCCTCGGCGGTCGCCACGATTCTCACCGCTTCGTCACTCCTGTCGATGCCTCTTGGTGTCTCTTCGTGCCTCTTGGTGTCTCACGGCGCCTCCCGGGGCCCGCCGACCACCCCGTGGCGCCGCCCGGCACCCTCTCGAACCCCGGTCCCGTCGGACCTCGGGACTCACCGTACGCCGTGCGCGCCCACGGCGCCGCCCGGCACCCTTCCGAACCCGGTCTCCCGTAGGACCTCGGGATCACCCGTACGCCGTGCGCGTGCCCCCGGCTCACCGGTCCGCGTCACCGGCGTCGGCGGCGTCGATCTCACCCGCGTCCACCCGCTTGAGCAGGTCGCGCAGGGCGTCGTTGACCACCGCAGGCCGCTCCAGCTGGACCAGGTGCGAACTTTCCGGAACCTCGGTGAACCGGGCGCTCGGCAGCGCCGCCGCCATCGCCCTGCTGTGCTCGACGGGCGTGAGCCAGTCCTTGTCGCCGACCATGATGGAGGTCGGGACCCCGTCCAGCACGCGCAGCGCGCTCAGCTTGTCGTGCGACATCAGCGCCGGGTAGAACTCGGCGATCACCTCGAACGGGGTGGAGCGGATCATCGACTCGGCGAAGTCGACGACCGTGGGGCTGACGTTCCTGGAGTCACCGAAACCCAGGTATCGCAGGGCGAGGAAGGCCACGTCGTTGCCGACCTGGCGGCTCTTGTCGACCAGCGAGCCGCCGCGCCTCAGGAGCGAGACCGTGCCCGGCGTGACCCTGTGCACCGCCTTCGACAGCAGCGCGGGCAGGCCCAGGGAGATCTCGCCGAGCTTGCCGGTGGAGGTGGAGATCAGCGCGACGCCCTTGATCCTGTCGCCGAACAGCTCGGGGTGCCGGTCGGCCAGCGCCATGATCGTCATACCGCCCATGGAGTGGCCGACGAGCACGCACGGGCCGGGCACCAGCGCCTCGATGACCTCGGCCAGGTCGTCGCCGAGCCGGTCGATCGAGCAGTCCCGCATCGGGATGCGCGGCGAGCGGCCGTGGGAGCGCTGGTCCCACAGGACCAGGCGGTGCGTGCCGCCCAGGTCGCGCCGCTGGTAGTGCCAGGAGTCGAGGTTGAGGGTGTAGCCGTGGCAGAACACCACGGTCAGCGGGGCGTCCTCCTGCCCGTCGACCTCGGCGTACAGGGGAACACCGTCGGAGGTGGTGACCGTGGTGGGGCGGCCGCGCAGCTCGCCGAGCGGCTCGCTCGCCTCCAGGTCGGGGCGGAGCCTGATGCGCCCGACGGCGTACCGCTTGGCGAGGGCCCCGGCGGCCACCCCCGCCGACGCGACACCGACGATCGCGCCCGCGATACCGGCCCTGCGCCGTCTGGTACTACTCATGCGACCCCCTGAGCTGCCTCTCACCGGTAAACGCGCGGGACCCGCGAACCGATCCTGGTCACGATCTCATGCGTGATCGTGCCGAGGGAATCCGCCCACTCCTGGGCGGTGGGCTCACCTCGCGAGCCGTCGCCGAACAGGATCACCTCGTCACCCTCCGCCAGCGGGTCGTCCCCCACGTCGATCATGAACTGGTCCATGCAGACCCTGCCCGCGATCCGCCTCCTGCGGCCACCGGCCAGCACCTCCGCCAGGTTGGTGGCGTGCCGTAGGACCCCGTCCGCATACCCGAGCGGGACGAGGCCAAGCGTCGTTTCCCGATCCGTGATGTACAGGTGCCCGTAGGACACGCCGGATCCGGCGGGCACCCGCTTGACCAGCGCGATCCGGGCGGTGAGCGTCATCGCCGGGCGCAGCCCGAAGTCCCCGAGCCCGGGCACCGGGCTCAGCCCGAAGGCCGCGATGCCCGGACGGACCAGGTCATAGCGCGCCCGCGGCAGCGTCAGGATGGCCGCCGAGTTGGCGATGTGCCTGACGACGTGGGAGCCCCCCGCGCCCGCCTTCTCCGCGACGAGCAGCGCCTCGTCGAAGGCGGCCAGCTGGGCCGCGACGGACGGGTCTCCCGGGATGTCGGCGCAGGCGAAGTGGGACCAGAGCCCGACGATCTCGATCGTGCCCTCGGCCCGGTGCCGCAGCGCCCGGTCGACCAGGGCGGACCAGTCGGCCGCCGACGCGCCGCCGCGCGACATGCCGGTGTCGGCCTTCAGGTGCACCCTCGCCGCCCTGCCGGCCTTGGCGGCGGCGCCGGCGATCGCGTCGGCCGTCACGACGGAACCCGCCGACAGCTCGACGTCGTGCCCGACGGCCCGCTCCAGCGGCTCGCCCGGCGGGAGGATCCACGCCAGGATCGGCGCGGTGACCCCCGCGGCCCGCAGCTCCAGGGCCTCGCGGACGTAGGCGACGCCCAGCCGCCCCGCCCCGGCCTCCAGGCAGGCGCGCGCGACGGGGACCAGCCCGTGCCCGTAGGCGTCGGCCTTCACCGCGACCATCATCTCGGCGCCCGGGGCGTGGCTCGCGAGCAGCGCCAGGTTCTCGCCGATCGCCGAGAGGTCCACCCGTGCCTCGGCGGGAGTCATCGGGAAACTCATGCTCCCAGTTTGGCAGGTGAGCGGTTGTGCCGAGGTCCTTCGGCCAGGGAGCGCACCGCCTCCGGCAGGGCCTCGGCGACGTCCCAGGCGGTGAGAGGGCCTTCCCCACCGGCGATCCCGTGCAGGTAGGCGGCGCAGGAGGCCGCGTCGTACCCGCTCAGCCCGGCGGCCAGCAGCGCGCCCGCCAGGCCGGCCAGCACGTCGCCGGTGCCGCCGGTCGCGAGCCAGGGGCTGCCTGTGGGGTTGATCCTGACCGGCCGCCCCTCCTCGGCGACCAGCGTGGTCGAGCCCTTGAGCAGCACCGTCACGCCCAGCTCGTCCGCCGCCCGCCGCGCGTTCTCCAGGCGCCGCGCCTCGATCCGCTCCCTCGGCACGCCGATCAGGCGGGAGAGCTCGCCCGCGTGCGGGGTGATCAGCACCGGCGCGGCCCGGCGGAGCAGGGACCTGTCCTGGGCCGCCAGGGTCAGCGCGTCGGCGTCGACGAGCACGGGGACCTCGCTAGACAGCACCGAGCGGGCGACGGCGCGCGCCTCGTCGCCGGTGCCGAGGCCGGGTCCGAGCACCCACGCCTGTACGCGGCCCACCTCCTCGACCCCCTCTCCCGGCGCGAGCGTGGTGATCACGGCCTCGGGCCAGCGGGCCCGTACCTGGGCCACCGGCTCCGCGGCCCCGGCGTAGCGGACCATGCCCACCCCGGCCCGCAGCGCCCCGCCCACGGCGAGCACCGCGGCGCCGGTGTAGCGCTCGCTCCCGGCCGCGATCCCGACGACGCCCCTGCGGTACTTGTCGGACGACGCGCCGGGCCTGGGCAGCAGCGCGGCCACGTCGGGGCCGGTGAGCACGGCCGCGTCGGGGTCGGGCAGGTGGGGGCCGAGGCCGATGTCGACGAGTTCCTTACGGCCCGCGTGCCCGGAGCCGGGATCGACGAGCAGCCCGGCCTTCCACGCCCCGAACGTGACGGTGGCGTCCGCGTGGACCGCCGGGCCCTCCACCCGGCCGCTGCTCGCGTCCACGCCGCTCGGCACGTCCACCGCGAGGACCTCGCCGGGCGCGTCGTTCGCGAGCCCGGCGAGGGTCGCGTACGGCTCCCTGAGCGCCCCGGCCCCGCCGATGCCGAGCATCCCGTCCACGATCAGGTCGGCCGCGTCGAGCAGGGCGCGGACGCGCGCTCCCGCCGGGTCTTCCAGGGTCCTCCGAGTCGGGCCTCCCGGGGCCGGGTCCTGCGCGGGGCCGTGGTCGGAGCGCAGGCCGGTCACCCGGCCGCCCGCGCGGCGCAGGGCCGCCAGGCCGCCCGCGTGGACGCGTGTCCCCGCGAGGAGCGCCTCGACCCTCGCCCCCCTGGCCGCCAGGCGGGCCCCGGCGTACAGGGCGTCGCCGCCGTTGTCGCCGCCGCCGACGAGCAGCACGACGCGGGAGCCGTACACCCCGCCGAGCATCCTGGCGCAGACCACCGCGAGCCCGGTGGCCGCCCGCTCCATCAGGGCGCCCTCGGGCAGCGTCGCCATCAGCGCCGCCTCGGCCGCCCTGATCTGGTCGGATGTGTACGCGGTCCGCATTCCACCGAATCTATCCCTCGGCGATCACATAGGCGATGGCGACGCCCCCGTCGTGGGTCAGGGAGATGTGCCATCTGGCCACGCCCAGCGCCCCGGCGACCTCCGCCGCCCGCCCGGTCACCCGCAGCTCGGGCCGCCCGTGCTCCCCGCTGACCACCTCGGCGTCCAGGTGCCGCAGCCCGGGAGGCGCCCCCAGGGCCTTGGCGACGGCCTCCTTGGCCGCGAACCTGGCGGCCAGGGAGGCCGTGCCCAGCGCGCTCTCCCCCTCGGTGAACAGGCGCCCCCGCAGCGCGGGCGTCCGCGCCAGCGTCGCCTCGAACCTGGCCGTGTCCACGACGTCGACGCCGATACCAACGATCACGCTCCCAGGCTAGCGGCGGCACGCGCTGCTGGATCCCGGCCACCGGGCCGGGAGCCGGAGGTCAGAAGTCGCCGCGCTGCCAGGGGCCCCAGATGGCGAAGCTCATCCCCTTGGACGCCTGGACGTTGACGTAGAGGGTGTGGCCGCCGGGGCCGAACGTCGATCCGGCGAACTCGGCGCCGGAGTCGCCCTCGACGGGGACGAGCCGGGAGAAGTCGAAGATCTCGCCCCGGCGGGTGAGGCCGCGCAGGTAGTTGTCGCCCGAGCCGTCCTCGCAGAGGACCAGGGTGCCCCGGGGGCTGGCGGTGACGTTGTCGGGCAGGTCGAGGGTGACCGCGCCCGGCGACTCGTAGACGAGCCTGAGGCGCCCGCTCCACGTCTCGTACGCCCACACCTGGCCGCGTCCCTTGCCGAAGCCGCTGGCCGGGGTGTCGCCGGGCGCGGTCGCGCCGCCCTGGGTGGAGACGAAGTAGATCGTGCCGTGGTGGTTGATCGCCCCCTCCAGCCGGGAGAAGATCGCCGCCCCCTTGGCCCTGCCCTGGTTGCCGACGGCCTGACCGGCGACGACGTTGGCGGGGGTGCCGATGAAGGCGGGATCGGGGTCGTCGATGTCCACCCAGGTGGTCGCGTACGAGGCCCCCTTGGGCTGGCCGAGGGAGAGGTCCTTGCCCGGGGCGCCCCGCACGGCCAGCATCTGGAGCCTGCCGCCGTCGAGGATGCGGCGGGCCGTCAGCGGGTTCTTCGGGGGCAGGTAGCGGTAGAAGCCGGAGGCGAAGTTGAAGTTGTCCTCGGTGAGGTAGACCGCGCCGGTGAACCCGTCGAACGCGGCCGACTCGTGGGCGAACCGCCCGGCGCTCCTGATCGGCCCTCCGGCCTTGCCGTCGAGCGGGACCTCGAAGACGTAGCCGTGCTTCTGCGTGAGCTTGCTGTTGTCCTGGCCGGTGGAGTCGTTGCCCACGTCGGGCCCGTTGACGGTCTCCTCGCAGGTCACCCAGGCGCCCCAGGGCATCGGGCCGCCCGAGCAGTTCATCTGGGTGCCGGTCAGGCTGGGGGCGGACTTGAGGACCTTGCCGTGGCGGGTGACCCGGAGGGTCGAGGTGCCGCCGCCCGCCGCCGGGTCGTAGGCCCTGGCCGGGTCGCCGAACGCGCCGACCGGGCCGTTCACCTCGTGGTTGCGGACGAGGATCGCGCTGCCCGCGGGCCCGCGGAACGCGGCCATGCCGTCGTGCCGGGAGGGGACGGTGGATCCGTCGCCGTACTTGTCACCGGCTGCGCTGAAGGACCTGTAGTTGAAACCGGCGGGCAGGTGGAGGCGCACCACGCCGTCCCGCTCGTCCTTGACCGGCTTCAGCGGCCCGTACCCGGCGCCCGGAAGGATCTCCCCGTTCAGTCCCGCCTGTGCGACACCGGCGAACGGCCCGGCCACCCCGAGGGCGGCCAGCGCACCGCCTCGGGCGAGGAAACGACGACGATCCATCTTGCGGCTCCCTTGGGTCCGGTGGATTCACGCCACGTTAATCCGCCCTAGTAAACCGCTATATGGCATATATCGACAATTAATCTGACAAGCAGGCGGCCCACCCCTATACCCACTTCCGGCTGTGGGTAATCCATAGGCTTTGTCCACAGGCTGTGGAGAACCTCCGGCCGGGGCTCACTCCACCGTGACCGACTTGGCGAGGTTGCGGGGCTGGTCGACGTCGTGCCCCTTGGCCGTGGCCAGCTCGCAGGCGAAGACCTGGAGCGGCACCGTGGCGACCAGCGGCTGGAGCAGGGTCGGCACGGCGGGGATGTGGATCAGCGTGTCGGCGTACCGCCCGACCGCGACGTCCCCCTCCTCGGCGATCACGAGGGTCCTCGCGCCCCTGGCCCGGATCTCCTGGATGTTGGACACGATCTTGTCATGGATCACCCGCTGGCCGGACGGCGAGGGGACGACGACGACCACCGGGAGCCCCCTGTCGATCAGCGCGATCGGGCCGTGCTTCAGCTCCCCCGCCGCGAAGCCCTCGGCGTGCATGTACGCCAGCTCCTTGAGCTTCAGCGCCCCTTCGAGCGCGACGGGGAAGCCCACGTGCCGCCCCAGGAAGAGCACGCACCGCTCGCCCGCCAGCGACCTGGCCAGCGCGCGGACCGGCTCGACGGTCGAGAGGACCTCGCTCACCTTGGACGGCGTCTGCGCCAGCCGCTCGACGATCTGGCCGATCTCGTCGCCGAACTTCACCCCCCTGACCTGGGCGAGATAGAGCGCCACCAGATAGCACGCCACCAACTGGGTGAGGAACGCCTTGGTGGAGGCCACCGCGACCTCGGGGCCCGCGTGGGTGTAGAGGACGGCGTCGGACTCGCGGGAGATCGTGGAACCGTTCACGTTGCAGACCGCCAGCACCCGGGACCGCTGCCCGCGCGCGTGCCGTACCGCCATGAGGGTGTCCATGGTCTCGCCCGACTGGCTGATCACGATCACCAGCGTGTCGCGGGTGAGGATCGGGTCGCGGTAGCGGAACTCGCTCGCCACCTCGACCTCGCAGGGCAGCTGGGCCCAGTGCTCGATGGCGTACTTCGCGATGAGCCCGGCGTGGTACGAGGTCCCGCAGGCGACCAGGATGACCTTGTTGACGTCGCGCAGCTCCTGGTCCGACAGCCGCATCTCGTCCAGCGCCAGCCGCCCGTCCTGGCCGATCCTGCCGAGCAGCGTGTCGGCGACGGCCCGGGGCTGCTCGGCGATCTCCTTGAGCATGAAGTGGTCGTAGCCGTCCTTCTCGGCGGCGGAGGCGTCCCAGCCGACGTGGTAGTCGCGCGTCACGGCGGGGAGGCCCTGGAAGTCGACGACCGTGATCTTCGAGGGACGCAGCTCGACCACCTGGTCCTGGCCGAGCTCCACCGCCTCGCGCGTGTACGCGATGAACGCCGCCACGTCCGAGCCGAGGAAGTTCTCCCCGTCCCCCCTGCCGACCACCAGCGGCGAGTTGCGCCGCGCGCCCACCACCACGTCGGGCTCGTCCGCCGAGACCGCGAGCAGGGTGAACGCCCCCTCCAGCCGCAGGCAGACCCGGCGCATCGCCTCCATGAGCCCCCCGGCGGCGAACTCCTCAAGCAGGTGCGCGACCACCTCCGTGTCGGTCTCGGAGACGATCCGGTGCCCGGCGCCCTCCAGCTCGGCCCTGAGCGCGGCGAAGTTCTCGATGATCCCGTTGTGGATGACCGCGATCCGCCCGTCGCAGTCGGTGTGCGGGTGGGCGTTGCGGTCGGTCGGGGCTCCATGGGTGGCCCACCGGGTGTGCCCGATCCCCGTCGTCGCGTCGACCGGCGGCACGGGCCGCGAGACCAGTGCCGAACGCAGGTTGGCCAGTTTCCCCGCCCGCTTCTCCACGGCGAGGCCGTCCGCCCCGACCAGGGCGATCCCCGCCGAGTCGTACCCCCGGTACTCCAGCCGGCCCAGCCCCTCGACCGCGACCTCGACCGCCGGACGCTGTCCCGTATATCCCACTATTCCGCACATTGTCATACCCCCTCCCTGAGAGATCGTCCACAGCGTCTATGGCGAACCCCCCGGACAGCCCAAGAATCCCGCCCGGTCCCCGACAAGGCCCCGCTCCCGACGGATCAACCCCCGGCATGGTCTCGTTCTTTCGGAGTCCCTCTCTGAGTTCCTCTCGGACCAACACCCGGCGGGAACCCGCTCCCGGCGGATCAGTAGGCTCTCTGAGCATGGCCAACGGTTCGGACACCGCGACACCGTACGTGCAGCTCAGCCGGGCTCAGTGGAGCGACCTTCGCAAGAACACCCCCCTCACGCTCACCGTGGACGAGCTGGAGGAGCTGCGCGGCGTCGACGACCCGATCGACCTGGCCGAGGTCACCGACATCTACCTGCCGCTCACCCGGCTGCTCAACCTCCACTTCACCGGGGCCAGGCAGCGCAGCGCGGCCCTCAACACCTTCCTCGGCGGCGGGCGGCGCGAGGCCCCGTACGTCCTGGGCATCGCCGGGAGCGTCGCGGTCGGCAAGTCGACCACGGCCAGGCTGCTGCACACCCTGCTCGCCCGCTGGCCCGAGCACCCCCGGGTGGACCTGATCACCACCGACAGCTTCCTGTTCCCGAACGAGACCCTCACCGCCAGGGACATCATGCACAGGAAGGGCTTCCCCGAGAGCTACGACCGGCGGGCCCTGGTCAGGTTCGTCGCCGACGTCAAGGCGGGCCTGCCGGAGGTGACGGCCCCGGTCTACAGCCACCTGGAGTACGACATCGTGCCCGGCGCGACCCAGACCGTGCGCCGCCCGGACATCCTCATCGTCGAGGGCCTCAACGTCCTCCAGCCCGCCCCGCCCACCGCCCTCGCGATCAACGACTACTTCGACTTCTCCATCTACGTGGACGCCAAGGTCGAACACATCCGCGACTGGTACGTGGACCGCTTCCACAAGCTCCGCCGCACGGCCTTCGAGGACCCGAAGTCCTACTTCAAATACCTCGCCGACCTGTCGGAGGAGGAGGCGACCGAGTTCGCCAGGAACGTCTGGCGCGACATCAACGAGCGCAACCTCGTCGAGAACATCGCCCCCACCAGAGGCCGCGCCGACCTGGTCCTCCACAAGGGCGCCAACCACTCCATCCAACGCGTCCGCCTCCGCCGCACCTGACCTCCCCGGGTCCTCCCACCCGCCGCGCGCCCCGCGCTCGGGCCTCGCCCCATGGTCCCCCGGGCGAAGAACCTCCCGTCCCCTCACACTCCCCGGTCGATGGCCGGTTCCCCGGCTTCGAGGCGTGGTGGCGCGGGTCCCTCCAGCCCGCTGGAGCGCTTCGCAGCGACGGGCGACGCGGCGCGCCGCCGTCACCGGATCGTCCGCGCCGTACGCGGTGTAGAGCCGCCGTCCCGTCTTCCACGACAGGTGACCGGTCCACCACCGGTAGACCGTGCCGTCCGTCCAGACGAGAAGTTCACGCCAGACCGACACCAGGGCGACGCCGAACCCGTGGTGGACGTCGGCGTGAACGTCCAGAGCCGCGAGTTCGGTACGCAGATCCTCGTCGGCGAACAAGCGGGCGCCCGCTGCCCGGCCGTCGCGGCAGGCAAGGTGGACCAGGCCGGTGTCGTAGTCGACCAGCACGGCCGCCTCGACATCGACCTTGGGCCACGCGACCGAGACGACGCGCCGCTCACGACTCAGGATGCTGTCGGTGATCGCACGCCAGAACGCGGCTTCAGCCCGTTCAAGAGTGGGATGAGGCTCCCCTCGGGAAACGCTGCGGCTCACGAATACGACAGTGGGTTCCGGCGTGTCGAACAGGTGATGGCGCTCGTCAAGCCATGTGTAAGACAGACGAGCATAACGCGCTGGATCATGAGAAACCGCCATTATCCCTCCATGTCGAGTACACTGATTGATTACCGTATACGGCAACGAGTAACGGGTAGGATGCTTGTCAAGTCGTATGGGTTATCTACGCAGAGAGACAGAAAGACAGAAAGGAAGCATGTGACCGGCCACGCCTACGAGCACGTCACTGCCGAGCTGCGGGACGCGATCCTCCGTGGCGACCACCCGCCCGGCACCAAGCTCCCCCGGCACGCCGACCTCGCCGCCCGGTACGGCGTCTCCGACATCGTGATCAGACAGGCGATCGACAGTCTCAAGACCTCGGGCCTGGTCGACACCAGGGGGCGCGGCGGGACCTGGGTCCGCGAGCGGCCGGTCACCAGGCGCATTTCCATGGAACGCTACCGGGCCGACACCGGCCCGCAGGAGACACCGCGGACCTCGTTCACCACGGATGCCGGGATCACCTGGGCGGAGTACCGGCTGGACAAGGCGTTCCGGTGGATCGAGGCCGACGAGCGCCTGGCCGGTCTGTTCGGTGTCGAGCCCGGGGCCCGGGTGCTGGAGCGCCGGTTCGTGTTCTACGCCAGGGGCGTCCCCTCACAGATGTCCCGGCCGTGCCTGCTCGCCTCCGACGTGGAGGGCACACCGGTCGCGGACCCGAGGAACGAGCCGTGGCCCGGTGGCACCATCGGCCAGCTGCGCACGCTCGGCATCGAGGTCGACGAGATCACGGAGGAGACGGCGGTCCGCATGCCGACCCCGGACGAGTCCGAACGCCTCGGGATCGGCTCCGGAGTGCCCGTTTTCTCGATCACCCGGCTAATGCGCTCCCGTGGACGCGTGGTCGAGGTGGCGGACCCGATCGTCGTCCCCGGAGACCGTGCGGTCCGGGTGGACCGCATGGACCTGTAGACCCGACGATCCTTACGCCTGTCGGCTCGGGCTTCCCGGCCGTTTCGGTCGGAGCCGCGTGGATAGTTTCGGAACGGGAGCCGGTGAGGAAGGCGGGTGCCGTGGGCGAGACGGCGAGCGGTCGGGTGGTCGTGGGGGTCCTGGGCCCTGAGGAGGCCAAGACGATCACCGAGGAGGTCGGTGCGGCGTACCGGGAGTCGTTCGGCGCCCCGCCCAACGACGAGGGGGCCGCCGAGTTCGAGCACCAGCGTGCCTCCTACGCCGACCTCCTCGAACGGCGGGGGTTCCGGCTCGCGGTCGCCCGGCAGGACGGGCTGCTGGTCGGCTTCGCCTACGGGGCGTTCCTGCGGGAGGGCGGCCGCTGGTGGAACGGCATGCGTGATCCGCTCCCGGCCGGGTTCACCCACGAGTCCGGTTCCCGCACCTGGCACCTGGTGGATCTGGGCGTACTGCCCGGCCACCGCGGGCGCGGCGTCGCCAGGCGGCTGACCGAGGCGGCGCTGGCCGGATGCGGGGC
Organism: Streptosporangium heterodermiicola; assembly: GCF_051390675.1. NCBI lineage: Bacteria > Bacillati > Actinomycetota > Actinomycetes > Streptosporangiales > Streptosporangiaceae > Streptosporangium > Streptosporangium heterodermiicola. The sequence continues at coordinate 109,263 of NZ_JBPJSR010000012.1, forward strand.
GCGGCGGGCGGTGCTGGCCGTGGAGCCGCGGTTGAAGCGCAACCAGCGGCTCTACCGGTCGTGGGGCTGGCGGCAGGTCGGGAGCGTGGACGCCCCGGCGTCGTCCGTCAACGACGTCTACGACATCTACGTACTGGAAGACCTGCCAGCGGGCAGGCCGTAGGAGCGCAGCCGCTCGTCCAGGCGGACCAGGGGGTCGGTGCGGTTCCAGGGCGAGAGGGCCTGGCGGGCGTCGGCGGTGGCCGCGACCAGCCGCGGGGACCGGTTGCGGCCGGTGAGCTCGGCGGCCCTGGCCAGCTCCGTACAGGCCTGGCCGATCTCACGTTTCTGGGCGAAGGCGCGGCCGAGATACAGGTGACCGAACGCCAGGTTGCGGGAGAAGGCCGTCCCGATCGAGGTCATCGCCTCCCGCGCGCAGGAGATCGCGCTGTCGGGCTCGCGCATGTCGAGGTGGCACAGGGCGCGGGTCAGCGTGAGCATGGCCGGGCCGAAGAAGTACGCCAGGCTCCGGCCGGGGTCGTCCTCCGCGGAGTCGTCCAGCCCCGAGCGGGCGGCCGACAACGCGGTACGGCACCGCGCGTGGTCCTTGGCCCGGTTGCCGGCGTTCTCGCGACGCAGGACCCCCGCGTAGGCGCGGGCGCCGACGTCGTTGGCGTAGGCGACCAGTGTGGGACTGCCGCCTCGCCGCGCCCAGGCGAGTGCCCCGAGAGCGTGCTCGACCCCGAGGCGGGGATCACCGGACCAGGTGGCCAAATGACTCCACTGGGCGAGCACGTAGCTGGACATGAGGTCGTCGTCGGCCTCGTGGGCGGCGCGCCTGGCCTGGCCGTAATAGTGCTCGGCTCCGGCGAAGTCACCGGAGTTGAACAGCAGCCACCCGACGAAGCGGGAGGTGTCCGCCAGCAGCGACACCAACCGGTGGCTCAGGGCCTCGTCGGCGGTGCCGGTCAGGAGCCGACGGACGAGCCCGTACTGCGCCAGAGCGGTCTCCAGCACGGCCTGGGGCCCCAGGATGTCCTCCTGTCTGATGGCGTGACGAAGGATCGTCTCCACGTGCCCGACCGCCTCGCCGTCGACCCGCGAGGGCGTCCTGGAGACCAGCGCCAGACGTTCGAGGGAGTCGTCGTTCAGGTGGGCGAGAAGGGGGGAGGCGTGCGCCGCCGCTGCCGCCGAGGCGATCACGGCCAGTAGGTCGCGGCGTTTCATCCCGTCCGCCCACTGGGTGAGAGCGGCGACCAGATAGCCGAACTCCCGCTCCCGCAGATCCGCGATCGCGAGAACCCGGTCGGCCCCGTGGCCGGGCGACCGCGTCGGCAACCCGCCCAGGAACGAGGAGATGTCGGTGACTGTGAGTGCGGACCGGGGAACGGGGCCGTCCTTGATCGCCGGGTGCCCGCCGGGGTGGTCGTCGTCACGACCGTGGTCCTCTCCGTGGACGAGATCCCCGGCCCGGCACTGGTAGATGCGGGCCAGGCGTTCCAGACCGGAGAGGGGCGGCTCGTTCCCGGTCACCGAGGGCCAGGCCTCCCACGCCCCGAGCCGGCGTTCGCTGAGCGCGTCGTCGGGCCAGCGCAGATTCCATAGTTGGACCACCTTGGACTGCGTGTATCGGTGTGCCTCGCGGTAGCCACGCAGCGGATTGAACGTGAATCGGAGTTGATAGTCCGCGGCGATCTGACTCCACGTCGCCCCGTGCTCGCGCATCTGGGCCGTGAGGGCGTCCATCTGCTGCTTGAGGCTGCGGGGTCTGGGTGGCATCGCTCGCCCCTCCCGGGCGTCACTCCCCCAAGGCGGTGTGTTGTCTTCCAAACGCTACGGCATCGATTACGCCAAGTGACGGCCCATTCGGAAACCGGCGGCCCGGCCGCCGGTTCCTGAACCGATCAGCCGTCGCACCCGGCCCGCGCCGGTCCCGGACCGGTACCGGGAACGACGGAACCCGGGGGGTCACCGAAAGTCATTCGAAGGCGCCGACGTTGCGTCGCGCCCATTCGGCGAAGGCGCGGGGGGCGCGGCCGAGGATCCGTTCCACGTCGGGGCTCACCCGCCGTTCGGCGGCCGACGGCTCGCCCAGGATGGCGAGGGTGCCGTCCACGACCGGCTCGGGCATGAAACGCAGCATCTGCTCCCGAGCCTCCTCGCGGCTCTGCTCGACGAACCGCACCGGCGCGCCCAGCGCGTCCCCGATCGCCCGAGCCCGCTGACGCGGGGTGATCGGCGCCGGGCCGGTGAGCTCGTACGTGTGACCGGCGTGCTCCCCCTCGCGCAGGACCACGGCCGCGACCTCGGCGATGTCGGCCGGGTCGACGACCGGCAGCCCGACGTCGCCGAACGGCGCGGCGGCCGTCCGCCGCGAGCGGATCGTCTCCGCCCACGCGAACGCGTTGGAGTCGAAGCCTCCCGGCCGCAGGACGGTCCACTCAAGACCCGACCGCCGTACGGCGTCCTCCAGCGCCCGGAGGGGTGAGTGGGAGCCGGACTCCGGTCGCGTCCCTGCGGCCTGGGAGGACTGCAGGACGACCCGCCGGACCCCGGCCGCCTTCGCGACGTCGAGGATGGCCCTCGGGTTCAGGTGCTCACCGGCACCTGCGACGAGGAGGAACAGCGCGTCGGCTCCGTCGAGGGCGGGCCGGAGGCTCTCCGGGTCGGCCAGGTCGGCCGTGTGGTGCGTCACGCCTTCGGGCATGTCCGCAGGCCGCCGCGAAATCGCCGCCACCCGCTCTCCGGCCTCGGCGAGCGCCCGTACGAGCACCCGTCCGACGTTCCCGGTCGATCCCGTAACCACGATCATGAAAGGTCCCGCCCGTCGCAGCTGAGTTAGTTGACTGACTAAGTGGACCATAGCCAGCCGCCGCACCGGCTGTCTACACTTCTCAGTGAGATGACTGACTCAACCAAAACGAAGCGGGGCAAGCGCGAACGGCTCGTGGCCGCCGCGTCCCGGGTCCTGCACGAGCAGGGTGTCGAGAAGACCACGCTGGCCGACATCGCCCGCGTCGCCGAGGTCCCCCTGGGCAACGTCTACTACTACTTCAAGACCAAGGACCAGCTCGTCGAGGCGGCGATCGACGCGCACGCGCTCGGCTTCCGGGCGATGACCGCCTCCCTCGACCTGCGCGCCGGCGGCCCCCAGGACCGCCTGAAGGCACTCCTGCGCGGCTGGGTCGAGCAGCGCGAGGTCACCGCCCGGTACGGCTGCCCCACCGGGACCCTCTGCTCGGAGCTCGACAAGCGCACCGACGGCCTGGACCGGGCCGCGGCCGAGGTCATGCGGCTGCTGATCGACTACGCCGAGCGGCAGTTCGGGTCGATGGGCCGGTCCGACTCCCGCGAGCTCGCGATCGCCCTGGTCGCCGCCTACCAGGGCATCTCGCTCCTCACCAACACCTTCAGGGACCCCGAGCTCATGACCGGGGAGTGCCGTCGCCTGGAGCGCTGGATCGACTCACTCGCCTGAGAGGCCCGCCCGACGCCTCTGACGCGGCACCCGGTCGGCGACCGGGTGCACACACGGAGAAACCCCGCTCAGCCGGCCCGGCGGGCGACGTACAGGATCCGGTCGTGGGCGTCCTCGTCGGCCGGCTCCCGCGCCGACGTCCCCTCCAGCCCCCGGGTGGCCACGACGCGCAGCCCGGCCCGCTCGGCCACCCGGCGCACCGTCCGGTCGGAGTGGTGCCGCTGCGCGTGCCGCATCGACACCCGTTCCCAGCCCGCGCCGGCCCGCTCGAACAGGTCGAACTGGGTGACCACGACCGCGTCGGCCTCGATCCGCGGGGACACCGCGAACCACGCCACGTACCGGTCCCCCCGGTCGGCCACCGCGGGGACGCCGAACGCGCGCCGGTAGTAACCGATGGTGCTCAGGTCGAAGACCAGCACCCCGTCCCTCGCGAGCTGGTCGCGCGCGGCCGACAGCGCCCGCCGCAGCTCGTCCGTGGTGGTCTGGTACGCCATCGGCAGGTCCACGCAGGCGACCACGTCGAAGCCGGTCAGCCCGGGCGGGGGCTCCTGCAGCCGTCCCGCCAGGAACCGGACGTCCTCGGCCCCGGGCCTGTCGCGGGCCATCGCCACCATCGCCGGGGACAGGTCGTAGCCGGTCACCTCGAACCCCCGCTCGCGGAAGGCCACGCTGCTGCGGCCGGTCCCGCACCCGGCGTCCGGCAGCCGCCGCCCGCCTGCGCCGTACCGATCGGCCACCTCCACGTAGCGGTCCACCAGGGTGGCGGTGTCCATCCGCGCGTTCAGCTCGTCGTACCGGGCCGCGACGCTCTCGTACGCCGCCAGCGTCTCGTCCACATGTGTCATGAGCGCCTCCTCCGCGCGGACATCCCGTCGAGGGCCGGGGCCGGGTACCGCGCCGGGCCGTCGGGCCCGGCGGGGATTACCAGATGAACCACGCCTGCCGGTTGACCCGGCGGCCGGTGACCCGGCGCAGCAACTTCCTCACGAAGCCACCGGCCACAGCCTCAGCGACTCCCGTACGGCCGACCCCGCGGGCACGGCCGCCAGGTCGACGCCGTGGGTCGCGGCCGCGAGCAGCGCCCAGGCGACCACGTGGCCCACCGGCGCCACCGAGGTCCGGAACGGCAGGAGGTACACCTGGGCGACCCGCGCGGCGGGCGTGTCCTGCGGGGTGGACCCGAGCACGGCGTCCAGCGGGTCACCGGGCCCGTCAGGTCCCGCGCGGGCCCGCCGGGCGCGCACCTCACCGGCGACCGCCCGCACCACGCGCGCCCACAGCGCCGCCCGCGCCGCCCGCCCGACGGCGACCTGTGTCTCCCTCGGCTCCGGCCTGCCGCCGCGCACGTGGAAGAAGTCGGACACCTCGTCGTAGTGCCCCTCCTCGTCGTGCAGCACCCGCAGGGCCTCGGCCGGGTCGGCCACGCACAGCGACCCGTCGTCGGGCAGCCGGAACACCGGGCCGTGCTCACGGGCCGCCCACTCGACGAACCCCAGCGGGTCCCGGCGGTACCACCGCGCCACCCCGCCGGGCAGGCTCCCGACCAGGCCCGCCCACGGCCGTCTCCCACCGGGAGCGGCCCGATCCGATTCGCCGACCGTCGCCATCCCACCCCCACGCCGTCCGTGACCTCGGGCGCACGCGCGGGTGGTGCCGTCCGCGCGAACCGCCGGGAGAGCGGCGCCGCCCGTCACCTCCACCGGGCGGACGGGCGACCGGGCCTCCGGGCCCGCCGGTACGCGGCGACGGTGAGAGGGACGACACCGAACCAGGAACAGCGGAAGCGCATACCCGCGAACCATTCTCACTGGTTATTAAGTGAACGATGGGAAATACCAGTGTTTTATTGACAGAATTGGCCGGATAAACGTTGCGAAAATACCCTGGAAAAAGGTCGTCCATTCCCTGTCCTACGAGGTGGGAGCACATGTCCACCCAGCCCACAGGCGCGTCGGCCACCGACCGGTACGTCAGGACCGCGATCGCGACGCAGCGGACTTCCCGCGTGACACCCCGTTACCTTCACGGTCCCGGATCCGGCCGGTCACCCATCGAAGGTAAAAAGTTTCCCCGCCTGCGGCTATGCGTGCCGTAACAGCACCAAGTCTCGCCAAGAGGGGTGGATTAGGGTCAGATATGTGAGTATCTCACCCCATGGTCCGCTGAAGCTGAGCGTTGGCGCGAGCACCGGTATGAAGATCGGCGCCATCCTCCTGGCCGTCCCTTTCGTCGGCGTCCCGCTGTTCGCGATCTCGAAGCTCGAACGGGCCGTCCAGCTGTCCGCCGAGGGCTCCTCTCTCGACTCCCAGATCCTGATGGTGCCCTTCGTCGTGGTCCTGGTGGTCTTCCTCGTCGTCCTCCTCGGCATCTTCCGCTTCCGGGCGGAGATGCGGGGAAGCGTCGTGGAGGTCCACGGCGCGTTCACGACGCGCAGGGTGGACCTCGCGCGGGCCCACGTCTGGCTGGACTCCTTCCCCGAGTGCTCAAGGGCCCGCGACCTGACCGGCCGCCGGCTCCCGTACCTGTACCTGTACGCCCAGGAGCCGGGCGGCCGCAAAGTCCTGCTGCGGCTGCGCGCGGCGCGCGCCTTCCTGCCGCCGCGGGAGGTGGCGGCCCTCGCGGACGCCATCGAGTCGGGCCACCGGACCGGCCAGGGGGCCGAGCAGGCCCTGCGGACCGCCGACCTGCTCCGACGCCTGAGCGCCGACCCCGCCACCAGGGTTCCCTGACCCACACCGCCCCATAGCCGTCCGGCCTGGGGCTTCAACGGGCCGGGAGCACGTCCTAGGGTTGGCCCGTGCTGCATCTACGCGTGATCAGTCCGCCGGAGCTGTCGGACAAGGTGCTGGAGATCCTCGACGGGTGCGTCGGCGTCGTCAACATCGTCGTGTTCCCCGGTGCCGCGCGCTCCCCCGCCGGTGACCTCGTCCAGTTCGACATCGCCCGCGAGGCCGCCAACGAGGTGATCGAACGACTCCAGGGGCTCGGCCTGCACACGGAGGGCTCGATCGCGGCCGAGCAGGTCGACCTCTCGATCTCCGAGGTGGCCGAGCGCGCCCAGGAGGAGGCGCCCGGCGACAGCGACGACGCGGTGGTCTGGGCGGAGTTCGCCCAGCGGGTCGACGAGGACACCCGGCTCACCTGGGCCTTCCTCGCGTTCCTCACGATCGCCACGCTGCTCGCGGCGATCGGCGTGATCGTCAACTCGCCGATCCTCATCATCGGCGGAATGGTGATGGGGCCGGAGTTCGGCGCGATCGCGGCCATCTGCTTCGGCCTGCTCCGTACCGACGGGGACCTCATCGGCCGCGCGGCCAGGACCCTGGTCCTGGGCTTCGCCGCCGCCATCGCGATCACCTTCGTCTGCGCGCTGGTCTCGCGGGGGCTCGGCTGGATCGGGGTGAGCTCGCTCGGGACCGGGCACGAGGAGATCGAGTTCATCGTCAAGCCCGACAGGTGGTCGTTCATCGTGGCGCTGCTCGCCGGGGCCGCCGGGGTGCTCTCGGTCACCGCGGGCAAGTCGTCGGCCCTGGTCGGCGTCTTCATCTCGGTCACCACGGTCCCCGCGGCCGGATACTTCGCGGTCGCCGCCGCGCTGGCCCGCTGGGACGACATGGCGGCCTCGGCCGTCCAGCTCGGGGTGAACGTCGCGGGCATGATCATCTCAGGGGGGGTGACGCTTCTCGTCCAGAGGGCCTACTGGTCCCGGTTCGGGATGAGACTTCCGGCCCGCCCCGGGGGGAGTTAGCGGGAAAGAATTGCCCTTTCGGACGAGGCGAGACTCCTTCGTGTGACGGAGGTGGGCGCCTGCGGCGACGGATAGTGTCCGAGCATGACTATCCTCGCCACCGAGGGACTAACCAGACGTTTCCCCCGGGTGACGGCGCTCGACCAGCTCACCGTCACCGTCGGCCCCGGTGTGACCGGCCTGGTCGGCGCCAACGGGGCGGGCAAATCAACGCTGATCAAGATCCTGCTCGGCCTGCTCGAACCCAGCGCGGGAAGCGCCCAGGTCCTGGGCATGGACTCGACGACCAGGGGGGCGGAGATCCGCCGGGTCGTGGGTTACATGCCGGAGCACGACTGCCTGCCGCCCGACCTGTCCGCCACCGAGTTCACCGTGCACATGGCCCAGATGTCGGGCCTGCCGCGCACCGCCGCCCGCGAGCGCGCCGCCGACGTCCTGCGCCACGTCGGGCTGTACGAGGAGCGCTACCGGGCGATGGGCGGCTACTCCACCGGCATGAAGCAGCGCGTCAAGCTGGCCCAGGCCCTGGTGCACGACCCGCGCCTGGTCCTGCTGGACGAGCCCACCAACGGCCTCGACCCCCGGGGCCGCGACGAGATGCTCTCGCTGATCCGCAGGATCGGCTCCGAGTTCGGCATCAGCGTGCTGGTCACCTCCCACCTGCTGGGCGAGCTGGAGCGGGTCTGCGACCACGTCATCGTGATCGACGGCGGCAAGCTGCTGCGCTCCTCGGCCATCGGGGAGTTCACCCAGATCACCCAGACCGTGACCGTCGAGGTCGAGGAGGGCCAGGACGCGCTGGCGGCCCGCCTGACCGAGCTGGGCGAGACCGTCACCCCGCACGGCAGGCTGCTGCTCGTCCACGTCCGCGCGCCGGAGACCTTCGACGCGCTCCGCGACGCCGTCTGCGAGCTCGACCTCTGCCTCGTGCGCGTGGAGCAGGGCCGCCAGCGCATCGAGGACGTCTTCAGGGAGCCGGTCAATGTCTGAGTCCACGTCCGGATCCGTGTCCGTGTCCGTGTCCGAGCCCACGGGCGTCATCCACGACATCGGATACCGCCACTACGAGGGGCCGCGGCTCGGCCGGGGCCACGCCACCGCCGCGCTGACCGTGCACAGCCTGCGCGGGATCTTCGGGCTCGGCCGCACCGCCCGCTCGAAGATCATCCCGTTCGCGCTCGTGGGCGTCATGCTCCTGCCCGCGGTCGTCTCCATCGCGATCATGGCGCTGGCCAAGCAGGAGGGGATGCGCTACACCGAGTACGCCGTCGTCATGCAGGCCGTGCTCGCGATCTTCCTCGCCTCGCAGTCGCCGTACGCCGTCGCGCCCGACCTGCGCTTCCGGGTGCTGCCGCTCTACCTGTCGCGCCCGGTGACGATCCTCGACTACGTCGGGGCGAAGCTCGCGGCGATGGCGACCGCCGTGTTCCTGCTGCTGGCGGCCCCGCTCACCGTGCTCTACATCGGCGAGGTGGTCATCGACCTGCCCGGCGACACGCACACCGCCGCGTACCTCACCAGCATGGCCGGAGCGGTCGGCTACGCCCTGCTGCTCGCCTGCCTGGGCATAGCGATCGCCTCGTTCACCCCCAGGCGCGGCCTGGGCGTGGCCGCGGTCATCGCCTTCTACCTGCTCGCCTCCGCCGTGTCGACCGTGCTGTTCGCGACGCTGGAGTCGATGGGCGACGACGCCACCGCCGCGTGGGCGTGGCTGATCAACCCGTTCTTCCTGGTGGACGCCGCGATACACGTCGGGATCTTCGGGGCGGCGCCCACCGCGGGCGTCATCTACCCCGAGAGCGGCGGCTCCCTGGTCGCGGGCGTGATCATGATCGCGCTGATCGCCCTGTCCCTCACGGCCCTGATCGCGCGCTACCGTAAGGCGGCCTCCCGATGAAGATCGAACTGGCCCAGGTCTCCCGCTGGTACGGCAACGTGGTCGCCGTCAACGACATCACCATGACCGTCGGCCCCGGCGTCACCGGCCTGCTCGGCCCGAACGGCGCGGGCAAGTCCACGCTGCTGCACATGATGGCCGGGTTCCTCGCCCCCTCGGGCGGCACCGTCACCCTCGACGGCGACCGCATCTGGCGCAACCACGAGATCTACCGCTCCATCGGCCTCGTCCCCGAGCGCGAGGCCGTCTACGGCTTCCTCACCGGCTGGCAGTTCGTGCTGTCCAGCGCGAGGCTGCACCGCCTGCCCAACCCCGACGACGCCGCGCGCAAGGCGCTCGCCCTGGTGGAGATGGAGAGCGCCAAGGACCGCAGGATCGAGACGTACTCCAAGGGCATGCGCCAGCGCGTCAAGGTGGCCGCGGCCCTCGTCCACGACCCGCAGGTCCTGCTGCTCGACGAGCCGTTCAACGGCATGGACCCGCGCCAGCGCCTGCACCTGATGGACCTGGTCCGCGCCATGGGCACCGCGGGCAAGACCATCCTGTTCAGCTCGCACATCCTGGAGGAGGTGGAACGGGTCGCCCAGCACATCGAGGTGCTGGTCGCCGGACGCCACGCCGCCTCCGGGGACTTCCGCGAGATCCGCCGCCGGATGACCGACCGCCCGCACCTGTTCCGGGTCCGCTCCAGCGACGACCGCCGCCTGGCGTCCGCGCTGATCGCCGACGCCTCCTCGGGCGCGGTCTCGCTGACCGAGGCGGGCCTGGAGGTGCAGGCCGTCGACTTCCGGCGCTTCACCCGGCTGCTGCCCAGGGTCGCCAAGGACGCGGACATCCGGATCCTGCAGGTCTCCCCCTCCGACGAAGACCTGGAGAGCGTCTTCTCCTACCTGATCAACAGGAGCAGCTGACCATGAACGGTGTCATCGCCGGAATCTCCTACCGGGCGCTCCTCGGCCGCCGCCGGATCTGGCTGCTGATCATGCTGCCCCTGGTGCTGGTCGCCATGGCCGCCCTGCTGAGGTTCATCGGCGCCGCCGACGAGCGGACCGCGGTCACGCTCATGCGGACCTTCGCCATCGGCACCATGCTGCCGCTGCTCGGCCTGATCGCGGGGACCGGGGTGATCGCCCCCGAGATCGACGACGGCACGATCATCCACCTGCTGTCCAAGCCGATCTCCCGCCCGGTGATCGCGCGGACCAAGTTCGTGGTCGCCGCCTCGATGCTCGCCCTGTTCGCCGCCGTGCCGACCTTCCTCGCGGCCTACCTCCTGGTCAACCTCGAATCCGGCATCGCGTACGGCTTCGCGCTCGGCTCCCTCGTCGGCGGGATCGCGTACGCGGCGGTGTTCATGCTGCTGGGCGTGCTGACCCGGCACGCGGTCACGATCGGCATCGTCTACGCGCTCGTCTGGGAGGGCGTGGTCGGCAACTTCGTGCCCGGCGCCCGCAGGTTCTCCATCCAGCAGTGGGCCCAGACGATCGCCGACCAGCTGTCGTCCTCCGCGTTCTTCTCCACCGAGATCGCCCTGAGCTTCGCCGTCCCCGCCCTCGCCGTCGTCACCGTCGGCGCGGTCGTCTGGGCGGGCGTACGCCTGCGGAGCTTCTCCCTCACCGGCGACGAGTAGTCCGGCCGGCCCGGCCAGCCCGGGACGACGACCACGCGAAAGAGCGCGGCCCGCACCTTATGGGCAAGGTGCGGGCCGCGCTCTTCCTGCGTGCTCCCGGTTCAGGCGCAGGCCGTGCGGACGACCTCGGCCAGCCGGCCGGCCAGCTGCTCGGCCTGTTCGGCCGAGGCCGCCTCGACCATGACGCGGATCATCGGCTCGGTGCCGCTCGGGCGGATCAGCACCCGCCCGGTCTCCCCCAGCTCCGACTCCGCGGCGCTGACCGCGGCGGTCAGCTCGGGCGCCGAGGCCTTGGACCGGTCGACGTCCTTCACGTTGACCAGGACCTGCGGCAGGCGGGTCATCACCGAGGCCAGCTCGGCCAGCGACTTCTTCTCCCGCGCCACGACCGCCAGCAGGTGCAGCGAGGTCAGCAGGCCGTCCCCGGTGGTGGCGTGGTCGAGCATCAGGACGTGGCCGGACTGCTCGCCACCGAGGTTGTAACCGCCGGCCCTCATGGCCTCCAGGACGTAGCGGTCGCCCACGGCGGTCTCGACGACGTCGACACCGGCGTTCTTGAGCGCGATCTTGAAGCCCAGGTTGGACATGACCGTGGCCACCACGGTGTCACCGGTCAGCTTCCCCTCGGCGCGCATGGCCATGGCCAGCACGGCCATGATCTGGTCGCCGTCGATGATCTCACCGGTGTGCGAGACCGCCAGGCAGCGGTCCGCGTCGCCGTCGTAGGCGATGCCCACGTCCGCGTCGCGGGAGACCACGATCTGCTGGAGCTTGTCCAGGTGGGTGGAGCCGACCCCCGCGTTGATGTTGAGACCGTCGGGGCGCGCCCCGATCGTCTCCACGGTGGCTCCGGCCCGCAGCAACGCCTCGGGAGCCACCATGTGGGCGGCGCCGTGGGCGCAGTCGAGGACCACGTTCAGGCCGTCGAGACGGCCGTTCACGGTGGACAGCACGTGGGACACGTAGCGGTCGGCCTCACCGTACGCCTCGCGTACGCGGCCGACCGAGGCACCGACAGGACGCTCCCACTTCTCGCCGAGCCGCTGCTCGATCTCGTTCTCCACCGTGTCGGGCAGCTTGTAGCCGCCCCGGGTGAGGAACTTGATCCCGTTGTCGGGAGCGGGGTTGTGGGAGGCGGAGATCATCACGCCCATGTCGGCTCTGAGAGCCGTCGTCAGGTAAGCGACCGCCGGGGTGGGCAGCACGCCGAGCCGGAGAACGTCCACACCAGACGACGCGAGGCCGGCGACCACCGCGGCCTCCAGGAATTCTCCTGAAGCCCGAGGGTCCCGGCCCACGACGGCGACGGGACGGCCCCGCCGCCCGACGCTGGTACTGAACGCCCCGGCGTCGCCGAGGACATGAGCCGCGGCCACGGACAGGTCCATGGCGAGCTCGGCCGTGAGGTCGCGTCCAGCGACCCCACGTACCCCGTCGGTGCCGAAAAGGCGCCCCAACGCTTAACGCTTGCTGTACTGCGGAGCCTTGCGGGCCTTCTTGAGGCCGTACTTCTTGCGCTCGGTGGCGCGGGCGTCACGGGTCAGGAAGCCGGCCTTCTTCAGCGGCGGGCGGTTGACCTCGACGTCCAGCGCGGTCAGCGCGCGGGAGAGGCCCATGCGCAGGGCACCGGCCTGGCCGGTCACGCCGCCGCCGTTGATGCGGGCGATGACGTCGAACTGCTCCTCGGCACCGAGCACCACGAAGGGCTCGTTGACGATCTGCTGGTGGACCTTGTTCGGGAAGTAGTTCTCAAGCGTACGACCGTTGATCGTCCACTTGCCGGTGCCAGGAACGATGCGCACGCGGGCCACGGACTCCTTGCGACGGCCGGTGCCGTACGAGTTGCCGGTGGTGATGGGCTTGCGGACGGCGACGTCGCCGCTGGCGGTGGACTCGGAGGTGTACTCGGAGGGGAACTCCTCCGCGGAGTACGCTTCCTGCTCGCCCTCGACGGGCGTCTCGACACCGGTGGACTCAGCCACGGTTCTCCTCTAACTTTCCTACTCGGCGTCGGCCATCGGCCAACGCTGCTGGCGACAAGCAGCTAGTGACTACTGGGCGATCTGGGTGAGCTCGAAAGACACCGGCTGCTGCGCCTGGTGCGGGTGCTCGGAACCGGCGTAGACCTTGAGCTTCTTGATCATCTTCCGGCCGAGGGCGTTCTTGGGCAGCATGCCCTTCACGGCCTTCTCCACGGCGCGGTCGGGACGCTTGTCCATGAGCTCGCCGTAGGTCATGGAACGCAGACCGCCCGGGTAGCCCGAGTGGCGGTAGGCCTTCTTCTGCTCAAGCTTGTTACCGGTCAGCGCGACCTTGTCGGCGTTGATGACGATGACGAAGTCACCGGTGTCGACGTGGTTGGCGAAGGTCGGCTTGTGCTTACCGCGAAGCAGGATCGCGACGTGGCTGGCCAGCCGGCCAAGCACGATGTCGGTGGCGTCGATGATGTGCCACTGACGCTCGACTTCGGCAGGCTTGGGTGTGTACGTGCGCACGGTCGTATGCCTTCTTTGGTCGCGTCTTCGGCGCTGTCGGAAAGGACAGCAACATGGTCGGTAGGTGCGGGCACACGACAGCCCGGACCTTCCGTCTCCAGGAAAAGAGGAGATGACGCCGGACGCGCCGCGTATCGGTCTGCGAGAGGAGACCAATTCGCACACAACGAACTAGCAGGATACCGGCGCGGGGGAGTGCTTGCAAAACGACATGACTCTCCGCCGGTGCCCCTGGCAGTCTACCCGCCCCCGGGCGATGCCCGGAAACCGCCACGCGGGACCACTGATCCGGCACCACCACGCGGGGCCTTCACCAGGACCGGAGCCCGGCGGCACCCCCTCCGGGAGAGGCACCGGAGGACGATCTCGGAACCGCCGCGCGGGAAACCTTCACGGAACGGTTCCAACATGTTCTCAGCATTCCCTTCTTCCTCACCGCAAACATCCCTATCTTTGATAGCGGCATGTGGCAGCTTCCTCACCCCGGGCATACCCAGCGAGCGCGCCTGCGTCGCATGGGGGTGTTCGCGTGCCTGCTGGCCGTTCTGCTGGTCGGCTTCATCATCGGCAGGGGCAGCCGCGACGAGAACGCCGCCGACCAGATCTACCTGAACGACACCGGGCCGGTACGGCCCACCCCCAGCGGCGCCCTGGCCGGACAGGTCGAGCGCGCCCCGCTCGCCCGGGTCGCCCGCGCCTCCGACGCCCCCGCCACCCCCCAGGACCGGCGCCCGCGCCCCACCCCCAGCACCGGCGCGTCACCCGGCGGCTCCGGGGAGGACGGCCCCTCCCGCTACCTGCTCAACGGCGACGGCGACGGCGGCGCCACCTCCGCCCTCGGCGCGATGGAGCGCGAGGTCGTCCGGCTCATCAACGTCGAACGCAGGCGGGCCGGGTGCACGCCGCTCAGGATCGACAGGCGGCTGACCGCGTCCGCCAGGAGGCACTCGGCCGGGATGGCGACCGCCGGAAGCCTGTCCCACACCTCCGCCGACGGCACGTCCCCCTGGGAGCGGATGGAGGCCACCGGCTACCGCGACGGCGGCGCGGAGAACATCGGGCGCGGCTACACCTCTCCCGACGAGGCGGTGCGCAGCTGGATGGGGACCGGCGGCCACCGGCGCAACATCCTCAACTGCGAGCTCACGGCCACCGGGGTCGGGGCCGTCCAGGGTCCCGACGGGCCCTGGTGGACCCAGGACTTCGGATACTCCTGAGCCAACCGGCTCCGATACCGGGCTACGCTCGGCGCATGGGTTTTCCGGTGGAGCCACCGCGTCGCCAGCCTTACGACCGGCCTGACGGGTCGCCGCCCGCGCAGGGCCAGCACTGGTTCGACGCCTCGCCGAACAACCGCCCCCCCGAGCCCCCTCCGCAGGCCACCCAGCCCACCGGACCGCGCGGACGCTCGGCGGAGCCGCCCAAGGAGCGGCCCCGCCAGGAGATGTGGAGCCCGTACGACGAGGGACCCCGCTCACGCCGCCCGATCTTCATCGCGGCCGGGGCGTTCGCCGCGCTGGTCGCCGCGGGCATCGGCCTGGCCGTGCTGGCCAACTCCGACCCCGTCCCGGTGCCCGGCGCGGCGGACCCCACCGCCGAGGCCCCCCTCGTGCCGCCCGCCAACACCGCGGACGGCAAGTTCGGCTTCGCCTCCTCCCGGGCCGGCGACCCGCACCTTCTCACCCTGAACGAGGTGTTCAAGCGCAAGAAGGTGAGGATCGGCGGGCAGACCTACCTGATGACCACGCGCAGGACCGACAAGAAGTGCGACAAGGCGGTGGTCGGGGAGAAGCTCCAGAAGGCCCTCGTCGCAGCCAAGTGCAACCAGCTCCTGCGGGCGAGCTTCCGCGACGCCTCAGGGAAGATCATCGGCACCGTGGGAGTCGCCAACCTCAAGACGTCGGCGGGGGCCTCCAAGGTCGTCTCGGTCGGCTCCGGCAAGGAGCGGGAGGAATACCTCAAACCGCTGCCAGGTAAGGATAAGGTCACCAAACTTCTCGGCACCGGCGAGGCCTTCGTGGGCGAATGGCGCCACGGGCACTACGCGGTAATGGTCTGGTTCCAGTACAAAGACGGCCACCTGCCGAAGAAGACCGAGGTCAAGAAGCTGAACCAGGCGGCCTTCGGCGCGGCGGACGCGACCATCACCCCCGCCCTGGAGTCACGGTCACTGACCGGAAAACGACCTTGACCATGGGGTCATACCTACCCTTTGAGGCATGAACCCGGCAGACGATACGGCCATACTCGCATGACGATCTCCGGCTGTCGCTAGGCTGCCTCGTATGCGAGGCCAGGAATCCGGGTCCGAGCACCAACGTGAAACCGAGGGTTCGGCAGCGCCGGCGACACCGCCGCCGAGTTTCGGCCAGCCCTCGCCCCACGTGCTACGGACCGATCTCACAGGTGACGAGCAGTCCCACGGCCCCTCCGCGTGGCCGGAGGTGACCCCGGGGGCGGCTCAGCCATGGACGGTCCCCGGCGACGGGGCCCCCTACGACTGGTACGCCCAGCCGGAGGACGACCCGCCCGCCCCCTGGCCCGGCTCCTCGCACCCCGCGCCCCGGCCCGAACCGCTCCCGCACCCGGAACCCTCCGGTCCCCCACGGACCGAGTTCCCCTCCGGTCCCCCGCGGCCCGAGTTCCCCTCCGATCCCGCCAGGCCCGGGTTCCCGCCCGGCCCCTCGGGAAGCGGCCGGCCGGATCTCCCCTCCGAGCCCTCAGGCCCGCGGACCGAGTTCCCGCCCGGCCCATCGGGTCCCAGCTGGTCCGAGTTCTCCCGGACCGATCCGGCTCCTCCGGCTCCTCCGGCGTGGATCAACTCGCCCACACCCCCGGAGCCCTCCCCTCCCGCCTGGCCGGCCCCGCCGGGCACACCCGACACCTCTGGCCCGTCATGGCCCGGCCCCCCCGCCCCCGACACGACCTCCCCCGCGTGGCCGCCCCCGCTCCGCGACGACACCTCCCCCGCCTGGCCGTCTCCCGGCGACCAGCCGTCCGCGCCCTGGCCCGGCCCCCCGGGGCCCGGCGACCCTCCCGGCCCCGCGTGGCCCGGCGCCTCCGACGCGACCTCTCCCGCCTGGCCGGCCCCGCCGGGCACACCCGACACCTCTGGCCCGTCCTGGCCCGGCCCCCCCGCCCCCGACACGACCTCCCCCGCGTGGCCGCCCCCGCTCCGCGACGACACCTCCCCCGCCTGGCCGTCTCCCGGCGACCAGCCGTCCGCGCCCTGGCCCGGCCCCCCGGGGCCCGGCGACCCTCCCGGCCCCGCGTGGCCCGGCGCCTCCGACGCGACCTCTCCCGCCTGGCCGGCCCCGCCGGGCACACCCGACACCTCTGGCCCGTCCTGGCCCGGCTCCCCCGCCCCCGACACGACCTCCCCCGCGTGGCCGCCCCCGCTCCGCGACGACACCTCCCCCGCCTGGCCCACGGACCCGGCCGCCCCTTCGCGGCCCGGCGGGATCGGCGAGGGCGAGCGCCACGAGCACGGGGGTCCCGCGCCGCGCGACGACCAGCCGCTCTCCACAGCGCCCATCGTGCCGGGCGCTCCACCCTGGCAGCCGCCCCCCGCCTTCACCGCCGCGGCCGCGGGCATGCAGGTCTGGCCCTCGTCCGGCCAGGGGGCCCCCTGGCCCGCCGCGACCGGCGAGCCGGTGTGGACGACCGACCCCGAGGAGAGCGCCGCCCGCCCGGGAGAGCCGGGCGACGTCGCCGTGTGGCCGCCGGACGCCGTCCCCCAGCAGGAGCCTGGCGAGAGCGGCGACACCACGGTCGACGTCCGCGCCACCGGGCCCGCCACGCCGGGACACCCCGAGCAGGGGGATCTCCTGGAGAGCGACCCCGCGCCCCAGCGGGACCCGCTCACCGGACAGGCCCCCGCGCAGGCCTCCCCGCCGCAGGCCACTCCCCGGCAGGTGTCTCCCCAGCAGCCCTCCGCGCCCCCGGCGTCCGGCCCGCGGGCCGAGCCCCTCCCGCCCGGTCCCGCTCCGGCGACCCTGCCCTCCTCCTTTCCCGGACCCGTCTCCGGACCCATGGCCGCGCCTATGGCGGCGCCCATGTCCGCGCCCCTGGCCCAGCCCGTCACCCGACCGGAACCGGAGCCGACCTCACCGGTGCCCACGCCGCCCCTCGAACAGGCCGCCCACGACCGGAGGCCTTCCCAGGCCGGCGATCCCGGCCAGACGGCCGTGCAGCCCTTCCCCGTCTCCGACGCGACCCCGCCGGGCGGTATCCCCGTCGTCACCGGCGTGGCCCCGCCGTTCCCGGTCCTCCCGCCCCCGCCGGCGACCTCCACGCCCGCGGGCGAGCCGACGGCGGTCCTCGGGACCGGCCAGGCGACGACGCGCGGGGCGTTCACCCCGCTCTCCGCGTTCACCCCCGAGCCCCCGCCCCCTCCCCCCGCGCCGGCCCGCAGCAGGGCGAGCACGACGCTGATCGCGGCCGTGGTCGCGGTCGTCGTGGTCGGCATCGGCACCGGCGCCTTCTTCGCCTACCAGTCGTTCAGCGCCAAACAGTCGGCGAACGCGACGGACCCGATCCCCAGCTCCGGGACCCTCGACCCCACCGACGACCTGGACATCACCGGCGACCCCGAGCCGATCAACACCACGATGCTCAACTCGGAGAAGACCGACCCGGGCACGATGACCGTGGCCGACGCCTTCGGCAAGAAGGTGTCCGTGGCCGGGACGACGTTCACCAGGGTCAAGACCGACGTCACCGAGCAGTGCCAGAAGGCCGCGTCCGGCAGGTTCGCCGGCACACTGCGCACCCAGGAGTGCCGCCGGGTGCTGCGGGCGACGTACGTGGACAGCAAGCGGAGATACGCCGTCACCACGGGGATCGCCGTGCTGCCCACCCGCGAGTCCGCGGTCGCGGCCGACAAGGCCAAGAACCTCGGCAGCAACCTCTGGTTCCGCGGCCTGCCCTCGGCCGCGGGCACGGGCGGCGAGCGGGTGCACATCGCGGGCGGCTACGCGGCCGGGATGGTGTGGGGCCGCTACATCGTGTTCAGCTACGCCACCTTCAGCGACGGGCACACGCCGACCGCGAAGGAGAAGGGCCTGGGCAAGGTCAGCGGCGCCTTCCGCGACCAGACCGCGAAGGTCGTGGAGCGCCGCGTCACAAGCTGAGCGTCCGTGTCACGCGCCGGGCGCCCGGTGTCACGAGCTGAGCGTCCGCACCCGGCGGGTCTCCGCGGCCCGCCGGGCGAGCTCCTCGGCGCCGGGATAGCGCACCTCCTCCAGGCAGAGCCCGTGCGCCGGCGCGACGTGCACCCCCGAGTCCCGTACGGCCCTCGCCAGCACCCCTCCCGGCCAGTCGACCGGGAGCCGGCCCTCGCCGACGGGCAGCAGCGATCCGACGAGCGCCCGGACCATGGAGTGGCAGAACGCGTCGGCCTTCACCGTCGCGACGACGAGCCCGTCCGCGCGGACCCAGTCGAGCCGCTGGAGCTCGCGGATCGTGGTCGCGCCCTCGCGCTTCTTGCAGAACGCGGCGAAGTCGTGCTCGCCGAGGAGGGCTGCGGCGGCCTCGTTCAGCCTGTCCACGTCGAGCGGCCTGTTGTACCAGACGACCTCGCGGCGGCGGAGCGGGTCGACCCCGCCCGGGGCGTCGGAGATCCGGTAGGCGTACCGCCTCGACAGCGCCGAGAACCGCGCGTCGAAGCCCTCAGGAGCCACCGTGACGAGACGCACGCGTACATCGGGCGGCAGGACTCCGGCTAGCCTCCTGCGCATGGCAGAGAGCCTCTCGTCGAGCTCCGCGAACTCCGCCGCGGATCCCGGCTCCGGGGCCCCGTCCCCGGCGCCTCCGGCTCCCCCTCGGCGGTCGCGGCCGTCCAGCGCGCCGAGCGCGCCGGGGTCCAGGTCGACGTGGGCCACCTGGCCGCGGGCGTGCACGCCCGCGTCGGTCCGCCCGGCCACGGTCAGCGCCGGAGACTCGGCGAGCCGCAGGATCCTGCCGAGCGCCTCCTCGATCTCCCCCTGGACCGTACGCCGCCCGGGCTGCTTGGCCCAGCCGGAGAAGTCGGTGCCGTCATAGGCGAGATCCAGCCTCAGCCGTACCACGATGGTTCCTTTCTGGAACTCTCACGGGCTCTCTCGTGGTCCCATCCCTCCCGGGAGTGCCCAGAAGGGACGTTCGGAGACCGCCTGGAGAACGGAAAGGGCCCGGCGCCCCCCGTGGAGGAGGTGCCGGGCCCGTTCACGGAGCCTGAAATCAACACAAAGCCTGAAATCAGCGCACAGAGCTTGAAATCAGCGCAGAGTCCGAAGTCAGCACAGTGCCTGAAGTCAACCAGGGCTTGAAGTCGACCGGGCTTGAAATCAGCGCAGTGCCTGGGATCAGGCGTTGTCCTTCTTCGCCTCGGTCTCCTCGGCGGGAGCCTCGGTCGTCTCCTCGGAGGCCTTCGTCTCCTCGGTGGTCTCGGCCTTGGCCTCGTCGGCCTTGGTCTCCTCGACCTCGGCCTCCTTCGCCTCCTCCGCCTTGGGCGCGGTGGCCTTGGCGGCGGCCGGGGCGGTCTGGCCGACCTTGACCGCGTTCAGCGGCTCGGACACCAGCTCGATCACGGCCATGGGGGCGGCGTCGCCCTTACGGAGACCGATCTTGGTGATCCGGGTGTAGCCACCGGGACGCTCGGCGAAGGTGGGGGCGATCTCGGTGAAGAGGTGGTGGACGACGCTCTTGTCCTTGACGATCGTCAGCACCTGGCGACGGTTGTGCATGTCGCCCTTCTTCGCCTTGGTGATCAGCTTCTCCGCCACCGGACGCAGACGCTTCGCCTTGGCCTCGGTGGTCTTGATCCGGCCGTGCTGGAACAGCTGGGTGGCGAGGTTCGCCAGGATCAGCCGCTCGTGGGCCGGGCTGCCGCCGAGACGGGCACCCTTGGTGGGCCTAGGCATAACGTTCTCCTTGGGAGTAAACCCGCCCCGGCCGTACGAGGTACCGGGGTCGGGCCGGGGGCCGGAGGGCCCCCGTCATCGTGAAACTCGGTGACACCGGACGTGACGCGGAGTCACCCGGTGTCACGGGACGCCGTGTGGCGTCCCGGAACTCAGTACTGCTCGGTCTCGACGTACGCGCTGTCGTCGTCGTCGTAGCCGCCGCCGGCCACCGCGCTCGGGTCGAACCCGGGCGGGGAGTCCTTGAGCGCGAGCGTCATCTCGTGCAGCTTCTGCTTGACCTCTTCGATGGACTTGGCACCGAAGTTCCTTATGTCGAGAAGGTCCTGCTCGCTGCGGGCCACGAGCTCACCCACGGTGTGGATGCCCTCGCGCTTGAGGCAGTTGTAGGAGCGGACCGTGAGGTTCAGCTCCTCGATCGGCAGCGCCAGGTCGGCGGCGAGCGCCGCGTCCGTCGGCGACGGGCCGATGTCGATGCCCTCGGCCTCGACGTTCAGCTCGCGGGCGAGACCGAACAGCTCGACGAGGGTCTTGCCGGCGGAGGCCACCGCGTCGCGGGGCTTCATGCACGGCTTGGTCTCGACGTCCAGGATCAGACGGTCGAAGTCGGTGCGCTGCTCGACTCGGGTCGCCTCGACCTTGTAGGTGACCTTGAGCACCGGGGAGTAGATGGAGTCGATCGGGATGCGGCCGATCTCCTGGCCCGGCTGCTTGTTCTGCGCGGCGGAGACGTAGCCGCGACCGCGCTCGACGGTCAGCTCCATCTCCAGCTTCGCCTTGCCGTTCAGGGTGGCGATGCGCAGCTCGGGGTTGTGCACCTCGACACCGGCCGGGGGCGCGATGTCGGCGGCGGTGACGTCACCGGGGCCCTGCTTGCGCAGGTACATGACCACGGGCTCGTCGTGCTCGGAGGAGACGACCAGGTCCTTGAGGTTCAGGATGATGTCGGTGACATCCTCCTTGACGCCCGGCACGGTGGTGAACTCGTGCAGCACACCCTCGATGCGGATGCTGGTCACGGCCGCGCCCGGGATGGACGACAGCAGCGTGCGGCGCAGCGAGTTGCCGATGGTGTAGCCGAAACCCGGCTCCAGCGGCTCGATGATGAACTTGGACCGGGTCTCCTCGAGGGACTCCTCAAGGAGGGAGGGACGCTGAGCGATCAGCATGGTGAGATCTCCCTTGCATGGCGGCGCCCGCTATTTGACGCCGCTCGAACAACAGCATAGGTGCCGTACGGCGAATTGCCGCACGGCACCTACAGGAGCCCTACTTGGAGTAGAGCTCGACGATCAACTGCTCCTGGACCTGGGTGTCGATCTGCTGACGGACCGGGAGCTGGTGGACCAGGACGCGCAGGGCGTCCGGGACGACGCCGAGCCACGCCGGGTACGTCTTGTCACCGGCGGTGGCGCGGGCCACCTCGTAGGGCAGGAGGTTGCGCGACTTCTCGCGGACCTCGACGATGTCGTGCTCGCGCACGCGGTACGACGGGATGTCGACCTTCTTGCCGTTCACCAGGATGTGTCCGTGACGGACCTGCTGGCGGGCGGCGTCGCGCGACTCCGCGAAACCGGCGCGGTAGACCACGTTGTCGAGACGGCTCTCCAGGATCTGGAGGAGGTTCTCGCCGGTCTTGCCGGTCTTGCGGTTGGCTTCCTCGTAGTAGTTGTGGAACTGCTTCTCGAGGACGCCGTAGATGCGGCGGGTCTTCTGCTTCTCACGAAGCTGGAGCTGGTACTCAGACTCCTTGGGACGGCCGCGGCCGTGCTCACCCGGCGGGTAAGGACGGATCTCGATGGGGCACTTCGCGGACTCGCACTTCTTGCCCTTGAGGAAGAGCTTGGTCTTCTCCCTGCGGCAAAGCTTGCAGTCCGCACCCGTGTAACGAGCCATTTTCTATCTTCTCCTGGGCGTCAGACGCGACGGCGCTTGGGCGGACGGCAGCCGTTGTGCGGCACGGGGGTGACGTCCTGGATGGACCCGACCTCAAGACCGGTCGCCTGCAGCGACCGGATCGCGGTCTCACGGCCGGAGCCGGGGCCCTTGACGAAGACATCGACCTTGCGCATGCCGTGCTCCATGGCGCGGCGGGCGGCGTTCTCCGCGGCCATCTGCGCCGCGAACGGGGTGGACTTACGAGAGCCCTTGAACCCGACGTGGCCGGCGCTGGCCCAGGAGATCACGTTCCCACTCGGGTCGGTGATCGAGACGATCGTGTTGTTGAACGTGCTCTTGATGTGGGCGTGCCCGTGAGCGACGTTCTTCTTTTCCTTGCGGCGCACCTTCTTGGGTGCACCCTGGCGGCTCTTAGGAGGCATTCTTTGCCTTCACTCCTGAGGTCTTCGGTCCTGCGGCTACGCGGACTACTTCTTACCGGGCTTCTTCTTGCCGGCCACGGTCTTCTTCTTGCCCTTACGGGTGCGTGCGTTGGTCTGCGTGCGCTGACCGTGCACGGGA
The DNA here is from genome assembly GCF_051390675.1 of Streptosporangium heterodermiicola. Taxonomy (NCBI): domain Bacteria; kingdom Bacillati; phylum Actinomycetota; class Actinomycetes; order Streptosporangiales; family Streptosporangiaceae; genus Streptosporangium; species Streptosporangium heterodermiicola. Next base: position 131,855 of record NZ_JBPJSR010000012.1, read on the forward strand.
AGGCCACGGCGGTGCCGAATGCCCTGGTAGCACTGAATCTCGATCTTGCGACGGATGTCGGCCTGAACTTCGCGACGGAGGTCACCCTCGATCTTGTAGTTCGCCTCGATGTAGTCGCGCAGCGGCACCAGCTCTTCGTCGGTCAGCTGGTGAACCCGCAGGTCGCCGTTGACGCCGGTGGCCTTGAGGGTTTCGAGCGCACGAGTGCGGCCGATTCCGAAAATGTAGGTGAGAGCGATCTCCAGCCGCTTGTCGCGGGGGAGGTCTACACCAACCAGGCGAGCCATGGTCGGGCATTCTCCTTCGTTATGGCGGAGGTCCTGCGCCTCACTTCCCCTCCCCATGCCCGGGGTGAGGGCCCCGGCCTCCGACCGGGGGTCTCCTGCGGGGTACGGCGCGAGCCGCCGACGCAGGTGTGAGACACGATTAAGTGAAAGCCCCACATGGATCGAGCCCGCCTCTTACGAGCGGACTCTCACGGGGCCTTGTTTGGAAGCGACTAACCCTGACGCTGCTTGTGGCGCAGGTTGTCGCAGATCACCATGACGCGACCGTGCCGGCGAATCACCTTGCACTTGTCACAGATCTTCTTGACGCTCGGCTTGACCTTCATAGTCCTATTCGTCCCTCAGACGCGCTTACTTGTATCGGTAGACGATCCGCCCACGACTGAGGTCGTAGGGGCTCAGTTCGACGACAACCCTGTCGTCAGGAAGGATCCGGATGTAGTGCATCCGCATCCGCCCGCTGATGTGGGCCAGGACCTTATGGCCGTTGTCGAGTTGCACCCGGAACATCGCGTTCGGGAGCGACTCAACCACAGTGCCCTCGATCTCGATGGCGCCGTCTTTCTTGGCCATGTCCCTCGCGTTTCACTGATCGGTCGTCTGAGGCTTCGGAACACTAAGCAGCCGCGACCCAGCGCTTCGATGAGAGCGGCGGTTGCGACACCGCCGATGCGCAATGGTCATAGTGAACCGAAGAAGGAGTGTACGGCACCGGGCGAGGAAATGCGAAACACACGGCCGGTACCTTGACACAACCGCTACAAAGGATAGCGCAGATCCCGAGCGGGACGGACGGCACGGCTCGACGCGCGAATACTCGTGCGCCCATTGTGGCACGTCCGGCCAGGTCAGGCCAGCATCCCGGCGGCCGGGACGGGTGGGGCGGGGCGGGCGTCACCGTTCCCGCCGCTCAGGCGGCCACCCGGGCGGGCCGGATCGGACCGGCGCCCCCGGCCCGGACCCGGACCCGCGCCCTCAGCGGCCCGTACCAGGCCCAGGTCAGGCCCGAGTCAGGGCCGGCACAGCCGGCGGTCGCGCCGGATCCGCGCCCTCCGGGAAAGCCTCCCGGCCTGGAAAGACTGCCTACTCGGAAAAGCCTCCCGGCACGGGAAAGCCCTCCGGCGACCCGGCGCCGGAGGGCTTGTTCGACCAACCTTATCGATCAACGTTCCCTGACCGGTCATTCCCGGCCGGCGCCTCTCGATCAGCACTCCTCGATCAACACCTCGGCATCCCGTCGAGGGCCCCCGCCCCCACCGGATGATCTTGACCCCTCGGACCGTCTCCCCGAAGCGCGCGGGAGGGGCTCAGAATGCGTCGCCCCAGCGACCGCAGTCGTCGAACTTGTTCCCGCCCTCGCAGACCCGGATCTTGAAGTCGTCGAAGCCGTTGCTCTTCTTGAACCCGCCGAACTTGTTGAAGCCCGAGTTGCCGAAGGTGCTGAACACCTTGCTGTGCGAGCCGAACCTGTCGTGCCACTTGAACCACACGTAGCTGCGCTGGCGGTCACGGTCGCGGTCGAACAGGTCGCCGTAGAACCAGTAGCGGCCACCGCTGCTGGTCCAGTAGCCCTTGAAGTAGGAGCGCCTGCCGAAGCTCTCGCCGCCGCCGAAGCCCGAGTAGTAAGGACCGAAGAAGTGCTTGCTCGACGCCTGGGTCTCCTGGACCGCGACGGCTGACCCGGCCGAGGCCTGCGAGGCCGAGGCCATCGCCGACGGGGCGGCGACCACACCCGCGGCCAGCGAGCCTGCCAGCGCCGCTCCGACCAGGGCTGTACGGATCTTGCTCATTGAATCTTCCTCCTGTGAACCGGGGTCCGGCTGTCCGGACACCGCTCACGTTAGGAAGATTCAACGGGCTCTTCTGTGGAGGAATGCACACTCAACGCCCAGAGTGCACTATTACCGGTTCTTGTCGTGTCCCAGCCCCGAGGCGATCGTCGCCACCAGCAACACCACGCCCCACGGGCCCATCACCCACAGGGGCCACGGGTACGGGAAGTCGCCGGTTATCCCCACGATGAGCCAGATCATCCAGTTGATGCCGCTGGCCGTCGCCCAGACGGACCAGGCGGCCGCCAGGCCCTTCTTCTGCAGATCCTTCCCGCCGCTCGCCTTGGCGCGCTCAGGGGCCCGGGAAGGGGCCTCGGGGAGCCGGCGCAGGTCGACGTCGGGAAGGTCTGAGGTGAGGACGGCGAGCTCGCCGTACGTCTTGCTGGTGTAGAGCTGTTCGAGGCGCTCGTCGAACTCCTCCGTGGTCAGTCGGCCCTGGGCGTAGTGCTCCCGCAGGACCGAGGCGATCTTGTCGCGATCTCCGTCGGAGGCTCGCATCTCCGGACCAGCCGCCATGTCAACCACATCCGCTCACCGGTGGGCCCGAATCAGCCCGCGTCTCCCAACAGATCGGCAAGCCGCTCTTTCCCCCCGTCAAGGGCGGTCAGTACCCAAGGTCCATTATGTGTCACGGCGACGCTGTGTTCGAAGTGTGCGGAGACCTTCCCGTCGATTGTGACGACGGTCCAGTCGTCGGCCAGCACCTTGGTCCGGTCCGTCCCGAGGTTGACCATCGGCTCGACGGCGAAGCACATGCCCGGCTCGAACTTCGGGCCCCGGCCGGGCTTGCCGTGGTTGGCCACCCACGGGTCCATGTGCATCTCGGTGCCGATGCCGTGGCCGCCGTACTCCTGCGGGATGCCGTAGCGCCCCTGGGAGCGGATGTACTTCTCCACCTCGTGTCCGATGTCGGACAGGTGGCGGCCCACGGTGAGCGCGGCGATGCCCCGCCACATGGCCTCCTCGGTGACCCGCATCAGCTCGGTCAGCTTGGGGTCCACCTCGCCGATCGGGACCGTGATGGCCGAGTCGCCGTGCCAGCCGTCCAGGATGGCGCCGCAGTCGATCGAGATGATGTCGCCCTCCCGCAGCTGGCGGCGGTCGTTCGGGATGCCGTGGACGACCTCGTGGTTGACCGAGGCGCAGATCGTCGCGGGGAAGCCCTGGTAGCCCTTGAAGGAGGGGATCGCCCCCTCGGCCCTGATCGCCTTCTCCGCGATCGCGTCGAGGTCCAGGGGCGTCATGCCCGGCTGGACGCTCTCCCGCAGGAGCTGCAGGGTACGGCCGACCACGAGACCCGCCGCCCGCATCTTGTCCACCTGCTCGGGCGTCTTCATCTGGATTCCATGCTTGTTCTTCTTGAACACGTGCACACCCCCTGGGGTGGTTCAACGGACGGTCCGGGAGCCCAATTCCCCCGATTCTGCCCTAAATGACAGCACGCCACCCATGAGAAACCCATGGGTGGCGTGCTCGGCGCATATCGGTTCGCTAGTCGATGAAGGGGTTCAAGGCCTCCATCGCGCGCTGGGTGACCTCTTCCACCGGACCGGTGGCGTCCACGCCGACCAGGATCCCCTCGTCGGCGTAGAAGGAGACCAAGGGGGCGGTCTGCTCCTGGTAGACCTCCAGGCGGTGCCTGACGGTCATCTCCTTGTCGTCGTCCCGCTGGTAGAGCCGGCCGTCGCAGGCGTCGCAGATGTCGTCCTTCTTGTCGTCGAAGTCGACGTGCCAGATGCGGCCGCACTGGCTGCAGGTCCGGCGGCCCGCGAGCCTGCGGACGACCTCCTCGTCGTCGACCACGAGCTCCAGGACGACGTCCAGACCGACCTCGAACTCGGCGAGGATCTTCTTCAGGATCTCGGCCTGGGGCACGTTCCTGGGGAAGCCGTCGAGCAGGAAACCGTCCTGCGCGTCGTTCTCGGCGAGGCGGTCGCGGACCATCGCGATGGTGACCTCGTCGGGCACGAGGTCGCCGCGGTCCATGTATTCCTTGGCAAGCTTGCCGAGCTCCGTGCCGCCCGAGACGTTGGCGCGGAAGATGTCACCTGTCGAAATCTTCGGGATCGACAGGTTCGATGCGACGAACTGGGCCTGTGTCCCCTTACCCGCTCCGGGGGGCCCGACCAGGACGAGGCGCACTACTTCAGGAAGCCTTCATAGTTGCGCTGCTGCAGCTGGCTCTCGATCTGCTTCACGGTGTCAAGGCCGACACCAACCATGATCAGAATGCTCGTCCCTCCGAACGGGAAGTTCTGACTCGCGCCGACGAGCGCCAGCGCGACGATCGGCACCATGGAGATCAGGCCCAGATACAGCGCGCCGGGAGCGGTGAGTCTCGTGAGCACGTAGTGCAGGTACTCAGCCGTCGGGCGGCCCGGACGGATGCCCGGGATGAACCCACCGTACTTCTTCATGTTGTCGGCGACCTCAACGGGGTTGAAGGTAATCGACACGTAGAAGTACGTGAAGAAGACGATGAGCAGGAAGAAGGTGATCATGTACGTCGGGGTGGTCCCGCCGCCGCCGAACTCCTGCGAGATCCACTGGATGATCGGGTGCGGCTCTTCCTGGGTGTTCGTGAAGAGCGTCGTGATCAGCTGCGGAAGATAGAGCAGCGAGGAGGCGAAGATGACCGGGATGATGCCGGCCTGGTTGACCTTCAGCGGGATGTAGGTCGACGTCCCGCCGTACATTCTGCGGCCGACCATGCGCTTGGCGTACTGCACCGGGATCCGGCGCTGTGCCTGCTCCACCATCACGACCAGGGCGATCATCGCGATACCGACGACGATGACCACGGCGAAGACGAAGCCGCCCTTCTGGCGGGCGATGTTCAGCAGCTCGGACGGGAAGACCGCGATGACCTGCGTGAAGATCAGGATGGACATGCCGTTGCCGATGCCGCGGTCGGTGACGAGCTCGCCCAGCCACATGACGACGGCGGTGCCGGCGGTCATGGTCAGCACCATCGTGACGATGGCGAAGACGTTGTCCTTGTCGAGGAGGATCTCCTCGCGGCACTGCGGGAACAGCTGGCCGCTGCGGGCCAGGGCCACGAAGGCGGTCGACTGCAGGACGGCCAGGCCGACCGTGAGGTAACGGGTGTACTGCGTGATCTTGGTCTGTCCGGCCTGTCCCTCCTTCTTGAGGGCTTCCAGGCGCGGGATGACCACGACGAGCAGCTGAAGAATGATGCTCGCGGTGATGTACGGCATGATGCCGAGGGCGAAAACGGAAAGTTTCAGGAGGGCGCCGCCGCTGAACAGCTGCACCATTCCGTAGATGTTGCCCGCGTCCCCCGCCTGCGCCTGGGTGAGACAACGGCTGATGTTCTCGGTATGCACACCCGGAGTCGGCAGGACCGACCCAAGTCGGAACAGCGCGATGATGCCCAAAGTGAAGAGCAACTTCTTACGCAGGTCCGGCGTACGGAACGCTCGGGTAAATGCGGTCAGCACGGTCCCTCCTGCGCGCCTGAAAGGCGAGGTCGGTCAGCGATGGTGCGGGGGTGTTCCATCTTTGCCATATCCAGTCAATGAGCCCAAGGAAATGAGTCGAGGCCCACTGTCCAGCGAACTCTAACGCACTACGGGCGCGGGAGCCCATTACGAGCCCCCGCGCCGCGTGATGATAACGCCTACAGCTCGGAGACGGAGCCTCCGGCAGCGGCGATCTTGTCCTTGGCGCTCGCCGAGAAGGCATGCGCCTCCACGTTCAACGCCACGGAGATGTCACCGGTTCCCAGAACCTTGACGAGCTGGTTCTTGCGAACCGCGCCCTTGGCGACGAGCGTGTCGACGGTGACGTCGCCGCCGTCGGGGAACAGCTCGCCGAGCCTGTCGAGGTTGACGACCTGGTAGGTCGTCTTGAACAGGGCGTTGGAGAAGCCCTTGAACTTGGGCAGGCGCCGCTGCAGCGGAACCTGGCCACCCTCGAAGCCGAGCGGAACCTTGTTCCGGGCCCTCGTGCCCTTGGTGCCACGACCCGAGGTCTTGCCCTTGGACGCCTCGCCGCGGCCCTTGCGGACCTTCGACTTGTTGGCGCCGGGGGCCGGACGCAGGTGGTGGATGCGGAGCGGAGTGTTCTCTGCCATGTCTAGTCGACCTCTTCCACGGTGACGAGGTGCGTCACCACGGTGACCATGCCGCGGATCTCCGGGCGGTCCTCCTTGACAACGACGTCGCCGATTCGCTTCAGACCGAGCGAGCGCAGCGAGTCACGCTGGTTCTGCTTGCCACCGATCTTGGAACGGACCTGGGTAATCTTCAGGCGCGCCATGGACTAGCTCACCGCCTTCGCGGCCGCGGCCTCCGCGAGGCCCTCGGCGCGAGCCTTGAGCATCCTCTTGGGGGCGACGTCCTCGATCGGGAGACCACGGCGGGCCGCGATCTCCTCGGGGCGGCTGAGGCCCTTCAGGGCCGCCACCGTGGCGTGCACGATGTTGATCGGGTTGTCCGAGCCGAGCGACTTGGACAGCACGTCGTGGATGCCCGCGCACTCCAGCACGGCGCGCACCGGGCCACCGGCGATGACGCCGGTACCGGGCGAGGCCGGACGCAGGAAGACGACGCCGGCGGCCTCTTCGCCCTGCACGATGTGCGGGATGGTGCCCTGGATGCGGGGCACCTTGAAGAAGTGCTTCTTCGCCTCTTCGACACCCTTGGCGATCGCCGCGGGCACTTCCTTGGCCTTGCCGTAGCCGACGCCGACCATGCCGTTGCCGTCACCGACGATGACGAGGGCGGTGAAGCTGAAGCGACGACCACCCTTCACGACCTTGGCCACTCGGTTGATCTTCACAACGCGCTCGATGTACGAGACGCCCTTGTCAGCGTTTCCACCGCGGCGGTCGTCACGACGACCGTCACGCCGCTCGCCACCGGCGGCGCCACCGCGACGCGGAGCTCCAGCCATTAGTGGTTCCTCTTCTCATTCGTAAGACGGGCCATCGGTTGCGATCCTGGATTGCGATCCTGGGACGGAGTCATCAGAACTCCAGTCCGCCTTCGCGTGCGCTGTCTGCCAGCGCCGCGATGCGGCCCGCGTAGCGGTTGCCACCCCGGTCGAAAACGACCGCGGTGATCCCGGCTGCCTTGGCCCGCTGAGCGAGAAGCTCGCCGACCTGCTTGGCCTTGTCGGTCTTGGCGCCCTCCGCCGTGCGCAGGGAGGAGTCCATGGTGGACGCGCTCACCAGCGTGTGGCCCTGGGTGTCGTCGACGATCTGCACGAAGAGGTGCTTCGTGGAGCGGTTGACGACCAGGCGCGGACGCGTGGCCGTACCGGCCACCTTCTTGCGGACTCGGCCGTGGCGGCGGGCCCGCGAGACGGCGCGGGCGGCCGTGTGCTTGCCGAACGCAGTCTTGCCAGCCATGCCTACTTACCAGCCTTTCCGACCTTGCGGCGGATAACTTCACCCTGGTAGCGCACACCCTTGCCCTTGTACGGGTCGGGCTTGCGCAACTTGCGGATGTTCGCGGCGATCTCGCCGACCTTCTGCTTGTCGATGCCGTCCACGTGGAACAGCGTCGGCCTCTCGACGCGGAAGGTGACACCCTCGGGGGCGTCGACGATCACCGGGTGGCTGAAGCCGAGAGCGAACTCAAGCTGAGTCGGGCTCTTGGCCTGCACGCGGTAACCGACGCCCACGATCTCCAGGGTCTTCGAGTAACCCTGGGTCACACCGGTCACCATGTTGGCGACCAGGGTGCGGGACAGGCCGTGCAGCGCACGGACCTTGTTCTCGTCGTTGGGGCGGGTGACGTTCAGGTTGCCGTCGTCACCCTTGGCGATCGCGATGGGCTCCGCGACCGTGTGTGAGAGCGTGCCCTTGGGACCCTTGACCGTGACGTCCCGGCCGTCGATGGCGACGTCCACTCCGTTCGGTACGGGGATGGGCAGCCGTCCGATTCTTGACATGCTGTTCGTTCTCCCCTCTACCAAACGAAGGCGAGGACTTCCCCGCCCACTCCACGCTTGCCGGCCTGCTTGTCCGTCATGAGACCGCCGGACGTCGAGATGATCGCGACGCCCAGTCCGCCCAGGACTCGGGGCAGGTTGTCCTTCTTTGCATAAACCCGCAGGCCGGGCTTGGAAACCCGGCGCAGGCCCGCGAGGGACCGCTCACGGGTCGGCCCGAACTTCAGCTCCACCACGAGGTTCTTTCCGACCTTGGCGTCTTCGACGCTCCAGGACTGGATGTAACCCTCCTGCTGGAGGATCTCGGCGATGTGCGCCTTGATCTTCGAGTACGGCATCGCCACACTGTCGTGGTACGCCGAGTTCGCGTTTCGCAGACGCGTCAGCATGTCTGCGATCGGGTCCGTCATCGTCATGGCCGGTGGCCTTCCTCACCGCGGTTTCCACAGGGGACCTACGGTGCGGTCATGGGCGCCTGTAGGCGGCGCCCGGTGAATACGACTTCTATGTGCGGCCGGTGGCCCGCGCGGGCCCGTGATCGCTCACGGGGCCGCGCGGAGGGCTACCAGCTCGACTTGGTGATGCCGGGCAGCTCGCCCCGGTGCGCCATCTCGCGGAAGCAGATGCGGCACAGGCCGAACTTCCTGTAGACGGCGCGGGGACGACCACAGCGCGAGCACCGAGTGTACGCCCGGACCTCGAACTTGGCCTTACGAGCAGCCTTGACCTTGAGCGACGTCTTCGCCATGATCAGGCCTCCTTGAACGGGAATCCGAGCTGCTTCAGCAGCGCCCGGCCCTGGTCGTCGGTCTTAGCGGTGGTCACGACCGTGATGTCCATACCACGCTGGCGATCGACCTTGTCCTGGTCGATCTCGTGGAACATGACCTGCTCGGTGAGACCGAAGGTGTAGTTCCCGTTGCCGTCGAACTGCTTGGGCGACAGACCGCGGAAGTCACGGATGCGGGGCAGGGCCAGCGAGAGCAGCCGGTCGAGGAACTCCCACATGCGGTCACCGCGAAGCGTGACGTGCGCGCCGATCGGCATGCCCTCGCGCAGCTTGAACTGGGCGATGGACTTGCGGGCGCGGACGACCGCCGGCTTCTGGCCGGTGATCACGGTGAGGTCGCGGACGGCGCCTTCGATGAGCTTCGAGTCGCGCGCGGCCTCGCCGACGCCCATGTTCACCTTGATCTTGGTGATGGTGGGCACCAGCATGATGTTCTCGAACTCGAACTGCTCGTTCAGCTTCGCGATGATCTCTTCGCGGTAGCGCTGCTTGAGGCGCGGGAGGGCCCGCTGTCCGGTCTCGGTGGTGTTCGCGGTCATCAGTTGTCCTCACCCGTCTCCTCGGAAGCGGCCTTGGCCGACTCCTTCTTGGCGGGCTTGTCGTCCTTGGCCGGCTCCTCGGAAGCGGCCTTGGCCGACTCCTTCTTCGCGGGCTTGTCGTCCTTGGCCGGCTTCTCATCCTTGAGCTTCTTGACGTTGCTCACGTGGATGGGGGCCTCCATGGTCTGCACGCCACCGGTCTTGGCGCCGCGCGGACCCTGGTTGGTCTCCTTGGTGTGCTTCTTGACCATGTTGACGCCCTCGACCACCACACGCTCGTCGCGCGGGTGGGCGGCGATCACACGACCCTTGGCACCCTTGTCCTTGCCGGCGATGACCAGGACGAGGTCACCCTTCTTCACATGAAGCTTCGGCATTACAACACCTCCGGCGCGAGCGAGATGATCCGCATGAACTTCTTGTCACGCAGCTCACGACCGACGGGACCGAAGATGCGGGTGCCCCGGGGGTCGCCGCTGTCCTTGATGATGACGGCGGCGTTCTCGTCGAAGCGGATGTAGGAACCGTCGGGACGACGGCGCTCCTTGACGGTGCGGACGATGACGGCCTTGACCACATCGCCCTTCTTCACGGTGCCGCCGGGGATGGCGTCCTTGACCGTGGCGACGATGATGTCGCCGATTCCCGCGTAACGGCGGCCCGAGCCACCGAGAACACGGATGCAAAGGACTTCCTTCGCACCGGTGTTGTCGGCGACCTTGAGCCGCGACTCCTGCTGGATCACTTGAACTCCTGTTTGTCTCGCCGGTTCTCACCCGTCGTTCCTGGGTGAGCCTTGCGGAACCTGATGGTCTTTTTCCTCCGGCGACAGCCCCTCTCAGGACCGCCGCCACAGGCGGGGCGAAGATCGCTTCGCCCCCTTGGACGCCGTCATGGGGGGTGACGGTGTCACCCCCCACGAGGCGCGTTGCCTACTTGGCCTTCTCGAGGATCTCGATGACCCGCCAGCGCTTGCTGGCGGACAGCGGCCGGGTCTCCATCAGGAGGACACGGTCGCCGACACCGCAGGTGTTGGCCTCGTCGTGCGCCTTGTACTTGGTCGTCCTGCGGATGACCTTGCCGTACAGGGGGTGCTTGACGCGGTCCTCGACAGCGACCACGACAGTCTTGTCCATTTTGTCGCTGACGACCAGACCCTCACGGGTCTTGCGGTAGTTCCGCGTCTCGGTCGTGGTTTCCGTGGCCTCAGCCATCGATCGACTCCTTCTCTACCGTGACGATTCCGAGCTCCCGCTCGCGCATCACGGTGTAGATACGGGCGATCTCGCGGCGGACGGCACGCAACCGCCCGTGGCTCTCCAACTGACCGGTCGCTGCCTGGAAGCGGAGGTTGAACAGCTCCTCCTTGGCTTCCTTCAGCTTCGTGACCAGGGTGTCCTGGTCTTCCACCCGCAGCTCACCGGCGGTCAGGCCCTTAGCCATCACGCCTCACCCACTTCACGCTTGACGAACCGGCACTTCATCGGCAGCTTGTGCATCGCACGCCGCAGGGCCTCGCGAGCCACCGGCTCGGCGACACCCGACAGCTCGAACATGATGCGGCCGGGCTTGACGTTGGCGATCCACCACTCCGGCGAACCCTTACCGGAACCCATGCGGGTCTCGGCGGGCTTCTTCGTGAGGGGGCGGTCCGGATAGATGTTGATCCAGACCTTTCCGCCACGCTTGATGTGACGGGTCATCGCGATACGAGCCGACTCGATCTGGCGGTTGGTCACGTAGGAGTGCTCAATCGCCTGGATGCCGAACTCGCCGAACACGACCCTGGTGCCGCCCTTGGCGGCGCCGTGACGGTCGGGCCGGTGCTGCTTGCGGTGCTTGACCCTGCGCGGGATCAGCATGGTCAGCTCCCTTCAGCACCCGGCTGCGCAGCCGGGCCGGTCTCGGGGGCGGCCTGCGAGGCCGCCTCGTTCCTGGGGGCGGAGGCACGGTCGCCACGGCCGGCACCGGCGCCACGACGGGCGCCACCGGCGCCGCCGCCACGACGGGGACGGTCGCCGCCACCGGCACCGGGGCCACGACGGTCGTCGCGGTCACGACGCTGGCCGGCGCGAGCACCGGCGGCGGCCGCCTCGCGCTCGGCGCGGCTGGTCGGAGCCTCACCCTTGTAGATCCACACCTTCACGCCGATACGGCCGAAGGTGGTGCGGGCCTCGTACAGGCCGTAGTCGATGTCCGCGCGGAGGGTGTGCAGGGGCACGCGGCCCTCGCGGTAGAACTCCGAACGGGACATCTCGGCGCCGCCGAGACGACCGGAGCACTGCACCCGGATGCCCTTGGCGCCGCTCTTCATCGCCGACTGCATCGCCTTGCGCATGGCACGGCGGAACGAGACACGGCTGGACAGCTGCTCGGCCACACCCTGGGCGACGAGCTGAGCGTCGATCTCGGGGTTCTTGACCTCAAGGATGTTCAGCTGGACCTGCTTCTTGGTCAGCTTCTCGAGGTCACCGCGGATCCGGTCCGCCTCGGCGCCGCGGCGGCCGATGACGATGCCCGGACGGGCGGTGTGAATGTCGACCTGTACCCGGTCGGTGGTCCGCTCGATCTCCACCTTGGAGATGCCGGCCCGCTCCATGCCCTTCTTGAGCATGCGGCGGATCGCCACATCCTCGGCAACGTACGACTTGTAGAGCTTGTCGGCATACCACCGGCTCTTGAAGTCGGTCGTGATGCCGAGGCGGAACCCGTGCGGGTTAACCTTCTGACCCACTAGCGGGTCCTCCCCTTCGGCTCGCGGGACTCCACGATCACGGTGATGTGGCTGGTCCGCTTGTTGATCCGATAGGCACGACCCTGAGCACGGGGACGAAACCGCTTCAGCGTCGGGCCCTCGTCGACCCAGGCACGGCTCACGAAGAGCGTGTCACGGTCGAGCTTGAAGTTGTGCTCCGCGTTGGCAATGGCGCTCGAGAGCACCTTGTACACGGTCTCGCTCGCCGACTGGGGAGCGAACTGCAGCACGGCCTGCGCCTCCGAAGCGGGCAGCCCGCGAATGAGGTCCACCACACGGCGGGCCTTCATGGGCGTGTGGCGCGCGAACCGCGCCTGAGCCCTGGCTTCCATCGCTTACTCCTCTTACCCTTCGTTTTGTCCGAGTCCGTCTCGCCTGTGAGGCTCGACGTCCTCGTCCTGAGGCGCTTATCGCCGGCTGCGGCGGTCTTCCTTGACGTGGCTGCGGAAGGTTCGCGTGGGAGCGAACTCACCGAGCTTGTGGCCGATCATCGACTCGGTGACGAACACCGGGACGTGCTTGCGGCCGTCGTGAACGGCGATCGTGTGACCGAGCATGTCGGGCACGATCATGGAGCGCCGCGACCACGTCTTGATGACGTTTTTGGTGCCCTTCTCGTTCTGGACATCCACCTTCTTCTGAAGGTGGTCGTCCACGAAGGGACCCTTCTTAAGGCTACGTGGCATTTTGGCTGCTCCTACCGCTTCTTCCGCTTGGTACGACGGCGGATGATCAGCCGGTCGCTGGCCTTGTTCGCCGCACGGGTTCGTCCCTCGGGCTTGCCCTTGGGGTTGACGGGGTGACGACCGCCGGAGGTCTTACCCTCACCACCACCGTGCGGGTGGTCGACCGGGTTCATCGCGACACCGCGGACGGTGGGGCGCTTGCCCTTCCACCGCATACGGCCGGCCTTGCCCCAGTTGATGTTGGCCTGCTCGGCGTTGCCGACCTGGCCGATCGAGGCCCGGCAGCGAACATCGACCTGGCGCATCTCGCCGGAGGGCATACGCAGCGTGGCGTACTGGCCCTCCTTGGCGAGGAGCTGGATCTGCGCGCCGGCGGACCGGCCCAGCTTGGCGCCACCACCCGGACGGAGCTCCACCGCGTGGATGAAGGTACCGGTCGGGATGTTGCGCAGCGGGAGGCAGTTACCCGGCTTGATGTCGGCCGTGGGGCCGTTCTCGATGTTGTCGCCCTGCTTGAGGCCGGTGGGGCAGAGGATGTAGCGCTTCTCCCCGTCGGCGTAGTGCAGCAGCGCGATGCGGGACGTGCGGTTCGGGTCGTACTCGATGTGAGCGACCTTGGCCGGGATCCCGTCCTTGTCGTGACGCCGGAAATCGATGATCCGGTAGGCGCGCTTGTGGCCACCGCCCTGGTGACGGGTGGTGACTCGGCCGTGGACGTTACGGCCACCCTTGCTGTGCAGGGGTGCAAGCAGCGACTTCTCGGGCGTGCTGCGCGTGATCTCGGCAAAGTCCGAGACGCTGGCGCCGCGGCGACCCGGGGTCGTCGGCTTGAGTTTACGGATGCCCATCTTTTTCGTTCATCCTTCGTCGGTTAATCCGGTCGAATGCCCCTCACCAGGCGGTGAGGGGCTTTCTCCCTGTACTTACTGAGCGAGCGCGTCAGCCGATCTGGCCGAAGATGTCAATCCGGTCGCCCTCGACCAGGCTGACGATGGCTCGCTTGGTGGCCGGGCGCTGGCCGTAGCCGAACCTGGTCCGCTTCCGCTTGCCCTGGCGGTTGATGGTGTTGACGCTGGCGACCTTGACACCGAAGATCTTCTCAACGGCGATCTTGACCTGCGTCTTGTTGGCCGTCTTCCGCACCAGGAACGTGTACTTGTTGTGCTCGTCGATCAGGCCGTAGCTCTTCTCGGAGACAACCGGCTTGATGATGATGTCGCGCGGGTCGGCGATCTTCTCCATCAGGCGTCTTCCTTCCCGCTCTTGCTCAGACGCGCCACGATCTGGTCGTAAGCGTCCTGAGTGAAGACGACGTCGTCGTAGCAGAGCACGTCGTAGGTGTTGAGCTGCCCGGCGTCCAGGAGGTGGACCTCGGGAGCGTTGCGCAGGCTCAGCCAGCTGAGCTCGTCACCCTCGTCGACGACGACCAGGACGCTGCGGGCCTTGGTGAGCCTGCGAAGCGACTCGAGAGCCGCCTTGGTCTTCGGGGTCTCCCCGTCGACCAGACCGCGGACCACGTGAACGCGGCCGCCGGTCGCCCGGTCGGACAGGGCCCCGCGCAGGGCGGCGGCCTTCATCTTCTTGGGAGTCTTCTGCGAGTAGTCCCGCGGAACCGGGCCGTGGACGGTGCCACCGCCGGTGAACTGCGGGGCGCGGGTCGAACCCTGGCGGGCGCGGCCGGTGCCCTTCTGGCGGTACGGCTTCTTGCCGCCGCCTCGGACCTCACCGCGGGTCTTCGCCTTGTGGGTGCCCTGCCGGCGAGCGGCGAGCTGGGCCACGACGACCTGGTGGATCAGCGGGATGTTGACCTTCGTCCCGAAGATGTCCTCCGGCAGGTCGACGGTCCCGGCCTTCTCGCCCTTCACGTCGAGGACGTCAATGGTGCTCACTTGGCAGCCCCCTTCTTGGCGGCGGTGCGGACCAGGACCAGGCTGCCGTTGGCGCCGGGGATCGCACCCTTGATCAGGATGAGGCCCTTCTCGGCGTCCACGGCGTGAACCTTGAGGCTCTGGACGGTCGTGCGGACGTTGCCCATCCGGCCCGCCATGCGCACGCCCTTGAAGACGCGGCCGGGGGTGGCGCAGCCACCGATGGAACCGGGCGAGCGGTGCTTGCGCTGCGTACCGTGCGAGGCGCCCAGGCCCTTGAAGCCGTGGCGCTTCATGACACCCGCGAAACCCTTGCCCTTGCTCTTGCCCGTCACGTCGACGAACTGGCCGGCCTCGAAGGTGTCGGCGAGGAGCTCCTGGCCCAGGGTGTAGTCGCTCGCGTCGTCGGTGCGGATCTCCGCGAAGTAACGGCGCGGGGTGATGTCGTGCTTGCGCAGGTAGTCGCCGAGCGGCTTGTTGACCTTCCGCGGGTCGACCTGGCCGAAGCCAAGCTGGACGGCGGTGTAGCCGTCCTTCTCGGCGGTGCGGACGCGGGTCACGACGCACGGGCCAGCCTCGACGACGGTCACCGGGACCATCCGGTTGTCCGCGTCGAAGACCTGGGTCATGCCGAGCTTCTTGCCCAGGACGCCCTTGATCTTGTTAGCCATGTCAGTGCGTTCCCTCAGAGCTTGATCGAGATGTCAACGCCGGCGGGAAGGTCGAGTCGCATGAGCGAGTCGACCGTCTTCGGCGTCGGGTCGATGATGTCAATCAGCCGCTTGTGCGTGCGCATCTCAAAGTGCTCGCGGCTGTCCTTGTACTTGTGCGGCGAGCGGATGACGCAGTACACGTTCTTCTCGGTCGGCAGCGGCACCGGGCCCGCGACCTTGGCGCCAGTCCTTGTCACCGTCTCGACGATCTTCTTGGCCGAGACGTCGATGACCTCGTGGTCATAGGCCTTGAGCCGAATGCGGATCTTCTGTCCCGCCATAATGGCCTCGGTGTCCTTCACTGTCGTCTGAAAAAGTTACGTGCGGCCTGTTGCCGCTGTGTCATGGCCGGGTCCGTCGGGGACGGTCCCGCCACGTTCGTGCCGGAGCACGTCACGCCCTGGGGCGGCGTTCTCCGCACATGCCCCACGTAGCAGACGCTGTGAGTCCGCGCTTTCTTCCGTGATCTGGCAATTAGTTCGGTCATCCTTCGGCCGAACCAACTGCGAGATCACGGTTCGTGGGGTCCTGCCAGGTCCGCGCCCTGCGGCGCGGCCCCCTCGTGGGGAGGCGGCCGGCCCTGCTTCGAGGGCCGGCCGCCGCTCCGCGATCGTACTACTTGATGATCTTGGTCACTCGACCCGCACCGACGGTGCGGCCACCCTCGCGGATGGCGAACTTGAGACCGTCCTCCATCGCGATGGGCTGGATCAGCGCGACGTTCATCTCCGTGTTGTCGCCGGGCATGACCATCTCGGTGCCCTCGGGGAGGTTCACCACGCCGGTCACGTCGGTCGTACGGAAGTAGAACTGCGGGCGGTAGTTGTTGAAGAACGGGGTGTGGCGGCCGCCCTCGTCCTTGCTCAGGATGTAGACCTGGGCCTCGAACTCGGTGTGCGGGGTGGTCGTGCCCGGCTTGATGATGCACTGGCCGCGCTCGACGTCCTCGCGCTTGATGCCACGGAGGAGCAGGCCGACGTTGTCGCCCGCCTGGCCCTCGTCGAGGAGCTTGCGGAACATCTCGACACCGGTGACCGTGGTGGTGGTCTTGGTCTCCTTGATGCCGATGATGTCGACGGTCTCGTTGACCTTGACGACACCGCGCTCGATACGGCCGGTGACGACCGTGCCGCGACCGGTGATCGAGAAGACGTCCTCGATCGGCATCAGGAACGGCTTCTCGGTCTCACGGGTCGGCTCGGGGACGTTCTCGTCCACGGCGGTCATGAGCTCGATGATCGAGTCGCCCCACTTGGCGTCGCCCTCAAGCGCCTTCAGCGCCGAGACGCGGACGACCGGCAGGTCGTCGCCGGGGAACTCCTGGGCCGAGAGAAGCTCGCGGACCTCAAGCTCGACGAGCTCCAGGATCTCCTCGTCGTCCACCATGTCGGACTTGTTGAGGGCCACGACGATGTAGGGGACGCCGACCTGGCGGGCCAGGAGGACGTGCTCCTTCGTCTGCGGCATCGGGCCGTCGGTGGCGGCGACCACGAGGATCGCACCGTCCATCTGAGCCGCGCCGGTGATCATGTTCTTCACGTAGTCGGCGTGACCGGGGCAGTCCACGTGGGCGTAGTGGCGCTTCTCGGTCTGGTACTCGACGTGCGCGATGGAGATCGTGATACCACGAGCCTTCTCCTCGGGCGCCTTGTCGATCTTGTCGAACGGGGTCGCCTCGTTGAGGTTCGGGAAACGCTCGTGGAGCACCTTGGTGATCGCCGCGGTCAGAGTGGTCTTGCCGTGGTCGATGTGCCCAATGGTGCCGATGTTTACGTGCGGCTTGGTCCGCTCGAACTTGGCCTTGGCCACTGCTCTCTCCTTAGAGATTCTGACGTGACTTGCGTCTTCATATTCGGGCTTGGGGAGGCCGGCTCCTGTTCGGAACCGGCCGGCGAGAGAACTCCCGCCCCGCACCCCTCCGGTGACGGGGGGCGATCTTCTCGCCTCCCGCACCCGGAACGGTGCTGGACTACTCGCCCCGCACCCCTCCGGTAGCGGGGCGACGATCTCCTCGCCTCCCGCACCCGGAACGGTGCTGGACTACTCGCCCCGCACCCCTCCGGTAGCGGGGCGACGATCTCCTCGCCTCCCGCACCCGGAACGGTGCTGGACTACTCGCCCCGCACCTTCGCGACGATCTCCTTGGCGATGTGCGCAGGCACTTCCGCGTAGGAGTCGAACTGCATGCTGTAGCTCGCGCGTCCCTGAGTCTTGCTACGGAGGTCTCCCACGTAGCCGAACATCTCGGAGAGCGGCACGAGCGCCTTGATGATCCGGGCGCCGGAGCGCTCGTCCATCGCCTGGATCTGCCCGCGGCGACCGTTGAGGTCACCGATGACGTCACCCATGTAGTCCTCGGGCGTGGTGACCTCGACGGCCATCATCGGCTCCAGGATTACGGCGTCCGCCTTGCGCGCGGCCTCCTTGAAGGCCATCGAGCCAGCGATCTTGAAGGCCATTTCGGACGAGTCCACCTCGTGGTAGGCGCCGTCCTGCAGGGTGACCTTGACCCCGACCATGGGGTATCCGGCGAGAACACCGAACTCGGCCGCCTCCTGGGCGCCCGCGTCGACCGAGGGGATGTACTCCCTCGGGATGCGGCCACCGGAGACCTTGTTCGAGAACTCGTAACCGTCGTTGCCCTCGCCCAGCGGCTCAATGTCGATGATGACCTTGGCGAACTGGCCGGAACCACCGGTCTGCTTCTTGTGGACGTAGTCGACCTTCTCCACCTTGCGGCGGATGGTCTCCCGGTAGGCCACCTGAGGCCGGCCGATGTTGGCCTCGACCTTGAACTCGCGGCGCATCCGGTCGACGAGGATCTCCAGGTGGAGCTCGCCCATTCCCCAGATGACCGTCTGCCCGGTCTCGTCGTCACGACGGACCTGGAAGGACGGGTCCTCCTCGGCCAGACGCTGGATCGCGGTGCCCAGCTTCTCCTGGTCACCCTTGGTCTTGGGCTCGATGGCGACGCTGATGACCGGCGCCGGGAAGTTCATCGACTCCAGGACCACGGGGTGAGCCGGGTCCGACAGGGTGTCACCGGTGGTGGTGTCCTTCAGGCCCATCACGGCGACGATCTGACCCGCGACGGCCGACGGGCGCTCTTCGCGCTTGTTGGCGTGCATCTGGTAGATCTTGCCGATCCGCTCCTTGCGGCCCTTCACCGAGTTGACCACGGCGGTGCCGGTCTCGAGCGTGCCCGAGTAGATGCGGATGTAGGTGAGGCGGCCAAGGTGCTGGTCGCTCATGATCTTGAAGGCGAGCGCGGAGAAGGGCTCGTTCACGTCGGCGTGACGCTCGATGACCTCCTCCTCCTTGCCGACCGCGTGGCCCTTGAAGGCCGGGATGTCGATCGGGGCGGGGAGGTAGGCGACGATCGCGTCGAGCAGGGGCTGGACGCCCTTGTTCTTGAACGCGGTGCCGGTCAGGACCGGGTTGATGGCGCTGGCCAGCGTGGCGCGGCGGATGGCCGCGACCAGCTGCTCCTCGGCGGGCTCGACGCCCTCCAGGAAGAGCTCCATCAGCTCGTCGTCGTTCTCGGAGACCGTCTCGACGAGCTTGTCACGCCACTCGCGAGCGATCTCGGCGTGCTCGGCCGGGATGTCGACGGTCTCGTACATCTCGCCCTTGGCCGCCTCGGCGCTCCAGAGCAGGCCCTTCATCTTGACCAGGTCGATGACGCCCTTGAAGTCGGCCTCGACGCCCCAGGGAAGCTGGATGACGGCGGGGGTCGCGTTCAGGCGGCTGATCATCATGTCGACGCAGCGGTGGAACTCCGCGCCGACCCGGTCCATCTTGTTGACGAAGCAGATCCTGGGCACTTCGTAGCGGTCGGCCTGACGCCAGACCGTCTCGGACTGCGGCTCGACACCGGCGACGCCGTCGAACACGGCGACGGCACCGTCGAGGACGCGGAGCGAGCGCTCCACCTCGATCGTGAAGTCCACGTGGCCCGGCGTGTCGATGATGTTGATCGTGTGGCCGAGCCATTCGCAGGTCGTGGCAGCGGAGGTGATGGTGATACCACGCTCCTGCTCCTGCTCCATCCAGTCCATCGTGGCTGCGCCCTCGTGGACCTCACCGATCTTGTAGTTGATACCGGTGTAGAACAGGATGCGCTCGGTCGTCGTGGTCTTGCCCGCGTCGATGTGGGCCATGATCCCGATGTTACGGACCTTGGCCAGGTCAAGAGCGGTCGTGGTGGCCACTTCTCTCGCGTCCTCGTCGTCTCGTCGAACCCGCTGTTACCAGCGGTAGTGGGCGAAGGCCTTGTTGGACTCGGCCATCTTGTGGGTGTCCTCGCGCTTCTTGACGCTTGCGCCGAGGCCGTTGCTGGCGTCGAGCAGTTCGTTCATGAGGCGCTCGGTCATGGTCTTCTCGCGGCGGGCGCGGGAGTACTGCACCAGCCAGCGCAGGGCCAGGGTGGTGCTGCGCGCCGCGCGCACCTCGACCGGGACCTGGTAGGTCGCGCCACCGACACGGCGGCTGCGGACCTCAAGGGTGGGCTTGACGTTGTCCAGCGCGCGCTTCAGGGTGACGACCGGGTCGTTGCCGGTCTTCTCCTTGGCGCCTTCGAGGGCGCCGTACACGATGGACTGGGCGATGGATCGCTTGCCGTCCAGGAGCACCTTGTTGATGAGCGCGGTGACCAGGGGCGAGTTGTGAACCGGGTCAGCCATGAGCTGACGACGGCCAGGAGAACCCTTGCGAGGCATTCCTACTTCTCCTTCTTCGCGCCGTAACGGCTACGGGCCTGCTTGCGGTTACGGACACCCTGGGTGTCGAGCGAGCCGCGGATGATCTTGTAGCGAACACCCGGCAGGTCCTTCACACGACCACCACGGACGAGCACGATGGAGTGCTCCTGGAGGTTGTGGCCGACACCGGGGATGTAGGCCGTGACCTCGATGCCGTTGGTGAGCCGGACACGCGCGACCTTGCGGAGCGCGGAGTTCGGCTTCTTCGGGGTCGTGGTGTAAACGCGCATGCAGGTGCCGCGTCGCTGAGGGCTGGCCTTGAGCGCCGGGGTCTTGGTCTTGGTGACCTTGTCCTGGCGGCCCTTGCGGACCAGCTGCTGAATCGTGGGCACCGCGTCTCCGTTCGTGCTAGCCGGTAATTCGAATGTCGTGCATTTTGCAGGTGCTGCCGGTGTCATGACCTGCGGTTCTTTCATCCCCTCCGACCCACGCGGTCGGGCGTGTCGCGTAGGTTCCGCGCCACATCCCGGTTAAGGCCGGTCCGGTGGAGGAGGCCACGCGGCGCCTCTGCCGACTCCCCAGCGGGAAACCTGTCGACGCGCACGCATGAAGGCCCATGAAGACATGGGCACGAAGGAAAAGACTACCCAGCCCAACGCAACACGTCAAAACGGGTGCGTCCGCCAGGCGTCGGCGTTCGTGTCATGACTCCCGCGATCGGTTTCCGACCGACCGCTTCTGGGTCCGTGTCGAGTTTACCCGCCGCCGGGCACTTCTCCGGCCGTTCTCCGCATTAACGTACGGCTTTCGCCGCAACATTCCGGTCAAGAAAGGTCCACATCCCCAGCTACCGGGCCCGCGGGAAGGAAAAAGCGGCGACGGCCGGGAGGCCGAGGGAGGGGAAGGGAGGGACGACGGCCGGAAAAGGCGACGGCGCCCGGCCCCCTTCCGGGGACCGGGCGCCGCCCGTGACCACTCAGCCGTTCAGCGCTCGTGCCGCCTAGCGGTTGTACTGCCCGAAGTCGTACTCCTCCAGCGGCACGGCCTCACCGGAGCCCGAGCCGAAGGTGTAGTCGGCCGCGGAGCCGTCGTAACCGCCGACGGTGTACATGGCGGCCTTCGCCTCCTCGGTCGGCTCGACCCGGATGTTGCGGTACTGGGGCATGCCCGTACCGGCCGGGATGAGCTTTCCGATGATGACGTTCTCCTTGAGGCCGAGCAGCGAGTCCGACTTGGCGTGGATCGCCGCGTCGGTGAGCACTCGGGTCGTCTCCTGGAAGGACGCCGCGGACAGCCAGGACTCGGTGGCGAGCGAGGCCTTGGTGATGCCCATCAGCACCGGGCGTCCGGAGGCCGGCGTGCCGCCCTCCGCCACGCACTCGCGGTTGATCCGCTCGAAGCGCGGCCGCTCGACGAGCTCACCGGGCAGCATGTCGGCGTCGCCGGACTCCAGCACGTTCACGCGCTTGAGCATCTGCCGCACGATGATCTCGATGTGCTTGTCGTGGATCGACACACCCTGCGAGCGGTAGACCTGCTGGACCTCCGCCACGAGGTGCAGCTGCACGGCACGGGGGCCGAGGATGCGCAGCACCTCGTTGGGGTTGACCGCACCGGCGATCAGCTGCTGGCCGACACCGGCCCGCTGCCCGTCGGAGACGAGCATGCGCGACCGCATCGACACCGGGTACGCGACCTCCTCGGAACCGTCGTCCGGGACGATCACGATCTTCCGCGTCTTGTCGGTCTCGTCGATGCGGACCCGGCCCTCGGCCTCGCTGATCGGGGCGACGCCCTTGGGGACGCGCGCCTCGAAGAGCTCCTGCACACGGGGCAGACCGTGGGTGATGTCCGCACCCGCCACACCACCGGTGTGGAAGGTACGCATCGTCAGCTGGGTGCCGGGCTCGCCGATCGACTGGGCGGCGATGATGCCGACCGCCTCGCCGACGTCCACGAGCTTGCCGGTCGCGAGCGAGCGGCCGTAGCAGGTGGCGCAGACACCGATCTTGGCCTCGCAGACGAGGGCGCTGCGGGTCCTGACGGTCTCCACACCGGCCTCGACCAGCGCGGTGACGTGGATGTCGTTGATGTCGACGCCCACCGGCACGATGATCTTGCCGTCCACCTCCACGTCCTCGGCGAGGATGCGGCCGTGCACGTTGCTCTCGGCGTTCTCCGCCTTGACCAGGTTGCCCTGGGCGTCGCGCTCGCCGACGTGCAGCGGGACGCCGCGGTCGGTGCCGCAGTCGATCTCGCGGACGATGACGTCCTGCGCGACGTCCACCAGACGACGGGTCAGGTAACCCGAGTCGGCGGTCCGCAGCGCGGTGTCCGCCAGCCCCTTCCGCTGGCCGTGGGTGGAGATGAAGTACTCCAGCACCGACAGGCCCTCGCGGAACGAGGCCTTGATCGGACGCGGGATCGTCTCACCCTTGGTGTTGGACACCAGACCGCGGATGCCGGAGATCTGCCGGACCTGCATCAGGTTTCCTCGGGCGCCCGACTGGACCATCATCCAGACCGGGTTGGTCTTCGGGAACGCCTTCTGCATGTCGTCGGTCACGTCACTGGTCGCGTGCGTCCAGATCTCGATGAGCTCCTGGCGGCGCTCCTCGTCCGTGATCAGACCGCGCTCGTACTCACGCTGGACCTTGTCGGCCCTGCGCTCGTACGTCTCCATGATCTCGGCCTTGTTCGGCGGCGAGATGACGTCCTCGATGGAGATCGTCACACCGGCCCTGGTCGCCCAGTAGAAACCGGCGTCCTTGAGGGCGTCGAGCGCCGCGGCGACCTCGACCTTGGGGTACTTCTCGGCGAGCTCGTTGACGATGACCGACAGCTGCTTCTTGCCGACCTGCGAGTTCACGTACGGGTAGTTAGCCGGAAGGGTCTGGTTGAACAGGCAACGGCCCAGGGTGGTCTCCAGGCGGTAGCTGTCACCCGCCTCCCAGCCCTCGGGACCGGCCCAGCCGCGGGGCGGCGGGACGTCGCCCTTCATCCGGATCTGGATCAGCGACTGGATGTCCAGCTCGCGGCGGTCGAAGGCCATGAGCGCCTCCGACACCGAGCCGAAGACCCGGCCCCTGCCGACGCCGTTCTCGTCCTCGTCCTTGAGCGTGGTCAGCGAGTAGAGGCCGATGATCATGTCCTGGGTGGGCATGGTCACGGGCTTGCCGTCGGCCGGCTTGAGGATGTTGTTCGTCGACAGCATCAGGATGCGGGCCTCGGCCTGCGCCTCGGCCGACAGCGGCAGGTGCACGGCCATCTGGTCACCGTCGAAGTCCGCGTTGAACGCGGTGCAGACGAGCGGGTGGATCTGGATGGCCTTGCCCTCGACCAGCTGCGGCTCGAAGGCCTGGATGCCCAGGCGGTGCAGGGTCGGCGCGCGGTTGAGCAGCACGGGGTGCTCGGTGATGACCTCTTCGAGGACGTCCCACACGACCGGCCGGGCACGCTCGACCATCCGCTTGGCCGACTTGATGTTCTGCGCGTGGTTCAGGTCGACCAGGCGCTTCATCACGAACGGCTTGAAGAGCTCCAGCGCCATCTGCTTGGGCAGGCCGCACTGGTGCAGCTTCAGCTGCGGGCCGACGACGATGACCGAACGGCCGGAGTAGTCGACTCGCTTGCCCAGCAGGTTCTGGCGGAACCGGCCCTGCTTGCCCTTCAGCATGTCGCTGAGGGACTTCAGGGGACGGTTGCCGGGCCCGGTGACCGGGCGGCCGCGGCGGCCGTTGTCGAACAGCGCGTCGACGGCCTCCTGGAGCATCCGCTTCTCGTTGTTCACGATGATCTCGGGGGCACCGAGGTCGAGAAGCCGCTTGAGGCGGTTGTTCCGGTTGATCACCCGGCGGTACAGGTCGTTCAGGTCCGAGGTCGCGAACCGGCCACCGTCGAGCTGCACCATCGGGCGCAGGTCCGGCGGGATGACCGGGATGCAGTCGAGGACCATCCCGTTGGGCGAGTTGCGGGTGTTCAGGAACGCCGACACGACCTTGAGACGCTTGAGCGCGCGGGCCTTCTTCTGGCCCTTGCCGCTGCGGATCGTCTCGCGCAGGTTCTCGGCCTCAAGGGCGAGGTCGAAGTTGGTCAGACGCTCCTGGATGGCCTGGGCGCCCATGCCACCGCGGAAGTAGCGGCCGAAACGGTCGCGCATCTCGCGGTAGAGGAGCTCGTCGCCCTCAAGGTCCTGGACCTTGAGGTTCTTGAAGCGGCTCCAGACCTCGTCCAGCCGGTCCAGCTCGCGCTGGGCCCGGTCGCGCAGCTGCCGCATCTCACGCTCGGCGCCCTCGCGGACCTTGCGGCGCTGGTCGCCCTTGGCGCCCGCGGCCTCAAGCTCGGCCAGGTCGGTCTCCAGCTTGCGCTGGCGAGCCTCGATGTCGGCGTCACGGCGCTGCTCGATGTGCTGCCGCTCGACGGAGATCTTCGCCTCCAGCGACGGCAGGTCACGCTCGCGCATTTCCTTGTCGACGTGCGTGATCATGTAGGCCGCGAAGTAGATGACCTTCTCAAGATCCTTCGGGGCCAGGTCGAGCAGGTATCCCAGACGGGACGGGACACCCTTGAAGTACCAGATGTGCGTGACGGGCGCGGCCAGCTCGATGTGGCCCATCCGCTCACGACGCACCTTGGCGCGGGTCACCTCGACGCCACAGCGCTCACAGATGATGCCCTTGAAACGGACGCGCTTGTACTTACCGCAGTAGCACTCCCAGTCACGGGTCGGACCGAAGATCTTCTCGCAGAAGAGTCCGTCCTTCTCGGGCTTGAGCGTCCGGTAGTTGATCGTCTCGGGCTTCTTCACCTCGCCGTGCGACCACTGGCGGATGTCGTCGGCGGTCGCGAGGCCGATCCGAAGCTCGTCGAAGAAGTTGACGTCGAGCACTATGTAATCCCCTCCTCAGCTTCTAGATCAGACCTCTTCGACGCTGCTCGGCTCACGCCGGGACAGGTCGATGCCGAGCTCCTCCGCGGCGCGGAAGACGTCCTCGTCGGTGTCGCGCATCTCGATGGACATGCCGTCGCTGGAGAGCACCTCGACGTTCAGGCACAGCGACTGCATTTCCTTGATGAGCACCTTGAACGACTCCGGGATGCCCGGCTCGGGAATGTTCTCGCCCTTGACGATCGCCTCGTAGACCTTCACGCGGCCCAGGACGTCGTCGGACTTGATGGTGAGCAGCTCCTGCAGGGCGTAGGCGGCGCCGTACGCCTCCAGGGCCCAGACCTCCATCTCACCGAAGCGCTGGCCACCGAACTGGGCCTTACCGCCGAGCGGCTGCTGGGTGATCATGGAGTACGGGCCGGTCGAACGAGCGTGGATCTTGTCGTCGACCAGGTGGAGCAGCTTCAGGATGTAGATGTAGCCGACGGAGATCGGGTGCGGGAACGGCTCCCCGGAACGGCCGTCGAACAGCTGGGCCTTTCCGTTCGCGCCGACCATGCGCCCGCCGTCCCTGTTGACCAGGGTGTTGTCGAGCAGACCGATGATCTCTTCCTCGTTGGCACCGTCGAACACCGGCGTGGCCATGTTGGTGCGCGGGTCGACCTCGGCGAAGCCCTTGTCGCGCAGCCGCTCGGCCCAGGCCTCCTGGATGCCGGTGATGTCCCACCCTCTGGCGGCGATCCACCCGAGGTGGGTCTCCAGGACCTGGCCGACGTTCATACGGCCGGGCACGCCCAGGGGGTTGAGGATGATGTCGACGGCGGTGCCGTCCTCAAGGAACGGCATGTCCTCGACCGGGAGGATCTTGGAGATGACGCCCTTGTTGCCGTGCCGTCCGGCCAGCTTGTCGCCGTCGGTGATCTTACGCTTCTGGGCCACGTAGACGCGGACCAGCTCGTTGACGCCGGGGGGGAGCTCGTCGCCCTCCTCGCGGCTGAACACGCGGACGCCGATGACCTTGCCCTGCTCGCCGTGCGGCACCTTCAGGGAGGTGTCACGGACCTCGCGGGCCTTCTCACCGAAGATCGCGCGGAGCAGGCGCTCCTCGGGGGTGAGCTCGGTCTCGCCCTTGGGCGTGACCTTGCCGACGAGGATGTCGCCGGGGACGACCTCGGCGCCGATGCGGATGATGCCGCGCTCGTCGAGGTCGGCCAGGACCTCCTCGGAGACGTTCGGGATGTCCCGGGTGATCTCCTCGGGGCCCAGCTTGGTGTCGCGGGCGTCGACCTCGTGCTCCTCGATGTGGATCGAGGAGAGGACGTCGTCCTGCACCAGGCGCTGGGAGAGGATGATCGCGTCCTCGTAGTTGTGGCCCTCCCACGGCATGAACGCCACGAGGAGGTTCTTGCCCAGGGCCATCTCGCCGTCGTCGGTGCAGGGACCGTCGGCGACGACCTGGTTCACCTCGATCCGGTCGCCTTCCTTCACGATCGGCTTCTGGTTGAAGCAGGTGCCCTGGTTGGAGCGCTTGAACTTGGCGACCCGGTAGGTCGTGCGGGTGCCGTCGTCGTTCATCACCGTGACGTAGTCGGCGGAGACCTCCTCGACCACGCCGGCCTTGTCGGCGGTGATGACGTCGCCGGCGTCGGTCGCGGCACGGTACTCCATGCCGGTGCCGACCAGCGGCGCCTCGCTCTTGAGCAGCGGCACCGACTGGCGCTGCATGTTGGAGCCCATGAGCGCGCGGTTGGCGTCGTCGTGCTCCAGGAACGGGATCATCGCGGTCGCCACGGACACCATCTGGCGTGCCGAGACGTCCATGTAGTCGACCTCGTTGGCGCGCAGGGACTCGAACTCCCCGCCCTTCCTGCGGACGAGCACGCGCGGTTCGAGGAACGTTCCGTCGGGACCGATCGGCGTGTTCGCCTGGGCGATGACGTGCCGGTCCTCCTCGTCCGCGGTCAGGTAGTCGACCTGGTCGGTGACCCGGCCCTCGACGACCTTGCGGTAGGGGGTCTCGACGAAACCGAAGGAGTTGACCCGGCCGAAGGAGGCGAGCGAGCCGATCAGACCGATGTTCGGTCCTTCCGGCGTCTCGATCGGGCACATGCGGCCGTAGTGCGACGGGTGGACGTCACGGACCTCGAAGCCGGCCCGCTCGCGGGACAGACCACCGGGGCCCAGCGCGGACAGACGACGCTTGTGCGTCAGGCCGGCCAGGGGGTTGGTCTGGTCCATGAACTGCGACAGCTGGGAGGTGCCGAAGAACTCCTTGATCGACGCCACGACCGGGCGGATGTTGATCAGGGTCTGCGGCGTGATCGCCTCGACGTCCTGGGTCGTCATCCGCTCGCGGACGACGCGCTCCATGCGGGCCAGGCCCAGGCGGACCTGGTTCTGGATGAGCTCGCCCACCGTGCGGAGACGGCGGTTGCCGAAGTGGTCGATGTCGTCGGTCTCGACGACGATCTCACCGTTGGCGCCGGGCATCTCGACCTCGCCGGCGTGCAGCCGGACGATGTACTCGATGGTGGCGACGATGTCGTCCTCGGTGAGCGTGCCCTGGGTGATCTCGCTGTCGACCCCGAGCTTCTTGTTGATCTTGTATCGGCCGACCTTGGCGAGGTCGTAGCGCTTGGAGTTGAAGTACAGGTTCTCCAGCAGCGTCTGCGCCGACTCCTTGGTCGGCGGCTCGCCCGGGCGCAGCTTGCGGTAGATGTCGAGCAGCGCGTCGTCCTGGCCGGCCGTGTGGTCCTTCTCCAGGGTGGCGCGCATGGACTCGTACTGGCCGAAGCGCTCAAGGATCTGCTCGCTGGTCCAGCCGAGCGCCTTGAGCAGGACGGTGACGGCCTGCTTGCGCTTGCGGTCGATGCGGACACCGACGCTGTCGCGCTTGTCGATCTCGAATTCGAGCCAGGCGCCCCGGGAGGGGATCACCTTGCATCCGTAGAGGTCCTTGTCGGAGGTCTTGTCGACACTGCGGTCGAAGTAGACGCCCGGGGACCGGACCAGCTGGGAGACGACGACACGCTCGGTGCCGTTGATGATGAAAGTGCCCTTGCCGGTCATGAGCGGGAAGTCGCCCATGAACACGGTCTGGCTCTTGATCTCACCAGTGGTGTTATTGATGAACTCCGCCGTGACGAACATCGGGGCGGAGTAGGTCATGTCCTTGTCTTTGCACTCATCGACTGAGTACTTGGGCGGCTCGAACCGGTGATCGCGGAACGACAGGGACATGGTCCCGGAGAAGTCCTCGATGGGACTGATCTCCTCGAAGATCTCTTCGAGGCCCGACTGGGCCGGAACGTCCTTGCGCCCGGCCTGGCGAGCCGCCTCGACCCGCCCCTTCCACTTCTCGTTGCCGAGCAACCAGTCGAAGGACTCGGTCTGAAGAGCGAGAAGGTCAGGAACTTCTAGCGGCTCCTGAATTCGTGCGAAAGACACACGACGGGGACCGGCGGGTACGGCGAAGGCGTTGCGCGAGGCTGCCAACAGATGTCCTTCCGAGGGCTCGCGGCGGACTGACTACACGCACGCCAGACGACCATGCATCAGAGCACCAAAAGAAGCGGGTCGTCAAAGGGCAGCGCAAAGGGGCAGTGTAGCCGAACGGCATACACCTGTCCACTTCAGTCTCTCTGCAAGCTCCACGTTGGTCGCAGCATCGCTCGTCAGAGTCGAAACGTCAAGCCCGGGAGCTGACATTTCGGCCGGGAGACAGCCGAGACCCTGGGAGTTTTCCCACCGGGTGACCTGCGTACACCACAAGACCGGAGACGATGTCCGACCTGGTGCGGCTGACGCTGAGTCACCCGGCGGATCGAACGCTAGCCGAGGGATCGACTGACGATCGACGCTGCCATGGCCGATGTACCCAACCGCGCGCCCAACCTAAACCAAGCCTTTACTAACAATTGGGTAAAGCGACACGC
Organism: Streptosporangium heterodermiicola; assembly: GCF_051390675.1. NCBI lineage: Bacteria > Bacillati > Actinomycetota > Actinomycetes > Streptosporangiales > Streptosporangiaceae > Streptosporangium > Streptosporangium heterodermiicola. The sequence goes on from NZ_JBPJSR010000012.1 coordinate 160,767, forward strand.
CGATCAAGGTGGCGGAGGGTCTCCGAGCAGCGTGGACAGCTCCGAGACCAGCCAGCGGGAATCCTTCTTGACCATGATGAATCTGGCCCGGTTCTGGCTCACGACCCGGCGGGGCTCCTTCTCGCCCTCGGGGGTCCTGACGGTGCTCATGCTCATGAAGAGCAGCACCTCGACCCTGCCGAAATCACCCGACTCCACCGACTCCACCCCGGCCCCGGTCACCGCGGCCTGCTGCACCGTCTTCTGCTTCCTCGCCTGCGGAGCCATGCTCCTGGCCAGCTGCCGGTAGTGCAGGCTGAGCGCCCCGGTGGTGTATCCGCCCGCTCTTGCGAAATCCTGTTCGATCGTACGATAGTCGTACGACAGCATGTCGGGGGCGACCGCACGGGCGGCGGCGAGCGCCTCCACCCCCGCCGTCTCGTCCGCGCGCAACCGGCTCAGGTCGGTGAACATGATCCAGACGGCCGCCGCGAGCGCGAGCGCGACGGCGACCATGAGCCCGGTCGCCAGCCGGGAGGCGCGTCTCACAGCACCAGCTCCGCCCTGGACACCAGCCAGGCTTCCCCCACCTTGGTCACTTCCATGTTCCACCGGTAGAACCGCGCCTGCGGGGCGTCCTCGCTCCCGTCCCGCCGGACCACCGCGTCGCCCACCACCATCACCTGGGCCGTACTCCCCCGCAGCGAGACCAGCCCCGAGGCCCGCAGGGCGCCCGTTTGGAGGATCTTGTCCTTCACCGTGCTCTTCTTGAGCTCCGCGGCGGTCCTGACGTACTCGGCCCTGGCCGCTCCCGTGGAGGTGCCGAGGATGCGCCCGATGTCGTCGTCGACGCTCCTGTAGCCGACAGAGAGCAGATACACGGCGTGGGCCCCCGCGGCCCGCAGCGCCGCCTGCCTGTCGTCAGCGGCCGTCTGGGCGTCGCGCAGGGTGGCACCGACCCAGAACGCGGCGGCGAGCAGCACCACGATCAGCACCCCCAGCACCGGCCCGGCGATCCTGAGCGGGCGGCGGGAGCGACGCGAGCGACGGGGGCGGGTGGCGTCTGCCATGCGTCTCTCCCATCGCACGGTCCGCGGAACGCTGGCCGGCGAGCGCGACCGCTTCGCCGCCCGGGACGGCATGCTCCCCGATCGCCGGATCATAACCCGCCGCGCAGATCCGCATAACGGCCTTCGCGCACATGCCTCGGGCCATTTCCCCACGCCCAGCCTGAGCGCGTACGAAATTCGCCCCGGCCCGCCTGAGCGCGTACGAACCGGCCGAGCCCGGAAACACGAAAAGAGCGGGCCACCGGCACCAGGTGGACCCGCTCTTTCCGGTGAGACGAACTACTTGACGGTGACCGAAGCGCCGGCGCCCTCAAGGGCGGCCTTGGCCTTCTCGGCCTGCTCCTTGTTGACCTTGCCGTCGAAGACGGACTTGGGAGCGCCGTCGACGAGGTCCTTGGCCTCCTTGAGGCCCAGGCTCGTCAGGGCGCGGATCTCCTTGATGACCTGGATCTTCTTCTCGCCGGCGCCTTCGAGGATGACCTCGAACTCGTCCTGCTCCTCGACCTCTTCGACAGCGGCCGCACCGGGGGCGGCGGCGGCGACGGCGACGGGGGCAGCGGCCTTGACGTCGAAGGTCTCCTCGAAGAGCTTCACGAAGTCGGACAGCTCAAGGAGAGTCATCTCCTTGAAAGCGTCGAGCAGCTCGTCGGTGCTGAGCTTCGCCATGATGGTTCCTCCATACGGATCTGAACTACTTAAGAAAGTCGGGACCGCGGTTTGCGTTAATCCCCTGTGACCGCCTGCGCGGACCTACTCGCCGGCGCCTTCGCGCTTGGCGCGCAGGGCCTCGGCCAGCTGAGCCATGTTGGTGGGCAGCGCGTTGAAGACGGCGGCCGCGTGGCCCTGCTTCGCCTTCAGTGCGCCGGCCAGCTTCGCGAGGAGAACCTCACGCGACTCGAGGTCGGCAAGCTTGCTGATCTCGTCCGGCGTCATCGACCTGCCGTCGACGACACCGCCCTTGATGACCAGGAGGGGATTGGCCTTGGCGAAGTCACGCAGACTCTTGGCAGCCTCGACCACGTCGCCGTTGACGAACGCGATCGCCGACGGACCCGCGAGCAGGTCGTTGAGCTGGTTGAACCCGGCCTCGGTGGCCGCGATCTTGGTCAGCGTGTTCTTCACCACGGCGAACTTCGCATTCTCACCGAGGGAAACGCGCAGCTGCTTGAGCTGAGCGACGGTGAGACCGCGGTATTCGGTCAGAACGGCAGCATTGGAGCCGTCGAAGCTGCTCTTCAGCTCAGCGACAGCCGTTGCCTTTTCTGCCTTCGCCATGGGCCTCCTTCCAGATGTGCCGCCGGGGCAAAGGGCCCAGGAAAGCGAACAAGCCCCGGCGCAGGCGCACGGGGCTCACATGAGGAGGTTAGTCCAGATGAAAACTCACATCACAACCTGCGCGGGCCGTCCACTGACGTGGATCCTTAAGTCGTCAGGCCATGCGGCTTGACGACGACCGGCGGTCTTCGGCGTTGACAGCATACGTCCTGTCGTCCCGGATGCCAACTCGCGGGCCGGTCTCGACGGAGGACCCTGGAAAAGGCTCGCGCCCCCGGCCGGTGGGCCGGGGGCGCGGAACTCGGGGAAACGTCAGTTTCCGCCGCGGTGCTCGGGCAGGTCGCCCACCTGGTCGGCGGGCGGAGCGGTGATCTCCACGGGCTCGTTGAAGCCCTTGAAGAGCGCCGTCAGGTTGAACGTCGCCTCCTTCTCGGCGCCGCTGAGCGTCACCTTGCGAGGCAGGCTCTGGGCGTCGGCCCAGAGGTCGAACTTCACGTTCTTGGCCTGCGAGAGCTGCTCCTGGAGCTTCTCGCGCTTGGCCGGGTCGATCAGCTGGGCGGCCTCGGCGACCGGGAAGGTGCCGCTGTAGTGCGTCGTGTCGACCCCGCCGACCGTCTCGGTGCCGACCGCCTTGACGTCCTTCGACGCGGTCAGCAGCTTGACGGTGCCCGCCAGGTCGAACTGCTGGGCCTGGTCCATGAACTTCCTGATCTCGGACTGCCCCTTGGCGTCGAGCTCGCCGAGCGACACCTTGGTCCACGGCTTGGTGGTGCCGGCGAACCTGTTGACGAGCTCCGACTTCACGTAGACCGTGTCACCCGACAGGATGGCCCGCGCCCCGCCGGGCACGTTCTGCCCGCCGAAGGTGATCGTGTCGAGCCTGATGTCCGTGGCCAGCTGGGGCTTGCTCTGGTAGAGCATGCTGCCCTGGATCTTGCCCGACCCCTTCTCGCCGCCGCTGGCGTCGAGAACGACGTCCGCGGAGTAGGAGGTGACCTCCTCGGCCTTCTGCGCGCTCTGCTGCACCGCGTCCGCCGCGGCGAGTTTTACGTTTCCGAGGGAACCGGTGCCCTGTGCACCGCATCCCGCGACCGCGACGAGCGCGGCCGCTCCCAGTGCAACTACGGGAGCCAATCGGCGCATTTCGTCTTCACCCTTTCTTCCCCCGATGATCCTGACTTACGACACTACGCGTCGGCAAAGCCGGGCGCGTCGTCCGGGAGAACGAAGAAAGGCCTCAACCGAATGGCCATTCGGTTGAGGCCTTCCTCGGAAGACGTCTGCTATCAGGCGTCGAGCTCGGCGGTCAGCGCCCGCGTCTGGTTGGGGTCGACCTGGATGCCGGGGCCCATGGACGTGGAGAAGACGACCTTCTTGACGTAGCGTCCCTTGGCCGCGGACGGCTTGAGACGCAGCACCTCGTCGAGGGCGGCGGCGTAGTTCTCGATGAGCTGGCGCTCACCGAAGGACACCTTGCCGATGATGAAGTGCAGGTTCGCGTGCCGGTCGACACGGAACTCGATCTTGCCGCCCTTGATGTCGGTGACGGCCTTGCCGACGGCCGGGGTCACGGTGCCGGTCTTGGGGTTCGGCATCAGGCCACGGGGGCCGAGCACGCGGCCCAGACGGCCGACCTTGCCCATGAGGTCCGGGGTGGCGACGACGGCGTCGAAGTCGAGGCGGCCCTTGGCGACCTCGTCGATCAGCTCGTCGGCACCGACGATGTCGGCACCCGCGGCGCGGGCCTCCTCGGCACGGTCACCGGTCGCGAAGACCAGGACCCGGGCGGTCTTGCCGGTGCCGTGCGGGAGGTTGACGGTGCCGCGGACCATCTGGTCGGCCTTGCGGGGGTCGACGCCCAGCCGCAGGGCCACCTCGACGGTGGCGTCGAACTTGGCGACGTTGGTGTCCTTGGCCAGCTTGGCCGCCTGGGCCGGGCTGTACAGGGTCTCGCGGTCGACCTGCGCCGTCGCGGCGCGGTATCCCTTGCTGCGCTTCACTTGCTCACTCCTGTGGATCCGAGTGTCCGTGGTACGGGCCTGCGCAGGCCCCTCCACTTACTTCGACGTTGGATGGTTCGCGCGATCGGGATCGCGCTCGCCGCCGGTCCTCGCCGGTCTCGCGGAAGCGGTTCGCCGCCACGAGATCGCCGCCGGGCCGTACGGCGGACGGTGCTAGTCGACGATCGTGATGCCCATCGACCGGGCGGTGCCGGCGATGATCTTCTCGGCCGCGGCGACGTCGTTGGCGTTGAGGTCCTGCATCTTGGTCTCGGCGATCTGGCGCAGCTGCTCCTTGGTGAGCTTGCCCACCTTGTCCTTCTGCGGGACGGCCGAACCCTTGGCGACACCGGCGGCCTTCTTGATCAGCTCAGGCGCCGGGGGCGTCTTCGTGACGAAGGTGAAGGTGCGGTCCTCGTAGATGGTGATCTCGACGGGGATGATGTTGCCGCGCTGGGCCTCGGTGGCAGCGTTGTACTGCTTCACGAATTCCATGATGTTGACGCCGTGCGGGCCGAGGGCGGTACCGACCGGCGGCGCGGGCGTGGCCTGGCCGGCGGGCAGCTGGACCTTGACCAGCGCGGCGAACTTCTTCTTAGGAGGCATGCTTCTCTCCGGGTCCTTGCTTCTCTGAACGATGTTCCAGATCCCCGCGACAGCGGGACCCACGGCGAGCGCACCTTGACCGGTGCCGTGGACGTGGAACAATCCCCGCGACCGCGGGGCAGACTGGTGAAGTCTACGCGACCGGTTTAGATTTTCGAGACCTGGTTGAACGAGAGCTCGACCGGGGTCTCGCGACCGAAGATCGACACGAGCACCTTGAGCTTCTGCGACTCGGCGCTGATCTCGCTGACCGTGGCGGGCAGCGTGGCGAACGGGCCGTCCATGACGGTGACGGACTCGCCGACCTCGAAGTCGACCGTCGCGGCGGAGGCCTTCGCGGTGGACTTCTTGACCTCTTCCGAGGGCTCCGGCGCGAGCAGCTTGGCGACCTCTTCGAGGCTCAGCGGGCTCGGCTTGTTGGAAAGACCCACGAAACCGGTCACGCCGGGCGTGTTACGCACCGCGGACCAGGACTCGTCGGTGAGCTCCATCCGGACCAGCACGTAGCCGGGCAGCACCCGCTCCTTGACCAGCTGGCGCTTGCCGCTCTTGATCTCGGTCACATGGTGGGTGGGCACCTCGACCTGGAAGATGTAGTCCTCCATGTTGAGGGACTGCGTGCGGGTCTCGATGTTCGACTTCACGCGGTTCTCGTAGCCGGCGTAGGAGTGGATGACGTACCACTCGCCGAACAGGCTCCGCAGGTGTCGCTTGAACTCCTCGACCGGGTCGACGTCGGGAAGGACGTCACCGTCCTCGTCGACGGCGCCGGCCGGGGCCTGCTCGGCCTCGGTTTCGGCGTCGGCGTCGGTTTCGGCGTCGACGTCCTGCCCGTCGGACTCGTCAAGCGAATCCTCGGTGACGTCGACGGCCTTCTCCAGCTCGTCCTCGCGCTCTTCGCGGGACTCGCCGGCCGACTGTGCAGACTCGGACACGGTGCTCTTTCTCTTTTCGTCGATGGCTTGTGGACTCGTCCGCGGGGTCGCTGGCCCGCTGGAGAGAGACCGCGGCTCAGGCTCCGCCGAAGATTCTCAGCACGCCCTCGGTGAACAGCGCGTCCAAAGCCGACACGATCCCGACCATGATCAGAACGAAGACCAGGACGATGATGGTGTACGAAATGAGGTCTTTGCGCGTAGGCCAGATGACCTTACGCAGCTCTGCGACCACCTGCCGGTAGAAAAGGGCGGGAGAAGTGCGCTTAGTCTTCTTCTCACCGCTCGGCTTGTCTGCGGTTTCGCCGCGCGTGTCGATCGCCACAGTCCTCACCTGAATCCGTCGAGTCCAACGCACATAAGCGGCGCGCTGGACGCCTGATGCGCGGACCGCTCCTAGCAGGGCACGAGGGACTCGAACCCCCAACCGCCGGTTTTGGAGACCGGTGCGCTACCAATTGCGCTAGTGCCCTAAGACATGAACCACCATACATCGGTTGGACCGAAGTTTGTCCGTGGCTCACGGTCTTGACCGCCGGTTCACGCATGCGGCGGAAAGAACATGCCGGAGTCTACGTGTGAATGGCCACCGCGTCGAACCGGTTGACGATCGTCCAGCTCAGAGGCTTTTTTCCGGTGTTCGCCTGGCTTGCGGGGGTGTCGTCCGCATGGTGGATACGCGGCGGAAACATCGGCACAGGTCTGTAACCATGGATGTATGACCCGTCCTCGCATCTCAGCGCGCATCTCCGCGATCTCCGAGTCCGCCACGCTCGCCGTGGACGCCAAGGCCAAGGCGATGAAGGCGGCGGGCCGCCCGGTCATCGGCTTCGGCGCCGGCGAGCCGGACTTCGCGACTCCCGGCTACATCGTCGAGGCGGCCGTCGAGGCGTGCCGGAACCCCCGGTTCCACAAGTACACCCCGGCCGGCGGCCTTCCCGAGCTGAAGCAGGCCGTCGCCGACAAGACGCTCCGCGACTCCGGCTACCGGGTGGACGCGGCCCAGGTCCTGATCACCAACGGTGGCAAGCAGGCCGTCTACGAGGCGTTCGCCACGCTGCTCGACCCGGGTGACGAGGTCCTGGTCGTCGCCCCCTACTGGACGACCTACCCCGAGGCGATCAAGCTCGCCGGCGGCGTCCAGGTCGACGTGGTGACCGACGAGACCACCGGCTACCTGGCGGGCGTGGAGCAGCTGGAGGCGGCGCGCACCGACCGCACCAAGGTCCTCCTCTTCGTCTCCCCGTCCAACCCGACCGGCGCGGTGTACACCCCCGAGCAGGTCGCGGAGATCGGCCGCTGGGCCGTCGAGCACGACCTGTGGGTCGTCACCGACGAGATCTACGAGCACCTCACGTACGGCGACGCGACGTTCGCGAGCATCGCCACCGTCGTCCCCGAGCTGGGCGACAAGGTCGTGGTCCTGAACGGCGTCGCCAAGACCTACGCGATGACCGGCTGGCGGGTGGGCTGGCTGATCGGCCCCAAGGACGTCGTCAAGGCCGCGTCCAACCTGCAGTCGCACGCCACCTCCAACGTCTCCAACGTCGCCCAGGCCGCCGCGCTCGCCGCCGTCACCGGCGACCTGTCGGCCGTGGCGGAGATGCGCGCCGCCTTCGACCGGCGCCGCCGGACCATGGTCCGGATGCTCAACGAGATCCCGGGCGTGCTCTGCCCCGAGCCGCTGGGCGCGTTCTACGCCTACCCGTCGGTCAAGGCGCTGCTGGGCAAGGAGTTCGGCGGCGGGCGCCCGGCGACCTCCGCCGAGCTGGCCGAGATCATCCTGGAGGAGGCCGAGGTGGCGGTCGTCCCCGGTGAGGCCTTCGGCACCCCGGGTTACTTCCGCCTGTCCTACGCCCTCGGCGACGACGACCTCGCCGAGGGCGTGAGCCGCCTCGCCAAGTTCCTCGGCCAGGCCGGCTGAGCACGACGGCTCCCCGTCCGGCCGGCCGGGCCACGATCTCCCTACGCGTACGGCCTCCGCGCGCCGGGCGGGGCTCGGGCTCGTCGGGGCGTGAGCCCCGGCGGCCACGGCGGTCTCGGCAGCCTCGGTGCGGTCAGTCCCGCAGGGCGTAGGTCACGGCGCCCTCGAAGTGGGCGGCCGCGCCCTCGTTGAAGGCCCGCGCGTAGGCGGTCTCGCCGATCAGGCACGCGGCGCGGGCCCCGGCGGTCTCGCGGAGCGCGGCCAGGGTGTCGGCCTCGGTGGCGGGCGGCCCGAAGGTCGTCCAGATGCGGTGCGCGGCTCCCAGGAGCCAGGCCGCGCGGTGCCCGTCCTCCACGGCGGCGGCGATCCTGGCGAGCTGGTCGATGGCGAGGACGCTGCCGACCGTGTCCCGTAGCCGCCATTTGACCTCCAGCGCCGCCCTGGCCGCCGCGGAGGCCGCCGCGACGTCCCCCCGGCCGAAGAGGGCCAGGGAGAGGACGTAGTCGTCCATGGCGCGCTGTGACAGCTCCCCCCGCGCCTCGTGGCGGGAGCGCGCCTCGCGCAGGACCCGCACCGCCTCGTCGAAGTCGCCGCCGAAGATGGCGGCCATCGCGAGGAAGGAGGGCAGGAAGAGCGCCCCCGGCGAGGTGGGGTCAAGCCCGTCGGCCACGCGCCGCGCGTACGCCCGCGCGCCCTCCAGGTCCAGGTCTCCGGTAAACAGGCGGGCTTCGGCGAGGGCGAGGAGGGCGTGTGCCTCGGCGTCGGCGTCGCCGTGCCGCCGGGCGCTCTCGACGCCCTCCTCGGCCCTGCTGCGTGCCAGGGCCATGTCTCCCCGGATGAGCGCGAGGTGGGCGGCGACCCAGAGCGGCCTGGACCTGGCCCGGTCGGTGACGGGGGCGGCGGCCAGGGCGCGGTCGAGATAGTGGCGGCCCTCCCTGACGAGCCCCAGATGGCACCAGAGCACCCACAGGGCCCCGGCCAGCTCCAGGGCGCCGCCGTGGTCGCCCGTGCTGAGGCAGCGGTCGAGGGCCGCGCGGATGTTGGGCAGCTCCCCGCGCGCCCAGCAGGCCCATTCGAGCTGGTCGGGGCCACACCATTCGGCGCCCATGCGCCGGGCGGCGGACAGGTAGTGGTCGCGGTGCCTGCGGGCCATCAGGTCGCTCTCGCCCAGCTCGGCGAGCCAGTCCCGCCCGTAGTCCCTGATGGTGTCGAGCAGGCGGTACCGGTCGCCCACGCGGGCGACGACGGACTTGGCCGCGAGCGCGGTGAGGACCCCGGGGACGTCGGGCAGGCGCTCGTCCTCGCACACGCCGCGCGCCGCCTCCGTGTCGAAGGCGGCGGGGAAGACCGACAGGCGGGCCCAGAGCAGGCGTTCGGCGGGCGTGCACAGCTCGTGGCTCCAGCCGGCGGCGGTGCGGAGGGTCTGGTGGCGGACGAGGAGCCCCTCGCCGTCGGCCAGCAACTTGAAATGGACGTCGAGCTGGTCGGCGAGCTGGGTCGCAGACAGGCCGCGCATCTGGCTGGCGGCCAGCTCGATGGCGAGCGGCATGCCGTCGAGCCTGCGGCAGAGCCTGGCGACGGCCATCATGGCCCGCCCGTCCGTGCGCAGCCCGGGGGCCACGGCCCTGGCCCGGTCGAGGAAGAGGCTCGGCGCGTCGTGGCCGGCGAGGTCGGCGGCCTCGGGCGGCGGGGCGGGGAAGGGCTCGACGACCATGACGACCTCCAGCGGCAGGCCGAGCTCCTGGCGGCTGGTCACGATGATCTGCACGTCGGGCGCGCCGGTCAGGACGGCCACGACCATGGCGGCGCAGGAGTCGACCAGGTGCTCGCAGGTGTCGAGGACGATGAGGAGCCGCCGGTCGGCGAGATACTCGATGAGGGACTCCAGGGCGGGGCGCTCCGCCTGGGTGTGCAGGCCGAACACCCCGGCGACGCCGTGGATGAGCAGGCCGCCCTCGGTCTCCGCGGAGAGCTCGGCCACCCAGACGCCGTCGGGGTAGTCGTCGCGGACGTCGCGCGCGGCCCGCAGGGCCAGGCGCGTCTTGCCGACGCCCCCGGGGCCGCGCAGGGTGAGCAGGCGCGTCCGGGTGAGGAGTTTCGCGATCTCGTCGAGCTCGGTGGTGCGGCCGACGAAACTGTTCATCTCGGCCGGCAGGTTGCCGCAGCGCGTCAAGAAAAGTCTCCCTGGAGTGCGTGTTCCACGGCGTCGCGCAGGCTGATCGAACCTCCCCGCGCCTCCAGCCGGTCGAACTCCGCCCTGCCCATGCGCCCGCGCAGCCTCAGCTCGGCCGCGCGGATCCGGCTCGCGATCATGGGCGAGCGGCTGGGCGGTACGCCGGCGCTCGTCCACGCGGCGCGGGACGCCCCGAACATGACCGCGGCGAAGGTGTCGTCGGCGCACGCCTCGGCGATCACGACGAACACCTCCAGCGACTCCATGAGGGAGATGCTGTCGCCGAACAGGCGGGCTCCGCGCAGGGAGGCGCAGGCGAACTCGACGGCGGAGTCGATGTTGCCGAGGGCGTGCTCGGCCTGTGCCAGGAGGAGGTCGAGGCGGATGAGCGTCCAGTAGTCGCCGCAGGACTCGCAGAGCTCGCGTCCCTCGCGCAGGACGGCGACGGCCTGTTCGTGGTGGCCGGCGAGCATCATGGCGGTGGCGACCACGGTGTAGGTGGGCAGGAAGCCGGGGAAGACGTTGCCGGTGGAGCGGTGACGCACCCTGGCGTGCTTGATGAGCCGCAGGGCCTCGACCACGTCGCCCCTGACGACGGCCAGGTGGGCCTGGAACTGGCTGACGTAGGCCGTGGCGTAGCCGTCGGCGTCCTCGGCCGCGCATTCGGTGAGGATGCGCTCGGCGCGTTCGAGGTCGCCGCGCTGGATCGAGACCCAGGCGTGCACCCAGAGGGCCTTGACCCGCTCGGGGCTGGGGGTGTGGTCGAGATCGAGGCCGCGCTGGAGGAGGTCGTCGCCGGGTGCCTGCATGCCGCAGCACGCCCACAGGAACCACAGGTTGCCGACCAGGTCGAGGCCCTTGCGGTATTCCGCCGGGCGGGAGTAGCAGTATTCGATGGCGCCGCGCATGTTGCCGCATTCGAGGACCAGCCTGCGGTACCACTCCAGCTGGCGGCCCTGCCAGCTCATCTCGGCGCGCGCGGACAGCGCGAGGAAGTGGTCGCGGTGGCGGCGCTGGATCTCGTCGGTCTCGCCGAGCCGCTCCAGCCAGACCACGCCGAACTCGCGGACGGTGTTGAGCAGGCGGTAGCGGACCCCGCCCTCGCCCTCCTCGCGGACGAGGACGGACTTGTCGAGCAGGCCGAGCAGTCCGTCGAGGACGTCCTTGACGGCGAGGGCGCCGCCCGCGCAGACCTCCTCGGCGGCCTCGATGTCGAAGGTGCCGGCGAAGACCGAGGCCCGCGCCCACAGGAGGCGCTCCTGCGGTGTGCAGAGTTCGTGGCTCCAGCCGAGGGCGACGCGCATGGAACTGTGCCGCCGGGGAGCGGCGGCCCGCCCGCGCGGGGTGGCGCCGGTCCTCTCCGCGTGGATCTCGCGCTCGGCCGCGGGGATCGTACGGCCTTCGAGGGCCGCGGCGAGCTCGTCGGGCGAGGTCACGTGGCCGTCGAAGGCGGCGAGCCCGGCGGTGGAGATCAGGCGGCCGTCGAGGGCGGCGGCGAGCCCGTCGAGGGTGTCGGAGCCACTGGGGGCACCGTCGGCCACGGCGAGCCGGATCGCCAGCGGCAGGTTGTCGAGGCGTTGGCAGAGCTCGGCCGGATCGGTGCCGCCGAGCCTGTCACCGGCGAGGGCGGTGATCAGATGGACGGCGTCGGCGTCGGGCAGGCCGCCGACCGGGTAGAGGTGCTCGCCGGGCAGGCCCAGCCGCTGCCTGCTGGTGGTCAGGACGCGCAGCCCCTCGACCGAGCGAAGCAGCAGCCCGACCAGGATGCCCGCGGTGCCGACGACACGGTCGCAGGTGTCGAGGACGAGCAGGGTCCGGCGCGCGAGGAACTCGTCGACCAGGGCCCGCAGCGCGGGGGTGGCCGGCCTGCGGCGGACGCCGATCGCGTCGGCGAGCGTCTCGGCCAGGGAGTCGAGGTCGGTGGGCGCCTCCGACAGCTCCACGACGTGGACGCCGCCGGGGAACGCGGGTTCGAGGGTGCCGGCCAGCCGCAGGGCGAGACAGGTCTTCCCGACCCCGGCGGGACCGGTCAGCGTGACGTGCCGGACCCTTTCCAGCAGCGCGGATACGTCGGCGAGTTCTGTTTCCCTGCCGACGAAGACGTCCGCTTCCATGGCAGCCCCAGCGTCCTGACAACGTGTGCCTCCACGGTCGCACGGAGACATGGTCCACTGAAAGCCCGTTTCCTAAATTTCCTCGATATAACGGGGGATGGGATATGGACGGGTGTGCCCTGAACCCGGCAACACGCGTCCGAAATAACACCTTAAAACCTATAAATGGGCAATTGGGAAAAGCCCTGCTGAAACACCGGGAAGGATCAACGGGACGACCTCGGAGCCGGGCCGGACACCCTGGCCGGACGCCTCGGCCTGACACCCCGAACGGACGGCCCGGCCGGAGGGTCCCTGGCCGGTCGGACGGCTCTGACCGGTCGGAGGGTCCCCTGCCCTTCCGTGCTCTCGTTCTCCCGCGTTCCCCTCCCCGCGTTCCCTTCCCCGTGTCCCCACTCTCGCATCTCGGTTCTCCCGCGTCCCCGTTCTCTCACATCTCCGTTCTCTCGCATCTCCGTTCTCCCGCGTCCCGGTGAGCGGCACGTCCGGTCTCACCCGGTGATGACGACTCTCCCCCGGCGACCTCCCCGATCCCGGGCCGGCCCTGTCTCCGGGTAGATCTTCTCCAGCGCGTTCTGGACCAGGTTCTCCGCGTCGTACGGCGACGCGCCACGGATCGGGATCGCGGTGCGCGGCGACGCCGTGCTCCGCGCGGCCGGGAACTCTTCGGAGGCCGCCTCGCCCTCTTCCGTCATCGGCGAGGTCCCCTTTCGCCCTCCCCTGCGCACGGCGGAGCGTCAGGTCGGGACCAAAAACTCCGGGGCCGTCGATCGGGGCCGCCCAAGGTACGGCACCATATTGAAATGCCACGTCCCCTCAGCGAACTGCCCAAGGCGCACCTGCACCTGCACTTCACCGGCTCCATGCGGCACTCGACCCTCGTCGAGCTCGCCCGCGAGCACGGGTTACACCTTCCCGACGCGCTTGAGGAGGACTGGCCGCCCCAGCTGCGCGCGACCGACGAGCGGGGCTGGTTCCGCTTCCAGCGGCTGTACGACATCGCGCGCTCGGTCCTGCAGCGGGAGAGCGACGTCTACCGGCTGCTGCGCGAGGCCGCCGAGGACGAGGCCGCCGAGGGGTCGCGCTGGCTGGAGATCCAGATCGACCCCTCCGGGTACGCGTCGAAGTTCGGCGGGCTCACCTCGGCCATGGAGCTGATGCTCGACGCGACGCGCAAGGCGGCGGAACACGCGGGGATAGGGATCGCCGTCGTGGTGGCCGCCAACCGTACCCGCCACCCTCTCGACGCCAAGACGCTCGCCCGCCTCGCCACGCACTACATGGACCAGGGCGTGGTCGGGTTCGGGCTCTCCAACGACGAGCGGCGCGGCCGGGCCCGCGACTTCGACGGAGCCTTCCGGCTGGCCAAGCGCGCCGGGCTGCTGGCGGTGCCGCACGGCGGGGAGCTGCTGGGCGCGGCCAGCGTGGCCGAGTGCGTCGACGTGCTGGACGCCGACCGGGTCGGGCACGGGGTGCGGGCGGCCGAGTCGCCCAGGCTCATGGAGCGCCTCGCGGCCCGGGGGATCACCTGCGAGGTCTGCCCGACGTCCAACGTCGGTCTCGGGGTGGCCGAGCACGCCGAGGACGTGCCGCTGCGGCGCCTGTTCGAGGCGGGGGTGCCGATCGCGCTGGGCGCCGACGACCCGCTGCTGTTCGGCGCCAGGCTGCTGCCCCAGTACGAGCTCGCCAGGCAGGTCTACGGCTTCTCCGATCCGGAGCTGGCCGAGCTGGCCCGCCAGTCGGTACGGGCGTCGGCGGCTCCGGACGACGTGCGCGAGAAGCTTCTCCAGGAGATCGACGACTGGCTGGCACCGGCGGGCTGAACGGGTGAGCTCCGGCCGTGACGCGTCGTGCGACCCGCCGGCCGTCGGTGCCTCGGCGCGACGGGCCTGTGTCAGCGGACCGAGCGGGCGATCTCCAGGGCGCGGCCGAGCTCTCCGACGCCCTCCAGGCGCAGGCCGACCCGTTCCCGCTGCCAGATGAGGGTGGGCCCGGCCGGACGGGGACGGATCGCGGCCTGGCCACCGCTCCTGGGCAGGTAGGTCAGGCCGTGGTGGACCGGGATCCACTGCGCCTTCGCGGTGCCCACGCCGGTCTCCTGCGGCCAGGGCGGGCCGAGCTCCTTGCGGAAGACGAGATGGAGGCTGCCGTCGTACTCGTCCAGTCTGAGGCCGGGCCAGAAGAGTGACACCACCCTGCCGCCGTCACTCACCCTGACCTCGGTGGGATCGCCGAGCGCGGCCGGGAGGGAGATCGGGAACGCCACCTGCTCCCGTGCCCGCTCCAGGGTGACCCGCCGCTCTCCGGGCAGCGGCTGGGGCACCCCCGAGGGCAGCGGCCCGGGGCCGCCGGTCCTGAACTCGACCCCCGCGAAGCGCAGGATCTCCGTGACCGCGGCCCTTCCCGCGGGTGTCGCTCCCAGCAGCAGGGCGACGAGGATCGCGACGGCGGCGACCGCCGCCCGCCGACGCGCCCGGCCGCCGGCCCGGAGCGTCTTCCACCCGCGCCGGAGCGCTCCGGGACCGCCGGGGACCGCGGGCGCCTCGGGGACGCGCGTCCCGGGAGCGGGAATCCCGGGGACCGGCGCCGGTGTCTCGGGGGCCGTTGTCCCGGGAGCCGGTGCCGGTGCCGGTGTTTCAAAAGGCGGTGTCCCGGGGCTCGCCGCCGGTGCCGGTGTCTCAAGGGCCGGGCTCTCGGAGGCTGGGCTCTCGGGGGCGAGCGGTGGTTCGAGGCGGGCCCGTACGGCCCGCGCGACGCGGGCGGGAGGCGGGGACGGGACGTCGAGGAGCTCGCCGAGGGCGAGGAGCTGGGCTTCGAGGTCGTCAGGTGAGGTCACGGGCCACCTCCTCGCGCAGACGGGCCAGGCCGCGGGAGGTCCGCGACTTGACGGTACCGACGGGAAGGTCGAGCACCTGGGCGGTCTCGGCCTCCGACAGCTGTAGGAAGTACCGGCAGACCACGGTCTCGCGTTCCCGTTCGGGCAGCGTACGCACCGCGTCGAGCAGCCGGGCCCTCTGGTCCGCCGCGGCGGCCGCCTCCTCGGGCCCCTCACCCTGCGCGGGAACGGTCTCGGTGAGCCGCACGGCCAGCCTCTCCCGGCGTCCGCGGGAGCGGGTCAGGTTGTGCGTCTCGTTGGCCACGATCCGCAGCAGCCAGGGGCGGAAGTGCGCGTCCCTGCGAAAGGAGGCCAGGTGGCGGTACGCCTTGACGAACGCCTCCTGGACCACGTCCTCGGCCTCGTCGGCGGCCCCGAGCATGGCCGCGGTCCGGTGCGCGAGCGCGCTGTAGCGGGTGACCAGCGCCTCATAGGCTTCCAGGTCACCGGCGAGCGACCGGGTGATCGCCTCGTCGTCGTCCGTCGGGGGCTCCTTCGCGGATGTCGTGAGAGATTCCACCGCATACGAGCCTTTTGCGGAAGTCCCTGTCCGCGGGCAAGATCGGAATCGCCGGTCGGGGACGGGTGTCTCCGACGGTCAGTGGAGGGCACAGGCGACCGCCGCGTCCGAATCGGCCTCACAGGGCACGAGCGGAATCACCTACCGGGGTGGGTGCCTCCGGAGGTCAGTGGAGGGCATAGGCGACCGCCGCGTCCGGGTCGGCCTCGTAGCCCTCGGCGAAGACCGCGTCGTAGGTCTCGTCGCCGAGCAGTTGCCTCGCCGTCCGCTCGGCGACGGTCCTCGGCTCGGACATGCCCTCCGAGCCGAAGCCCTTGAGCCCGAAGGTGGCCCACAGCCGTACCCCCGCGCCCTGGAGCCTGGCCGTGCGGCGGCCGTCGCCCTCGACCGCCGCGATCACCGCGAGCTGGTCGACCGCGAGCGCCACGCCGGTGGCGTCGCGCAGGCGCCACTTGACGTCGAGCGACTGCCGGGCGGCCTCCGCCGCCTCGGTCACCCTGCCGAGGCCCAGCTGGGCGATGGACAGGACGTAGTCGCCGCAGGCGCGGGCCCAGCGCTCGCCGCGCGCGTCACAGAGCCGCTGCACTTCCTTGAGCACGGAGACCGCCCGGTCGAACTCGCCGCGCCAGGTGACCGCCATGGCCGCGGTCACCAGGGCGAGGGGTTCGCTGACGGTGGCGGCGTCGGCCCGGCGGAAGTACTCGCGGACGAGCTCGACGCAGGGTTCGACGTCCTCCAGGGCGCCGGAGCACAGGGAAGTACTGGCCAGCCGGAGCTGGGCGTGCCCGGCCGCCGCGTAGTCGCCCCAGTCGAGGGCCGCGGACAGCGCCGCCTCCGCCCGGCGGCGGCCCACCTCCAGCTCTCCTCTGGCGATGGCCACGCAGCCGTCGGCCCACAGGAGCCTGGGCAGGCCGGGATCGGTGACGGGAGCCGCCTCGATCGCCCGCGTCATGTGGTAGCGGCCCTCGTTCAGCCGGCCCAGGCAGAACCAGAGGATCCAGAGCGTTCCGGCGAGCTCGACGGACGTCGGGGAGGCGGGGTCGAGGGCGAGACGGAGGTCGGTCATGGAGAAGGCGAGCCTGGCGGCCCACTCCTCCTGCTCGGGGCCGTACCAGTCGGCCTCGGCCCTGCGCGCCAGGTCGAGGTAGTGGTAGCGGTGCCGCCGCGCCAGCCGGGCCTCCTCGCCGAGCAGGGCGAGCCGCTCCCTGCCGTACTCCCTGACCGTGGCGGGCTGCCGGTAGCCGCCGGGCACGCGGACGAGGAGGAACCTCTCCGCCAGGCTCGCCAGCAGGCCCGGTACGTCGTCCAGGTGCTCGTCGCCGCACACCCACTCGGCGGCGGCCGCGTCGAAGCTTCCCGCGAACACCGAGAGCCTGGCCCAGAGCAGGCGTTCCTCCGGGGCGCACAGCTCGTGGCTCCAGCCGATCGCGGCACGCACGATCCGGTGGCGGTGGACCGGCGCCCGGCCGCGGAGGACCTCGAAGTGGTCGTCCAGGTGATCGGCGAGCCGCTCCACCGGGAGGGATCCCAGCCATCCGGCGGCCAGTTCGACGGCGAGCGGCACGCCGTCCAGCCGCCGGCAGATCCTGGCCGCGGCCGCCCTGCCGGCCCGGGTCGTCTCCAGGCCGGGCACCGCGTCCCCGGCCCGTTCGAGGAAGAGGCGGAGCGCGTCGTTCTCCTCCGCCTCCTCCGGTCTCTCCGGGGGGTCCCCCTCCTGCTCCAGCCTTTCCGTCCCCGCCCCCTCCGCTCGCCGGGCGGGTACGGCGGGTGCCTCGAAGGGCTCGACGGGGAGCAGCGCCTC
Organism: Streptosporangium heterodermiicola; assembly: GCF_051390675.1. Taxonomy (NCBI): domain Bacteria; kingdom Bacillati; phylum Actinomycetota; class Actinomycetes; order Streptosporangiales; family Streptosporangiaceae; genus Streptosporangium; species Streptosporangium heterodermiicola. The sequence continues at coordinate 178,039 of NZ_JBPJSR010000012.1, forward strand.
CCGCGGCAGCCCGAGCGGCCGGTCGGAGGTCGCGATGATCCGTACGCCGGGTGCCCCCGCCATGATCTCCGCGACGAGGTCGCGGCAGGCCGGCAGGAGGTGCTCGCAGGCGTCGAGGATGAGCAGGAGTCTCCTGCCCGCGAGAAACTCGACGAGCGTCCCGGTCTGCGACCGCGCGGACCGCTCCGGGAGGCCGAGGACGGCCGCGACCGTGTGGGCGAGCAGATCGCCGTTGCGCTCGCCGGAGAGCTCCACCAGCCAGGTGCCGTCCGGGTAGTGCTCCTGCCGCCTCCGCGCGGCCCTGACCGCGATCCGTGACTTGCCGATGCCCCCGACACCGGTGACCGTGGTCAGCGGCGTGTCGGCCAGGAGCCTCAGCAGCCGCCGGACCTCGCTCTCCCTGCCGATGAAGCCATTCGTCTCCGCGGGCAGGTTCCCGCGCCACCATTGGATCTGTTCCATCGATTCGCACTCCTTTTTTCCACTCACCGGGAATCGCACCCTTTCCAAATCACGAACCGGCCGGACCGCCATTCCCCAGAGGGGTTTCCTTGTCCCCCGGTGCAAATCTCACCGCCGAATCGAGGCCGAACTTCCTCCGTACGGCGCGAGCCCTGGAAATGCTGGTGCTTTATAGCTGATTCGGCGGAGCCGGTAACCGGGGTGGGAACGGAGGGCGTGCCTCCCGCCGGGAGGGGAGGTCGTCACGGGAGACTGCGGTGGCCGTGAAGCGTCCGGCCAGTCGTCACTTGGGACTGCGGCGGCTGTGAAGCGTCCGGCGGGTCGTCGCGGAGAGATCGCGGCGGCCGTGAAGCGTCCGGCGGGTCGTCGCGGGGGAACGGCGGCGGCCGGGTTACATCGGCCGTGAGGCGTTTGAGGGGCCGCCGCGAGGGAAGCGCCACTAGACTCTGGCTGTCCCTGGCCGTGGCCTCGCCACGGCCCTTCCGTAAGCGAGCTGGACGGAACCGCATGTCTGGGTATGACCGCGTAGTGCAACCCGCGGCCGGTGACGAGGCCCTGGAGAACCACCTCGGTGGGGACGAGGCCAAGAACTACCGGCAGTACGAGCTCGACATGGTCGCCCCGCACGTGGGCCGGTCCATGCTGGAGATCGGCTCCGGGCTCGGCCACTTCGCCGAGGCGTTCCTGCCTCGCCTCGACCGGCTGGTGGTCAGCGACTTCGACCCCTACTGCGTGGAGCAGCTGCAGAAGCGCTTCGAGGGCCGCGACGAGATCGACGTGCTCCAGTTCGGCCTGCCGACCGAGATCCCGATCGGTGAGAAGGTCGACACCGTCGTGATGATGAACGTTTTGGAGCACATCGAGGACGACGTCGAGGCCCTGCGCTCCCTCGCCAGGGTCACCCTCCCCGGCGGCCGGATCGTCATCTGGGTGCCCGGCTACATGCAGCTGTACGGAGACTTCGACCGCAAGGTCGGCCACGTCACCCGCTACACCCCCGCCACCCTGCGCAGCACGGTCTCCAAGGCGGGCCTGGACATCGACGTGCTCAAGCCGATCAACTTCCTGGGCGGCATCGCCTGGTGGGCGGCCGTCCGTCGTGGCGGCGTCGGCTACCCCGACCCCCGCCTGGTCAAGATCTACGACCGTACGGTGGTGCCCCTCACCCGCCTCATCGAGCGCTTCGTCCGCCCGCCGTTCGGGCAGACCGTCTTCTGCGTCGCCCGCGTGCCCAAGTAGCCCGCCACGTAATTCGCGACGTAGCCCAAGAAGACGTAGCCCAAGAAACAGCCCACGACGTAGCCCGCGACATAGTAGCCCGCGACATAGCTCGCGACATGGCTCGCGGCCCCCGAGGCACCCTCCGCGCGGTGTCGCTCCCGGCCTTCCGGGAGCGGCACCGCGCGCGGCTTTTCCACGCTCTTCCGTCGCTCTCAGGGAATTCCCAGGATCCTCCCCCAGAGATCACAGCCCGGGGCGATTGCCTGATCGACGTCTCCCCGTCGGGAGGCGTTCCCGGAAGGATCACCATGAAGAGGAAACTGGCACTCGGCGCCGCGGCCATTACGGCGTCGATCATGCTGACGGGCTCCACCGCCTGGGCGACCGGCACGGCTCCCCCGGTGCCGGCCGGCGTGACCGCCATCGCCGACCAGCTGCTCAAGGCCGACTCCACGCTTCGCGGGCCGAGGCTGCGCTCCCACTACAACCTGTGGGTGGTCGGCGTCCACGGACGGGCCACCGTCAGGGACAAGAAGTCGACGTTCATCGACTACACCTGGCAGCGAGGCGTGATCACCGCCAAGGGTGAGAACAAGCTGACCGTCAAGAGCAAGGACGGCCTCGTCTGGAACTGGAACCTCGACACGTCCACGAGGTTCCGCAGGCTCGGCGTCCGCGCCGACCTCACCAAGCTCGTCGTCGGCGACGGGGTCTTCGTGATCGGCGTCCCCACCTCGACCGACCCGACGGCCGCCGCGGTGTTCGTACCGCGTGACCGCGCCCTCCTGGACCCGCCGGCCACCACCCCGGGGAGCTGACCGGGAGCCCGGGAGGCCTGGCGGAAGCCGGCCGTGAAGCGGTGGGATCCCGAGATGCGCCGGGAGCCCACCGCTTCACGGCGGCCTCCCACCGAGGACTAACAGTTACGAACCGGGACGAAGCACAGGTCAGTAGGCAAGAATGGGGCCTCCATGAATGAGCGCACCATCCTCGTCGTCGAGGACGACCCCAACATCCGCGACATCGTCGAGGTCGCCCTGCGCTTCCACGGCTTCGGGGTGACGGGCGTGGCGACCGGCGGGGAGGCCCTCGACGCGGTGGAGGGCGGTCCTCCCGCGCTGATCGTGCTCGACGTGATGCTCCCCGACGTCGACGGTTTCGAGGTGTGCCGGAGGATCAGGACCGCGGGCCTGCACACCCCGGTGATCTTCCTGACGGCCAGGGACACCTCCACCGACACCGTACGCGGCCTCACTCTGGGCGGCGACGACTACGTCACCAAGCCCTTCTCCGTCGAGGCCCTCGTCGCCCGCGTGCGGGCGGTGCTCCGCAGGACGGCCGTCTCCGACGACCCCGGCGGGGCGCTCAGGGTGGCGGACCTGGAGCTCGACGAGTCACGCTGGGAGGCGCGGCGGGCCGGGGTCGCGCTGGACCTCTCCCCCACCGAGTTCAGGCTGCTCGCCTTCCTGATGGAACATCCCGGCCTGGTCCTGACGAAGCGCCAGCTGCTGGAACACGTCTGGGGCTACGGGGGTTCCTCGCAGGTCGTCGAGACGTACATCTCCTACCTGCGCCGCAAGCTCGACCCGCTCGGCCCGCCGCTGATCCACACCCAGCGCGGGGTCGGTTACGCGCTACGCCCGCCCCAGGGCACCTGATGTCGCTCAGGGCGCGGCTGCTCGCGGGCCTGCTCGCGGTGAGCACGGCCCTGCTGGTGATGCTGTCCATCGTGAGCGTCCTCGTCCTGCGCGGGCATCTCATGGAAAGGCTCGACGGGCAGCTGCGGGCGGCCACCGCGACCGCCGCCAAGCGGATCGTCGCCGCCCCCGGCGGCCAGCTCGCGCAGACCCTGACCGGGTCCACCTACGCCGTGGCCGCGCTGAACCTCAACTCGGGCCGGGCCAGGCTCGTCAACGGGGACGCGCCCGCCGCCGCGACCGTACCCCAGCTGGTGGAGGCGCTCGGTGTCGCCCGCCTGAGGGCCCAGGCCGAGAGCGGGGAGGCGTTCGCGCTCGGCACGGCGGACGGCCAGGGCATGATCGCGCGGGTTGCCGAGGCCAGGCAGGGCAACCGGCTGGTGGTCGTCGCCGTCCCGCTGGAGTCCGTCGAGGCCCCGATCCGCCGGCTCGTCATCGCCGAACTGCTCACCGGCGGCGCGCTGATCCTGGTGCTGGCGCTCGCCGGCCGCGCCCTGATCACCAGGGGTCTCGCGCCGCTGGCCAGGATCGCCGGGGCGGCGTACCACATGGCCGGGGAGGGCGACCTGTCGGTACGGATGCCCGAGGGCCCCTCGGAGGTCGGGCGGATCGGCACGGCCGTGAACCTGCTGCTCGACCGGATCGCGGAGGCCTTCAGGGACCGCTGGGCGTCGGAGGAGCGCGTCCGCCGTTTCGCCGCCGACGCCTCGCACGAGCTGCGGACCCCGCTGTCCACCATCCGGGGGTACGCCGAGCTCTACCGGACCGGGGCGCTGCGCGCCGAGGACCTGCCCAGGATCATGGGCAGGATCGAGGACGAGGCCACCCGGATGGGTGATCTCGTCAGCCAGATGCTCGACCTCGCCCGCCTGGACAGGAACGCCGGGCTCCAGCTCACGGAGACCGACCTGGCCTCGGTGGCGCGGGACGTGAGCGCGGACTGCGCGGCCGTCGAGCCGGAGTCGCCGATCGTCGTGGACGCCCCCGGGTCGCCGACCGTCACCGCCGACGAGGCCAGGGTCCGGCAGATCCTGGTCAACCTCCTGGCGAACGTGCGGACGCACACACCCGCGGGGACCACGGCCACCGTACGGGTCTCGCGGCGGCCGCACGGCGGTGCGCTCATCGAGGTCTCCGACGACGGCCCCGGGATGTCCGCCGAGCAGGTGGACAGGGCCTTCGACCGCTTTCACCGTGGCGGGGAGCGGCTGCCCGACGGGGCCGGGCTGGGCTTGTCGATCGTCAAGGCGATCACCGACGCGCACGGGGGCCGCTGCTGGATCACCTCGGCTCCCGGGGAGGGCACCCGCGTTCACGTGGAGCTTCCCGAGCGCCCCGCCCCCGCGGGACCGGCCGGTCTCGCCGGGTGAGTTCCGATGGGACCGGCGGGTCTCACAGACCGAGCCGCGACCGGACCGGCACTTAACCGTCCCAGCCCTCACCGTCCCGGCCTCGACGGGATCGGCCGGTCTCGCGGGGCGGGCATGGCCCGGAACCTGCGGAATCTGCCGGTCTCACCGGGTGCGCGCGGCCCGGAACATACGGGATCTACCGGTCTCACCGGGTGCGTGTGGCCCGGAACCTGCGGCGGATAAATCGGTTGCACGCCTTGGTGGGGCGCCGTATGTTCGTCCGCATGTGGATTAACTCCTAAGAGTCGGCGTCGATCGGTCCTCGCCGATCCGCCCGCACTCAGCCCTCTGGCCCCGTTCGTCTGACGCGGCAGCTGAGTTGTCCGACCCGGGATCTCACCGCGTCGTCACATTCTTCAAGGAGTCCCATATGCGAATTCACGCTGCTCACAAGCTCGCCCAGAAGCGCGGCGGGAAGTCCAGGACCGCCAAGACCACCAAGACCCGCACTCCGCTCCCCGAGCACGTCGTGCCCCCGGCGCCCCGGCACCTGCCGATGCCCCCGGCGCCGGTGCGGCCTACCCAGCAGCCGCGCCGGATCCCCGGCAAGGGCGGCCGCTGACCTGCGGGCCGGTCATCGCGAAGCCGACCTGTGGCCTTCTTCGCGAGACCGGCCCGCGGGTCCCTTCACGGGAAGGTGAAAGGCCCCGGTCCTGGAGTCCAGGACCGGGGCCTCTCCCATCACAAGCGTCTCACCGGCACCTCACGGGCGCCGCTCAGGCCGTACGGGCCGTGCGGGCACCGGTGTCAGAGGCATCAGGGACGTCAGAGACGTCAGGAGTGTCAGAGGCGCTCGATGATCGTGACGTTGGCCTGGCCGCCGCCCTCGCACATCGTCTGCAGTCCGTACCGGCCACCGGTCCGCTCCAGCTCGTGCAGGAGCTTGGTCATCAAAATCGCGCCGGTGCCGCCCAGCGGGTGGCCCAGGGCGATCGCGCCGCCGTTCGGGTTGACCTTGGCCGGGTCGGCGCCCAGGTCGTTGATCCACGCCAGCGGGACGGGGGCGAACGCCTCGTTGATCTCGGTGACGTCGATGTCGTCGATGGACAGGCCCGCCCTCTTCAGCGCCTTCTGCGTCGCCGGGATCGGCGCGGTGAGCATGTAGACCGGGTCGTCGCCGGTGAGCGCCAGGGTGACGATGCGCGCCCTGGGGGTCAGGTTGTGGTCGCGGACGGCCTGTTCGGACGCGATCAGGAGCGCTCCCGAGCCGTCGGAGATCTGCGAGGAGGTGGCGGCCGTGATCACGCCGTCGGGCTTCAGCGTCTTCAGCGACGCCATCTTCTCCAGCGTGGTGTCCGGGCGCGGGCCCTCGTCGTCCTCGACACCGTTGATCGGGGCGATCTGGTCCTTGAAGTAGCCGTTCGCGACGGCCTTCGAGGCCCGCTGGTGGCTCTCGTACGCGAACCGCTCCAGCTCCTCGCGCTTGAGGCCCCACTTCTCGCACATGAGCTCCGCGCCGCGGAACTGGGAGATCTCCTGCTTGCCGTACCGCTCCACCCACTTCTCCCCGAACGGGAAGGGCATGCCCTTCTCCAGGGCGGTGGTGATGCTCGACCCCATGGGGACGATGCTCATGGATTCCACCCCGGCGGCCACGACGAGGTCCTGGGTGCCGGAGAGCACGCCCTGGGCCGCGAAGTGGATCGACTGCTGGGAGGAGCCGCACTGGCGGTCGATGGTCACACCGGCGACGTTCTCCGGAAGTCCCGCCGACAGCCACGCGTTGCGCGCGATGTCCATGCTCTGCGGTCCGAACTGCATGACACAGCCCATGATCACGTCTTCGACCGCGGACGGGTCGACGCCCGTACGCTCGACGAGCGCGCCGAGGGTGTGCGCGGCCAGATCGGTGGGGTGGACGGTGGACAGACCGCCCTTCTTCTTGCCGACGGGGGTGCGGACCGCCCCGACGATGTACGCCTCTGCCACAGTGCCTCCTGCTTACGAAACCGAGCAATGTTCGGTTAGTAGGAGGTTACAACAGAACTTTTGCCCGCGCCCTGGACGGGGGCCGCCCGTACGGCGGCAAGGATGATCGCGCCTTCCCCGGAAGCGGCTCCCTTTACCGGAAGCGGCCCTCTTCCCTGGAGGCGGCCCTCTTCCCTGGAAGCGACCCCCTGACCGGAAGCCGCCCCGACCGAGTGGTCCGCTCAGGCCTTCTTGGTGCTCGTCATGGTCGCGTAGGCGATGACGTTGTCCGTGTAGTGGCCGGTCGCGCGGTTGTAGACGCCACCGCAGGTGATCAGGTGCAGCTGGGGGGTCGGCGACCGGCCGTACACCCGCTGCGTCGGGAACACCGACTTCTCCGCCTGCTCCAGACCGCCCACGGTGTAGACGGCGACGATCCCGTCCTTGCGGTGCACCTCGATGACGTCGCCGTTGCGGATCTCGTCGAGACGGCTGAACACCGCGCCTCCCGAGCGCGTGTCCTTGTGCCCGAGCATGATCGCGGGACCGGCCTCACCGGGGGTGGGTCCCGAGCGGTACCAGCCGACCAGGTTCGGGTTGCCGACCGGCGGCACCTCGATGGCGCCCTTCCTGTCGAGCCCGACGGACCTGACCGGCGCGTTGACCCCGAGCCGCGGGATGACCAGACGAACCGGGGACGAGGGCTGCATGGCCGGGGCCGCGGGCAGGCTGGGCAGGGGCGGCGGCGCGGTCGGGGGCGCCTGGAAGTAGGGGTTCGCCGGTGCCGCGGCCAGGTCGCGGGGCGGCAGCGTGGTGCGCTGGTCGGCCAGCCCGTACTCCTCGGGCGCGGCCAGCATGAAGAGCAAACCCACCAGCACCGTGACCACCCCGGCGATCCCGGCCAGGATGAGCACCGAACGCATCATCCGGCCGCCGCCGGCGAGGGGGGGCTCCTGTCCGGGCCACTGCTCGTACGGCGGCCCGTACTGCTGATGGTGGCCCGGTGGCGGCGGGTACGGCGGCTGGACCGGGACCGGCCGGTAATGCGGCGGCGGCCCTGGGGGCGGCCAGCCGCCCGGTGGCGGGGGGGTGGTCATCCGGCCACTCCGATCATCCGCGACCGGCGGTGCGACGCCGCAGCACGAGCCCGCCGAAGCCGGCGAGGGCCACCATCAGCACACCACTGAACATGATCATCCGAGCGTCGGGACCCGCGTCGCCGCCGCCGCCCGTGGAGGCCGCGCCCTTGGGGGTCTCGTCGATCTGCTCGTTGGCGTCGGGGTCGGGCTCCACGTCGGAGGTCCTGGTCTGGGTGACGGTCACGGTCGGCGTGGGGGTCCTGGTGGCCGAGTTGCTCGGGGTGGGGGTCGGGCTGGTGGTCGTCGGGCTCGGGCTGGCGCTGGGGCTGCCCGTGCCCACGGTCACCCGCAGCGCGGCGGGCGAGGCCTGGGCGGCCTCGGGAGGGGCGCAGTCGAGCAGTTCGACCTCGTTCGCGGCACCGGCGCCGGTCGCCAGGAGCAGGGTGAACGCGTCGGGCTGGAAGGCGACGACCCCCGTCGCGAGGGGGGTCACCGTGACGACCAGGGGAGGAGCGGTGACCGGCTGCCCGGCGGCCGGGGGCGCGGCGGTGACCAGGATCGAGCGGAGCTCGGTGGGGAGCGTCAGGACTCCCGCGGGGCTTGCGCTGATCTGCATCTCCGCGTCGGCGACGAGGCTCGCGCCCGGCGAGACGGACACGGACGGGGTGAGGGAGGGAAGGGTGGCCGGCGGGCTGATCTTCCAGGTCGCCACGAGGGGGGAGTTCACCACCCCCGACGCCGGGCCGGTGATGTCCATGGTGAAGGTGTACGGCGCCCCTGCCCCTCCACCGGCGACCGTGCAGTTGTAGATCACCGGTTTGGGAGCGGCATAGATGGACGCGAGCGCGGGAAACGCACTGAAGATACCTGCGCCCGCCGTAGCGACCACGGCCGTCTTGACCGCGACGCGCAGCCGCGTCTTGGACTTCAGCACAGTTTCTCCTCGTTCCAGCTTGATCGACCGGCCTCACACCGGCCGCCGAGGCTTACGGGTTGTGGTCAAGGTTCGGCATAGATCCTACGAACAGAGACCGCGACGCGCGAGCAAGTCGGCTAAACGGACACAAATTCCCATCTATCACACAGCAAACGACACCGTACATCGGTAAAGGCCGTCGTGGCGGGTCGGATCGGCCCCCGCTCGGACACGGAACGTACACGAGACGTCTCGCGGAGGCCCGCCGGGGGGCTCGTCGCGAATCCGGCCGCGCGGCGGGCGGGTGGCCCAGCGTTGGCAATCAGCGGCTGGATATATGGAAAAGACCAGGTCAAAACCGGTGTGAACGCACTTAAAGATCACCATATGGGAGCGTCATCGGGCAGGGTGGAACCTGCGGTGGGCCCGATTCGGACGCTCCGAATACACCCTTGGGTTGCTGAAATATTTCATTGACATACACCTCGGTCATCGGCCCGGTCCACCCGACCGGGCCTCCGGGTTCGTCCGCGCGCCCGCCGCACGGGCTGGACGACGACGTCCGGCGACTCGACCGGCCCCCGTCCGGAGAGGATTCGGTGGAAGGCGTGCGAACGGGTATACGGGTCATGAAGAGCATCCACCGCGCCCGCGAGGCGGCGGAGTGGTCCTCGCGGGCGCGAGGACTCCCCGGTGGCGCACCGCGTCGTCCGGAGGGCTCCGCCGGACGCCTTCGCCGAACAGCGACGATCATCCCCGGGCTCTCCCGTGAGCCCTCCCCCCGCCCGGCCGCGAGCCCCTCCCGGGGCTCTCTCCCAGCGGATGGATCAGCGATCACCTGTGAGGTTTCCCCAGTGGAAGGACCGAGATGAGCACGCCGGTCGCGTCGCGGGCGCGCGGCGGGAAGGCGCCCCGCCGGCGGATCCCGGCGCGATGGATCGCCGTCGCCCTGGCGGTGGCCATCCTGGCGGCCATCGGGTTCAGCACCCAGTACCGCTCGGCGGAGTCCGTCGCGGCGTCGGGTCCCCGCCGTTTCGACCCGGCCGCGTACGGAGCGCGGACGTACGAGCACAAGATCGTGCCCGCGGTCGAGAGGAAGGCCGTCGAGCTGCCCGTGCTGGTGCGGGCCATGCACGCCGACATGGAGGCGGCCGGGAAGCGGTACGGCGTCCGGCAGAGTAACGGCCCCTACGCCTTCGCGGTCAGGGGCACCGGCACGGCCGGGACGGTGAGGTCGGGGCTGATGCCCGTGACCGTGCCCGGCCTTCCCCCGGACACCCGGGTGTCGCTTCAGGTCGGCCCGGTCATCAACGGCACGGCACTGCGGGACGCGGTGGGGTTCATCGGCTTCGGGCAGTTCCTCGACCAGGTGGAGTACGCCGACGCCGCCACCGCGCTGAACGACAGGATGCGGGAGAAGCTGCTCAAGAATCTGGACGTGTCACGGCTGAAGGACAAGAAGATCTCCTTCGTCGGGGCCTTCAGCTTCCTCACCCCCTCCGTCGTGACCATCACCCCGGTCTCGATCAAGGAGATTCCGTGAGGACCCCGACCACCACCGTCCTGAGCGCCCGCGACGTCACCAAGGTGTACGGGAGCACGTACGTGCTCAGGGAGGTCGACTTCGACGTCGCCGCCGGCCGGGTGACCGCGCTGTTCGGCGAGAACGGCGCCGGCAAGTCGACCCTGATGCGGATCCTCTCCGGGATCGAGCACCCCACCACCGGCCATGTCGAGCTCGACGGGGAGCCCGTCAGGTTCACGTCACCCCGCGACGCCACCGACCAGGGCGTCGCGATCGTCCACCAGGGGCTCAGCCTCTGTCCCAACCTGAGCATCCAGGACAACCTGTTCCTGGCCAGGGAGATCCGCGGCGGCCCCTGGGTGATCGACCGCTCGTCCCAGCGGGCCACCACCGCGGCGGTCCTCCACAGCCTGGAGGAGTATCTGGATCCCGACCTTCGGGTCGGTGACCTGACTCCGGGCGAGCAGCAGATCGTCGAGATCGCGCGGGCGCTCCTCCAGGAGGCGCGGGTGCTGATCATGGACGAGCCCACCTCCGCGCTCACAGCCCCGGAGGTCAAGGTCCTGTTCCGGGTCATCAAGGAGCTGACCTCGAACGGCGTGGCGATCGTCTACGTCTCCTCGCACCTGGAGGAGGCACTGGAGATCGCCGACGACGTCGTCGTACTGCGTGACGGGCGGCTGGCCGCCACGGCGGACGCCGGGAACGTCGGCGTCCGGTGGATCGTGGAGCGGATGACCGACCGCGACCTGGGCGACCCGCTCCCGCTCCGTGCCCCGGCTGCCGGGGAGGAGCTGCTGTCCCTGCGCGGCCTCGTGGTGGCCGACCCGGCCAACCCCGGCCGCCTCGCCGTCGACGACCTCTCCCTGACCGTGCGAAAGGGCGAGATCGTGGGGATCTACGGGCTGACGGGCTCGGGCCGCACCGAGTTGCTGGAGGCGCTCGCCGGCCGGATCCCCTCGCAGTCGGGCCGGATCCTGCTCTCCGGCGTCCCGCTGGAGGGCGTGGGGATCCGCGACCGCGTCGGCCTGGGCATGGTCCTGGTCCCGGGGAACCGGCGGCGCGACGGCCTAGTCCAGACGATGTCGGTCGGGGAGAACCTCTCCCTGGCCGGGCTGGGCGCGTTCGTCCGGCGGCTGTTCGTCCGCCGCGACCGCGAGCGGGACGCCGTCCGCCGGATGATCACCGACATCACCGTCGGAGCGGACGGCACGAGCGGCACGAACGGCACGAACGGATCGGAGGCGCCCGTCGCGTCGCTGAGCGACGGAGACCAGCAGAAGGTGGTCATCGGCAGGGCGCTGCTCACCGTCCCCCGGGTGCTCCTGCTGGACGAGCCATCGTGCGGCGTCGACGCCGGCGCCAGGGCGGACATCTTCCAGCTCGTCGCGGCACGGGCGGAACGCGGCCTGGCCGTCCTCTTCAGCACGTCGGACGCCGAGGAGGCCCTGCGCGTCCCCGACCGCCTGCTGGTGCTCGCCCGCGGGGTCCTCGTCGGCGAGTTCCGGCGCGGCACGATAACCCGGGAGGAGCTGCTGAGGGTCTCCGACGGCACCGCCGCCGACCTCGACACCGACCTCGACCTCGACACGGACATCTACCTCGACCTCGACAGGCGCGCAGGCAGGGACGGTGAGGGGTGACACCTCGGGAAACGCCCCCCGCGCCGGCGTCGCCAGGCCACTCCCCGCCGGAGAGGGCCGCGACCGAGGCCCGCCGCCTCTCCCTGGTGAACGGCCTGTTCGACCTGCGGGCACTCATCGCGCTCGTGGTCATGATCGTGGTCTTCTGCCTGCTGTCGGACACGTTCCTCTCCGTGCCGAACCTCGTCACGATGGCCAAGCACATCGCGATCAACGCGGTGATCGCGCTCGGCATGCTGCTGGTCATCGTCAGGGGTGGCATCGACCTGTCGGTGGGCTCGATCGCCGGGCTCTCCGGGGTCGTCGCCGGAGAGTTGCTCGAAGGACTCGACCTCGGGTTCGCCGACGCCGTCGCCTACCCGCCCGTGTGGGGCGTGATCGTGCTCTGCGTCGCGGTCGGCATGCTCGTCGGCCTGGTGAACGGCGTCGTCATCACCCGGTTCAAGGTGCCGCCGTTCATCGCGACGTTCGGCATGCTGTACGTGGCGCGGGGAATCGCGCTGCTGATCTCCGACGGCTCGACCTATCCCAACCTGGACGGCAACCCCGAGCTGGGCAACACCGGCTTCGAGGTCCTCGGCAACGGGCGCCCGCTCGGCCTTCCGATGGCGATCTGGATCGCGATCCTCCTCGCCGTCGCCGTCACGCTGGTGCTCACCAAGACGCCGTTCGGACGGTGGCTGTACGCCGCGGGCGGCAACGAGCGGGCCGCGGAGCTCTCCGGGGTCCCGATCGACCGTGTCAAGACGGCCGTGTACGTGATCTCCGGTGCCTGCGCGGCGCTCGCGGGTCTCGTCATCGCCTCCGAGCTGACCTCGGCGACACCGCTGGCCGGTGAGACGTACGAGCTCAACGCGATCACCGCGGTGATCCTCGGCGGCGCCGCGCTGGGCGGGGGGCTCGGCACGGTGCGAGGCACCCTCCTCGGGGCCTGCGTCATCGGCCTTCTCTCCGAGGGCCTGGTGCTCATCGGCCTGTCGGCGTTCTGGCAGATCGTCGTCAAGGGAACCGTGCTCGTTCTCGTCGTGATGCTGGATCGGGGCCGGCAGCGGTTCCAGCGGCGCGGGGCCACCGTGTCGGCGATGGCCGCCGGCAGGCGACCGGCCTGACCGGCCTGACCGGCCTGACCGCCTTGGCCCCTGGTCGACGTGGCCGTACGCCTCCGGCTCCGTGGCCGCGGATCGCGTCTCCCGGCCCGCCGGGACGGAGAGAGATCGAGCCGGTACGCTGAGTGGCCGGTCGTGGGTGAGGCGATTCCCCCTCGTCCCTTCCCACGGGAAGCGGCGGATCGGAGCGGGCCGGTCCCACCCGGCCGGCATCGGAGCGGGCCGGTCCCACCCGGCCGACGAGGAGGCGGTGCATGGTCGTCCCCGAGCCGGGGCTGGACCACGGCTCCGGCCATCTGCGCCTGCTGGCACGGGTGGCCCGGATGTACCACGAGCAGGGCATGCGGCAACCCGAGATCGCCGCGGCTCTCGGCATCTCGCAGCCGCGCGTCTCCCGCCTGCTCAAGGAGGCCATCACCCTGGGAGTCGTCCGCACCGTCGTGGCCCTCCCCGAGGGGGTGCACACCGAGCTCGAAGAGCGGCTCCAGCGCCGTTACTCCCTGCGGGACGCCGTGGTGGTCGACACCGGCGGGACCGTGGGCGACGCCGCCCTGGCCTCGGCCGCCGCGTTCTACTTCGGCGCCACTTTCCGGTGCGGGGACGTCATCGGCGTCTCCTCCCGGGGCGAGACCCTGCAGGCCGCCGTCGACCGGATGCGTTCCAGGAACACCCAGGCGGCCGACCGTGTCGTACAGGTCGTCGGAGACCTCGGCGGCCCCGAGGCACGGGTCCACGCCACCCGGCTGGTCAGCCGTCTCGCGGGCGTCACCCGCGCCAGGCCCGTCTTCGTCCCCGCCGCGGGCGTCGCCAGCACACCGGAGGCCCGCGACGCGCTGCTGCGGGACGCGGCCGTCGCCGAGGTGACGGCGCAGTGGCGGGAGCTGACCGTCGTGCTGGTCGACATCGGAAGCCTGGAACCGCCCCCGCCCCCGCCTGGAAACGGCGACCAGCACCTTCCGCCCGGGAACGGCCACGCCGACCGGGAACACCCGCTCGAAAGCGGCGACGCCGACCAGGATCTTTCGCCCGGGAACGGCCACGCCGACCGGGAACACCCGCCCGGAGGCGGCCATCCCGGCCGGGAACGCCCGCCAGGAAACAGCGACACCGGCCAGGAGCCTCTGCCGGGAAGCGGCAGCCCACTCGGCCGCGCCGATCGGGAGGAGCTTCATGCACTCGGTGCCGTCGGCGACGTGTGCCTGCGCTTCTTCGACGCCGGGGGCGACCCGGTCGGCTCGGCCTTCGACCGGCGGGTCGTCGGGATGGGCGCCGACGTCCTCCGCTCCGTCGAGCGCCGGGTCGCCGTCGCCGGTGGCGAGCGGAAACACGCCGCGATCAGGGCCGCCCTCCGGGGCGGGTGGGTCAACGTGCTGATCACCGACGTGGAGGTCGCGCGGCACCTGCTCACCGGGCCCCGCTGACACCGGCCCGTCCGGGACGGGGTGTCGCCGGTCTTGGCGACTTCTTGGCTCCCCCGTGATTCTCGAAGCGCCACGATTGCCGCTTCTTTTGAATTTTCAGATTAATCAGAAATCCCCCCATCGTCGGGGAATTGACAGGATAAACGCATGGCAGTCGAAACGTTCAGCAGCGAAATCACGCTGCGCATCAACGGTGCCGACCACCCCGTCTCCCTGGACAACCGGGTGACCCTCCTGGACGCGCTACGGGAGCATCTCGGGCTGACCGGGACGAAGAAGGGGTGCGACCACGGGCAGTGCGGGGCGTGCACGGTCCTGCTGGACGGCCGCCGGGTGAACAGTTGCCTGACACTCGCGGTCACGGCCGCCGGGCAGGAGATCGTCACCATCGAGGGGGTGGCCGGCCTGGCTGACACGACCGATCTGCACCCCCTCCAGCAGGCGTTCCTCGATCACGACGGCTTCCAGTGCGGCTACTGCACTCCGGGCCAGATCTGCTCGGCCATCGGCGCGCTCGACGAGGCGGAACGGGGCTGGCCGAGCCATGTCACCCAGGACGTCGCGGCGGGCGTCGCCTCCAGCGGCGCCCTGGACGCCGAGGAGGTCCGCGAGCGGATGAGCGGCAACCTCTGCCGCTGCGGGGCGTACGCCGGAATCGTCGAGGCCGTCCTCGACGCGGCCGGTGGGGGCGTTCTCGCCGGCCGGAATCCCGGGGGCGCGCGATGAAGCCCTTCGCCTACGAGCGCGCCACCGACCCCGGCACCGCCGCCACCGCCGTCCTCGACGGCACCGACGCGATGTTCCTGGCCGGCGGCACCAACCTCGTGGACCTGATGAAGCTCGGCGTGGCCAGCCCGGCGAGGCTGGTGGACGTCACCGGGCTGCCGTACGACCGGATCGAGCACCGGGCCGACGGGAGCGTGCTCATCGGCTCGATGGTCCGCAACAGCGACCTGTCCGGTGACCTGGGCATCAGGGAACGTTTTCCCGCGCTCTCCCAGGCGGTGCTGGCCGGGGCCTCCGGGCAGCTGCGGTCGATGGCCACCACCGGCGGGAACCTGCTGCAGCGCACGCGCTGCCTGTACTTCCAGGACGTCACCAAGCCGTGCAACAAGCGCGAGCCGGGCACCGGCTGCCCGGCGATCGGCGGCGACCACCGCGACCTGGGGGTGATCGGCACCTCGGACTCCTGCGTGGCCACCAACCCCTCCGACATGGCGGTGGCGATGGCCGCCCTCGACGCCGTGGTGCACATCAGGCTCGCGGGAGGCGAGGAGCGGGCGGTCCCGCTCTCCCGCTTCTACCTGCTGCCCGGCGACACCCCGGACCGGGAGACGGTGCTGGAGCCCGGCGACCTGATCACCGGGATCGAGCTGCCCCCGCCCCCGGACGGCGCGGCGATGCTGTACCGCAAGGTCCGCGACCGCTGGTCCTACGCGTTCGCGGTGGTCTCGGTCGCGGCGGTGGTCGCGACGGAGGCCGACGGTTCGCTGCGGGAGGTCCGGCTGGCGCTGGGCGCGGTGGCCCCCGTGCCGTGGCGGGCCCGGCAGGCCGAGGGCATGCTGACCGGCCACCGGCCGACCAGGGCGCTGCTGCTGGCGGCCGCGGAGGCGGAGTTCGCGTCGGCGCGGCCCCTCCCCAGGAACGAGTTCAAGATAGGGCTGGCCGGCGACCTGATCGCGGCGAGCGTCCGCGATCTCACGCGGCCGGCGGGGTCCACGGGGCCCGCCGGATTCACCGGGAACGACTTCACGTGGGAGGAGCGAGGATGACCACGCTCGACAAGGTGGTGGGCGGGGCACCGGTCAGGATCGAGGGACGCGACAAGGTCACCGGCGCGGCCCGCTACGCGTACGAGTACCCCGTACCGGACGCCGTCTACGTCTGGCCGGTGCAGTCCACGATCGTCCGGGGGCGGGTGCGCTCCGTCGACGGCGCCGCCGCGCTGGCCCTGCCGGGGGTGATCGCCGTGCTGGACAGCGGCAACGTCTCCCGGCTGCGTCCCGTGCAGGACGCCGAGCTGGCCGTCCTGCAGTCGGCCGACGTCGCCTACCGGGGGCAGATCGTCGCGGCCGTGGTCGCGACCACCCTGGAGGGCGCCGGCGAGGCGGCGTCGGCGGTGCGCGTGGACTACGAGGAGGAGGAGTACGACGTCGTCCTGGATCCGGGCAACCCGCGGATCTCCTTCCCGGAGAAGGTCAACCCGGACCTCACGGGGACGGTCGGCTGGGGTGACGTCGAGCGCGCCCTGGCGGCGGCGCCGGTCGGCGTGGACGCCGCCTACACGACCCCGGCCGAGCACGCCAGCCCGATGGAACCGCACGCCACGATCGCGTTCTGGGAGGGCGAGACCCTGACGCTCTACAACGCCGACCAGGCCCCGTGGATGTCGGCGACCGCGATCGCCCGGCTGTTCGGCCTTCCTGAGAGCGCGGTGAGCATCGTCGCGGACCACGTCGGCGGCGGTTTCGGGTCAAAGGGCACGATCCGCCCGCCGACCGTGCTGGCGGCGCTGGCCGCCCGCGCCGTCAGGCGACCGGTCAAGGTGGCGATGACCCGGCAGCAGATGTTCGCGCTCGTCAGCTACCGGACGCCCACCGTGCAGCGCGTACGCCTGGGGGCCGAGCGCGACGGCAGGCTGACCGCGGTGTGGCACGACGCGCTCCAGCAGAGCTCGAAGCTCGTCGAGTTCACCGAGCAGACGGCCTCGCCCAGCCGCATGATGTACGCGACGCCCAACAGCCACACCGCCCACCGGCTCCTGCGGCTGGACGTGCCGAGCCCTTCGTGGATGCGTGCTCCGGGTGAGGCCCCTGGGATGTTCGCCCTGGAGTCGGCGATGGACGAGCTGGCGTACGCCCTCGGGATGGACCCCGTCGAGCTGCGGATCGTCAACGAGCCCTCGGCCGATCCCGAGTCGGGGCTCCCGTTCAGCAGCCGCAACCTGGTCGCCTGCCTGCGCGAGGGGGCGGCGCGCTTCGGCTGGGCCGGGCGCGACCCCACGCCGGGCGTCCGCGAGGACGGCCGGTGGCTCGTCGGGACCGGCGTCGCGGCGTCGACCTACCCCGTCCACACCAGGGCGTCCACCGCGGCCGCCTACGCCGAGCCCACGGGCAGGTTCGTGGTCGAGATCGCCGCGGTCGACATCGGCACCGGCGCCCGCACCGCGCTCACCCAGGTGGCCGCGGACGAGCTCGGCGTGCCGATGGACCGGGTGACGGTCAGGATCGGCCGTAGCGTCTTCGGGCCCGCGGCGCTCGCCGGGGGGTCCATGGGCACCGCCTCCTGGAGCTGGGCGGTGAGCAAGGCCTGCCGGGCGCTGGTCAAGGATCTCGACGAGCGGTCGGGGCTGGTCCCCCCGGAGGGCCTGGGGGCACGGGCGGACACCGCCGAGGATCTCGCCGTGTGGAAGCGTTTCTCACGCCACTCGTTCGGGGCGCAGTTCGCCGAGGTCAGGGTGAACCTCGACAGCGGGCAGGTCCGGGTCGACCGGCTGCTGGGGATCTTCGCGGCCGGCCGGATCATCAACGCCAGGACGGCGCGCTCGCAGTTCCTCGGCGGCATGACGATGGGGATCTCCATGGCCCTGCACGAGGCCCTGGAGGTGGACCCCCGGTTCGGCGACTTCGTCAACGACGACCTGGCCGGGTACCACATCGCGGCGAACGCCGACGTCCCCGCGATCGAGGCCGACTGGATCGACGAGCGGGACGACGAGCTCAACCCGGTCGGCGCCAAGGGCATCGGCGAGATAGGGATCGTCGGCACCGCCGCGGCGATCGCCAACGCCGTCTTCCACGCGACCGGCTCCCGGCAGCGCGACCTGCCGATCACCCTTGAGCGGGTACGGGCGGCGACGCGCGCCGGTTGAACGAACCACCTTCGCCCAGCTCAGTCCTGCTCCGCTCAGGCCGGGCGGACGGCGCGGACCGTGACGGTGGTGATCGGGAGATCGAACTCGCCGCCCGCGGTCTCGGGGATGGAGCGCAGGTAACCGGTGACCCGGTCCGTCAGCTCGGTCCGCTCGGCCTCGGAGAGGGTCAGCACGTGCGAGTGCGTGCGGATCGTCGCCACCATCGACTCCACGGTACGGCGCTGGCTGTGCGGGAACCGGGTGTACTCGATCACCGGGAAGAGCGGCCCCTCCCTGAGGATCGACTCGGGCCGCCACCGGCGGAACGACACCGGGCTCTTCGAGACCTCCTTCAGGTCGTTCACCCAGGGAACCTCGTCGTCGTCGAGGTTCCACAGGCCCGCCAGCACCCCGCCGGGGGCCAGCACCCGCACCATCTCGGGCAGTGCCCGATCGAGGTCGAACCAGTGCAGTGCCTGCCCGACGAGGATCGCGTCGGCCGACCCGTCCGGCAGCGGGATCTCCTCCGCCGTACCCGCCATCGCCCGGGCGCCGGGCAGCAGGCGGCGGAGCTCGCCGAGCATGGCCGGGTCGGGTTCCACCGCGACGACGTCGGCGACGTACCGCGACAGCACGGTGGTCAGTTTCCCGGTCCCCGCCGCCAGGTCGAGGACGCGCAGCGGTTCGCGGCCGCGTACCGGCTCCAGGGCCCACAGCACGGCGGCGTCGGGGTAGTCGGGCCGCTCCCGCGCGTACGCCTCCGCCTGGCTGCCGAACGAGGAGGCCCGCGTCGCGAGAACCTCGGGATCGACGTCCCGGAAGGGAGATGAACTGTTCACAGGTCCATGGTAGTCCGGGGTTCCCGGGCAGCCGGGACCGGGCGACCGCCCACGCGGCGTATGCCCAGGTGGTGGACGTCCACGCCCCGCGACCCCGGCCGGCGCGCGCCGGTCCCCAGCGCTACCCGGCGGGGCTTGAGGCGTTCAGCCTCCGGCGCGGAGCTGATCCCGTACGGCGCGTGCCAGGCCGGGGTCGTCGGCGATCACCCCGTCCACGTTGAGCCTGCACAGGCGCTTCAGCCACCTCTTCACCTGTTCGGTGGCACGCCCGCCGGAGGCCTCGCCCCTGAGGTCCGCCCGGAGCCGCGCGGCGATCTTGCGAACCGTGGTGGCGTGGACCAGGAGCCCTGCCTGCTGGGCGTTCCTGACGAGCTCGACCGGCGTCACCGGCCTCCCGTCGAGCCCCCCGGGATCGCCGGGGCCGATCCGCTTGGTGACCACCCCGATGCCGTCGGCGTACCTGGCGATCTCCCGCAGCCCCTCCGGGGTGACCATGTCGTCGTAGGTGAGGGGGTCACCGGCGCTCGCGAGGTCGTACGGGGCGCCGGTCGCGCCGACGAACTGGATGAGCCGCAGCCGCGTGAGGGGACGCAGCCGCTTGAGGTTCCCGGTCTCGAAGGACTGGATGAAGGCCGGATCCCGCTCGTCGTCCCACCCGTACCGCGCGAAGGTCTCCAGCAGCGGCTCCTCCAGTGGCAGCCCGATCGAGGCGAAGTAGGTGGGGAACTTGGTCTCGGCGTAGACGCCCACCCCGTGCTCCTGCGCGAGCTGGACCACCTCGTCGAGCGTCGGGATGCGCTCCGTCCCGTCGTACGCGGTGTTGTCCCGCCGTTCCCTGGGGAAACGCTCCCTGGCGCGGAGGGTACGCAGTTCCTCCAGGGTGAAGTCCTCGGTGAACCAGCCGGTGTGCCGGAGCCCGTTGATGATTTTGGACGTCCTGCGGTCGGCGAACTCGGGGTGCCGGGCGACGTCGGTGGTCGCCGAGAGCTCGTTCTCGTGCCGGGCGACCAGCACGTGGTCCTTGGTCGAGACGAGATCGGGCTCGATGTAGTCGGTGCCCATCGAGATGGCGACCGTGTAGGCGAGAAGCGTGTGCTCGGGCCGGAACGCGCTGGCCCCGCGGTGTGCGATGACGATCGGCGTGACCTCCTGGCGGCCGAAGTGCCGGGCCTCGGGGTTCGCGAAATGCCGGGTGATGGAGCTCGCGGAGCGTCCGTCCGTGGAACCCGCGTACCGCCCCGTCGAGTCACCGGATCGTTCGTCCGCGGGCCTCACGGATCGCGTGCCCGTCGAGTCGGCGTGGTGGAGGGCGCCGACCGCGGCGATCCCTATGAGTACGGCCAGCACACCGGCCCGCGCCTTGCTCACC
Source organism: Streptosporangium heterodermiicola (assembly GCF_051390675.1). Lineage (NCBI taxonomy): Bacteria > Bacillati > Actinomycetota > Actinomycetes > Streptosporangiales > Streptosporangiaceae > Streptosporangium > Streptosporangium heterodermiicola. The sequence goes on from NZ_JBPJSR010000012.1 coordinate 198,490, forward strand.
TGTGTACACCCCTCGCTCCGGATCAGCGGGGGAGACACATTCGCATAAACGGCTATACCCGGACCGGACATGCGATTAACGATCAGAAGCGATTCTGACTGAGATAACACCACATGACCGTCTCCTGGGGCATTTCCGTAGATGCGGCACGGTGTGGCCCGATCACAAAAACGATCACAAAAAAGAGTGGGCGATCGATCGCCCACTCTTACGCGTGGGAAAGTACGCGTGGAAAAGGGAAACCCGGGTCAACGGGCGGAGCGCCTCGGAATCACCACCCGCGCTCACCCCGCCCGCCCCGCCCCTCGCCCGAGCGGCCGTGCCCGTGCCCATGTCTGTGTCCGTGCCGGTATCCGTACCGGTGACGATGGTGTCGTACGCCGTTCCTGGCCCACGCCGGCCGTGCGGACTCCCGGTCCCGGTGGCGCCGGGCGTCGGCCCCGTGCCGTCCGAACCTGTGGCCCCCGTACCATCCGGTCTCCGGACCTCTCCGCCCGAACTCCCGGTTCCCGGGGCGCCCGAACCCCCACCCCTCGCCGCGCTCGCCACCCGGACTTCCCCGCCTGAACCCGTAATCCTCCTCGTAGCGCCCGAACCTCGAATCCTCCGGCCGTCCGAACTCCCGGTCCCGCGAGCGTCCGGGCTCCCACCCGTCACCGCGCTCTCCCGGCCTGTTCCCCTCATACCGCTCGAACGCCGGATCCCCCGGCCGCTCACGGTCCCAGGGATCACCGCTCCCGGCGTCCGAGCCTCGCCGCTCGGAGTCCCGGCCACCGGGGCGCCCGAACCTCCCGCGCTCGCCGCCCGGATCCCGCCGCCAGAACCCGCGGTTCCCGTGGCGTCCCCACCCCGGATCCCGCCGGGCCTCCCTGGCCCTGTGCCGCCCGCCGTTCGAATGTCTCGGCCGCCCGAGTCCCCAGTTTCCCCTGCGCTCGATCCTCGTCTCCGAGCGCTCGGCCGTCCGTCCCCCGTTGCCCCAGTTCTTGGTCGTCCAGCCCCCGGCGTGCTTCGGCGCCGAGTGCGCGGGACGCTTGGCGCCCCAGCCCGCGGATCGATCGTTCCCCGACTTCGAGTGCTGGACCGCGCCGAGAGCGGCCACCCCTATGAGTACGGCTACGACCCCGGCCCGCACGATGCTCACCTGGGCACACCCCCGCCTTCTGCTCGTTCGGGGGGATGTCTCCTGTTGAACAACTCCCTACCCGGATTGCCGGGGAGGCTAACGATCGGAGAAGGGCGGCGAATGTGCCGTGACCTGCGGATTCGGCGAGCACCGTACCCGGCGCGGGGTACGACCCACCGCGCCCGGCTCACGGGCCGGGCAGTGCGGTCAGACGGTACGGCGCAGTGCGGTCAGACGCGACGGGTCTTCGACAGGGTCGCGTAGACGATGATGTTGTCGGTGTAGTGACGGGTCCTGCTGTTGTAGACGCCACCGCAGGTGATCAGCCGCAGGGTCGCCTCACCGGTGTTGCCGTAGACCCGCTTCGACGGGAAGGCCGCCTTGCTGACCTGCTCCACCCCGTCGACCGTGAACTCCGCGACGGTCCCGTCCGACCGGGAGACCTTGATCTTGTCCCCGCGCTTGATCTCCTTCAGCCGGCTGAAGACGGCGGCGCCGTTCTTGGTGTTCACGTGTCCGAGAACCACCGAGGGCCCCTGCTGGCCGGGAATCGGGCCGTGCTTGTACCAGCCCGCCTGGTTGGGCCTGCTCAGCGGGGGCGTCTGGATCTCCCGCTTGGAGTCGACGCTGAGCGCCATCAGCGGGGCCAGCACGCCGATCTTCGGGATGGCCAGCCGACGCGGCGTCACCCCGTCGCTCTTCAACGGCTCCGGAGGCATGACCACCGGCAGCGGCGGCGCCGCCGTGGGCGCGGCGGCCGTCAGAGGAGCGTCCAGCCCACCCGGCCCCACCGAGGACGGCGTCACCCCCATGGGCTGCTGACCGGCGGCCGGGACCTCCTGGATCTGGACATTGCCGTCCGCAGCCTGCGGCACGGGCGGGCCGTACGGCGCGTCGGACTCCAGCGCCGGAGTGAGGTACGCGAGCAGACCCGCCATGATCACGGCCACCCCGCCGAGTGACCCGGCCACGAGGAGGCCGGCCATCAGCATGCTCCCCTTGGGCTTGGGAGCCGGGCCCCGCCCCTGGTAGGGGTCGGGGGGACCACCCTGCACGGGTCCTTGGTACATCCGGCGCCTCCTTCAGCTGTCCCGCGGGCCGCGCGCGTGCGCCGCCCGCCGCCTCATCAAGACCACACCGCCCAGCGCGCTGCCCGTCACCATCGCCGTGCCCGCGCCGAGAAGCCCCAGCCCGGAGCCTCCCTCCGGAGCCTCACCGGTCTGTGCCCCGCCGCTGGGCGTGATGATCACCTGTGGCGCGGTGGGGGTGGGCCTGGTGGGGGTGACGGTGGCGGTCACGGTCAGGGTCGGCTTGGGTGTCGAGGTGGTCGTGCTCCTGGTGGTGCTGTTCGACCCGCCCGACTGGTTGTTCTGGCCACCGGTCGCGCTCGGGGTGATCGTGGGGGTGGGGGTGGGGGTGATCGTGGGAGTGAAGGTGGGGGTGACCGTGGGGGTGACGGTAGGGGTGACCGTCGGGCTGACCGTGGGCGAGGGAGACCCGCCCGCCTCGGAGATGGTGACGTTCACCGAGACCGGCGCGCTGACGAGCGAGCACGTGGCCCGATAGTCGGCCGGAGGGTTCGCCAGCTCCCTCGTGATCACCCGGAAGGCGTCGACCTGCGCGAACTTTCCGGCCTCCAGGTTCGTGACCTGGATGGTGTGCTCGCCGTACTTGAGGCCGTTGAACCTCCACAGCGTGAGCCCGCCCTGGTGCGCGGCGTTCGTCGGCGTGCCGTCGGGGTTCTTCGAGGCGTCGATGGAGGACGGCGTGGCGTCCTGGCCGTCGATCTTGAATCCGACCTGCCCCGCCTCCGTGCTGCGCCGGGCGACGTACTCGATCCCGGTGCCGGTGAACGTGAAGGTGGCGAAGGAGTTGACCCTGTCCGTACGGTGCAGGTCGCGGCCGTAGTCGCCGATGCTCAGCGGCTGGTCGTTCAGCTCGTACCAGTCGCCTGCCGCGTGGTAGCCCACCTGGGGGTCGTCGTTGTTGACCACGACCTCACCGGCCGGAGGCATGAAGTCCACGAACAGCTTCCGGGGGCTGACGTTGACCGTGCCCGCCTGGGCGAGGTGGGCGGAGTCGGAGATCCCGTCGGGGAGCTTCAGGATCTTTCCCGGCTGCAGCTTGCCCGGCTGGTCGACGACGCCCTTCGGCTGGAGGACACCGACCCAGCTCCCGGAGAGCTGCACGTTCCCGGTGACGAAGACCTTGCCCCCGGGGCCGAAGTAGCCCGGGGAGCCGAACCTGGCCGGGTCGCCGTTCTTGTAGTTGAGGGCCCAGCCGATGTTGAGCGGCTGCCCGACCGTGAGCGTGGTCGGGATCGACACCTTGGTCCGGAGGTTCACCACGCTGCTGCCGAGGGCGATACCCCCCGTACAGCTGTAGTCGACCACGAGTTCGGCATTGCTGGCACCGGACGCACCGGTGGGCAGCGCGACCAGCGCACCGCCGAAAAGGCACAGGGCTGACACCGCGAGAGACCTACGGAGCCCAGATCGCCACCGAACCACCACACACTCCGATCACGAAGGCTGCCGTCAACGGGCATACCCATAGCACACCGAGGGTAGATCGTACGGTTTCTACCATCTTCACCGCAGCGAGATCGTGGGTGGATCCGAAGACCGTGGCGCACTTGTGATCTGGATGTACCTCCGCATACCTCCACAGGTCGACGAACGCACCGGGTCCGGGTGTACCTGCTGGTAACAGAATCGTATTCTGTGTCACGAGCCGTCATAGGCCGCCGCGAGTCCACCGCACGTCGCCACGAGTCCCTAGGAGGCACACCATGCAGCGAGACCTCTTCGAGGAGGAGCACCAGCTCTTCCGTGAGACCGTGCGCGAGTTCCTGGCCCGCGAGGTGGCGCCCCACCACGACCGGTGGGAGAAGGACGGCATCGTCCCCCGCGAGGTGTGGAAGAAGGCCGGAGAGATCGGGATGTTCGGCTTCGGGGTGCCCGAGGAGTTCGGCGGGGCCGGGATCACGGACTTCCGCTACAACGCGGTGATCGTCGAGGAGGTCATGGCGATCGGCGCGACCGGCCTGGGCTACTCGCTGCACAACGACGTGATGGCGCCGTACTTCGTGGACCTCACCGACGGCGAGCAGAAGGCCCGCTGGCTGCCCGGGTTCACCTCCGGCGAGCTGATCACGGCCGTCGCGATGAGCGAGCCGGGCGCGGGCAGCGACCTGCAGGGCATCAGGACGACCGCCGTACGCGAGGGCGACCACTACGTGGTCAACGGCCAGAAGACCTTCATCACCAACGGCATCAACTCCGACCTGGTCGTCACGGTCGCGAAGACCGACCCGGCGGCGGGCGCCCGGGGGATCTCGCTGCTCGTCGTCGAGCGGGGCATGGAGGGCTTCAGCCGGGGTCGCAACCTGGAGAAGATCGGCATGCACGCCCAGGACACGGCGGAGCTGTTCTTCGACAACGTGAGGGTCCCCGCGGCCAACCTGCTGGGCCCCGAGGAGGGGCAGGGCTTCTTCCAGCTCATGGCCAACCTGCCGCAGGAGCGCCTGTCGATCGCGGTGATGGCCGTGGCGGCGGCGGAGACGGTCCTGCGGACGACCATCGAGTACTGCAAGAGCCGCACCGCCTTCGGCCGGAACATCGGCAGCTTCCAGAACACCCGGTTCGTGCTGGCCGAGCTGGACACCGAGGTGGACATCGCCCGCCTCTACGTGGACAGGTGCATCCTGGCCCTCAACGCCGGGGAGCTCACCGCCGTGGACGCCGCCAAGGCGAAGTGGTGGACCACGGAGCTGCAGACCAAGGTCATCGACCGCTGTCTCCAGCTGCACGGCGGCTACGGCTACATGATGGAGTACCCCGTGGCCAAGGCCTGGGTCGACAGCCGCGTCCAGACCATCTACGGCGGCACCACCGAGATCATGAAGGAGATCATCGGCCGCTCCTTCGGCTTCTGAACCGGCCGATCCTTCGGCCTCTGAGTCGGCCGATCCTTCGGCCTCCGAACCGGCCGTTTCTCCGGCCTCCGAGGAACACACCGGTCCCGCCGAGGAGACACGCACCGGCTCCGGAACGCCACCACAGGGAACCGCCGTCCACGCACCCGCGGGACGGCGGTTCCCGGTGGTCGGCCGGGGCCGTCACCTCTCGCTGATGTCCTCGATCTGGACGGCCACCCCGTCCTTGATCGTCACTGTGGCGAAGAAGGCGCCCCCCTTCTTGATCGCCTTCTGCAGCTGCTCCATCGAGCAGCTGTACGGGGCGCTCCCCTCCTTGCAGACCAGTCCCCGCGCGTCGCGCACGACCGTGAACGGCAGCAGGAGGGCTTTCACCTCCTGGTCGCTCTCGGAGGTCACGGTGATCCCGTCCACCCCGCGCAGGGCGATCTTCCCGTTCACCGTGGCGTCGACGTCCCGGCCTCCGGGAACGCTCGTGGACGGCGACGCCGTGGCGGACGCGTCGACGTCCGCGGAAGCGGAAGCGGACAGGGACGGGGAGGGCGAAGGAGACTCGGAAGAGGACGGGGAGGGAGACGGGGAGAGGGTGGCGGAGGCCGCGGCGGACGGGGTGGCGGTCACCGTGACGGTGGCGATCGCCGACGTGCCGGACGGCCCGGGTGTGCCGCCCCCGCCCGAACATGCGGAGAGTCCTGCGCCCAGAGCTGCCACCAGCAGGGCACGCGTTACCTTCGATGTTCTGTTCACGAAAGGTAACGATCCCATGGGTCGGGGATTGCGTTCACCGGCCACACGGGCGGCTCCGCCGACGCATACTGGTCAGCGGAGACTCCCCCGAGGTGGTGACGATGGACAGCGGGCTGATTCTGCTGATCTTCCTGGCGTTCCTGTTCGCCTGGGGCCTGAACCGGGTGCGCCGCGCCCTCCGGTTCGGCCCGGTCGCCTACCTCGGCGTCATGGTCGCGTTCGTCATCGCGATGCTCGCCATCTGGGGACAGACCATCCGCTGACCCCCTCCGCCGAGCCGGGACGTCGCGAAACCGGGCCGGGACGTCGCGAAACCGGCCTGGGACGCCGCGAAACCGGGCCGGGACGTCGCGAAACCGGCCTGGGACGTCGCGAAACCGGGCCGGGACGTCGCGAAATCACACCCCTACCGGGACGCCTCCAGCAGCACGCTCGCGACCAGCTCCGGGTCGTCGGTCATCGGCAGGTGCCCGCAGCCCTTGAGCAGCTTCACCCGCTGCCCCGACCACCTGGCCGCCCGGATGGCCTGCCGGCGCGGGAGCAGCCGGTCGTGCTCGCCCCAGGCGATCGTGACCGGCGCCTTCGGCGGCGCGGGAGGCATCAGCCCCGCGAAGGAGGCGAGGGTCTCGTCGAAACCGGAGGAGTCCCCGAGTGCCTGGAGGGCGGCGAGCAGCGCCTCGGGCGTGAGCCTCACCGGGTGGGCGACCATGACACCGGCGCAGAGGACACGGCCCAGCGGATCTTCCGCGAGGGCGGCGGCCCGTCCGGGGTGAAGGTGGCGGGCGGAGACCCTGGTGGCGCGGAGGACGGCTCGCGCGTACGCGAGCTCCCTGCGGTTCCAGAACCCGGCCGGGGAGAGCGCGGTGGCCGAGCCGACCGCCCCGCGCGAGGCCAGTTCGAGGGCGACGTAACCGCCCAGGGAGTTGCCCGCCACGTGAGGGTCGCGCAGGCCGAGTACCGCGAAGAAGGACTCGATCGCGTCCGCCAGGCTCTCGGCCGTGTACGGAGTGCCGGACGGCAACGGCGGCGAGACGCCGAAACCGGGGAAGTCCACGGCGATCACGTCCCGCTCGGCGGCGAGCCTGTCGAGCACTGGCAGCCATGCCTGCCAGTGATGCCCGATACCGTGCAGCAGGACCAGCGGGGAACCTGTCCCGCGCCGTTCGAACGCCAGCTCCATGCCCCCGAGTCAACCACCGATCGGGGAGGTGTTCCAGCTCTGCCGCGAGTGGCTCAGCGCGACCTGGTCGGGATCTCGAACCAGACGGCCTTGCCCTCCTTGGTGGGGCGGGAACCCCAGCGCTTGGCGAGCTGGTCGACGAGGTAGAGACCCCGCCCGCCCTCGTCGTTCTCCCCCGCGCTGCGGATGCGCGGCAGCCGGAGGTCCTGGTCGAAGACCTCGACCCAGACGGACTCCCCGCCCCGGCGGAGCCTGAGCGTGAACTCCTTCTCGTTGACGACCTCGTCCTCGAAGCCGGGGACGTCCCAGGACTCGTCGAACGGCAGCGGAGGGCCGTCCATCGTCAGCTCCCTGCGCGGGATGCTGGCGCTGGCGGCGTGCAGCACGACGTTGGTGACGACCTCGGAGACCAGCAGGCAGGCGAGCTCGGCGCGCTCCTCGGGGACGTTCCAGCCGACGAACGCCTCGGAGGCCATCCGGCGCGCCTCCCCGACCATGATCGGCTGAGCGGGGAAGGTGCGCTCCTCGACGGCGAGGTCCTCGGAGGCGGACCTGAGCACGAGGATGGCCATGTCGTCGTCGATCTCGCCGGGCACCGCGACGGTGGCGGCGTCGGCGAGGCGCTCGACGGAGGCGTCACTGATCTCGATGAGCTTGCCGCAGAGCTGCGCCAGCGTCTCCTCGACGTTGGGCGGCCTGCCGTCGGCGTCGCGGATGGGGCGGCGGTCGACGAGCCCGTCGGTGTAGAGGAGCAACGCGGCCCCGGGGGGCAGCGTCCGCGTCTCCTCCTTGTAGACCAGGTCGGCGTGCATGCCCTTGGCCCGCACCCCCAGCGGCTGGCCGACCTCGTGGATGTCGAGCTCGGTACAGGTGTTGCCGATGAGCAGCAACGGGGGGGCGTGACCGGCGTTGGCGAACGACAGCTGCCGCGACCAGGCGTCGTACACCAGATACTGGCAGGTGACGATGGGCGGGACGCTGATGTCGGTGCCGCTCTCGTCCTGCTCGGGGGTGGCGATGATGCGGGTCCACTCGTCGAGCCTGGCGAGGATCTCCGCGGGCGGCTTGTCGTCCTGGGCGAAGGCCCGCAGGGCCGCCCGCAGCTGCCCCATTACCGCCGCGGCCTTGGCTCCCCTGCCCTCGACGTCGCCGATGACGATGCCGACCCGGCCCGCCGACAGCGGGATGACGTCGTACCAGTCACCGCCGACCTGGGTCTGGATGCCCTGCCCGTGGCTGGCCAGGGGCGCCGCCGGGTAGTAGCGGACCGCGATGTCCAGGCCGTCGAGCTGCGGCAGCGCGCGGGGCAGCAGGTGCTTCTGGAAGGACTCCGCGGTGTGCCGCTCCTCCTCGAAGAGCAGGGCGTTGTCGACGGCGAGCGCGACCCGGGTGGCGATGGCCCCCACGAAGTCGCGGTCGAAGGCGTCGTAGTGCGGGCTGCGCCGGTCGGTCAGGTTGGACAGCCCCAGGTACATCAGCCCGAGGGTCTCGCCGCGCACGCACAGCGGCGCGACGATGGCCGAGGTCATGCCGATCTCGGCGGCGAGGCGGGTGTTGGCCTCACCCGGGCTGGGATAGTTGGTCTGGGAGAAGTCCTCGACGAGGATCGTCTCCTGGCGGCGCAGCGCGATCTCGGCGTAGTGACCCACCGGATAGCGGATCTCCGCCCCGAGCGGCGCCCAGGTGTTGGGCGGCGGGCTCCAGCCCTGGACGTGGGTGGAGACCCTGCGGGTCAGCCGCCCCTCCTCCATCAGCTCGATGAAGCAGTGGTCGGCGAACTGCGGGACGAGCATCTCGGCGACGCGCTTGAGCGTCTCCTCGACGTAGAGCGATCCGGCGAGGCGCTCGCCGATCCGCTCCAGCAGGCCGAAGCGGTCCTTCTCCCGCTCGTTGCTGCGCATCGCCTCGCGGGCGGTGATGACGATGCCCGTCACCGCTCCCGAGGGGTGCCGCAGCGGCACGGCCTGTGCCCGTACGTAGATGATCGTCCCGTCCCCGCGCCTGACGTCGAACGTGCCCTCCCAGACGCCGCCCTTGAGGACGTGCTTGGAGAGCTCGACGGCGAGCGGGTGATCCTTCTCCATGATGCCCAGGGAGAGGGACTGGTCACGGGGCCCCGATGTGCCGGGGCGCCCGAACAGCCTTTCCGCGAACGGGTTCCAGTAGAGAAGGTTGCTGAACCTGTCGGTGACGACCACCGCCATCTCAGCGTGATCCAGGACGGAACCAGCCGTGAGGTGGTCTGCGGCGTCCTGGGAAACATCCCCCCACCGCTTCATCCGGTGACCGCCCGTCGTGGGCGGGTGTGTGCAAAGCGAACCACGGTTGCTCCTGCAGTCTCGGCCTGGGAGCGGAGGGACTCCCGAACGGGATCCAACCGAGCTAAGGGGCCTCGGTCAGCGAGTGGAGACGAAAACGTGCGCGGCAATCTCCCGCGGAAGATCCGCAAGAAAATTGTCCGACTCGTCGTCACCTGTCACCCGCACACCGTCGTCGCTCGCCGCGAGCGTCACCTCGCGTCCGGGTTGTATCCCAACTTGCTTGAGTTTAAGCATCACAGCCGGATCGCTTTGCACTTGTTCGCTAATTCGCCGCACGACAACGGGTATATCTCTGGGTCCGGCCATCGCCGCCATCGACGGCAGTGACTCCGGCCTCCCGCCGGGAGCGCCGACGACGCCGAGCTCCTCAAGCCCCGGTATCGGATTGCCGTGCGGATCCTCGGTGGGATTGTTGAGGAGGCCGACGAGCCTGGCCTCCACGGATTCGGACATCACGTGCTCCCAGCGGCACGCCTCGACGTGCACCTCTTCCCAGGGCAGCCCGATGACCTGGGTGAGCAGGCACTCGGCGAGGCGGTGCTTGCGCATGACGCGGGTCGCGAGCGTGCGCCCCAGGTCGGTCATGGTCAGGTGGCGGTCGCCCTCGACGCGGACCAGGCCGTCGCGCTCCATCCTGGCGACCGTCTGGCTTACGGTCGGGCCGCTCTGCTGGAGGCGCTCGGCGATGCGGGCGCGCAGAGGGACGATGCCCTCCTCCTCCAGCTCGAAGATCGTACGAAGGTACATCTCCGTCGTGTCGATCAGGCCGTGTGCGGTCAAGGTTCCTCCCGTCCTCTCTCGATGCTACGTCCATCGCGCGGTGTTCCCGGGAGGGCGACGCGGGACCTCGGAAGTTTGAGAAGACGACCCTATTGGGAGAACGGCCCGCGATGACAAAGGACGGCAACGCCGGAGGGCGCCAAATCCTTCCCTAGCTGCTCAAACGCTACGCGCGAGCGGGCGATATTTTCTGAAGGCCGGGACGGCCAGCCCCACCGCGATCACGGCTGCCGCGCAGGCGATCCCGCCGCCCACCCAGGCCCCGGTGGCGCCGAACCACGAGGCGGTGGCCCCCGCCCGCAGATCCCCCAGCCTGGGGCCTCCAGCGACGACCACCATGAAGACCCCCTGCATCCTCCCCCGCATGTCGTCGGGCGCGTGGGTCTGCAAGATCGTCTGCCGCCACACCGCGGAGATCAGGTCGGCCGCCCCGCCGAACGCCAGCAGGGCGACCATCACCCACAGCTGTCCCGCGAGCCCGGCCGCGGCGACGGTGAGCCCCCAGGCCGCGATCACGTACGTGAGCGCCAGTCCCTGGCGCCGGACCCGGCCCACCCAGCCCGAGAGCAGGCCGCCGAGCACCGAGCCGATGGCGATGCTGGCCGACAGCCAGCCGAACGCGATCGGGGAGCCGCCGAACCGCTCGGCCACGATCTCCGGGAACAGCGCCCTGGGCAGCGCGAACGCCATGGCGATGAGATCGACGACGAACGACATCAGCACGACCGGGTGCCCGGAGACGTAGCGCAGGCCGTCCACGACCGACCGCAGCCCCGGGCGGGTCACCTCGCCGACCGGTTCGAGCCTCGGCAGCCGTACCGCGGCGTAGAAACCGGCGCCGAACAGCACCGCGTCGATCAGGTAGGCGGTGGCGAAGCCGCTCCGCGCGAGCACGATCCCGCCGACCAGGGGCCCGATGACGGTGCCGACGCCGCCCACCAGGAAGTTGAGGGTGTTGGCCGCGGGGATCAGGCCGGCGGGGACCAGCCTGGGGATGATCGCGCCCCTGGTCGGCCCGGTGATGGCGAACCCGGTGGCGTGCACGGCCACGGTCGCCAGCAGCAGGCCGACGCTCGTCGAGCCCAGGGCCGCCTGGACCAGGAGCGCGAGCGTCCCCGACCAGGCGATCAGCGCGCCGATGATGAGAAGCCTGCGCCGGTCGACCGCGTCGGCGATCGCGCCGCCCCACAGCCCGAAGACGACCAGGGGGATCAGGTTGGCGGGACCGAGCATGCCGACCCAGAAGGACGACTCCGTGATGTCGTAGATCTGGGCGCTGACGGCCACGGAGGTGAGCTGGAACCCGATGAACGACACGCCCTGACCGGCCCAGAGCCGCCGGTAGGCCGGGATGGCGAGGGGGCGCGTATCAGCCGCGTGCCTACGGACGAAATCCCCGAAACCCACCCCGTTACCTCTCTACCTGACATACATGGATATATCAGTAAAGAGAGGGCAGGGTGTCAGGGAGCCAGACGTTCGATGATCCAGGTCCCGCCGGAACGCCGGTAACGGAGGCGGTCATGCATACGGTCGGTGCGCCCCTGCCAGAACTCCACCTCGGACGGCACCACGCGCAGCCCGCCCCAGAAATCGGGGATCGGCGGATCCTCGGGCCAGCGCTCCGCCAGCTCCTCGTACCGGGCGTCCAGCTCGTCCCTGGAGTGCACGACCGCCGACTGCCGCGACGCCCACGCGCCGATCCGCGACCCGTAGGGCCGGGACCTGAAGTAGGCGGCCGACTCCTCGCGCGGCAGCCGCACCACCGCGCCCTCCACCCGCACCTGACGGCGGATGGAGTGCCAGGGGAACAGCAGGGCGGCACGCGGGTTCTCCGCCAGGTCCCTGCCCTTGCGCGACTCGTAGTTGGTGTAGAAGACGAATCCGTTCTCGTCGTAGCTCTTGAGCAGCACGGTCCTGGCCGTCGGCCGGCCGCCCGCCGAGGCGGTGGCGAGCACGGTCGCGTTCGGCTCGGGAAGCCCGGCGTCCACGGCGTCGCCGAACCAGAGAGCGAACTGCGAGAAGGGGTCGGGGGCGAGGTCGGCCTCGACCAGGGGCAGCCCCTGGTACGTGCGTCGGAGGCCCGCCATCGAAGGCGGTCGCGATGTGGCATCCACGGGAAGGTATTCTCCCGTGCCGAGCAGGAAGCCCACGCGGCGCCCCCCACCTGGGGCGATCGCGTTCCGGCGGGTCCGGCGGCACACCGCCTCGGCCCAGGGGGTTGAATATGACCCGCCGGTATCTCGACATCAAGGCTTTGACTTCAAGAAAGGGAGGCAGCCGAGAATGTCCGACTTCAAACCCGGGCTCGAAGGCGTTGTAGCTTTCGAGACGGAGATCGCGGAACCGGACAAAGAAGGGGGCGCCCTTCGTTACCGGGGCGTCGACATTGAAGAGCTGGTCGGTCGCGTCTCTTTCGGACACGTGTGGGGCCTGCTTGTCGACAACAAGTTCCAGCCGGGCCTGGCCCCGGCCGAGCCCTTCCCCATTCCTGTCCACTCCGGCGACATCCGCGTCGACGTGCAGAGCGCGCTGGCCATGCTGGCCCCCGCGTACGGCTTCAAGCCGCTGCTCGACATCGACGACGCGCAGGCCCGCGCCGACCTGGCCCTGGCCAGTGTGAACGCCCTGAGTTTCGTCGCGCAGTCCTCGCGCGGCCTGGGGAAGCCGATGGTCCCCCAGAGCGAGGTCGACAAGGGCGAGAGCATCGTCGACCGGTTCATGATCCGCTGGCAGGGCGATCCCGACCCCAAGCACGTCAAGGCCATCGACGCCTACTGGACGTCCGCCGCCGAGCACGGCATGAACGCCTCCACCTTCACCGCCAGGGTCATCGCCTCCACCGGAGCCGACGTCGCCGCGGCGCTGAGCGGTGCGGTCGGCGCCATGTCCGGCCCGCTCCACGGCGGTGCGCCCGCGCGCGTGCTGCACATGATCGAGGGCGTCGAGCAGGTCGGCGACGCCAAGAAGTACGTCCAGTCGGAGCTCGACAAGGGCCAGCGTCTGATGGGCTTCGGTCACCGCGTCTACCGTGCCGAGGACCCCCGGGCACGCGTGCTCCGCCGCACCGCCAAGGAGCTCGACGCGCCGCGTTACGAGGTCGCCGCGGCGCTGGAGAAGGCCGCGCTGGAGGAGCTGCACGCCCGCAAGCCCGACCGGGTGCTCGCCACCAACGTCGAGTACTGGGCGGCGGTCATCCTGGACTTCGCCAAGGTTCCCTCGTCCATGTTCACCTCGATGTTCACCTGCGCCCGCACCGCGGGCTGGGCCGCCCACATCCTGGAGCAGAAGCGCACGGGCAGGCTCGTCCGCCCCAGCGCCGACTACGTGGGTCCCTCCCAGCGCTCGGTCCAGGACGTCCCCGGAGCCACCGAGGTCGTCCACCCCTTCTGAAATCCCCTCCTGTACGGCTGTCGCGCGGCGTCTCGCGCGGCAGCCGTCGCCGGCGGCGGCCCCCACACCCCCGGACCGTCCAGCCGACCCCAGATCATCCCGCCGGCCTCAGACCTTCCGTTCGGCCTCGGACCGCCTTGCGCCCGTTCCCGCATCGTCCCCCGGCCCCGGATCCTCCCGCCGGTCCCGCGATCACCCGGCCCTGCCCAAAAGCCTCCCACGGCTCGTCTCAAAATCCGGACCCCGTCCTGGTCCGATCCCCGGGCTCAGTAGGCTGGTCAGGTGGCTGACATCGTGATTCCCTCTGACATCAAGCCCGCCGACGGCCGTTTCGGCTGCGGGCCCTCGAAGGTGCGCCCCGAGCAGCTCTCGGCTCTCGCCGCCTCCGGATCCAGCGTCCTGGGCACCTCCCACCGCCAGAAGCCGGTCAAGTCGCTGGTCGGGCGCGTTCGCGCGGGGCTCTCCGAGCTGTTCTCCCTCCCCGAGGGGTACGAGGTCGTCCTGGGCAACGGCGGCACCACCGCGTTCTGGGACATCGCCGCCTTCGGGCTGATCCGCGACAGGTCCCAGCACCTGCACTTCGGCGAGTTCTCCTCCAAGTTCGCCTCCGTGGCGGCCAAGGCCCCGTGGCTGGGCGACCCGACCGTGATCAAGTCGGAGGTCGGCAGCCACCCCGAGGCCCGCCCGGAGGAGGGCGTGGACGTCTACGCGCTCACCCACAACGAGACCTCGACCGGCGTCGCGATGCCGATCAGGCGCGTGGGCGAGGAGGGCTCGCTCGTGCTGGTCGACGCCACCTCGGGGGCGGGCGGCCTGCCCGTCGAGGCGAGCGAGTTCGACGTCTACTACTTCGCGCCGCAGAAGAGCTTCGCCTCCGACGGCGGCCTCTGGATCGCCCTGATGTCCCCGGCCGCGCTGGCCAGGGTCGACGAGATCGCCGCCGGTGGGCGCTACATCCCCGAATTCTTCAGCCTCCCGGTGGCCATCGACAACTCCTCCAAGGACCAGACGTACAACACCCCGTCGGTCGCCACGCTCTTCCTGCTCGCCGAGCAGATCGAGTGGATGAACGGCAACGGCGGCCTGGCCTGGACGACCGCCCGCACGGCCGACTCGGCCCAGCGCCTCTACACCTGGGCGGAGAAGACCTCCTGCACCAGCCCGTTCGCGGGTCCGGAGTTCCGCTCCAACGTGGTCGGCACGATCGACTTCTCCGACGACGTCGACGCCTCGGCGATCGCCAAGGTCCTGCGGGCCAACGGCATCGTCGACACCGAGCCCTACCGCAAGCTCGGCCGCAACCAGCTGCGCGTCGCGATGTTCCCCTCCATCGACCCCGACGACGTCGAGGCCCTGACCACCTGCGTCGACTACGTCGTCGAGCGCCTGTAGTCACCGGCTCCCGCCAGGGAGCCGGATCTCCGGCTCCCTGGCGGGCACCCGGGGAAACGTGCGCGAAGTCCCCGGGGGAGAAACCTAGGGCAGCGTGCTCGGGGTCCCGCCCGTCCCCGGGGTGTGCGCCCGCTCCCCCGCGCGCCGCGCCAGCTCGTGCAACAGGCGCAGGGCGTCGTCCGGATCCACCCCCTCCGCGAACCGCGAGAGCACGGGAGCGCGATCCGGACTTCCCTCCAGGGCCGCGAGCATCAGCCCGGCCACGTGCTCGTCCCGTGAGCGGCTGGCGGTGTAGCGGAAGGCGTTGCGCACGGGTGCCCTCTCCAGCAGGCCCTTCCTGACGAGGCGCTCGGCGACGGTCTGCACGGTGGTGTAGGCCAGGCTTCGTTCCGCGTCCTGGTTCAGCATGTCCTGCACCTGGCGAACCAGCAGTGGCTGCTTACAGCCCCACAGCACGTCCATGATCGCGCGTTCCAGGGATCCCAGGTTCACCCGCGGCCACCTTTCGAGGGTCGCGCCCGGCTGTGGGCCCTGGAACATGTACGGGCACGCGGCCAGGCAGGTTCACACATGAAATTTTGTCATATTGTCACTTAAATCAACCGGTGCGGCCATAGCTGGTGAATTCCAGCAGAATCTTCTGTCGCGTGGTCACGAAGAAACCGCCGGGAAAGGACGTCCGCCGAAACGCGCCGACGCCGGACCCGGCCACCGGGAAGCGGGGCTTCCGTCCGCGCCTTGCGGGCCCCGTCGGCCAGCAGTGCGCCAGGCCGACCTCATTCGCCCCTGGAGACCCGCATCCGGCCGACCGACCCTTGGTGATTCCAGCGACACTACGAAGCGCCACATAGCGCCCACAGCTCCATACAGCACCCATCTGCGGGCGAAGCCCTCCGAGTCCGGGCGTTGACGAGCCCGTGAGGGCCGAAAGGCGCCACGTCAGCGAACGGCGAAGCCTCGACAGGCGAGAACCCGGCGGACGGAACTCCACGAAACCCGGCGACCGAAAAAGTCCCGGCGAGAGGGATTCGGCAAGAGGGACCCAATAAGCAAAACCGGGCGACCGGAAAGGACCCGCCGTAAGGAACCCTCGACCGGAAAGGCCACGGCCGAGGGGCGCCCGGCCAGCCTCGGCGGTGTCGGTAAACCTCCCTCGGTGAAGGAAGGACCCTCAACAGGCTCAGTAAGCGGGAGCGACGGCCCGGCGCCTGCGGCGTACCACCCAGGCCGCGATGACGCCACCGACCAGCCCGAACAGGTGCCCCTGCCAGGAGATGCCCGCCTCGCCGGGGAGCACACCCCAGATGATCGAGTAGTAGGCGATCGCCACGCCGACACCGATCACGATGTCGAGGGCGCGACGGTCGAACAGGCCACGGGCGACGACGAACCCGAAGTAGCCGAAGACCAGGCCGCTGGCGCCGACCGTGATGGCCAGCGGCGAGCTGGTGAACCAGACGCCCAGACCGCTGACCAGGACGATGATCAGGCTCGCGGCGAGGAACCGGCCGATCCCGCGCAACGCGGCGAGGAAGCCGAGGATGAGCAGGGGCAGCGAGTTGGCCATCAGGTGACCGAATCCGGCGTGCAGGAAGGGGGCGAGGAAGATGCCGCCCAGACCCTCGGGATCCCAGGCCCGGATGCCGTAGACGTCGAACTCCCCGGGCAGGACGTAGTCGGCGACCTCGATCACCCACATGGCGCCGACCATGAGAACGTTGATGATCGCGGCCCCCAGCGCGCCCGCGGCCAGATTTCCCGCCCTGCGCTTCAGAAGATCACCGGAGGATCGGCCGGTGGGGGACATCCCGGTCGGGTGGTCGTTCATGCACTCTCCTGGCCTTGGAGCGGTGGCGTGGATGTCAAGTGCCCCCGCCGCACCCGTCCACACCTTTACCGTACGCACTCCTGGCCGTGAACGCGCCGGGCGCGACCCCCTGGATCGCACCCGGCCCGCCGAATTTCCTCCGCCCTCCCTGAGAGATCGCTCACCACTCGAACCTCCTCCGGCCCGCCGGAGGGACTACCGGCGAGGAACTACCGGCGGAGGGTCTCACCGCCAGAGGAACCACCGCCGAGGGACCACCGCCGAGGGACCACCGCCGGAGGGACTACTCGCCCTTCCACTGGGGGGCACGCTTCTCGGCGAAGGCCGCCGCCCCCTCCATGGCGTCCTTGGAACCGAACACCGGGCTGATGATCTCCCCCTGCTTCGTGAACATCTCGTCGCGGCTCCAGTCCGCGGACTCGACGATCACGCGCTTGGTCGCGGCGAGCGCCAGCGGGGCGTTGGCGGCGATCCTCTTCGCGAGCTCGACGGCCGTGGCCAGCGCCTCGCCCGCGGGCGTGACGTGGTTGACCAGGCCGAGCTCGTACAGCCGGGAGGCCGGGAAGTGGTCGCCGGTCAGGGCGATCTCCATCGCGATGTGGTAGGGGATGCGGCGCGGCAGCCGCATCACGCCGCCCGCCCCCGCGACCAGTCCTCGCTTGGGCTCGGGAAGCCCGAACTTGGCGTCCTCGGAGGCGATGATGATGTCGCAGGCCAGCGCCAGCTCGCAGCCCCCGGCCAGGGCGTAGCCCTCGACGGCGGCGATGAGCGGCTTCTTCGGCGGCGCCTCGGCGATGCCGCCGAACCCCCTGCCCTCCACGACCGGGAAGTCCCCGGTCAGGAACCCCTTCAGGTCCATGCCCGAGCAGAACGTGCCGCCGGCGCCGGTGAGGACGTAGGCGGACACGTCCTTGCGCTCCTCCAGCTCGTCCAGCGCGGCGGCGACGCCCCGGGCGACCGCGCCGTTGACGGCGTTCCTGGCCTTGGGGCGATTGATCGTGATGACGGCCACGCCGCCGTCGACTTCGACCAGAACCTCGTCAGACACCGGGTGACTCCTACTTGGGCTGGAAGCGGATACCGCCGTCGAAACGGATCGTCTCGGCGTTGATGTAGTCGTTCTCGATCAGCGAGCGGACCAGGTGGGCGAACTCGGAGGCCAGTCCCATGCGCTTGGGGAAGACCACCGGGGCCACGAGCTTGGCCTTGAACTCCTCGGAGTTGGCCGAGAAACCGTAGATCGGGGTGTCGATGATGCCGGGGCAGATGGTGTTGACGCGCACGCCGATGGCGGCGAGATCGCGCGCGGCCGGGACGGTCATCCCGACGATGCCGCCCTTGGAGGCCGAGTAGGCGACCTGACCGGTCTGCCCCTCCAGCGCCGCCACCGAGGCGGTGTTGATCACCACGCCCCGCTGGCCGTCCTCGTCGACCGGCTCCGTCTTCGCGATCGCGGCGGCGCCGATGCGCATGAGGTTGAAGGTGCCGATCAGGTTGACCTCGATGACCTTGCGGTACGAGGCCAGATCGTGCGGCGAGCCGTCACGGCCGACGGTCCGGCTGGCCCAGCCGATGCCCGCGCTGTTCACCACGACGCGCAGCGGCCTGCCGGTCGCCACGGCCGCGTCCACGGCCGCCTGCACCTGCTCCTCGTCCGACACGTCCGCCTTGACGAAGACGCCGCCGAGCTCGTCGGCGAGTGACTTGCCGCGCTCCTCGTTGAGGTCGGCGACGACGACGGTGGCGCCGTGCGCGGCGAGGTCGCGGGCCGTGGCCTCGCCGAGGCCGCTGGCACCGCCCGAGATGATTGCTGCTGCTCCGTTCAGGTCCATGTGCGGACTTTAACGCGCGGACCGAATGAAGTTCTACTGGGGGTGGCTAAAACTCTCCGTCACCAACCCCCATGGCACGCCCATGGCCGGGCCGGTGCGGCTAGATCTCCCCGACGGCGCTGCTCACGTCGGGATAGACCTTGATCCGCCGGTCGAGCCCCGTCGTGCGGAGGATCCGGGCCACCGGCGCCTGGGGTGCCGCCAGCGAGACCCCGCCGCCCTCGCTCGTGGCGAGCCGCCACGCCTCGATCAGCACGGAGAGGCCGCTGGAGTCCATGAAGGACAGGGCGGTGAGGTCGAGGACCAGCCTCGCGCCGTCCAGCTTGATCGCGTCACGGACCTCGTCCCGCAGAAAGGGAGCGGTGAACAGGTCGAGCTCGCCCTCGACAGCCACCACCACGGCGTCCCCGACGGCGCGGCGAGCCAGCCGTAGCTTCATCAGTCCTCCTCGCGCCCGAAGGGCAGACCTACTTTACTTCGCCGTCACTCCACGCGAGGTCATGCGCGATTGTTCACAGCAAGTTCGCGCCGACCGCGCCCCGGCTCCCGGGAACGAGGCCGGGCCCGGAGATCCCGGAGTCAGGGCGCGGCGAAACCGTACGGCAGCTCCAGCCGGTGGGCGGCGAGGAGGCTCGCGTCGGCGAGGATCTCGCGGGTCGGACCGTCGGCGGCGATGACGCCCCCGGAGAGGATGAGCGAGCGTTCGCACAGCTCCAGCGCGTACGGCAGGTCGTGGGTGACCATCAGGACGGTCACGTCGAGCCCCCTGAGGATCTCGGCGAGCTCGCGCCGGGAGGCCGGATCCAGGTTGGACGACGGCTCGTCGAGGACGAGGATCTCCGGCTCCATGGCCAGCACGGTCGCCACCGCGACCCGGCGGCGCTGGCCGAAGGACAGGTGGTGCGGCGGCCGGTCGATCGTCTCCAGCATGCCCACGCGCTCCAGCGCGTCCTCGACCCGGCGCCGTAGCTCCTCGCCCGCGACCCCCATGTTGGCCGGGCCGAAGGCCACGTCCTCGCGGACGGTCGGCATGAAGAGCTGGTCGTCGGGGTCCTGGAAGACGAGCCCGACCCGCCTGCGGATCTCCATGAGCGACCCCTTGCCGACCGGCAGCCCCGCGACGGCCACCGTGCCGTGCCCGGCGGTGAGGATGCCGTTGAGGTGCATCACCAGCGTGGTCTTGCCCGCGCCGTTCGGCCCGAGCAGCGCGACCCGCTCACCGCGCTCCACCCGGAGGTCCACACCGAACAGCGCCTGCGTGCCGTCGGGGTACGCGTACGCCAGGCGGCTCACCTCAAGCGAGGGCGGCGGTGGCGGGGACGCGGCCGGGGTCGGCGCGGTCGGCGAGGACGGCACGGTCACGCGAACCCCCAGCTCCCGAGTAACACGGCGAGTGCCGCACCCGGCAACATACCGGCGACGAGCCACTGCCGCGAAGCCGCGGAGAGATCCTGGATGACCGGCATCGACCCGGTGTAGCCCCGGCTGAGCATCGCCAGGTGCACCCGCTCGCCGCGCTCGTACGAGCGGATGAACAGCGCCCCCGCCGACCTGGCGATCACCGGGATGTGCCGCACGTCCCTCGCCACGAACCCGCGCGACTCCCTCGCCACCCGCATCCGGCGCATCTCGTCCAGGATCACGTCCATGTAGCGGAGCATGAACATCGCGATCTGCACCAGCAGCGGCGGCAGCCTGAGGCGCTGGGCGCCCAGCAGGATCAGCCGGGGCTCGGTGGTGGCCGCGAGCAGCACGCTCGCGACCACGCCCAGGGTCGCCTTGGCCAGGATGTTCCAGGCGGCCCACAGGCCCGCCACGCTGAGCGAGAGGCCCATGAAGGTCGTCCTCTCGCCGAACCCGATGAACGGGATGGCCAGCGCGAACACCACGAACGGCACCTCGACCACCATCCGCCGCAGCACGAACCCCGCCGGGACGCGCGCGAGGGCCGCCACCGCGACCAGGAGCACGGCGTACAGCCCGAAGGCCCAGAACCACTCGCGCGGGGTCGCGACCACCACCAGGGCGAACCCGGCCACCGCCACCAGCTTGCACTGGGGCGGCAGCCGGTGCACGAGCGTGTCGCCCGGCCGGTGCAGCTGGTGGTGATGGCCCGATCCCACTAGACGGAGACCTTCTTGTCGCTGTCGCCCCTGGCGCCGCCGTCGTCGCCGTCCTCGCGGCGGCGCACGGCGTAGAACACCCCGCCGCCGACGGCGAGGGTCACCCCGACGCCGATCAGCCCGGCCACGCCCACCGGGATGCCGCCCACGTCCCCGTAGTCGGCGAGCGGCTGCTCGCCCAGCGAGTGGTCGGTCGCCTGGTCGCTGAACCCCTTGTCCTCGGCGACCCACTCCAGGCCGTCGGGCGAGGAGGAGGCGTAGAAGCTGACGACGCCCGCCAGCAGCGCCGCCACCGCGACCCCGGCGGGCAGGAACCAGCCGGGACGGCGGGCGGCGACCGGCGCGACCGGCCTCGGGGTCTCGGGGGTGACGGTCACGTCGCCGTCCGCGCCGCGCAGGACCAGCGGCGCGACGAGCTCGCGGGCGCCGTACACCAGGTCGGGCCGGATCGCCAGCACGGTGCTCACGGTGACCGCGGTGATCAGCCCCTCGCCCACCCCGATGAGCAGGTGCACGCCACCCATGGCAGCGGCGACCGTGCCGATCTCGATGGGCGCGGTGCCACCGGCCCAGAACAGCAGCGTGAACGCCAGTGCCGAGGCGGGCACCGAGACCAGCGCCGCGACGAACGCGGCCGCCACCACGGCCCCCCTGTTGCGCACGCTCCGGGTGATCAGGCGGAAGACACCCCACCCGACCAGCACGGCGACGAGGCCCATCAGCGTGATGTTGACGCCCAGCGCGGTCAGCCCGCCGTCGGCGAAGAAGAACGCCTGTACCAGGAGGACCACGGCCACACACAACACCGCTGTGTACGGGCCGACGAGTATCGCGGCGAGCGCGCCGCCGAGGAGGTGTCCGCTGGTGCCCGCGGCGACCGGGAAGTTGAGCATCTGGACCGCGAAGATGAAGGCGGCGACCAGCCCGGCCATCGGAGCGGTGCGGTCGTCGAGCTCGCGGCGGGCGCCGCGCAGGCAGACGGCGACGCCGGCGGCGGCGACCACCCCCGCCGACACCGAGACCGCGGCGTTGAAAAAGCCATCGGGTACGTGCACAACAAGCCTCCGAGGTGCGGATTTGCCCTCAACTTTAGGCCATCGGCTTGTAGTTGCAAGAATGTGGCATTAACGAACGATACGTCTGATGAAAGTTCTGGGGCCGAGGGTGCGGACCACCGTGCTGAGCCGGCCCTTCCCCGCGGTGGCGTAGGGCCTGACACTCCAGCGGATCGCGCCGCGCCACCACGTGCGCGGCTGCTCGATCACCTCGGGCACCGCCTCGATCCTGAAGCGCGCGGGCGGCCCGCCCAGGTCGAGCTCCAGGTAGGCGTCCCAGGTGCCGGGACCCAGCCGCCCCATCGCCTGGGAGGCCGTGAACCGGCCGCCCGCGCCGACCGTGACCGGCTCGCGCCGCTCCCGGCTCGACTCGCGCTCCCGCCAGACCAGGTAGCGCACCACGTCGGCCGCCGGGGCCGCCGCGCCCACGCTGACCTCGCCGTCGAGCACCAGCCGGTGCCCCGCCGCCCAGCGGGCGCGCACCAGCCTCGCGCTGCCCGGCACCGCGACCACGTGCCCGCCGATGTCGAGGCTGAGGTTGCCGTACGGATGGGTGAAGTACGGGAGGGCGACGACGTCGCCGACCACGCGCGGCATGGGCGGCGCCACCAGCCCCTCCCCGTCGGCGCCCAGGCGCGCGAGCCGGGGGACGCCCTCGAAGGCGACGCTCACGTGGACGTCCCAGATGCCGGAGGACAGGGTGGTGACGTCGACGATCCCGGTGAACCCCGCGCAGTCGCCGGTCACCGGGACCACGACCTCGTCGGACGGGCCGGGGTCGACGTGCCGACGCCGCAGCACCAGGGCGAGGTCGCCGCCGGTGATCTCCGGGCGGTCGTAGCGCTCCAGCGTGCTCAGCGCCACCTTGCCCGAGATCGCGAGCCGCCCCTCCCGCTCCCAGCGGAGCGCGGTGAGCTCCCTGCGGACCGAGGCCGACTCGATGTGCGCGAGCCGTACCAGGCGGTCGATGTCCTGCAGCGCGGCGATCCGGCTCCGGTCGATCGCGGGGAGCCGCTCGCGGACCCCGTCGGTCAGCCACCGCTCGCACATGTCGGCCACCTCGGCGGCGATCTCCTTGCGCTCGACCTCCCCGGCGTCCAGGAAGGGCCGGCCGAGGTTGCCGAAGGCGTCCATCCGGAAGTGGCGCCGCAGGAGGTGGTCACGGAGATCCCCGGGACGCACGTGGGCGAGCATCAGCTCGATCGGCCGCCTGATCATCCGCAGCCAGGAGACCGGGTCGCGGCTCCCCTGCCGCTGCATGATGCTGGTGCCGTCGGGCCGGGCGACCAGGTGGTAGCAGTCGTAGTCGGCGACCACCGAGATCACGTCCGCGTGACAGTAGGCGTGGGTGGTGAAGACGACGTCCTCCCCCACCAGGAGCGTCTCGTCGAAACGGATGGCGTGCCGCTCAAGCATCTCCCTGCGGAACAGCTTGAAGCAGCTCAAGCTGTTGTAGACCGCGCTGTCGCCGAGAGGCACCCGCTCGGCGTTCTCCTTGAACATCGAGATCGGCACCTTGCGGTCATGCCCGACGATCTTCCCGAGCACGATGTCCGAGCCGTTGCGGTCGGCCATCGCGAGCATCCGCTCCAGCGCCTGGGGGCCGAGGTAGTCGTCCGCGTCGCAGAAGAAGACGTATCTGCCGCGCGCGTGGGAGAGCCCGACGTTGCGCGGGCGCCCCGCGCCGCCGGACGCCTCCTGCCTCACGACGCGGATCACCCCGCGGTGGCAGGAGGCGTACAGGTCGAGCAGCGCGGCACCGCCGTCGGTGGAACCGTCGTCGACGACCACCACCTCCAGGGCGACACGCTGGATGAGCAGCGAGGTCAGGCACCTGTCGAGATATGGTCCGCAGTTGTGGAGGGGGACGATCACGGTGACGTCGACGTCGGACCGGATCGCCTCCTCGCTCGTGATGTCACGGCAGCCCTGCCCCGTGCTCGTGATGTCACGGCCGCCCCGCCCCGTGCTCGTGATATCGCAGCCGCCCCGCTCCGTGCGGACTCGCTGGAGGATCGTTACTGTCACCGCCGCGCCCCTCGTCGGTCACTTTCCGCTTATCTAGCGTCTCAGTATGTGACGAAGAGCCGCCTGTACGGGGGCGAATCCACAGGGTGCCCTCCCCGATCTGCCGACGCGAGGGGCACATAGGACGTGAAGTAACCGTTTCGCACACTTCGCGGCGTACCGCGGACCTCACCTGACCTCGTAACCGCCCCTGGCAGGGGCCGGTGTCGTATCGGCCGTCGCCTCCCTGACCGGCATCGTCGCGGCGTGCGTACGGCGGCACCACCGCGTTGACGGCGTTCGGGGCCGGCCTCGGGCGGAGAGCGCGGATGGCATGCTGGGAGGCCGGCGATCACAAGGAGATAGCGATGACCCACCCCCTCGGCGCGCCGCTCGCACCCCGGCGCACTCCTCTCGACGCGGAGGAGAAGGCCCGGGGCGAGGCGAATTTCGCCTCCCTGGTCGCCCAGAACCTCATCGCCGACGGGCGGTTCAGGGTGACCGCCGACACCCCGGAGATGGTGGAGCTGTGGCAGAGGGTGGCCCGCGACGTGGGGGACATGCTCCAGCGGCCCGTGATCAGCTACGCCAACGGCAGATACATCGTGATCGCCCTCGACCAGCGTGAGACCCCGGCCCCACCGGCCGAGATACCCGCCCGGCACGAGTGACCACCAGATGTCGTCCATCCGAGGGCGCGGGCAGGCACGAGAAGCCGTCGGACACGGAAGATCGAGATGTTGGGCTTGCCTGGGACGCGGCAGACGGGAAGATCAGGCCTACCTCAGCCATCTACGGCTCTCGTGTCGGAACGTCGATCATCCCGGAGCCGAGGCCCCCGCCACAGGCACGAAAAGGTCCTAACGTTCTTCTTCGCGAGCCCAAGGGAAGGGGGGAAGTGTCCCGGAGATGCCGACCCAAGGGTCTGGATATGTGTTCTTGCAGACGGCACAGCGAGCCGGGGCAACGCCAGTGCCTCCGATGAGTGAGCCATGTTCACTCGGTAGCACGGGATCTACGTATCCGTTGATTTCGACTTCCAGCGCGGGCCACAGCGGGTTACAGATACACCCGTCCAACTGTCGACGCTTCCATATTCGGGTCCACTTCACGCCGCACTCCGATCATGCTCAGGTTTGGTCATGGTAGTGGCGGCGGGCCGCTGGAGTCGGTGCGTTGTTTGGGTACGGCGGGCATGCGGGTCGGTGGACGGCCCGGGGCGCCGCCGTTCGGGACCGGCGCCCACGCCGCACGCCCGGTCGGCGGGCGGCAGAGGGCCGGGTACGGTGGCGCGGCGTGCCGCCGCTTGATAAACGACCAGCGATCGGGCCGTCTTTCGGCAGATCGCCGACCACATCAGGCATGCGATCGAGCAGGGCGTTCTCGCCGAAGGTGACAAGGTGCCCTCGGAAGCTCAGCTCATGCAACATTACGGCGTCGCGCGGATGACCATCCGCAACGCGCTCCAGGTCCTCCAAGGCGAGGGGCTGACCGTGGCCGAGCATGGGCGTGGTGTCTTCGTCCGGTCTCATCCTCCGGTGCGGCGGCTGGCCTCCGATCGGTTCGCCCGTCGTCATCGGGAGCGGGGCAAGGCGGCGTTCATCGCGGAGACGGAAGGGGCCGGCGGCAAGCCGTCCGTCGACTCGATCGAGATCACCGAGGAGCGGGCGTCGGCGGAGGTGGCCGAGAAGCTTGGGATCTCTTCGGAGGATCACGTGATCCGGCGCTCGCGCCGGTATCTGATCAACAGTCAGCCGGTGGAGACGGCGGTGTCGTACATTCCGGCGGACATCGCGCGGGATACGCAGATCGCGCAGCCGGACAGTGGTCCGGGAGGAATCTACGCCCGGCTGGAGGAGCTGGGGTTCCGGCTGGATCACTTCGTGGAGGAGATCCGCTCTCGGATGCCGCTGCGTGACGAGATGCGGGCGCTCAAACTGGCGCCGGGCGTTCCGGTGTTTCACCTGGTCCGTACGGCGTATGCCACCGATGGTCGCGCTGTGGAGGTGTGCGACACGGTGATGTCCAGCGATGCTTACGTGCTCTCGTACGAGCTGCCTGCGCGATAGGACTTGGCGTACTCCTCTAGTCGAGTAGATGTCTTCGCAGAGCTACTGGTAAGCGTGAGGCGTTGAAGTCTGAGGGGGTCGAGTGTCGTGACCGAGCAACCGTCTATTTCGTGCGGCGGCAAAGGATGGAAGTACGTAAGCCTGCGGCGTGGCCTGATCGGCGGTCTGCGAGGGTCGACCCTGTCTCTTATTCGCGTCCGGGATGACTGCTTGCTCCGCCAGGGACAGAGGGTCAATCCGGCGTCGATGACGCGGTTTGGCGCATGAGTCCTCACCTGCCTGCGGGACGGCTGGTCCTGGGCGGTGCCTGTTCGCCGGTGAGGGCGGCGGAATCTCTGCGGGCGGCGTTGGAGCGGTGCGGGATCGATGCCGACGTCAACGACGGTTACGGGCTGGCCGTGGTGTCGGCCTAGACGGGATTGACCGTCTGGTCCGATGGCCTGACCTTCTGGTGGAGCACGGGGCGCTTGGACATCGGGCGCGGACGGGTGCTGTACGCCTGGCATGCGGCGGAGGAACCTGACCGGGCCGCGCGGCGAGTGGCGTTCCGCTATGCCGATCTTCGTAAGGCTCATCCGCTGCCCGCCGAGAGGGTGGGAGCTCATCGTGCCGACCCTGTTTGATGAGTGCGTCAGCATCAGTCCGCACGTGGTCATGGTTCAGCGTGATCATGTGCGTCTTGAGTGGCGGAACCCGGGCGGGGCTTTGCAGCGGGCACACCCGGAGGTGTGGACGTGCGCGTGCTTGGCCGTCGTCTACGAACTTCACGTTGGCGCTGGTCAAGGGTTCATCAGGCGGACCGTTCAGAACGACGGCGGGCATCTGATCCATGACACCCGTCCGTGGAGGATCACTGAAGCTCGGGCCTTCTGGTCGGCGTTGCTGGCTGGGCGGGCTCGGTAGACGAGTGTGGTGGTGCGGTGACTGGTTGCGGGGGGCGCCGGAGGTCTCGCACCGCCACACTCCCCACCTGCGAGGGTGCTCGCTTTTCAAGTCGGGGGATCGCGTCTATGCCGACGATAAGTCGAGCGGGATTTCGCCGGACGTGGAACAGTGCCCGTGCGGCTGCCGGGCTTCCCGATCTCCATTTCCACGATCTCCGCCACGTCGGCAACACCCTGGCCGCTTCCAGCGGGGCGAGTCTCAAAGAGCTGAGGTCCCGGATGGGGCACTCCTCCACGCGGGCGGCGCTGATCTACCAGCACGCCAGTCAGGACCGTGACAAGGCCATCGCGGAAGCTCTGGGCAAGGCGCTCATGGTGGCACGCGAGACGGCCACGAAGAAGGTCAATGGCACGCGGGTGGCACGGAAAGGCAAGAAGTCCGCTCAACGATCAAAGGGCCAGGTCACCGTATGCCGGGTGACCTGGCCCTTTGTTGCGAGCCGACGAGGGGAATCGAACCCCTGACCTACAGTTTACAAGACTGTTGCTCTGCCGATTGAGCTACGTCGGCATGGTCGCCAGACGAGTGTAGTCGGCTCGCTCCCCGTACGTCACCGAGGTATGCCCTGCCGATTGCGAACCGTTAGGAACGGCGGTGGCGGGCGACCTCGTAGAGGGCGATGCCGGCGGCGACCCCGGCGTTGAGGGACTCGGCGGCGGCGTGCATCGGGATGCGGACGACCAGGTCACACGACTCGCGGACCAGGCGGGACAGGCCCTTGCCCTCGGATCCCACGATGACGACCAGCGGGCCGTCGAGGAGGTTGGCCTCACCGATGTCGACCGTGCCCTCGCCGTCCAGGCCGATCACGAACAGGCCCGCCTCGCGGTACTCCCGCAGGGTGGCGGTGAGGTTGGCGGCGCGGGCGACCGGCAGGTTGGCCAGCGTGCCCGCGGAGGTCTTCCAGGCCCCGCCGGTGACCCCCGCCGAGCGGCGGGAGGGGATGACCAGGCCGTGGGCGCCGAACGCGGTGGCGGACCGGGCGATGGCGCCCAGGTTGCGGGGGTCGGTGACGCTGTCGAGAGCGACGATCAGCGGGACCTCCGCGGCCTCCTGGGCCACGCGGACCAGATCGTCGGGGTGGGCGTAGTCGTACGCCGGGATCTGCAGGGCGATGCCCTGGTGGATCCCGCCCTCGGTGAGGCGGTCGAGCTTCTCCCTGCCGACCTCCAGCATCGCGATGCCCCGGTCGGCGGCGATGCGGACCGACTCCTTGACGCGGTCGTCGTTGTCGATCCGCAGGGCCACGTAGAGCGTGCTGGCCGGAACCCCGGCCCGCAGCGCCTCGACGACGGGGTTGCGCCCGCCGATGTGCTCGGGCGCGTCGTCGCTCCGCCGGGTGCGGACCGGGGTGCGCGGGGAGGAGGACCTGCCGGTCTTCTCCTCGCGCTCGATCCGCTCGCCGCGCGCCTTGTCCTTGTGCCAGTGCCGCAGATGCGCCGGCGGGGTGGCTCCCCTGCCCTCCAGGCCACGACGGACGTTGCCGCCCGTGCCCTTGGTCGGACTCTTCTTCTTCGCGGGTCGCCCGGACCCTTTACCCCCACCAGCCATGGTCTATAGCGTACGGCCTGGTTTCACCGCGAGAGTTCCCAGCGTGGTCCCTGGGGGGTGTCCTCGACGTGGATGCCCGCGTGGGAAAGCTGGTCACGAATGCCGTCGGCCGCCGAGAAGTCCTTGCGCGCCCGCGCCGCCTGCCGCTGTTCCAGCGCGACGGCGACCAGCGCGTCGACGGTCGCCCGCATGCCGGTCTCGCCGCCCGAGGAGCGCCACTGCTCCGAGCGCGGGTCGAGGCCGAGGACGTCGAGCATGTTCTGCGTCTCGGCGAGCAGCCTCGCCACCTGCTCCTTGTTGCCCTGGGCCAGCGCGACGTTGCCCTCGCGGACCACCTCGTGCACCACGGCGAGCGCCTGGGGGGTG
This sequence comes from Streptosporangium heterodermiicola, assembly GCF_051390675.1. Classification (NCBI taxonomy): domain Bacteria; kingdom Bacillati; phylum Actinomycetota; class Actinomycetes; order Streptosporangiales; family Streptosporangiaceae; genus Streptosporangium; species Streptosporangium heterodermiicola. The sequence goes on from NZ_JBPJSR010000012.1 coordinate 227,139, forward strand.
CCCAGGTCGTCGTCGAGGGCGTCGGAGAAGGCCTGGGGAAGCGGCGCGTGCGCGTCGACGTCGTGGATGACCTCGGCCGCGCGGGTGACGAAGCCCTCGATGCGCTGGTAGGCCACGGCGGCCTCGAACAGCGCCTCCTCCGAGTATTCGATCGAGGAGCGGTAGTGCGGGGCCGCCAGGTAGTAGCGGAGCTCGACCGGGCGGACCTTCTTGGTGACCTCGGGGATCAGCAGGGAGTTGCCGAGCGACTTGCTCATCTTCTCCGCGCCGATCTTGAGCATGCCGTTGTGCATCCAGTAGCGGGCGAAGCCGTCGCCTGCCGCCTGGGACTGGGTCAGCTCGTTCTCGTGGTGCGGGAAGATCAGGTCGACGCCACCGCCGTGGATGTCGAAGGTGGACCCGAGATACTTGGTGGCCATGGCCGAGCACTCCAGGTGCCAGCCGGGACGGCCCCGGCCCCACGGGGTCGGCCAGGTCGGCTCACCGGGCTTCTCGCCCTTCCAGAGCGCGAAGTCGCGCGGGTCGCGCTTGCAGGAGTCGGTGTCGGTGTCGCCGGCGGCCCGCATGTTCTGGAGCTTCTGGTTGGACAGCGAGCCGTAGCGGTCGGCGTAGGACATGACGTCGAAGTAGACGTCACCCTCGGCGGCGTAGGCGTGCCCGGCGGCGATCAGCCGGTCCATCAGCTCGATCATCTCGGGCACGTGGCCGGTGGCACGGGGCTCGACGGTGGGGGGCAGGCAGCCCAGCACCTCGTACGCCCAGGTGAAGGCCCTCTGGTTACGCTCGGCGACGGCGAACCACGGCACGTTCTCCTCGGCGGCGACTCTGATGATCTTGTCGTCGATGTCGGTGACGTTGCGGCAGAAGGTCACCTCGTAGCCGGACCTGATCATCCAGCGGCGGAGCACGTCGAAGTTGACGCCCGAGCGGATGTGCCCGATGTGCGGGGGAGCCTGCACGGTGGCACCACACAGGTAGATCGAGGCCCGGCCGGGTTCGACCGGGACGAATTCGCGGACAGTGCGTACGCTGGTGTCGTATAGCTGCAGGCTCACGAAGGCAAGGCTAATGCCTCACCTCCCCTCACAAACCGGGTTGCGGGACGTTGAAGACACTCAGCAGAGTGTTTTATGACCATTAGCGGCGAATGTCGCCCAGCTGATCCAGCAGAACGGCACCGTGACAGAAGACACTGCCGAGGTTGGTCCTGACGCCGTCTTCCGCACCCGGAGATTCCACTCGCACCGGCCCGGCATTCGTGCGTCATCTCCCATATCTCGGCGTGGCGATGACATTCCGTGAGGGTCTGTGGGGTCGGACACCGCGATGGCCGTGCGCGGGTCGCGGGCGAGGCCGACGCTCTCGCGTCACGCCCTGACCGTCGAGAACACGAGGTCGTCCCCACCTGCTTTCGCCCGTCCCCGTCCTGACCGTCGAGAACACGAGACCTGCCTTCGCCCGGCCCCGCCCCGACGGCGCACGCGCCTACGGGCTTCCGTCGCCGTTGAGCGGCGTCACGGCGGCGAAGTTCGCGGTGTCGAACATCTCTGATGAGATCGGATGATTTCTCCGGCCCTTTGTCCCGACCGTTGTCCCGGCCGCTTCCAGAAAACTTCCTCGATCATGCTAGATGCCGATTCTGTAGGCTCAAAGGGCCATGGACGTCAAATCCCCCGGGGCGGCAGGCTCGATCTCCCGCCCATCCCCGCCCCCGTCGCTGCCCGCCGCCACCGAGCCGAGCCGGGTGACCGTCGCCCTGCGCCGCGCCGGGATCGCCGTCACCGGAGTCGGCGTGGCCGGGCTCACCGCCGCCGCCTGCGTACTCTCCTTCGAGGACCTGCGCGCCCTCGCCGTGGCGGGCAGGGCGCCCGCCGATCTCGCGTACCTGTATCCCGCCGCCTTCGACGCCCTGCTCGTCATCGCGATGATCGGCGTACTGCTGCTGAGAGGCGGCTGGTGGCCGGTACGGCTGCAGGCGGGCGTGATCCTGACGCTGCTGTTCGCCGGCGCGGCCGCCGCCGAGGTGTCCACCGCGATGCGGATGGCGGTGGACGAGGGGCGCGCGGCCGTCGTGGTCGCCGTCGCCCCCTGGGTGACGCTGATCCTGGCCCTGTGGCTCTGGCTCCTGCTGATCAAGCACGCCGCCGCCCGCAGGGCCGCGAGCGACGCGGCCCTGTCCGGCCTGCCGCCGTCCGGGCGCGACATCGTGCCGTTCCCCGAGGCGGGCCGGGCGGCTCAGAACCGTCCCGGCGCACCCGATCCCGAGGAGCGGTGGCAGGCCCCGCCGCCCCACCCCGAGCAGCGGCCCGCCCACCCCGGCCACGAAGACCACTCCGCTCACGGGGACCACCCGGGTCACGGGCACCACTCAGGTCACGGAGACCGTCCGGGTCATCCGGTGCATCCGGGGCATCTGGTGCACCACCCCGCGGCGGAGATCATGCTCGATCCGCATTCCGCGCCTCCCCTGGAGGCCGCCCCGCACCACGAGCTCCCGGCGGGAGAGCCGGTGGTCGGCCCCACCGCGGCACCGGAGACGCCCGAGGTCACCGACATCCCGCAGGACCCGCCGCCCCCTCGGGGGCCCGCGGCTCCCTTGCCGGGCAAGCCGATGCGTTGGGGCGACCTGGTCCGGCCTCGCCAGGGCGACCTGCTCGTCCACCCGCCCCGTCCCGCCGTACGGGCACCAGAGCCCGAGAGCGGTGGCAGGGTCAGCGAGCGGGTGGAGACGTGGGACAGTGACGCCGACCTTCCCCGGGAGCGGACGGCCCTTTCCCAGGAACGGACCGACCTTCCCCGGGAGCAGGCGGCCCTTCCCCGGGAGCAGGTAGCCGAGGTGAGCGAGCGCGACGCCGACACCCAGCCGATCCTCGCCGTGAAGGACCGCCCAGTGAAGGACCGCCCGGCAAAAGACCGCGCGGCGAAGGACCAAGCGGCGAAGGACCAGGCTGCGAACGTCCCGCCTGGCGAGATGACCACGGAGCGGACGGCGAGGACGGCCACGGAGGCGGCTTCGGAGAGCGCCTCGGAGGCGCCTGTGGCGGCGCGAGAGACGCGTACCGCGGGCCGGAAGGCCGGGAAGTCCCCCGACCCGGCGCACGGCGCCGAGGCCGCCGAGGCCGGGGAGGAAGCCGAGGCGCGGTCGCACGACGAGGACGGCAGCGCGGCACCGCCCTCCGGGCGGATGCGCAGCACGCCCGTACCACCGGGTGAGTGAAGAGACGAAGGCGAGGAGTGGGAAGCGAGAGACGGGGGCGGCCCTGAGCCGCTTCCCAGTCGTCCGCCAAGGCTCCCGCGCGGCCGTTGAGGTTCCGCGCTGCCGTCGGGTGCCTGTCGGGTCAGCTCCGGGGCCTGGGAGGAGCTGACCCGGGCTTCGGGCCGTCGGCTCAGCCGGGTCTCTCCGCTTGAACGGCTGAGACCGCTGAGATCGGCTACGTGGTCGGCGTCCCTTCGGCCCCGCCGTACGCGCTGGGCAGGTGCTCCAGGCGTTCGAGAACCACGTTCTCCGGGTGTGGACAGGCGGGTGGACCCGGGGCGTCGTCGCCCGGGAGGGTCGCACCGTTCGGCCGCTCCATCCCCTCGCGAGCGGTACCGGCCCTGTTCGTGGGTGGTCTCGCCGGGGCGGGAATCGGCCGGAGGTGGTACGGGCCCCGTCGCCGCCCGGCCGGCCTGTCAGGCGGCCGGGCGGCGACGGGGTGGCGGCGGGGTCTGGGCCGCACACCGTGGTGGACACCGAGCGGCGGTCTCCTGCCGGAACCGCCGTTCGTCCACCGGGTTGGACCGGCCCGCAGCTATTCGCTCACACATGTGTGAACGGCGCCCCGCTGCGGACCGGCGATTTGCTCACCTCCGGGCCCGTGTCAGGAGCGGCCGGAGACCGGTTCGGCACGTTGCTCGAACCGGCCGTGAACGACCGAGACCCGCTCGGCAGGCCAGATGGAACCGAGCGGGTCTTCTCCTGGAGCACGATGACATCGTGCGCGTCATCGCGAGTGCCTCCGGACCGGAGGGGGTCCAGTCGAGTCTCGGCGAGGTCGCCGGGATGTCTCACCCGGTGTTCGCTAGACCCTGGAGCGCTTGAGGCCGGCGACCAGGCCGACACCGACGATGGCGAGGCCCACCTGCATGACGAGTTCGATCCAGTCGATACCGTCCGTGGTGGCGACGCCGAGAACCTGGGCGATGGCGGTACCGATGAGCGCGGCGACGATGCCGACGACGACGGTCAGGATCAGCCCGATCGCCTGCCTACCGGGAAGCAGGAGACGACCGAGGGCGCCAACGACCGCGCCGATGACAATGGCCCCGAGAATAGACGCGATAGTCACTTTCAACCTCCCAGTGATCGTGAGACCTTCACTCTCACAGGGAGGTGGCTACCCCCTGAGTCACGGATATTCCTACAGGCGGCAAAAAATCCTTCAGTGCGTCTTTCTCGTCTGCATCTGGACGACGAGGAGCACCCCGAGCACCGCGAGCGCCAGCTGGATGATGTGCTCCCACCAGTTGACCCCGCGCGTGTTGGTCAGCCCGAGCGCTCCGGCGATGAGAGTGCCGATGAGCGCGGCGACGATGCCGACGATGAGCGTCAGTCCGATGCTGATGTTCTGACGCCCGGGAAGGATGAGGCGCGCCAGGGCGCCGATGATGGCGCCGATGATGATTGCGGAGACAATCGAGACGATCATGTCTGGCTCCCCCTGTTACGAGACACGGTCACCAAGGGGTTACCCAGCGCATTCACTGATCACGCTAAAAAAGGGGTGGCCCGTACCGCGCCAGGAAACGGGCCACCGCCTCGATATGAATCGGCGGGCATTCCGCGCCGCCCGCCGGAACGTTTTCCACGTTCCGTATAGAAGACGCCTGACACCCGCTACAGGTTCACCACGATCGCGGTCGCGACGGCCGCGACTCCTTCGCCGCGCCCGGTGAGCCCGAGCCCGTCCGTCGTGGTGGCGCTGACGCTCACGGGAGCCCCCACGGCGGCGCCGAGGGCCTTCTCGGCCTCGACGCGGCGGGGGGCGAGCTTGGGACGGTTGCCGATCACCTGGACGGCCACGTTGCCGATCTCGAAGCCCGCGGCCCGCACCTTGCGCGCGGTCTCCTCCAGCAGGGCGACACCCGAGGCGCCCGCCCATCGGGGGTCGGAGGTGCCGAACAGGCCGCCGAGATCACCGAGGCCCGCCGCGGACAGCAGCGCGTCACAGGCGGCGTGGGCCGCGGCGTCACCGTCGGAGTGACCTGCCAGGCCGGTCTCGCCGGGCCAGTGCAGACCGGCGAGGTGAAGCTCGCGGCCAGAAGCGAACGGGTGGACGTCGACCCCGACGCCCACCCGTGGAAATGTCTTGTTCAGGAGTTGAGAACCTCGTCCAGCAGGGCCTCGGCCTTGTCCTCGTTCGTCTTCTCCGCGAGCGCGAGCTCGCTGACGAGGATCTGCCTGGCCTTCGCCAGCATCCGCTTCTCTCCTGCGGAGAGTCCGCGCTCCCTGTCTCGCCGCCACAGGTCGCGAACGACCTCGGCAACCTTGTTGACGTCGCCGGACGCCAGCTTCTCAAGGTTCGCCTTGTAGCGTCGGGACCAGTTCGTGGGCTCTTCGGTGTGAGGCATTCGAAGCACGTCGAAGACGCGCTCAAGGCCCTCTTGTCCGACGACATCGCGAACACCGACGAGTTCTGCGTTGTCAGCCGGCACCTGGACGGTAAGGTCGCCCTTGTCGACCTTAAGAACCAGGTAGGTCCTTTCCTCACCCTTGATGGTTCGGGTCGTGATCGCCTCGATCCGAGCAGCCCCGTGGTGGGGGTAGACGACAGTGTCGCCGACCTGGAAAGTCATGTGACAAGTACCCCTTCCGCTGTACTCAAGAGTACCACGTATCCACAGCCTCCCGGAACAGTGAAATCACCATAACTGCAGGTCAAAGCCGCATCTTATGACTTGACAAGTGACCAAGTGTGTGAATCAGAGGGGCAAAAAGCACTTATGACCTGCGTTCCTCGCCTTCGGATGACGAGGCGGGCCGGCGCGAAAGGACGGGGCGGGTCGGCGGGAAACCCGGTAAACGTCGCCGATAGGGTTGCCCTTGCCCTATCTCACGCGTGACAAGGAGAACTCGCACCGTGACCCGCAACATCCGCCACCGGGCGATCGTCGCCGCGGCGTTCCTCGCAGCCGCTCCGGCCCTGGCCGGCTGCGGTGCCGGATCCGACGCGATCACCAACAAGCCCTACTCGCCGACCGAGGCCCTCTCGGTCAAGACGAAGGGCATCGACATCTCCCAGGCCTTCTTCCTGGGCCCGGACTCCGGCGCGACGCTGCCGGCCGGGGCGGCCACCCCGCTCTACCTGTCGCTGGTCAACACCAACGCGGGCACCGACCAGCTCGTCGGCCTCGGCGTCGACCCCGCCCTCGGCACGGCGAAGGTGAGCGCGCCCGTGGCGCTCCCTCAGAACCAGCGGGTGACCGTCGGCAAGCCGACCCCCACCATCCTCGTCGAGGCGCTGAAGAAGCCTCTCAGCGGCGGCGAGGGCGTGAAGGTGCAGCTGCAGTTCGCCAACGCCGGCATCGTGCAGCTCACGATCCCCGTCGTCACCCGCAGCCGCGAGTTCACCGCCTACCCGCAGGCGCCCGGCGCCTCCGCGGCCCCCACGCCGTCGCCCACCCCCTCCGCCACCACCGGGGACGAGCACTCCTCAGGACACTGACGCTCCGGGGCCGGCGACGGCCTCCGGACACGCCGAGGGGCCGTACGGCGCGGGCACGCCGTACGGCCCCTCGGTCGTCCGGAGGCGGGTGAACAACCGCGGAGGCGGACGCCGTCCCGGGTCCGGGAGCGGACGGTCGCCTGGAGACGCGCGGGGAGGCTCAGATCTCCGCGGGATCGAACTTGTAGCCCAGTCCCCGGACGGTGAGGATGCAGCGCGGGTTGGAGGGGTCGGACTCGACCTTGGCCCGCAGCCGCTTGACGTGCACGTCCAGGGTCTTGGTGTCGCCCACGTAGTCGGCGCCCCAGACGCGGTCGATGAGCTGGCCCCGGGTGAGCACCCGCCCGGCGTTGCGCAGCAGCACCTCCAGCAGCTCGAACTCCTTCAGGGGCAGCTGCACGGCCTCACCGCGTACGGCGACGATGTGGCGGTCGACGTCCATCCGGACCGGACCGGCGGCCAGCACCGCCGACTCCAGCTCCTCCACGTCGCCCTGGCGGCGCAGCACCGCGCGGATGCGGGCCACCAGCTCCCTGGAGGAGAAGGGCTTGGTGACGTAGTCGTCGGCGCCGAGCTCCAGCCCGACGACCTTGTCGATCTCGCTGTCCTTGGCGGTGAGCATGATGACGGGCACGTTGGAGCGCTGCCTGAGGGAGCGGCAGACCTCGGTACCCGGCAGGCCGGGGAGCATCAGGTCGAGCAGCACCAGGTCGGCGCCGTTGCGGTCGAACGTTTCCAGCGCCTCCGGCCCGGTGGTGGCCACGGCCACCTCGAAGCCTTCCTTGCGCAGCATGTATGACAGGGCGTCGGAGAACGATTCCTCGTCCTCGACAACGAGCACGCGAGTCACTGCGCGGCCTCCAGGGGAATCGTGACTGTGACGGGTTCCGTGACCGCCATGCCGCCGAAGGCGGGCAGGCGGAGGGTGAATGTGGAACCGGAACCCTCCTTGCTCCACACCGTGACCGCCCCGTTGTGGGAGGCGGCCACATGCTTGACGATGGCCAGGCCGAGGCCGGTGCCACCGGTCGCCCGCGAACGTGCCGCGTCGACGCGGAAGAACCGTTCGAAGATCCGCTCCTGGGCGCTCTCGGGGATGCCGATCCCCTGGTCGCTCACGCTGATCTCGACGGATTCGGTGTTGGGGCCGGCCGCGCGGGCGCTGACCACGACCCGGGTGTGCTCGGGGCTGTAGGCGACCGCGTTGTCGATGAGGTTGCGCAGGGCGGTGACGAGGAGCTCGTCGTCGCCCCATATCCGCAGGCCCTCGACCCCGCCGGCGACGAGGGTGATGTCCTTGGCCGCCGCGGTGGTGTTGCAGCGGTCGATGGCCTCGTGCACCGCCTCGTCGATCAGGACCGGGCCCGGGGTGGGGATGGGCTCGGCGCCCTGGATACGGGAGAGGGTGATGAGGTCCTGGACGAGATAGGTGAGCCGGGCCGCCTCGTGCTGCATGCGCCCGGCGAAGCGGGTGACCGCCTCGGGGTCGTCGGCGGCGTCCTGGATGGTCTCGGCCAGCAGCGACAGCGCGCCCACCGGCGTCTTGAGCTCGTGGCTCACGTTGGCCACGAAGTCGCGGCGCACCGCCTCGACGCGGCGGTGCTCGGTCTGGTCCTCGGCCAGGACGAGCACCTGGCCGTGCGAGCCGAGCGGGGCGACCCGCACCGCGAAGTTGGTCGACTCCTGGCCGAACTTGTGACCGGCCACCTCGATCTCGCTCTCGCGGATCTCGCCGTCCCTGCGTACCTTCCTGGCCAGCGCGAGCAGCTCGGCCGCCATCAGGTGATCTCCCTTGACCAGGCCGAACGCGCGTGCCGCCGAGCTGGCCCGCAGCACGCGGTCCTCCTTGTCGAGCACGACCGCCGAGGAGGGCAGCACGGCCAGCACCGAGGCGACCCCCTGCGGCAGCGCGCCGGGCTCAACGCCGTCGACCGGTGTCATCGCACTCCGCTGTCCCTGGGTATGGCGGACGACCATCACGGCCAGCGCTCCCACGACGAAACCGGCCAGCGCGGCCAGGCTCGCCATCAGCTCACTCACACGGTCCTCCCGTAGGCTTCACGTCCCCGATGGTAGGTCGGAGTTTTCCCATTGAGGACTGCTAAGAGGGCATGACCATGGCCTTTCCCATAAAGTTCACTTTACGGTCGAGGTTCGTTCACCGTTACCGCCCTACGGTGATTCTCATGCGCGACGCCTATCACGAAGAACTCGACGCCCTCACCGAGCGGCTGGTCGAGATGACCCGGCTCGTGAGGTCGGCGATATCGCGGGCCACCACAGCCCTCCTCGACGCCGACGTCCACCTCGCCGAGAGCGTCATCTCCCAGGACGAGGAGGTGAACCGGATCTTCGCGGAGGTCGAGGCCTCGATCTTCGACCTGATGGCCAGGCAGCAGCCCGTGGCCGTGGACCTCAGAATGATCATCGCCGCGCTGCGGATGGGCACCGACCTGGAGCGCATGGGCGACCTCGCCGAGCACGTGGCCAAGATCGCCAGGCTGCGCCACCCCGACTCCGCGATCCCGCCGGAGGTCCGCTCCACCATCCTGGAGATGGGGCAGATCGCCGAGCGCCTCGTCACCAAGACCGGCAGCTGCATCGCCTCGCGCGACGTGGAGTCGGCACTGGAGCTGGAGTCCGACGACGACGCCATGGACAAGCTGCACCGCAAGCTGTTCAAGGTCCTGATGGCCCCCGACTGGAAGTACGGCGTCGAACCGGCCATCGACGTGACGCTGATCGGCCGCTACTACGAGCGCTACGCCGACCACGCGGTCCGCGTCGCGCACGACGTGGTCTACCTGGTGACGGGCTCCCGGCCCCAGGACGGCTCCGCTTTCTGACCCCCGTCGCCCCTCACGAACGTCCGCGCGAAGAGGGAGGGCCCGCCGGATCCGGCGGGCCCTCCCTCTTTTCCCGGCTTTTCCGGCGTTCTCGTACGTTCCCGGACGCCGGGGCTACTTGCCCTGGTTGGCGACTGCCTCGATGGCGGCCTCGGCCGCGGCGGGGTCGAGGTACTGGCCGCCCTTGGTGACCGGGTGGAAGGCGTCGTCCAGCTCGTACCGGAGCGGGATGCCGGTGGGGATGTTGAGCCCGGCGATCTCCTCGTCGCCGATCCCGTCCAGGTGCTTGACCAGCGCCCGGAGCGAGTTGCCGTGCGCGACGACCAGCACGCTCCTCCCCTGCGCGAGGTCGGGCACGATCTGGTCGTACCAGTAGGGCAGCATGCGCTCGACGACGTCCTTGAGGCACTCGGTCCTCGGCAGCAGCTCGCCCGGCAGGAGCGCGTAGCGGGCCTCGCCGGCCTGGGAGAACTCGTCGTCGTCGGCGATCGGGGGCGGCGGGACGTCGTAGGAGCGGCGCCAGAGCATGAACTGCTCGTCACCGAACTCGGCCCGCGTCTGCGCCTTGTCCTTGCCCTGCAGGGCGCCGTAGTGGCGCTCGTTGAGCCTCCAGGACCGGGAGACCGGCAGCCAGAGCAGGTCCGCGGCGCCCAGCGCGAGGTTGGCGGTCTGGATCGCCCTGGTCAGCAGGGAGGTGTGCACCACGTCGGGCCGCACCCCCGCGTCGAGCAGCAGCCGCCCGCCGCGGCGCGCCTCCTCCTCGCCCTTGGCCGAGAGCCCCGCGTCCACCCATCCGGTGAACAGACCCTTTGCGTTCCACTCACTCTCACCGTGCCGAAGCAGCACCAAAGTCGACATGCGGACAAGCTTAGTGGGCGCTTGCTTGACGTCTTCGGCGCTCCACCCGCCCCGGACCTGACCCGGGTCCGGCCTCCCGAGGGAACAGGCCCCTCAGCGCTCGGGGTCGGCGAAGCGGGCGAAGGCCTGGAGGTTGGCGAGCGACTCGCCGCGCTTGGCGCGCCACTCCCACTCGCGCCGGATCGAGGAGGCGAAGCCCAGCTCCAGGGCGCGGTCGAAGCCCTCGTCGGAGTAGGTGAGCACGCATCCGAGGAGGCGGTCGACCTCCTCGTCGGTGACCGCGTCCAGCGGGACGCGGCCCACGAGATAGACGTCGCCGACGGGGTCGAGGGCGAAGTGGACCCCGTACATGGAGCCGTTCTTGGTGAGGAGCCAGCGGTAGAACTCGGCGTGGTTCTCGTCGGGCTGGCGGCAGAAGAAGGCCTCCACGTGCAGGGACTGGTCGCCGACGATCAGCCAGGTCATCGTGGCGAGCTTGTGCTGGCCGGGGAGCCTCACCAGGAAGGCCCCCGGCCGGGGCTGCTCGTAGGAGGCGTCCGCGCTCTTCAGCGCCGCCTCGATCACTTCACGCATGGGCCCAGCTTACGAGCGGGCCTCACGAACGACGCGACCTCCGCCTCACGAGCGCTTCACGGGCACCGCGTCTCACGAGCGTTCACGGGCACCCGGCCGCACGAGTACTCCGCCTCACGAGCGCTTCACGAGTCTACGAACGCCTCACGAGCGCCTAATGAGCGCTTCGCGGGCGGGCTCCGGGGTGGGGCTCAGGAGTTGACCGCGATCGGGAGGCGGTGCAGGTTCGTCATCGCCCCGGCGTAGACGTCCGCCAGCCGGGCCGCGGTGGCCGACCAGCCGAAGGCCGCCGCGTGGGCCACCGCGGCCGCCGACAGCGTCTCCCGCCAGGCGGGCTCGTAGACGAACCTGCGGAGCACCCGCGCCCAGTCGTGGGCGTCGTGCCCCTCGACGAGCACCCCGGACACCCCGTCGCGCACGGCGGTGCGCAGCCCGCCCACGGAGGCGGCGGCGACCGGGGTGCCGCAGGCCTGCGACTCCAGGGCCACCAGGCCGAACGACTCGCTGTGGGAGGGGACGACGGTCACGTCGGAGGCGCGGTACCAGTCGACCAGCTCGTACTGGGGCGCGGGGGGAACGATCCTGACCACGTCGGAGATCCCCAGCGAGGCGGCCACGTCGGTGAGGTAGGAGGGCCTGGCCAGGCCGTTGCCGCTGGGGCCGCCGACGCAGGCGACGACCAGCCTCGACCTGAGCGAGGGGTCGTCGATGAGCATCCTGGCCGCGGCGCGCAGCAGCACGTCCGGGGCCTTCAGCGGCTGTACGCGGCCCACGAACAGCAGCACGTGGGCGTCCTGCGGCAGCCCGAGCCGGTGGCGGGCCGCGCCCCGGGAGGCGGGCTGGAAGACCCTGAGGCTCACCCCGGGGTTGACGACCTCGACGCGGGCCGGGGCGGCCCCGTACAGCTCGACGAGTTCCCTGGCCTCGGTCGGGGTGTTGGCCACCAGGCGGTCGGCGACGTCCACGACCTGCTGCTCGCCCAGCACCCTGGCGGCCGGCTCCGGCCTGTCGTCGGCGGCGAGCAGGAGGTTCTTCACCTTGGCCATGGTGTGCATGGTGTGCACCAGCGGCAGGCCCCAGCGTTCCTTGGCCAGCCAGCCCACCTGGCCGGAGAGCCAGTAGTGGGAGTGGATGACGTCGTAGCGGCCCGGCTCGTACATGGCCTCGGTGCGCAGCACGCCCGAGAGGAAGGCGCAGAGCTGGCCGGGCAGGTCGCCCTTGTCGAGCTCCTCGTACGGCCCGGCGGTGACGTGGCGGACCGAGACGCCGGGGACGAGCTCGGCGACGGGTGGCAGATCCCGGGACGTCTGCCGGGTGAAGATCTCCACCTCCACCCCGAGTTCGGCGAGGCGTTTCGCCACCTCGACGATGTAGACGTTCATCCCGCCCGCGTCCCCTGTCCCCGGCTGGTCCAGGGGGGACGTGTGCATGCTGATCGTCGCGACTCGGTTGACCCGTCGGCGCCTCACCGACACCACCTCCGAGAGGGCTCAACCATCGGATAATCCGCAACATTCCCGACACATGACCGCTTCAGCCCCGAACAGGCCGTCCCTGCGGCTCCTGGCAGGATGGGGACCCATGAAGAGGACAGCTGTGGTGACAGGGGCCAGCAGTGGGATCGGCGAGGCGACGGCCCGCAGGCTCGCCGCCGAGGGCTTCGAGGTGGTGGCCGCGGCGCGGCGCAGGGAGCGGCTCGACGAGCTGGCCGCCGAGGTGCCCGGCATCCGCCCGGTCACCCTGGACGTGACGTCGCAGGAGTCGGTGGACGAGCTGGCCGCCTCGCTCGACCGCTGTGACGTGCTGGTCAACAACGCCGGTGGCGCGATCGGCCTGGAGCCCGTGGCGAGCGGGCAGGTCGCCGACTGGCAGCGGATGTACGACGTCAACGTGCTCGGCGCGCTCCGCGTGACCCAGGCGCTGCTGCCCCGGCTGATCGGGTCGGGCGACGGCGTGCTGCTGATGCTGACCTCGGTGGCCGGGCTCGTCTCGTACGAGGGCGGGGGCGGCTACAACGCGGCCAAGCACGCGCAGACCTCGATGACCGAGGTGCTGCGGCTGGAGCTGGTCGGTCAGCCGGTCAGGATCGTCGAGGTCGCCCCCGGGATGGTCCACACCGAGGAGTTCTCGCTCAACCGCTTCCGCGGCGACTCTGCCGCCGCCGGAAGGGTCTACGAGGGCGTGCCCGACCCGCTCTCCGCCGCCGACGTGGCCGACGCCATCGCCTGGTGCGTGACCCGCCCGGCCCACGTGAACGTCGACCGCCTCGTCATCCGCCCCCGGGCCCAGGCCGCCCAGCACAAGGTCCACCGCGTCTGACCGTGCCGAAGCCGAGCCCGATCGCGCCGAAGCCGGTAGGGGCGATCACCAGGGGGACGACCGGGCACAACCGCCTGCGGCGGGCCGACCGCTGGGTCGTCGCCGCGCACGGCCGCCTGCTGCGCTCCGCCGTCCGCCCGCTCGTGGTCGACCTGGGGTACGGGGCCTCGCACACCACGACCCTGGAGCTGTTCCTGCGGCTACGCGCGATCTGCCCCTCGGTCGAGGTCGTCGGCGTCGAGATCGACCCGGCCAGGGTGGCGGCGGCGAAGCCGTACGAGCGGCCGGGGCTGTCCTTCGCGCTGGGCGGCTTCGAGCTGCCGGTGGCGCGGCCGCCCCTGCTGGTCAGGGCGTTCAACGTGCTGCGGCAGTACGGGGAGGCGCAGGCGTGGGAGTACTGGGCGATGCTCTCCGGACGGCTCGCGCCGGGCGGGGTGATCGTCGAGGGCACCTGCTCGGAGGTGGGCCACCGCGCGGTCTGGGCCGGGCTCGACCGCTCGGGGCCCCGGACGCTCACCCTCTCGGCCCGCTTCGACTCCTTCGAGCGCCCCTCGGACCTGGCCGACCGGCTGCCCAAGACGCTCATCCACCGCAACGTCCCCGGCGAGCCCGTGCACGCCTTCCTGCGCGACTTCGACCGGGCCTGGGCCGTCAACGCCCCGCTGAGCTCGTACGGCTCCCGGCAGCGCTGGATCGCCTCGGCCGGGACGCTGGCCGGGACCTGGCCGCTGGCCGAGCGCCCGCCGCTGGGCGGCCGGGCGCGCTGGCGGCTCGGCGAGATCACCCTTCCCTGGGCCGCGATCGCCCCACGCTGAACGGACCGCGGTCGCCTGGTGTCGACCGGGTCGTACTCGCCTCGTACTGACCGGGCCGCGGTCGCCTCGCGCTGACCTGGTCGCGGCCACCCCGTACGATCTCAGAAGTTTGGTTAGGCATACCTAACTTGCACTCATATATTTGGTAAAGTCCACGCATGGCAGAACTGCGGTTCGTGGTGGACCCCGAACTCACCCCCGCGCTCACCGGCGAGCTCGTCGAGTGCTGGACCGAGGTGGTCAACGCCGGGGGATCGGTCGGCTTCGTCCCCCCGGTCACCTCCGACGACATCCTGGAGACGGCCACCGCCACCTTCGCCGCCTGCGACACCACCCGCGACAACCCCGACCACCTGCTCGTCGGTTTCGACGCGGAGGACCGGGTGGCGTGCTGGCTGATCCTGGGCGACGGGAAGTCGCGGCTGCGGGCGCACTGGCGCTGGGCGCTGCGGGTGATGGTCCACCCCAAGCACCAGGGCGGGGGTTACGGGACGCTGCTCATGCGCGCCGCCGACGACGCCGCCCGCGACCTGGGCGTGGAGGCGCTGCATTTGACGGTCCGCGGCGGCACTGGGACCGAGGGCTTCTACGCACGGCTGGGATACACGGAGGTCGGCCGGATCCCGCGGTCGATCCGCCTTGCCCCCGGCGACGACAGGGACGAGATTTACATGGTCAAACACCTGTGACGCAAGTCACTCGACAACCCGTAGTACTACCCCTCGTGGTGCGGGAGTTAGGCTTGGATGCGTGAAGGGTCTCGGCGAGCTTGAACGCAGCATCATGGACATCATCTGGGCACAGCCATCCTCCGTGACGGCGCGGGAGGTCGGGCGTCTGATCGCCGACCGCGACCTGGCGCCCACCACCGTGATGACCGTGCTCGACCGGCTCACCCGCAAGGGGTTCCTGCTCCGCACCCGGGACGGGCGCGCGTGGCGGTACGCACCGGCGGAGAGCCGCGACGCCTACGTCGCGGAGCTTATGCTGGAGGCGCTGGACATGACCGGTGACCGGTCGGCGGCCCTCACCCGGTTCGCCCAGGCCGTCACCGGCACCGAGGCAGACATCCTGCGCAGGGCCCTGACGGACCTGGAGGAGCTGGAGGACGAGTAGATGACCGCGGCAGCCCTGGCGACGCTCGCCCTGGTCTGCGCGGTCGGCGCCTGGCGGTTCACCCGGGCACGGTGGACCTACCGCGCCCCGCACGTGGCCATCGTCCTGTGGCAGGCGCTGGGGGTCACCTGGGGCCTGGCCGGGACGGGCGCCCTGCTCGGTTACGCCCTGGAGCCCTACGACGAGGGCGTGCTGCACGGCCTGCACGAGTTCGCGGTCTCCCCGTTCGTCGGCGGGCGCGGGCTCCCCCAGCCGTACGAGCTGCCGAGGGTCGTCGCGCTCGTCGCCGGGCTCACCGCGCTGGCCGTGCTGATCCTGGTGCTGCTCGCCGCGGGCGCGCAGACGTTCCGCGCCCGCCACCGCCACCGCACCCTGCTCGCCCTGATCGCCAGGGAGGACCCGGTGGTCCCCGGCGTACGGGTGCTCGACCACCCGGGTGCCACCGCCTACTGCGTGCCCGGCCTGCGTTCCCAGGTGGTGGTGAGCGAGGGGGCGCTCAAGCTGCTCTCCGCCGACGAGCTGAGCGCGGTGCTCGCCCACGAGGCCGCCCACGTGCGCGAGCGGCACGACCTGGTGCTGCTGCCCTTCGCCGCGCTGCGCCGGGCGCTGCCCTGGTCGCGCGTGGTCAGGGACGCGCAGGGCGAGGTCGGCCTGCTCGTGGAGATGGCCGCCGACGACGTCGCCCGCCGCTGCTGCTCCGCGCGCCGCCTGGCGACCGCCCTGCTGCGCTTCGGCACGGCGGGCGCCGTCCCGGCCCCGCACGGCGCCCTGGGCGCCGCGAGCTCCGCCACCGCCGTGATGGCCAGGGTCGAGCGCCTGGTGAACCCGGTCCCCGTCCTGCCGCGCGGGATCCGCTACGCCATCGTCGCCTTCTCCGTGGTCCTGACGTCGTCGGCGCCGCTGCTCTGGCTGGTCCCGTACTAGTCCTGTACCAGGGCGTGCGCCGGGCGGGTCCGCGTTGACCTGTGTTGAAGGTGTGGGCTGTCCGCGTACCGAACCAAGAGTCACCCCTGGCACTTCGGCCGGATTCGTCCATCTTTCGCCAAACTCACCCCAAAGTGCTTGCAAGTGTTAGCCAACCCGTTTGCAATAGCAAGCACTTTGGGGCAGACTCGACGCATGGCACTACCGAAGGTCGGCTCGATCGGTGAGTACATCCGCGAGCAGCGCACGCACGCGAAGATCTCCCTGCGACAGCTCGCCGCGGCGGCGGGGGTCTCCAACCCCTACCTGAGCCAGATCGAGCGCGGGCTGCGCAAGCCCAGCGCCGAGATCCTGAACCAGATCGCCAAGGGCCTGCACATCTCGTCGCAGGCGCTCTACGTCCAGGCGGGCCTCATCGAGGAGCGCGAGCCGGACAGCGACGTGCTGACCGCGATCAGGGCCGACCACCTCGTCACCGAGCGGCAACGCCAGGTGCTGATCGACATCTACGAGTCGTTCCGCAAGGAGAACCAGCAGGCCGAGGCCCCGGACGAGGACGTGCAGACCTCCCAGAAAGCACGCCTCGCACCGGAGCCCCGGCGGGGTGACGCGGACTCCTCGCCTGACGACGAGGTGCCGCTTCCCGGGGAATACCTCACCGCGTTGAAGCCCTACGCGGTCCCCCCGAGCAACGGCCACATCACCGAGGAAACCAAGGAAGGTTAACCCATGCCCATCGCCACCGAAGTCAAGAAGCTGGCCGAGTCCAAGCCGTTCTACGCCGTCGCCGGGGCCGGCGACTTCGCCGTCGAGAAGCTCCTGGAGCTTCCCGAGCAGATCCAGAGGCTGCAGGGCCGCCGCGAGGAGATCCGCGAGGCCGCGAAGGACATCCCGGAGCGGGCCAGGCAGCTCGCCGGCAAGGCCGAGGGCTACGCCAAGGACTTCCCCGTGAAGGCGCGCGACTACGCCGACCAGATCGCGGGCCGGGCCAACGAGCTGTACGAGGAGTTCGCCAACCGCGGCCGCAAGGTCGTCTCCAAGACCAGCGGCGAGATCGCCCTGGAGCTGGAGGAGGTCTCCGAGGCCGCCGAGCCCGCGATCGCCGCCGCCCGGACGCCCAGGAAGGGCACCCGGACCTCGAAGTCCACCACGACCGGCAGGTCCACCACGACCAGGGGCTGAGCGCGTCCCTCGCGCACTCCGCCTCCAAGGCCCGCCCCGGCATTCCCCGGGCGGGCCTTCGGCGTTCGAGGGCCCGCGGCCGGCGCGTACGGGGAGGCCGCCGCGTACGGGGAGCGGGACCGGACGCGAGCCAACCGGGCCGGGCGCGAGGACGGGGAACGGCCCCGGCTGGGCGTGAGAACGGGCCGTCGGGCCCGGCCGGTACGGTCCGAGGCCGCCGCGAACGGGACTTTCGGCATTAGGCTGAGGGAGACCGGCGAGGCGAACGTTCTGGAGAGACGATGATCGAAATCCACGGTGCCCTGGACCTGGTCTTCTGGATCCTGGCCGTCGGAGTGTTCGCGCTGTCGGGCTGGGCGCTCGTGCACGCGGTGAAGACCCCGGCGCGGGCGTTCGCGGTAACCGGCAAGCAGACGAAGAACCTGTGGATGGTCATCCTCGGGCTGGCGGCGCTGTTCGGCTTCGCCGCCGCGGTGCAGTACCTCAGCGTGCTGAGCATCTTCACGATCGCGTCCGTCATCGCCTCGGGCATCTACCTGGCCGACGTGCGTCCCGCCGTGCGGGAGATCGGCAAGGGCGGCGGCAACCAGGGGCCGTACGGACCCTGGTAACCCGTCCCGGGGCCGGGGTTCGGCGCGGCCCCGGACGCGCCCGGGCGGGGCTCGTTCCCGCGGCCGGGCGACACGACCCGGGCGCGGTCCGGGCATGATCCTGGCGCGGTCCCGGGGTGGCCGCGGACAACCGGTTTGCCCGGCGGGGTTCCTGCCGGTAGACACGCCGGATGATGTTCGCACGCAAACCCACGCTCTCCGGAGAGCACGTGACGCTCAGGCCGGTCGGTCCCGAGCACGTGGACGGCCTCTGGGAGCTGGTCAACGACCCCGAGACCGTCCGGCTCACCGGCTCGCACGGCAAGCCCGAGTACGAGGGGCTCAAGGCCTGGTACGGCTCGCGGGGCGACCACGGCGACCGGCTGGACCTGGCGATCTGCGACGCCGGGGACGACACCTACGTGGGCGAGATCGTGCTCAACGAGCTCGACGCCGAGAACCTCTCCTGCAACCTGCGGATCGCGCTGATCGGCCCCCGGGCGTACGGCAGGGGATACGGCACCGAGGCGATCCGGCTCACCCTCGACCACGTCTTCCGCACCACGCCGCTGCACAGGGTGGCCCTGGAGGTCTACGCCTTCAACGAGCGGGCCGCGCACGTCTACCGCAAGATCGGCTTCGTCCAGGAGGGCGTCTGCCGCGACGCCTTGCGTCTAAACGGGGAATGGTATGACTCCGTAATCATGTCGATACTTGCCCCTGACTGGGTTGTCAGGGAAATTTGACATACACATGGTGATTTTTCGGAAACATCTTTTGACACTTCCGAAACAATGCTAGGTTCACTGGGAGCGCTCCCACCTGTGCAGGATCTTGGTGTGGAGGAAGTTATGACCGATCTACCCACACTCGCCCAGGTCGCAGCAGAGGCAGGGGTCTCCCCTGCCACGGCGTCCCGGGTGCTCACCGGTTCAGTCAGAGTCAGCACATCGACTCGTAGGCAGGTGCATGACGCAATATCGCGTCTCGGTTACGTAAGGCATCGCGCTCCCCGTGGCGGCTCCGGCCGCCGATCCGACCAGGTCGTGGCCATCGTGGTCTGCGAACCCGCGCACCGGCTCTTCACCGAGCCGTTCTACGCACGGATGATCACAGCCGCGGAGGAGGTCCTCACCGGGCACGGCGTCCCCCTCGCCGTGATGACCGCCACGGCGGCCACCTCCACCATCGCCACGCCACCGCTCGTCGCCGGAGGCATCGACGGCGTCCTGCTGATCGGCGCGCGTGACAGGCATCCGCTCGTGGTGACCCTCGCCGCCTCGGGCATCCCGGTACGGAGCGCGGGCCGTCCCCCGGACGGCATCGACCTCCCCCACGTCGACATGGACAACCGCGACGGAGGCCGGCAGGCGGCGGAACACCTGCTGCTCGGCGGCCGGAGGTCCATCGGCGTCATCGCGGGTCCGCCCGCCCTGCCGGCCGCCCGCGACCGGCTCGACGGATTCATGCAGACCCTCGCCCTGGCCGGGATGACCGGCGTGCCGGTCGCGTACGGCGACTTCAGCCACACGTCGGGAGTGCACGGAATGCAGTGGCTGCTGCGCAGGATGCCACACGTCGACGCGGTCTTCGCCGCCTCCGACGTGATGGCGGCCGCCGCGCTGCAGACCCTGCGCCGGGCCGGCCGGCGGGTGCCGGAGGACGTGGCCGTCATCGGGTTCGACGACGCCCCCGCCGCCCGGCGGACCTCCCCCACGCTCACCACCGTCCGCCAGCCGGTGGAGGAGTTCTCCGCGCTCGCCACCCGGTTGCTGCTGCTCTCGATGAGCTCGGCCGGCGCTCCCCGCGACAATCCCGTACTACCCACTGAGCTGGTGGTCCGTGAGTCGGCCTGACCAGGTCGGGCTTCGCGCGGGGGACGTGCTCACCCGCAGGTACCTGTTGCTGGAGCGGATCGCGTGGGGTGGCATGAGCGTCATCTGGCGTGCCTTCGACCAGTCGCTCCAGCGGATGGTCGCCGTCAAGCTGCTGGACGGCGAGCTGGGCGTCGACCTGGGGGAACGCGAGCTGATCCGCAGGGAGGCGCGTGCCACCGCGCGCCTCATCCACCCCGACGCGATCGAGGTCTACGACTACGGGGAGACCGTGACCTCGCACGGTCGCCTCGCCGCGTACGTCGTGATGCGCCTGCTGGAGGGGCGCCCGCTGGCGGACCGGATCAACGAGGGCCCGCTGCCGTGGGCGGAGGCGGCGACGATCGCCGCCAGGCTGGCCACCGTGCTGGCCGCCGCCCACGAGCGGGGCATCGTGCACCGGGACGTCACCGCCGAGAACGTGCTGCTGACCTCGACGGGCGCCAAGCTGCTGGACTTCGGCATCGCGGCGTTCATCGGGGAGGACGGCGACGACCGGGCCTCCGACTACGGGACCCCTCCCTACGTGGCGCCCGAGCGGCTGACCGGCACGGTCGCGGATCCGGCGAGTGACGTCTACGCGCTGGGCGTGCTGCTGTTCGAGATGCTCACCGGTGATCCCCCGTACCCGGAACGGACCTGGGAGGAGATCGAGAACGTCCGCCGGGAGGGACCGCCGCCGGTGGCGGCGGTGCCGGGGATGCCCGCGCGGATCAGCGCGCTCTGCCAGGTCTGCCTGTCGCACCGGCCCGAGGCGAGGCCGAGGGCGCAGGAGGTGGCCGACGACCTGGCCGCGGCCCTCAGGCCACCGGCCCCTTCCAGAAGCGCGAGCGGGCTGGTGCGCTGGACGGTGGTCGCGACGGTGGCGGCACTGCTCGCGGGTCTCCTGGTGTGGAGCCGGATCGCCGGTTCCTACGAGGAGCGGGTGGCCGGTCCGCCGGGTCGCGGGACGGTGCCGCCCACGGTCCTCGACCCCACCACGGCCTACCCCGAACCGGGTACGACGCCGCGTCCCAGTCCCTCCACCACCTCCAAGCGGAGCGGGCAGGCGGCGGACCCGGCCCCGGGGGCGGAGGCCGTTCCGGAGGCGAAGGCGATCCGCTCCTACGACCCGAATCTCAACCAGAGCGTGCGGCGCTTCAACGCCGTGCTCGCGAAGGGGGAGGACGAGGGCAGGATCCGCTCCGACGTGGCCCTGGACCTGCGGCAGATAATGGCCAGCAGCGTCTGGGACTCCCGCGACCTCACCCCGATCCGGGGAAAGATCGCCGAACGCAGCCGGGAGGGCTCGCTGCCCGACGACTTCCGCCACGCCCTGGAGGCCCAGCTCCTGCTCGTGTCGGTGGCATTAGCCGGTTAAAAAGCCGAAATATACGACTAAGCCCCCTCAAATCTTACGATGGAGGGGGCTTAGGTTATTGGCCCTTCGGGCTAGTCGAATTCGCCGTTTCTCACGCCGCCGACGAAGGCCGCCCATTCGCCACGGGTGAAGACCAGCGCCGGACCGGACGGGTCCTTGCTGTCCCTGACCGCCGCACGCCCCCCGGACAAACCGGCGACCTCAACGCAATTGCCGCCATTGCTAGGGGGAGGCACCGCGAGGCAGTGTGGCGACGGTGAACGCGCCGAGTAGCCCAAGAACACTGTAAGCGCTGTGAGGGAGAATCTGAAGTGAGATGTTGGTCCGCCCGCCCATCTCCAACAGGCGGTTGAGCTGGGAGAACATGATTTCCCGGCTGCCCACGGGCCGGTGCAGAACCGCCTCGTCGACCACGACCCAGAGCATCGGGGGCCTGAGGCGGTCGAGGATGGTCTGACGGCGCATCCGGGCGCCGACAAGCCCTTCTGTCTGCTCGTGGTCCACGTCGGGCTCGCGGCTGAGCAGGGCACGGGCGTAGTCCTCCGTCTGGAGCAGGCCGGGGAAGACGTTCACCTCCCAGACGTGGAGCTCCTCGGCCTCGCGCTCGAACTCCACCCACGGGCGGAACCAGCGCGGGACCGGGGAATTGGCCTTCTCCAGCGCGTCGAGCAGGTCGACCAGGGTGGTGCCGGAGTCCAAAGCGGCGTCGAGTTTCGCGGCGGTGTGGTGGTTCGCCGGGCGGGTGCCCGTCTCGATCATGCTGAGGTGGCTCACGGAGACGGGGACCTGCTTCGCCAGCTGTTTCTGGCTCAGTCCCGCCGCCGAGCGAAGCCCGCGAACCTCCTGCCCGAAGTAGTGGCGAGGCGTCACCGTCAGGTCAGCGGGGAGAATCTGGGGCATCGCGGCCTACCTTCCATCACTTCGCGGCGTCTTCGCGTCAATACTCTCCGTCTTCGTACTCCGGCGCACCAATTCCAGGGCGGTTGTGAATTTATGTGAACCCCATTGTGCTTCCGGCTCCATGTGTCCTTTGGGATCGTGGAGGCACCCAGTCAGACAGACGTCGACACCTCGGTCAATAGGACAGGGAAGCAGCCGTACGAATTGCACGAAGGGGCGCCATGCCGCAAACACCCAGAAAGCTAGGCGAGATCTTCGTCCGGAGAAAGCCCGAATCGGTTTCCCAGGCGCGCGAGATGGTGCGTGATCTCCTCGGTGCGAATCATCCGGCCTACGAACAGGCGCGACTGGTCGTCTCCGAGATCACGACGAACGCCGTCGAGCATTCAGAATCCGGCCCCGTGGGGGATCTGGTGATGGTCGTCCTGAAGGTGGTCAACGATTTCGTGTACGTCGAGGTGACCGACCCCGGTTCCGCGTCCAGAAAGCCCCACCTCCAGGAATGTTCGCCCTTGTACGCGGAAAGCGGCCGGGGGTTGTTCATCGTCGACGAGATCTCGGCCGGGAATTGGGGGGTCCGCGATTTCGGGCCCGGTGGCCGGACCGTGTGGTGTGCCATTCCCGCCGACCCGTCGAACGCCGACTGCTCCCCCGTGGCCCCGCCCCCCGCCCTCCCCTGAAACTTTCACCCGGCGATCGGCGGGGCGGTGGCCGTACAGGGCGAGATGGGAGGGGTCGCGGGTGCCGTGAGGGGGCGGGACCGGTCCGGGCGGCGGTTGACGGGAGCGGGGCGGGCGCCGAACCATGGCGAGCGCGACCGGCCGCACCTTTCGATCGCGGGGACTCCCACCCCGCGAACAGATCCCGTCCTCGAAGGGCTCTTGAATGAAAGTCCTGCGTGTTCGCAGGTGGTCGGCGGCGCTCGCGGCGCTCGTGGTCACCTCGGCGCTCGCGGTCGCGCTCGGCTCCTCCCCGGCCGGTGCCGCGGGCGGAACCGGCACCGGCTACCTGCGCACCTCCGGCAACAAGATCGTCGACAGCACGGGCGCGACCGTCCGGTTGACCGGCATCAACTGGTTCGGCATGGAGACCGACAACAAGACCTTCCACGGGTTGTGGTCGAGCAACCCCTGGAGAGGCCAGATCGACAAGATGGCCTCGCTCGGTTACAACACCCTCCGCGTGCCGTTCTCCAACGACGCCCTCAAGTCGGGCGCGGTCGCCAGCGGCGTGAACGACTTCGTCAACCCCGACCTGGTCGGCAACAGCCCCCTGCAGATCCTCGACAAGGTCATCGCGTACGCCGGAAGCAAGGGCATGCGGATCATCCTCGACCGGCACCGGCCGACCTCGGCCGGGCAGTCGCCGCTGTGGTACGTCGCCGCGACGCCGGAGAGCACCTGGATCAACGACTGGAAGGCCCTCGCCCAGCGGTACGCGGGCAACACCACCGTCATCGGCGCCGACCTGCACAACGAGCCGCACGCCGAGGGGACCAACCCGGCCGCCACCGGGGCGTGCTGGGGCTGCGGCGACACGGCGCGCGACTGGCGGCTCGCCGCCGAGCGGGCGGGCAACGCGGTGCTGTCGGTCAACCCCAACTGGCTGATCTTCGTCGAGGGCGTGAGCTGCCCGAGCGGGGGCCTGTCGAACGTATGGGACAACGACCCGGGCAACGACGAGGACTGCGGCTGGTGGGGCGGCAACCTGTCGAAGGCCGGGGAGTTCCCGGTGCGGCTGAACGTGGCGAACCGGCTGGTCTACTCGCCGCACGACTACGCCACCTCGGTCTACCGCCAGACGTGGTTCGACGCGCCGGACTACCCGGCGAACATGCCCGCGATCTGGGACAAGTACTGGGGATACCTCTACAAGCAGAACATCGCGCCGATCATGCTCGGCGAGTTCGGGACCACCATGCAGGCCGCCGTGGACAAGGTCTGGCTCCAGGAGCTGATGAAGTATCTGGGCACCGGGGTGAACGGGATGTCCTTCACCTACTGGTCGTGGAACCCCAACTCGGGTGACACCGGGGGCATCGCCAAGGACGACTGGACCTCGATCAACCAGGACAAGCAGGACATCCTCCAGCCGTACCTGATCCCGCCGGTCGGCGGGGGCGGCACCTCCACCCCCACCCCGACCCCGACCCCGACACCGGGCACGGCGGCCTGCGAGACGTCGTACGCGCTCACGAACTCCTGGCAGGGCGGCTTCCAGGCCGCGCTGACCGTGAAGAACACCGGGACCTCGGCCTGGAACAACTGGTCGGTGCGATGGACCCTGCCGTCCGGGGTGGCGCTCGGCAGCGGCTGGAACGCCACCGTCACGCAGAGCGGGACCACCTTCACCGCGAAGGCCCCGAGCCACGCGGCGAACCTCGCGGCGGGTCAGTCCGTCGTCGTCGGATTCACCGCGAACGGACCCTCCACCCCCGGCGCGTCCGGCATCACCTGCGTCTGATCCCCACTCCCCGTTTCACGGAACCGTCTCACGGAACCATCGAGGGCGTGCCGCCGAGCGGCACGCCCTCGCATGCGTGAGAGGGGGACCCGCCTCGCACGGTTGAATCAGCAATACCGTCGAATACTGCATAAATACACTGATAACCATGCAATAAAATATCCCGCATGTCGTATAACAAGTACGACACCGCCGATCAGTAGGGTCGCAGGAAATGGCGCATCATCGGCAATGCGCCTGGACGGAGAAATACCAAAAGAAAAGGGCAGCACTGTGACAAGAATTGGTCACCCACCCATCGTTCCGCGAAATACCGTCCGTTCCTGGCTGGCGGGGGCCGTGACGGCCGCGGTCGCGCTGGGCTGCGTCACCGCGACACCGCACACGGCGTACGCGACAAGCGCGACAAAAGCAGTAAACGCGACGAGCACGATGGGCACGGCGAACGAGCCGAATCCGGGGGCGGCGCTGTCGCTCGGCGCGGCCGCGAACTTCGCGGTCCTGGCGGGGACGACGGTCGCGGGCACCGGGGCCACCGTCGTCACCGGCGAGGTCGGGGTGAGCCCGGGCTCGACGACCGCCGGATTCCCGCCGGGCATCGTGGCCGGTGCCGTCTACCTGGACGACCCCGTCGCCGAACAGGCCCAGGACGACCTGGGCGCCGCCTACGCCAGCGCCGCGATGCGGCCCGGCACCGCCTCCCTGCGGCCCCAGCTCGGCGGGACCACGGTGCTTCCCGGCGTCTACAACTCCATCTCGGGCGCCTTCCAGATCAACGGGGAGCTGACCCTCGACGCGCAGGGGAACCCGAACGCCCTCTTCGTCTTCAGGACTCCCAGCCTGATCACCGCGCCCGCCAGCACGGTGCGGCTCGCCAACGGCGCCCAGGCGTGCAATGTCATCTGGCAGGTCGGCGGTGCGGCCACGCTGGGGGCGGGCTCCCGCTTCGCCGGGAGCGTCCTCGCACTGACCTCGATCACCGCGGCCAGTGGCGCGACCGTGCACGGCCGCCTGCTGTCCCGCGCGGGCACCGTCAATCTGGACGGTGCCACCGTCACCCGGTCCGCCTGCGCGGGCGTGCCGCAGAGGAGGACCACCACCAAGCTGGGCGCGTTCTGCGATCCGGCATCGCCGGGCAACCTCGCCCTCGTCGCGACCGTCACGTCCTCGGGGCCGGTCCCCCCGGTCGGGCCGGTCGAGTTCTTCGCCAACGGGGTGCGCCAGGACCAGTTCCCTTCGGACTCCGCGGGCCACGCGAAGCTGATCATTTCCAAGATCACGCCACGGACCCACGAGTTCGTGGCGGCCTTCGCGGGCACGAACCGGCTGGAGCCCAGCACCTCACCGGTGCTGAGCGTGGTCGTCGGTCCCGAGGGCATCTGCCCGGCGCCTCCGGCGCCTCCGGCGGCTCCGGCCGCCGCAGGCGACGCCGGTGCCAACGCCGGCGCCAGCCCCAGCGGCAAGAAGAGGGACCGGACCGTCATCACGTATCCGCCCAACGACAGGCCGTTCACGGCGAGGAAGCGTGACCGCAACCGTCACCACCACGCGCGTCCCGGCAACCACCGCCGTCCCCGCTGACAAGACGGGGCTGACCTGGGAAGGGTCTCCCCGAGGTCTCGGATCCGCCCCATCGGCCGCCGGCCGGTGGGGCGGATCGCCGCGAGGGGGACCCGGGCGCCCGTCCACAAGCAAGCATTCGGGTGGGGAGGCCGGAAGCCATGAAACTTTCACGTCCCGCGAAAAAGGCCGCCCGGATCGCAGCAGCCTGGCGGCATGGGCCGCGAAACATCGGCGTAACCGGGGGTGCCTGCCATTGACATCCCGTTCACCGTCTCCAGAATCGCTTATGGGAGCGCTCCCACCCCCTCTCTCCCTTGCTTGATCCGATGCGGCGCCACCACCAGCGAATTCGCATCGATCCCCACTCACGGAGGCCCATTTCATGCATTTGTTCCCCAATAAAGCGGGAGCGCTCCCACGCTTCCGGAGACGGATCGCCGCGCTGGCGCTGCTCAGCCTGGCAGCCGGGACGAGCACCGCGCTGGCGGCCTCCCCCGCCCTCGCCGCCGTCGCCTGCGACGTGACGTACACCACCAGCGACTGGCAGGGCGGCTTCAGCGCCAACGTGTCCGTCAAGAACCTGGGCGACCCGCTGACCGGCTGGACCCTCGGGTTCACCTTCCCGACGGCCACCCAGCGGGTCAGCCAGGGCTGGAGCGCCACCTGGGCGCAGAGCGGCCAGAACGTCACCGCCCAGAACCTCGCCTGGAACGGCAACCTGGCCACCGGCGCCTCGACCAGCATCGGCTTCAACGGCACCTGGTCCGGCTCCAACCCCAAGCCTGCCGCCTTCACGATCAACGGCACCACCTGCGGGGGGGCCACCCCCGTCAACCAGCCGCCCACCACGAGCATCACCAGCCCGGCGGCCGGGGCCACCTTCGCCGCTCCCGCGACGGTGGCGATCGCCGCCAACGCGGCCGACGGCGACGGCACCGTCTCCAAGGTCGACTTCTTCAACGGCGGCACGCTGCTGGGCACCGACACCAGCGCGCCGTACGCCTACAGCTGGACGAACGTCGCCGCCGGGAGCTACTCCATCACCTCCAGGGCGACCGACGACAAGGGCGCGGCCACCACCTCCTCCCCGGTGGGGATCACCGTCACCGCCAACGCGGCGCCCGCCGTGGTCGTCACCCCGGCCACGGTCGCCGTCCCCGAGGGCGGCTCGGCCAACCTCTCGGTCAGGCTCTCCAAGGCCCCGTCCGCGAGCGTCACCGTGGCGACCGCGAGGACGAGCGGCGACACCGACCTGACCGTCGCCTCCGGCGCGTCGCTCACCTTCACCACCGCCAACTGGAACACGGCCCAGACGGTACGGATCGCGGCGGCCGAGGACGCCGACCAGACCTCCGGCACCGCCGAGTTCACCTCCACCGCCACCGGCCACACGTCGGCCAAGGCGACCGCCACCGAGGTCGACAACGACTCGGGCGGCGGGAACAACGAGTACGTCCAGCGCTTCACCACGATGTACAACAAGCTCAAGGACCCGGCGAACGGCTACTTCTCGCCGCAGGGCGTGCCCTACCACTCCGTCGAGACCTTCATGGTCGAGGCGCCGGACCACGGGCACGAGACCACCTCCGAGGCCTACAGCTACTACCTGTGGCTGGAGGCGGCGTACGGCAAGGTGACCGGCGACTGGACCAAGTTCAACGACGCCTGGGCCTCGATGGAGAGGTACATCATCCCGGCCACGGCCGACCAGCCGACCAACTCCTTCTACAACCCGGCCAAGCCCGCCACGTACGCCGGTGAGTGGGACGACATCAAGCAGTACCCGTCCAGGCTGGACAGCGGTGTGAGCGTCGGCACCGACCCGATCGCCAACGAGCTCAAGACGGCGTACGGCACCAGCGACGTCTACGGCATGCACTGGCTGCTGGACGTGGACAACACCTACGGCTTCGGCCGCTGCGGGGACGGGACCACCAAGCCCGCGTACATCAACACCTACCAGCGCGGCCCGGAGGAGTCGGTCTTCGAGACCATCCCGCAGCCGTCCTGCGACACCTTCAAGCACGGCGGCCCGAACGGGTTCCTGGACCTGTTCACCGGCGACAGCGCCTACGCCAAGCAGTGGAAGTACACCAACGCCCCCGACGCCGACGCCCGCGCCGTCCAGGTCGCCTACTGGGCGCACACCTGGGCCACCGAGCAGGGCAAGGCCTCGCAGGTCTCGGCCACGGTCGCCAAGGCCGCGAAGATGGGCGACTACCTGCGCTACGCGATGTACGACAAGTACTTCAAGAAGCAGGGCTGCACCAGCACCTCCTGCCCGGCCGGGACCGGCAAGGACAGCTCGGCCTACCTGCTGAGCTGGTACTACGCCTGGGGCGGCGCCAACGACACCTCCGCCGGATGGGCCTGGCGGATCGGCTCCAGCCACAACCACTCCGGCTACCAGAACCCGATGGCCGCGTGGGCGCTGTCCAGCGTGGACGTGCTCAAGCCCAAGGGCGCGACCGCCGTACAGGACTGGACCACCAGCACCAAGCGTCAGCTTGAGTTCTACCGCTGGCTGCAGTCGACCGAGGGCGCGATCGCCGGTGGCGCCACCAACAGCTGGCAGGGTCACTACGCGGCCCCGCCGTCGACGCTGCCGACCTTCTACGGGATGGCCTACGACTGGCAGCCGGTCTACCACGACCCGCCGTCCAACCAGTGGTTCGGCTTCCAGGCGTGGTCGATGGAGCGGGTCGCGGAGCTGTACTACGCGACCGGCAACGCCGACGCCAAGCTCGTGCTGGACAAGTGGGTCAAGTGGGCCACCGACAACACCACGATCAACGCCGACGGGACCTACCAGATCCCCTCGACGCTGGTGTGGACCGGCCAGCCCGACACCTGGAACCCGAGCAGCCCCGGCTCCAACTCCGGGCTGCACGTGAGCATCAGGGACTACACGACCGACGTGGGCGTGGCGGGCTCGTACGCCAAGGTGCTGACCTACTACGCGGCCAAGTCCGGCAACGCCACGGCCAAGAACGTCGCCAAGGGCCTGCTCGACGGCATGTGGCGCAACAACCAGGACGCCAAGGGCGTGTCGGTCACCGAGACCAAGGCCGACTACCGGCGCCTCAACGACCCGGTCTACGTGCCCCCGGGCTGGACCGGCAAGATGCCCAACGGCGACACGATCAACTCCAGCTCGACCTTCATGTCCATCCGGTCCTTCTACAAGAACGACCCGGACTGGCCGAAGGTGGACGCCTACCTGAAGGGCACCGGCCCCGCGCCGTCCTTCAACTACCACCGGTTCTGGGCGCAGGTGGACGTCGCCGTCGCCCTCGCCGAGTACGGCCGCCTCTTCCCCTGATCCCCTCCTGACCCCCTTCCGGTCCCCCGTTCCCGGGTCCGGCCCTCCCTCGGGCCGGACCCGGGCCCTACCCGAGCCCCACCTGGACTCCGGCCAGGCCCTGAACCGGGCGCGAGCCCTACCCGGACCCGAACCGGTCCGGGCGCGAGCCCGGACCCCCTGAGACCTCGGGGCGTGACGGTACCCCTGACCTGCCGTCACGCCCCGAGCACCATCTCCGAGAGGCGCACCCCCCAATGAAGAGAACCCTGGCGGCGCTCGCGCTGCTGGCGCTCACGGCCGTACCGGTGACGGTGACCGCCACCGGCGCCCAGGCCGCGGCCCCCGCCTTCGCGTACGGCGAGGCGCTGCAGAAGTCCCTCTGGTTCTACGAGGCCCAGCAGTCGGGGCCGCTGCCGAGCTGGAACCGCGTCGGCTGGCGCGGCCCCTCCGGGCTCACCGACGGCCAGGACGCCGGGCTCGACCTGACCGGCGGCTGGTACGACGCGGGCGACCACGTCAAGTTCGGCCTGCCGATGGCGGCGAGCGCGACGATGCTGGCCTGGGGCGCGGTGGAGTACCGCGACGCGTACGCCTCCTCCGGGCAGCTCACCCACCTGCTGAACAACCTCAAGTTCGTCAACGACTACTTCATCAAGGCCCACCCGTCGGCGAACGTGCTGTACGGGCAGGTCGGCAACGGCGGCAAGGACCACGCCTGGTGGGGCCCGGCCGAGGCGATGCAGATGGAGCGGCCCGCGTACAAGATCGACGCCTCCTGCGGCGGGTCGGACCTGGCCGGGGAGACGGCGGCGGCGATGGCGGCCTCGTCGATCGTCTTCCGCCCGACAAATCCGACTTATGCCGACACGCTGGTGACGCACGCCAGGCAGCTCTACACCTTCGCCGACACCGTGCGGAAGAAGTACAGCGACTGCGTCACCGACGCGTCCGGCTACTACCAGTCGTGGAGCGGTTTCAACGACGAGCTGGTCTGGGGCGCGATCTGGCTGCACCGGGCCACCCAGGAGGCCTCCTACCTGGCCAAGGCGGAGTCGTACTACGACAACCTCGGCACCGAGCCGCAGTCCACCACGAAGTCCTACAAGTGGACGATCGCCTGGGACGACAAGTCCTACGGCGCCTACGTGCTGCTGAACAAGCTGACCGGCAAGCAGAAGTACCTCGACGACGCGAACCGCTGGCTCGACTTCTGGACGGTCGGGGTCAACGGGCAGCGGATCAGGTACTCCCCCGGCGGGCAGGCCGTGCTCGACCGGTGGGGGTCGCTGCGCTACGCGGCCAACACCTCGTTCGTGGCGCTGGTCCACTCGGACGCGATCACCGACGCGACACGTAAGGCGAGATATCACGACTTCGCGGTCAGGCAGATCAACTACGCGCTCGGCGACAACCCGCGCAACTCCTCGTACGTGATCGGGTTCGGCGCGAACCCGCCGAGGAACCCGCACCACCGCACCGCGCACGGCTCGTGGACCGACCAGATGACCAACCCGGTCGAGACCCGCCACACCCTGTACGGCGCCCTCGTCGGCGGCCCGCCCGACCCCGACGACGCCTACACCGACCGGCGCGACGACTACGTGATGAACGAGGTCGCCACCGACTACAACGCGGGCTTCACCAGCGCCCTCGCCCGCCTCTACCGCGAGTACGGCGGAGCCCCCGCCGCGAACTTCCCCGTGGCGGAGACCCCCGACGGCCCCGAGATCTTCGTGGAGGCCGGGGTGAACGCCTCCGGCTCGGCGTTCACCGAGATCAAGGCCATCGTGCGGAACCAGTCGGCCTGGCCGGCCCGCCCGCTCGCCAACGGCTCGTTCCGCTACTACTTCACCCTCGACGGCGCCACGACCGCGAGCCAGGTCTCCGTGACGTCCGCCTACAACCAGTGCAAGGCCCCGACCGGGCCGACCCTGCTGTCCGGGAAGACCTACTACGTCACCATCGACTGCTCGAACACCTCGATCGCCCCGGCGGGGCAGTCGCAGCACCGGCGCGAGGTGCAGTTCCGCCTCGCCAGCACCGGGACGTGGGACCCGTCCAACGACTGGTCGTACACCGGTGTCGCCACCACGCCGGGCGCGACCCCGGTGCGGGTGCAGAACATCACGGTCTACGCGGGGACGACGAAGATCTGGGGCAACCCGCCCGGCGACGAGCCGCCCCCTGAGGACGACACCGTCGCGCCGTCGCGGCCGGGCAAGCCCGCCGTCTCGGCGATCACCGGCAGCGGCGCCACCCTCACCTGGACGGCCTCGACCGACAACGTGGGCGTCACCGGCTACGACGTCTACCGGGGGACGACGAAGGTCGCCACCTCCACCGGCACCTCGTACTCCCTCACCGGGCTGACCCCCGCGACGGCGTACACCGTGTCCGTGGTGGCCAGGGACGCGGCGGGCAACTCCTCCACCGCGTCCGAGAGCACCGCGTTCACCACGACGACGGCCCCGGCGGGCGGCTGCACGGCCACGTACACGGTCGGCAACAGCTGGCAGGGCGCCTTCCAGGGGAACGTCACCGTCACGAACGCGGGCAGCTCGGCGATCACCGGCTGGACGGTGACCTGGCGCTTCCCCAACGGCCAGACGATCAGCCAGCTCTGGAACGGCACGCACACCCAGACGGGAGCGGACGTGTCGGTCAGGAACGTGGCCTGGAACGGCCCTCTCGCCCCGAACGCCTCGGCGTCCTTCGGCTTCACCGCGAGCCAGAACGGCACCAACGGCGTCCCCACGCCGGTGACCTGCACCACCGGCTGACCCCATTGTCCAGGCGTCCGCTCCTCCCCGGATCCCCCGGACGTCTCACCGCCCCGGCCGGGCGCGACGACCCCTCCGCCCGGCCGGGCACTCCCCAACCGAGGTAGGTCATGCGCATCAGACTGGCGCTGCTCGCGGCGCTCCTTCTCCCCTTCATCGTCTCCATACCGCCCGCCCACGCCGCCGTCGGTCTTCGCGTGAGCGGTACGCGGATCCTTGAGGCGAACGGCAACGCGTTCGTCATGCGGGGCACCAGCCACGCGCACACCTGGTACGCCACCCAGACCGGCTCGTTCGCGGACATCAAGTCGCTGGGCGCGAACACCGTCAGGGTGGTGCTCAGCGGCGGCCGGTGGACGGCCAACGGCGCGGCCGACGTGGCGAACGTCGTCTCGCTCTGCAAGCAGAACAAACTCATCTGTGTCCTGGAAAATCATGACACCACCGGGTACGGCGAGCAGAGCGGCGCGTACACCCTCGACCAGGCCGTGGACTACTGGATCGGCGTCAAGAACGCGATCGTCGGCCAGGAGGACTACGTCGTCCTCAACATCGGCAACGAGCCCTTCGGCAACAACGCGACCACCCCCGGCTGGACCCAGGCCACCTCGGCCGCGATCACCCGGCTGCGGAGCAACGGGTTCCAGCACCTGATCATGGTGGACGCGCCCAACTGGGGTCAGGACTGGGGCTTCACCATGCGCGACAACGCGGCCACGGTCGCCGCCGCCGACCCGCAGCGCAACACGGTCTTCTCCGTCCACATGTACGGGGTGTTCGACACGGCCGCCGAGGTCACCTCCTACCTTCAGGCGTTCCAGACGGCGGGACTGCCATTGGTGATCGGCGAGTTCGGCTTCAACCACTCCGACGGCAACCCCGACGAGGACACGATCATGGCCCAGGCGCAGGCCAGGGGGGTCGGCTACCTCGGCTGGTCGTGGAGCGGCAACGGCGGCGGCGTCGAGTATCTCGACCAGGTGACCAACTTCAACGTCGCCAGCCTCACCACCTGGGGACAGCGTCTGTTCAACGGGGCGAACGGCATCGCGCAGACCTCCGTCGAGGCCACGATCTACGGCGGCACCGGCACCCCGGACACCCAGGCGCCGACCCGGCCCGGCACGCCCGCCGCCTCGGACGTCACCTCGACCGGTGCCCGGCTGTCCTGGACCGCCTCCACCGACAACCGCGCGGTCACCGGCTACGACGTCCTCAGGGGGACCACCAAGCTCGGTTCGTCCGCGACCAGCTCGATCACCCTGACCGGCCTCACCGCGCAGACCGCCTACACCGTCACCGTCGTCGCCCGCGACGCCGCGGGGAACACCTCGGCCGCCTCCGCGGCGACGACCTTCACGACCACCTCGACCCCGCCGAGCGGCTGCACCCCGACGTACCGCACGACCAACTCCTGGCAGGGCGGCTTCCAGGGCGAGGTCACCGTCCGCTGCACCGCGGCCGTCACCACCTGGAGAGCCGTCCTCACCTATCCCTCGGGCGTGAACATCAGCCAGTCGTGGAGCTCCACCCTCTCCGCGACCCCTCCGGTCTTCACCTTCGCCAACGCCGCCTGGAACGGATCCGTCCCCGCCGGGGGATCCACCACCTTCGGCTTCATCGGCACCTGGTCGGGCACCGGCGCCCCGCCCGCCCCCACCGTCTCCTAGCCGTAGCCCGATCCGTTCCCTCACCGTACGGCCGACGACCTCGCCGCCCCGCCCTGCACCGCGGCTCCCGGCCGTACGCCGGGCGGCGGGACCGCCGTCACCGGCGGTCCCGCCGCGGCCCCGTGACCGGCTCGCACCGGTCACGGGGCTCCCCCGCGCCGCGCCCGGATCAGGTAGCGGGCGTGGTCCGGCGATCGGGGGATCCGTCAGTCGTCGTCGAACCCGAAGCCGCCGCTGCGGTTCCTGTTCGACAGGTAATTGTTGTTGTTGTTGTGGTTGTTGATCCGCACCCTGACGTGGCTCCGGCTGCGGTGACCGCGGAAGCCTCCGCAACCGCCGCCGCCGCAACCGCAGCGGCGGCCACAGCCACCGCCGCCCCAGGTCGGGAAGGCGCCGGCGGTGACCGCGGTGGTCGTCGCGGCGGCGCTCGCGGCGGTGGTCGCCGCGCCCATGCCGACAACTCCGCCGGTCAGCGCCATGCTGAAAGCGAGTCCTGCGATAACACTCTTGAACTTGGGCATTGCTTTTCCCCTCGAAAGGTTCAATTACCCCGATTCCCGGCATTTCTGGATCAGCCGAGAACCATTAGTGATGGATAGATATGACCCATCCCCGCTTGTCATACTTTCCTGTCATCTCTGCCCATAAACGATAATTCAATCCTTTTACACTACGATTGTCGGGTTATGAGAGTTATCAAGGCATTACGGGCTGATTTGTAGTGAAATGTCCCTTATGTGACATCAAGGGAAGCGGCCGGACGGTTCGGCGTCCTCAGGAGGAGCGCGCCTCGATGCCGTACTTCCGCAGCGCGGAGACCATCCAGCGCGAGAGGCGTACGTGGCCGGTGAGGGTGGGATGGACGCCGTCGGGCAGGACCGCGCCGCGACCCCAGCCCCGGCCGTGCGGGCCGAGGGGCTCGAACGGGTCGAGGAAGGGCACCTCCTGCCGGTCGGCGGCGAGCAGGACGGCCTCCCGCACGTCGTAGGCCCACCGGGGAGCCCTGCTCATCCAGATCGGGCCGACGATCACGATCCTGGTGTGCGGCCACCGCCGCCTGACCAGCTCCACCAGGTGGACGGCCGCGTTCTCGATCCTCGCGGCCCCGATCCTGCGGTCGTTGCGCCCGCCGGAGATGATCAGCATGTTGGGCTCGGGACGCCAGGAGAGCTCCTTCACGAAGGAGTCCCGGAACGTCCGGCCCACCCGGCCGGGGTTGACGAAGCCCGTCCCCGCGGCGCCAGCGGTGATCAGCTGCCAGCCCAGCTCCCGCGCGACCCTGGCGGCGTAGCCGTCCCACGCCCGTACCGGACCCGACCCGACGGTGAAGCTGTCACCGACGATCATGACGAGCGGGGCCGGGAGCTGTGAGGTCCGCGGGAGCCCCGTACCGGCGGCCGGCGGCGTGGCCGCGCCACCGCCGAGGCTGCATCCGGGGAGAAGACAGGAAATCGCCACGAGAAACGCGACCGCGGGCGTCCACGGTCGTCTACGTACGGGCGCGCGCATGCCACCTCGGGAAACGTCGGGCTCCCGACATGATTGCAGATGTCCACCGGCGATCGCGGCGACTCCGCCTCATGAACCCGATCGGTCCCACGGGCCCCGCCCGGCTCGGCGGGGCGGGAGTGGGTCAGCTCACGTCGGAGGGGCCGACGGACCAGGTGTTGCAGTAGGCGATCCTGGCGTACTTCCAGCCCTGGTGGAGCCAGGCGGCGTAGTGGTCGCCGCTGCCGTGGTCGCGCCGGGGGTTGCCGTTCTGGTCGTCGCCGCGCCCGAACTCCGTCCGCAGGACCTCCTGCCAGCGAGCGGCGGTGACCCCCAGCGGCTCCCGCACGGTGCGGACGAAGGCCCCGGCGAGGCACTGCGCCTGCAGCTCGTGACGGCGGGAGTGGGAGTCCTGGGCGGTACGGGACTTGCTGGAGACCTCCCACCACCAGGCTCCGCCGATGCCGGCCATGTTCTGCACGTGGTGCGCGTACTCGTGGGCCAGCACGGTCAGGTAGGGCACGTGGTTCCTGGCGGGGTCGACGTCGCCGCTCTGCTCGATCACGTGGCTCAGGCCGATGTACATGCCCCGGTTGAACGGGCAGTAGTAGGCGGAGGCCGATTTGTCGGGGTAGGTCCCGCAGGGTCCCCGTCCGGGACGGGACCAGTAGACCTTGCGCGCCGGGAGGAATACCGCCCCGGCCTGGGAGAACTTCGCCGACCACGCCCGTTCCAGGCAGTCGGTGACGGCGTTGAGGTAGGACAGCATGTCGCGGGGCTGGGCCGAGGGGCGCGGGGCGCGGCAGGTGGTCCTGCGCATCAGGCCCGTGCCGTACAGCGGGTTGCGCTTGAGCCGGGCCGCGGTGTCCGAGCGCCGCATGTAGCGGAGGTCGACGGCCAGGTTCCGCTTGGCGGCGACCGGCGTGACCGCCACGCCGCCCAGCGAGCCGAGGTCCAGCTTCTCCGGCGGGGTGAAGTCCGGCGTGGTGATCTCGGTGTCGCCCGTCTGCCGGGGAACCGCGCTCCCCGTCGCCACCGGGGCGGTCCCGGGCCCGGCGGGAACCTCGGCCTCCTCCTCCCCGGCCAGGCCCGCGATCACCACGACGGCGGCGAACGCCAGGGCGAGAACACCGAGCACACCGAAGGCCAGCGGGTTCGACCCCCGAGGTCGCATGCGACCGCCTCTCCAAAGAGTTGATCTCCGGGCGGCAATCTAGCGGATATAGCCACATATGCGTTTATGAGCGGGAAAAAATGGATATGGGGTCGGCCATCACGGGCCGGTGGATCTCGCTAAGCTCCCGACACATGGCGGCATCTTTCTCGTACCGAGCGGCTTCCTCGCGCCAACCGTCCTCCTCACGCCGAACGGTTCTCTCGCGCGGGTCGGCTCTCCTGCGCAGGTCGGTTCCCTTCCGCGGATCTGCTCTCTCGCGCGGGTCGGTTCTCTTCCGCGGGTCGGCTTTCTCCCGCGGGTCGGTTCTCTCCCGCCGGGCAGCCGGGAGCCTGGCCGCGACGGCCCTCCTCGCGCTGGCACTCAGCGCGTCCCCCGCCCTCACCTCCCCCGCCCTCGCGTCCTCGGCGGCGGCCTCCCTGACACCGGCTTCCTCGGCATCGGCTTCCCTCGTACCGGCTTCTCCGGCACTGGCTTCTCCGGCACTGGCGAGCGGCGCGGGCGCGAAGTCCTCCCAGGCCGGGCGGAACACCCGGCTCGCGCGGGCAGGACAGGCAGGGCAGGCCGGGCAGGTCGCGCGGGCCGGCAAGGTGACGAGCACGACGGTCCAGCTGGAGCTCCGGCAGGACGGCGTGCTCCACGTCAAGGAGGAGGTCGTCTTCGAGGGTGACGCGCCGTCGCGCGGCCTCGTCGACCGGACCCGCTACGACGACGGCAGCGACCGCCTCTACCGGGTCACCGGCCTCAAGGGCGACGCCACGCTGACCGGCGAGACCATCACCCTGAAGGGCACCGGAAGCGCCACCCTGGAGTACGACGTCCAGGGCGCCGTCACGCCGCTGGCCGACGCCCAGGAGCTGCGGTGGTACGCGGTGGGCGCCTGGTCCGTCCCGGTCGAGCGGGCCAAGGTCAGCGTGAGCGGGCCGGCCACGATGCAGAACCTGTCGTGCTTCGCCGGTCCCCTGAGCTCGGCGATCGCCTGCACCGAGGCCTCCATGGACCACACGGGCGTCACCGCCGAGTTCGGGCAGCAGGACCTCGGCGCCGGTGAGGTGCTCACCGTGGTCGTCGGCTACCCCGGCGGCGCGACCAAGGGCGCGCCGATCCTGGAACGCCGCTTCGAGCTGTCCAACGCCTTCACCCTGAACGCCGTCACCGGCGGCGCGCTCGCCGCCCTGCTGCTCCTGATGCTCGGCGGCCTCGTCCTCCTCTACTGGACCCGGGGCCGCGACGCCCGCGTGGTCGGCCACGAGTCGGGCTCGCTCAGCGGCGTCGAGAACGGCCACTTCGCCCCGCCGGACGGCGTCCGCCCCGGCCAGATCGGCACCCTCATGGACGAGCAGGCCGACGTGATCGACGTGACCGCCACGATCGTCGACCTGGCCGTCCGGGGCTACCTCAGGATCGACGAGCAGCCCCGGCAGACGTACGAGACGCCCGACTGGAGGCTGGTCCGGATGCCCGCCGCCCAGATCGCCTCGCTGATGCCCTACGAGCGGGAGCTCCACGACGCCATCTTCGACGGCCGTGACGCGGTGCTGCTGTCGGAGCTCCAGGGGTCGTTCGGGGCCAAGCTGGGCAAGGTCCGCGAGGCCCTCTACCGCGACGTGGTCACGCAGGGCTGGTTCGCCCGCCGCCCCGACACCGTCCGCACCCGCTGGACGACCGTCGGCGTGGTCCTCACCGGCCTCGGCGTCCTCGCCACCGTCGCGCTGGCCTGGTTCACCACGTACGGGGTGCTCGGACTGGCTCTGATCATCGCCGGTGCCGCCCTCGCCGTGGGCGGTCAGTACATGCCCGCCAAGACCGCGAAGGGCGCGGGCGCCCTCGCCCACACCCTGGGCTTCAGGGAGTATCTGTCCGGCGCCGACATCGGCGGGGACGTCCCGGTGGCCCAGCGGGTGGAGCTGTTCTCCCGCTACCTGCCGTACGCCGTGATCTTCGACAGCGTCGACCGCTGGGCCCGCGTGGTCTCCTCGGTCACCGGCAACGGCCAGCAGGCCGACCACCTGTACTGGTATCACGGCCCGGCCGAGTGGGACCTGTCCAGGTTCGCCGACTCGATGCGCACCTTCACCATGACCACCTCGGGGGCGATCTCCACCACCCGCCAGTTCCGCTCGCTGTAGGCGAGTCGTGGCCGACCCGCGGGTCAGCGGCCGGTCACCTGGGGAATCATCCGGTGACCGGCCCACCGGGCCCCGTGTATCACCGCCGGGGTGAGGATCCCGGGACATGCAGGTTGAGCGTGCGCTGGGGGACGTGGGTGAGCTGGTCGAAGACCTTGTGATGCTGCCGCCAGGCCGCCCAGAGCATCAGGAAGGCGACGACGAACGCCAGGAACACCCAGGAGTTCTGGGCCAGGAAGTCCCAGAGCCTGCCCGCCACGGCCATCCGGTCGCCGCCCTCCCCTGCCTCCATCGCCTCCGCCTCGGGACCCTCCGGCCGGGGGATCTCGATGACGAGCAGGGTCATCGCGATCGCGAAGACCGCGTCGGTGAACGCCCCCACGCGCTCGTGACTGCGCCCCGGCGGAATCGTCGCGGTGTCTTCCACGGTTTTCCTCACGATGTGCCCCATCTGGTCCTCCCGGGGCCGGAGCGCGCGGGAACCGGGTCGTACCGGGTCGTACAGTCGTATCGGACCCGGGCCGTGGAAGACCAGACATCGGCGATCGCGGCCCACGGGAAACCCGGGCCGTTCCCCCCGGGGACACGGCTGGCAGGGCGTACGGCCGTCAGGGCACCCGGCTCAGCCGGATCTCGCCCACCGGGCGCCCCCCGCCGAGCAGGACCCCGGCGGCGAGCTCGTCGAGCGCGGGCGCCTCGAAGCCGAGGGCGGTGAGGGCCGCGACGGTGACCGGGACCCGGGCGCGCTGGCCGCCGTCCTCGATCTTGACGGTTCCCGAGCGCCC
This sequence comes from Streptosporangium heterodermiicola, assembly GCF_051390675.1. Classification (NCBI taxonomy): domain Bacteria; kingdom Bacillati; phylum Actinomycetota; class Actinomycetes; order Streptosporangiales; family Streptosporangiaceae; genus Streptosporangium; species Streptosporangium heterodermiicola. The sequence goes on from NZ_JBPJSR010000012.1 coordinate 266,556, forward strand.
GTCGGTGAAGACGAAGGCGTCGAACGCCTCGGCCCCGGCCTTGACCAGCAACCCGGGAACCGCCCGCATCAGCCTGGCCTCGGGGCGGGTGGTGCCCGACGTCCACTCGGGGTGGGCGCGGAAGGCGTCGGCGACCCGGCGCTCCGTGGTGTCCTCTCCGGCCCGGACGAGGGCGCGGAACGCCCGCGTCACGCCCAGCATCGAGACGAAGAACAGCGGGGCGCCGCAACCGTCCACCCCGCTCGCGGCGACGCGCTCGCCGGTCAGCTCCTCGACCGTGGCGCGTACGGCCCGCTGCAGCGGATGCGCCGGATCGAGGTAGGTCTCCAGCGGCCAGCCGTTGACCGCGCAGGTGGCGAGCATCGCCGCGTGCTTGCCCGAGCAGTTCATGTAGACCCTGGCCCGGCTCCCTCCGGCGCGCAGCACCTCGTCGCGGGAGGCGACGTCCTCCGGCAGGTCCTCAGGGCAGCCGAGCGCGCTCTCGTCCAGCCCGGCCCCGGCCAGGATCCTCCGTACCCCGTCCACGTGGAACGGCTCCCCCGCGTGACTCGCGCACGCCAGCGCGAGCAGCTCCCCCTGCAGGGGGAGCCCGGCGCGGACCATGGCGAGCGCCTGCAGGGGCTTCAAGGACGAGCGCGGCGAGACCAGCGCGTCCACCTCCCCGTGGACCCTCACCAGCGACCCGTCGGCGGCCACAGCGAGCATTCGCGCCCGGTGGGTGGACTCCACGAACCCCGAGCGGACGACCTCGACCAACAATGACTCAGCAGACACCTTTGTCTCCTTTCGTCCGAAGTCTAGAGATGCCCGGGGGCGCGGGATGATGGGGGCATGCGTGCGGTCGTACAGCGGGTGAGTTCCGCGTCTGTGGTGGTGGACGGCGTGACGGTCGGGGCGATCGACGAGCCGGGGCTGCTGGTCCTGGTCGGCGTGACCCACACCGACACGCGCGCCGAGGCGGCCAGGCTCGCCGCCAAGCTCTGGGGCCTGCGGATCCTCTCCGGCGAGAAGTCCTGCTCCGACATCGGCGCGCCCCTGCTGGTGGTCAGCCAGTTCACCCTGTACGGCGACACCCGCAAGGGACGCCGTCCCACCTGGCAGGCCGCCGCACCTGGCCCGGTCGCCGAACCGCTGGTGGAGGCGCTCTGCGCCGAGCTTCGCGGGCTGGGCGCCCGCGTGGAGACGGGGGTGTTCGGCGCCGACATGAAGGTCGGCCTGACCAACGACGGCCCGATCACCCTGGTCCTGGACATCTGACCCGCGCCCCGGGCCGTACGCGTCCTGGACATCTGAACCGCGCCCCGGGCCGTACGCTGCCCGGGGAGGGCCGGGTGGCTCGGGACCGTGTCGTCACGGCTTCCGGGAAGGCCGAGCGGCCCGCCCGGTCGCCCCCGTTCCGTCGCGGGCCGTCGGCCTTCAGCGGACGCGGCGGCGCAGGCTCGGGTCGATCTGGACGTTGCGCCCGGCGTCCGGCGGCACGATGACCTCCTGGGACGCGGCCACCCCTCCGGCCTCCAGCGTGGTCTCCACCGGCACGGTCCGCTTCACCACGGCCAGCGCGACCGGGCCCAGCTCGTGATGGCGCGCCGAGCTGCCCACGAACCCGACCTCCGTGCCGTCGAGGGTCACCGGGGCGCCGTGCTTGGGCAGGGTGTCGACGCTGCCGTCCAGGTGCAGGAAGACCAGGCGGCGGGGCGGGTGGCCCAGGTTGTGCACGCGGGCCACGGTCTCCTGTCCCTTGTAACAGCCCTTGTTGAGGTGGAGGGCCGCGCCGATCCAGCCCACCTCGTGCGGGATCGTCTTGTGGTCGGTCTCGAAGCCCAGGCGGGGACGGTGCCCCTCGATCCGCAGCGCCTCGTACGCCCAGAGCCCGGCGAGCCCCAGCCCGAGCCGCCCGGCCAGCAGGTCACGCGGGAGCAGGATGTCCCGGCCGACGGCGACGGCGCCCTCGGGCAGGTCGGGGTGCGACTCCCCCGCGACGGAGACCACGGCGTAGCGATCCGTCACGTCGGCGACCTCGACCCTCAGCATGAACCGCATCTTGTCGAGGAACGCGGTCACCTCCGCGCCGGTGCCCGGCTCGACGTGGGCCCACACCGCCTCGCCGTCGTCGACGAGGACGAGGTGGTGCTCCACCCTGCCCTGGGCGTCCAGCAGCAGCGTCTCGGTGGGCCGACCGGGTTTCAGGTCGTCGAGTTTCTGCGAGCTGAGGCTGTTGAGCCAGCTCAGACGGTCGGGTCCGGAGATCCGGACGACCTCGCGGTTGCTCCGGTCGACCATCGCCTCTCCGGCGAGCAGCGCGCGCTGCTCGGCGAACGGGTCGCCGTAGTGTCCGGCGACGTCGGCGTCGGGCGTCTCAGCCGCGACCGCGCCGGGAGTGTCCAGCAGAGGGCTTCGCATACACACAGCCTACGAGGCCCCGCCGGTGCGAACGGCAGCGGCTCCGCCCGCTCACGAGGCCCCGCTCACGAGGAGGATTCCGAAGCCCCCGCCTGTCCCGCGGCCCGGGAACGAAAGGATCACCAGGACTCCCCCACCTCGGCGGTCGCCACATGATCCGGACCACACGACAAGAAAGATCGACAGTGCCGTCACCGCCGTCACCGCCGTCACGGTGAAACCGGCCGCCCCGGCCGCCACGCGGTTCGTGCTTCGTGCTTCGTGCTTCGAGCGGGGGCCGGTCGAGCCGCGCGGTTATTATGTGGATCCGCCCCGCCGCCTCCCATACAGTCGCCGCAGCGCGACTTCGTCATCGGGAGCAGATCATGCGAGTGCACTATCCCCGCACTCCCCACCTGCCCTGGTCCCCGGGGGCCACCTCGGACGACGTGCGTGCCGGGAGCCTGTCGGGGCTGGCAGGCCGGGAGGTCGTCGTCACCGAGAAGCTCGACGGGGAGAACACCACCCTGTACGCGGACGGGACGCACGCCCGTTCGCTGGACTCGGCGCACCATCCGTCCCGCGCGTGGATCAAGGCCCTGCACGGCAGGATCGCCAGGTTCATCCCGCCGGGATGGCGGGTGTGCGGCGAGAACCTCTACGCCCGGCACTCCATCGAGTACCGGGACCTGGAGAGCTGGTTCTACGCCTTCTCCGTCTGGGACGGCGACCGGTGCCTCGACTGGGACAGGACGGTGCGCCTGACCAGGCGGCTGGGGGTCCCGGTCCCGCCGGTGCTGTGGCGCGGCACGTTCGACGAGCGGGCGCTGCGGGCCCTGCGCCTGGACACGGCGCGGCGGGAGGGGTACGTCGTGCGGACCGCCGACGGGTTCCACCGGGAGGAGTTCCCCCACCGCGTCGCCAAGTGGGTGCGCCCGCGCCATGTCCGGACGACCGGGCACTGGATGCTCGCGCCCGTCGTCGAGAACGGTCTGGGGCCGGTCGCGGCACTGTGGGACGTGCGTTCGGGAGCCGATCCGGACGTGCCGGCGCTCCTCGCCGCGACGGGGCTGACGACCGGCGACCTGGCCCCGGCGGGACACGCGGCACCGGCCGCCGGTGCCCGCGCGACCGTGGCGACCGTCGCGACACGGACCGTCGCCCCTCACGCGGTCACCGCGACACCGGCCGCCGGCACGCGCGCCGTCACCGTGCCGCCCGGACGGGGAGTGACGGCCGGTGGCCCGGCGAGGCCCGCACCGCCGGAGGCCGCCGTCGAGCGCGCCGAGGCGGCCGTGGCCGACGTCTCCGCCAGGCTCGACCTGCTGGGCCGGACGGGGGACGCCCGGCTGGCGGGCGTCATGGCCGCCCTGTTCCGTGGCACGCGCCGGTCCTGGCTGGCGCCCGCCCTGGTGGCCCCCCTCGGCATGCCCCTGGCGCGGCGGGTCGCCGACCTGGTCGAGTTGCATCCCCGCCTGCACCGCGACTTCCCCGACGAGGCGCGCAGGACCGGCCTGGTGCGGCTGACCTTCGCGGCCGACCTGGGGGTCCTGCACGCGGTCGCCGCCGCCGCGCTGACCGGGCGCGCGGACGGCGACGCCACCGGCGCGCGCGAGCAGGTCGCGTGGTCGGAGCTGCACGCCGACGAGGCCGGCCTGCTCGGCGAGGCGCCGCTGGAGCCGCTGCGCCTGGGCCTGCGCCAGGCGCTCGGCGACTGCGAACCCGAGGTGGCGGACCGTTGCTGGGCCGAGACCCGGGAGGCCTACGCGCTGGGCCGGATCTCCACGGCCGAGGGTGGCCTGGCACTGAGCCGGCACCGGCGGTCCGGTGGATTTCCCCGGCTCGTCGTCATGGTCGGCCCATCGGGCAGCGGGAAGAGCACGTTCGCCGGAAACCTCACGAACACCGGCGCCGTCGTCGCGCTCGACGACCTGCGCCAGGCGCGTGGATCCCGGTCCGACCAGCGAGCCAATCAGGCGATCCTCCGCGAGGGCCTGCACCGGCTCGACGCGCTCCTCGCCTCCGGCGGGACCGTCGTGTGGGACGCCACGGCCCTGAACCGGCACCAGCGCTCCCTGGTGCACACCGTGGCCCGGGGGCGCGACGCGCTGGCGACGCAGGCGGTCATGCTGGTTCCGGGCGACCTGCTGGCCCGGCGCAACGCGAGCCGTGCGCACCCGGTGCCGCCGGAGGTGCTCTCGGCCCAGCTTCGCCGCTTCTCCCCGCCGTACGCGGGAGAGACGCACCGTACCTGGTACATCGGGCCGGAGGGGACCGTCCTCGACGTCGCCGGGGCCCTCGACGGCGACGAGGTGTGAGCATGCGGACAAGTGAGGAGATCTTCCACCGGGTCCGCTGGGATCCGCGGTTCGACCCGGCGCGGTTCGTCCTGGGGATACACGTGCGCGGGGCCGCGCCCAAGCGACTGCCGCTGCCCGCGTTCGTCCCCGGGGGCGACATCCCCTGGCACCGGATCCTGTTCGTCGAGGCCGACGGCGAGACGGTCTGGGACCGGTCCGCGGGGCTGGACCTCATCGACTCGTCGCAGGCGGGCCGGGTGCGCGACCCGCGCAGGCTCCGGGCGCCGTTCTTCACGGCCAGGACGCCGTTCTCGTGGGATCCGGTCGCGGGCTGGCGTCCCGCGGCACCGGCACCGGCACCGGCACCGGCCGGATACGCTCCGGCCGCGACGTGCCTGCGCGTGCTGACCTGGAACACCCTGTGGGACCGCTACGACAGCGACCGGCTGGACACCGCGCGGCGCCGTCCGATGCTGCTGGAGGAACTGGAGCGGGCGGACGCGGACGTCATCGCGCTGCAGGAGGTCGAGGCCGAGCTGCTCGGCATGCTGCTGCGGACCCCGTGGATCCGTTCCGCCTACACGCTGAGCACCGACCCCTCGGGCCGGGACGTCGACAACGACGGGCTCCTCCTGCTCACCCGCCTGCCCGTGCTGGAGGTGGGCACGCACGCCCTCGGCCCGCACAAGGCCGTCACCGCCGTCACGGTGGAGTCCGCCGCCGGACCGATCGTGGTGGCCGTCACGCACCTCAGCAGCGACCACTCCGACAACGGTCCCGCCCGGCGTGGAGCCGAACTCGCCCGGCTCGCCGAGGGGCTGCTCGGCGTGGACGGGGACGTGATCCTGGCGGGCGACCTCAACGACGGCGGGAGCGGGCCCGCCGAGGTGCTGGGCCTGCGGGACGCCTGGACGGAGATCCACGGCCCCGGCGACCCGACCGCCACCTTCGATCCGCGGGTCAACCCGCTGGCGGCCCTCTCCTCGCTCTCCGGCCGCGCGTCCCGGCTCGATCGTGTGCTGCTGCGCGGCCACGACCTGCGGGTCACGGCCGCGGCCCTGCGGGGCGACTCCCCGGCGGCCGACGGCCTGTTCGTGTCGGACCACTACGGCGTCGTCGTGGACATCGCCACCGGGCACGGCTCCTCCGACGTCCCCGGCTCCCCAGGGATGCACGGCGCTTCGGGAGTCCCCGGCACCTCAGGGAAGCGCGGCCCTTCGGGGGTCTCCAGCTCCCCGGGGGCGCACGGCGCGTCGGGAATCCCCGGCCTCTCAAGTACGCGCAGCGCTTCGGGGATCCCCGACGCCTCGGGTACGCACGGCGCTTCGGGGGTCTCCGGCTCCTCGGGAACACGCGGCTTCACCGGCGTTCCCGGCGTCCTCGACGCGCGGCCGACCGTCCGGACGGCGGTGGTCTGGATCCCCCCGGCCGAACTCTGGCCGGCGATCCAGGAGATCCGCCGGGAACACGACCCCCGGAGCCACCGGTGGCCGCCGCACGTCACGGTGATGTTTGGTTTCGTACCGGAATCCTCCTTCGAGCGGGCGGCTCCCGTCCTGGCCGCCGCCACGGCCGCGATCCCCCCGTTCACCGCCCGGCTGCGGGGCGTGCGCGCCTTCTCCCATCGTGACGGCTCCACGGTCTGGCTCGATCCGGCGTCGGACGGGCCGGAACCCTGGGCCGCGCTACGCGCCGCGCTGGAGCGCGGTTTCCCGCACTGCCGGGGCCGCTCCGGCGACTACACACCGCACCTGACCCTGGGAAGGGTCCGGGATCCCGGACGGTTCGCCGCCGACTGGGAGCGACGGCTGGGCGGGGAAGCCGGGGAGACGGCGCGGGTCGGCGAGCTGGTCCTGCTGTCGCGCCGGGGCGAGGAGCCCATGCGGCCCCGGGCGACCGTCGCCCTCGGAACGGGTGAGGTGCGCTGGCTCGACCACGGGACACACCCGCCCGGCTCCCCGCAGGACCCGGCGCATACCCCGGAGGACGATTCCGCGGAAAATCGGGCCCGGGAGATCGTGGAGCGGCTGCGGTGTCCGCAGGCGGAGGGGGTCGTCCACGTCGCCGGGTCACGGCGCCTGGGCTGCGCCCTGCCCGGCGCGGACCTGGACCTGGTGCTGGCGTTGCCCTCGACGGCCGACCTCGCGGACGTCGAGGCGCGGGTGAGGGCGGCCCTGCCGGAGGCGACCGGGTTGCGGCGCGTGATCGGCGCCAGGGTCCCCGGCCTCCGGTTCCGGTTCGGCGACCTGGACGTCGACCTGGTCGTCGTGCCGGTCACGGGGGCCATGGGGGTCACGGACATCGCGAAGGTCACAGAGGGCATGGTGGCCGCGAACACCGCCGGGGCCACGGACATCACAGCGGTCACAGACATCGCGGGGGCCGTGGAGGTCACTCCCGCCGAGGCGGTGTCGCGCCGTACCGAGCTGGACGAGGCCTCGGCGATCGCGCTGAGCGCGGTCGGTGACGCCGACGCGGTGCTCGCCTCGGTCGGCGATCGCCGTGCCGCCTTCGTCGAGCTGGCCCGGGAGGTGAAGGCGTGGGCGAGGGCGCGCGGGCTCGACTCGGCTCCGTTCGGGGGGCTGCCGGGTCTGGCCTGGACCGTCCTCGCCGCGCGGACGGTGCGCGAGGCAGGGGATCTTCCGCCGGGCGACCTGCTCCGCCACTTCTTCGGCACCTGGGCCGCGTGGGACTGGCACCGGCCGATCGTCCTCCGGCCGGAGGCTCCCGTACCGGGAACGGAAAGCGCGTCGACCGACCCGGGCGAACCACTGGCGGAGGAAACGGACGGGTCGGCCAGGTCCCCGTACGGACAGCAGGACGGAAGGTCTGACGCGGCTGTGTCGATCATGACTCCCACGGCCCCGGTCCGCCTGTGCAGCGAGCAGGTCGGCGCCGGTGGGCGAGATCTCCTGACCCAGGAGCTCTACAACGCCTGGGAGATCGTGGAGGCGGCGGCGGAGACCGGCCGGGATCCCCGGCCCGAGTTGCTGTCGGCACCGCCGTCGCACCGGCGGCACGCCGCGTGGGCGGTGGTGACCGTGCGGGTGCGACGATCCGAGGGGTTCGAGGTGACGCTGGGCCGCGTGCGGGGCCGGATGCGCGCGCTGCTCACCTCCCTGGAACGCGCGGGGGTACGGGACGCGCACGCCTGGCCCCGACCGTTCGAGATCGGCCGGGGAACGGCCCGGTACGCCGTGGGACTCGGCCGCACGCCACCGGACGCGGCCAGGCTCGCCGAGATCACCGCTCCATGGGCGACCGGCCTGCGCGGAGTCGGCGTCGAGTGGACGGAGGGCGGCGAGGTACCGACCCTTCTCTGATCACGCTCCCGCCCGGCTACTAGGGCCAGAGCTGATCACACTCCGGCCCGGGTGGCGCTGCGAGAACAGATCACACTCCCGCCCGGGCGCCGGGGCCAGGGGTAACCCCTCGTCCTCGCGCGCCGGCGCCGGAAATCACCGAGGCGGTCGTGCCCGGCGGGAGCCGTCCTGTGCTCTCGGCCGATACGCGCCGAGCGCCGCGCCCCTCGGCCCGGCCGTCAGTCGCGGCAGTTGCGGCAGCGGCCGAAGACCGTCAGGTGGTGCACGTCGGTGAGGAACCCGAGTTTCTGGTCGAGGTTGGCGACGAAATTCTCCACCAGGTCGGGGCTGACCTCACTGATCTCCCCGCAGCCACGGCAGACCAGGTGCACATGATCGGCCTCGGCCGTCAGGTGGTAGGTGGGAGCGCCGTGCCCGAGATGGGAGTGGGTGACCATGCCGAGCTCCTCAAGGAGCTCCAGGGTCCGGTAGACGGTTGAGATGTTCACCCCGCGCGCGGTCTCCCGCACCCGGTTGCAGATCTCCTCCGGGGTGGCGTGCTCGCAGGCCTTGACCGCCTCAAGCACCAGCTGGCGTTGCGGAGTGACCCGGTAACCGCGCGCCCGCAGTTCCTCATGCCACGACGTCTCGGTCATGTCCAGAGTCTATGAGCACTGGGACGCCATCGGTGTTCCTTATGACTCGCCTGAGACGCCGGAGCGAAGCAGAGGTCGGGGAGCCCCGCTGGGACACCTGTACGACTGATGCCCGTCCGGTCCTCGCCACTCAGGCGTTCTCGGCTTCCACGACGAATTCCCGGTGCGGCAAGCTAGCGGGCCGTGACCTCCGTGGCGCGATCACGGCGGGCGCGGGTGCGGGCGGCTTCGAGGCCGGTCCGGTGGTCGACGGCCCAGAGGCCCAGGGCGAGCACGGGCTCCAGGAAGGAGCGTCCGAGGTCGGTGAGCGCGTAGTCGACGCGCGGTGGCGCGCTCGGGTGCACGGTGCGGCTGATCAGCCCGTCCTCTTCGAGCCCGCGCAGCGTGCGCGTCAGCATGCGGCGGCTGAGGCCCTCCACCGACCTGTCCAGCTCGTTGAAGCCGTGGGCGCCGCGCGCCAGGATCGACAGGATCACGACGCTCCACTTGTCGCCCACCCGGCGCAGCACACTCGTCGCGGGGCAGTTCCGGTGATCGTCCATCGTGACGGGCACGGTGACGGAGGCAGTGGACATGAATGTGCCTTCTTTCGGGCTGTTCACCTGCTGGCCAAGGATCAGGGTACGCACCTCGACCTCCAAGGAGGATTCACCGTGATCGTTGTCAGCGGAGCGTCCGGGAAGCTCGGACGCCTCACCGTCGGGCATCTGCTCCAGCGGGTGGACGCCGCACGCGTCGTGGCCCTGTCCCGCACCCCGGACGACGTCGCCGATCTCGGAGTGACCACCCGGTACGCCGACTTCGACGACCCCGCCGGCCTGCCCGGCGCGTTCGAGGGCGCGGAACGACTGCTGATCATCAGCGTCGGCTCGTTCACCGGACCGGCCCCGGGGCACGCGAACGCCATCGACGCGGCGGTCAAGGCGGGCGTGGGTCATGTGATCTACACGTCGTTCGCCAGGGCGGGCGAGCCGGGCCAGCCCCAGCCGCTCATCCAGAACCACCTGGGGACCGAACGGCTGCTGGCGGAGTCGGGGCTGACGTTCACGGCGCTGCGCTTCAACCAGTGGCCGGAGATGTGGAACCTCGTCGGCGTGCCCGCGATCGCCGTCGCCACGGGGGTGCTGCCCAGCAACTCGGGTGACGGTCGCGTGGGACACGTCACCCGCGACGACAGCGCGGCCGTCGCCGCGGCCGTGCTCGCCGACGGCGGGTGCGAGGGGCAGCTCGTCGAGGTCACGGGCCCCGCGGCGGTGACGGACGCGGACGTCGCCGAGGCGCTGTCCCAGGTCACGGGCCGCCCGGTGCGCTGCGAGCAGGTCACGGACGCCGGACTGGCCGCGACGCTGTCCGAACGCGGGCTGCCCGAGCAATACGTCCAGGGGTGGATGGGTTTGGGCGCGTACAAGCGCGAAGGCTGGTTCGACGTCACCACGCACGCCGTCGAGCGGCTGGCCGGTCGCAGGCCCGCGACGATCGCCGACTACTTCGCCGCACACCCCGACGCCCTGCGTACCGCCTGAAGGTCATCTTTTGACACGAGGAGAAGCCCCCGCCAATCCACCGGCGGGGGCCGGTGTGGCACGGGAGCTCAGCCCTCGAACGACACGGTGGCGAACCGGTACCAGGTCTTGCCGTTCTCGTCCCCGTGGTGGACACGGCCGGTCATGACCTTGCCGGACCCCGCCAGCCAGCTGTGGCCGCTCTCCTTGTACTCACCGCTGGTGCTCCCGTCGATCAGCCGCACCTGCCGTCCCTGCCAGTACAGCGCGGCGCTGCGGTACCTCGTGTCGCCGTTCTCGTCGTCGTGGTGCCACCTGCCGACGACCACCTGATGGTCGGGGGCGCTGTAGTCGGACCTGCTCTCCCTCTGCGGGGAGGTCCAGTCGCCGGCGTGCGCCTGGACCTGCTCGCCGTTGATCAGAATCCGGCTGCACTGGTACGTGGTCGGCTTGTTCTCGTCGCCGTAGTGCGAGCGGCCGGTGAGCACCTGGTTCGGCGGGCAGGTGAACTGGACGCCCGCCGATTCCCACACGGTCTCGCTGTAGATGCGTTCCATCTTGATCGTCACCGCCGCCGAGGCGGGGGAGACCATGGTGGTGGCCGACAGGGCGGCGGCCACGGCGACGACGGACAGGGCCTTGCCGTACGTTCTCATCGTCTTCGGTTCCTTTCGAAGTGCGATCACGCGCGGGGCGGCGAGGATCGAGGAGGGTCCGGCCGGCTGTTCCCGGAGGCCTGAGGACGAGAACCGCTTCGGGAACGATCGGGCCCGGCCGGTTGCGCCGCCCGGCGCGACGGTCAGTGGATCTCCGCCGCTTCGAGGTGGGCGGCGGTCGGCGGGGTCAGCCCGCGAGGGTCACGCCGGCGGACCGGTAGTAGGTCCTGCCGTTCTCGTCCCCGCTGTGCAGACGACCGGTCATGACCTTGTTCCTGTTCGCGTGCCAGGTGTGGTTGCTCTCCTTGTGCGCACCGCTGATCTCTCCGTTGGCCAGCAGCACCTGCTGACCCCGCCAATAGACGGTGGCGGTGCGGTACCTCGTGTAGCCGTTCTCGTCACCCTCGTGCCACCTGCCGACGACCGCGTGGTGGTCGGGGGCGCTGTAGTCGGACCTGCTCTCCTTCTGGCGGGAGGTCCAGTCGCCGAGGTGCACCTGGGCCTGCTCGCCGTCGATGAGGATGAAGCTGCAGTAGTAGGTGGTGGGAGCGTCCTCGTCGCCGTAGTGCGAGCGGCCGGTGAGCACCGTGTTCGTCGGGCAGGTGAACGGGTCGATCCACTCCCACACCGTCTCGGCGTAGGCGCGCTCGACCTCGATCGTCGCGGCCGTGGCGGACGCGGATACGGGAGCCGCCACGGTCAGGGCCGCCAGGGCGGTCAGGGTGACCGCCGCGGCGGATAACGCCTTCTTCCTCATATGCATGTCTCCTGGGACGCGTTTTCGCTTGCCTCACGGAGGCTCACGGGGCGCACTGGTGATCCACTTGCGTCTCGGTTGTGGCGGCGGCCGGGCGCTCACCCTCACCGGCCGTCCGCTGCCGCCCGGCCGGGCACCGGCTCACGAACCGGTCGCCCCCGGCGCCTGATCGCGACCGACGGCAGCGGCTCCCGTTCGGGAATCGCCAACGGAGACGGCGCGGGTACGAGCGTCCGCGCACTGGCCCCGTTTCGCTCCCATCGGCCCTTGCGGCTGGTCAGAGGGCCGGATCCGGGTGGCGGCGGGAGATCGGGAAAATTCATTTGCCCTGGGGGCGCGGAGTTTCATAACGTACAGGCACGCCGAAAGGAGGTGGTCCGAACGATGGTTGCTCATAGTTGGGCTAGCGAGGTGGCTGTCCGCTAGGACGCCGCGACCGGACTCTGTCCGGGCGTCTGGCGACGTTCGGCGAATCCACGACAATCACCGGAACCCCGGGCCGCCGGAGGCGGGCGATCCCGCCTGTAGTCCACCGGCCCCCCTGCCGAGCAGGGGGAAGTGGCCCGGGGTTCTTCCCTTTCCAGCGCTTTTCTTCTGGAGCGTCCCGCTTCCGCGAGGCACGCCTCCGGAAGCCGTCCCTTCCCTCCGGATGCCGTCCCTTTACGAGACCGTCACTCCTGGAAGCCCGGATTGGCGCAGTGCAGCGGGCGCTCGCCGCCGAGGACCCTGACGATGTCCTCGCAGATCATCCGGGTCTGGTTGATCTCGGTGTCGTAGGTTCCGGAGCCCAGGTGCGGGGTGAGCACCACGTTGTCCATGTCGGCGAGCGGGTGGGCCGGGTCGAGCCACTCCCCGGCGAACCGGTCGAGGGCCGCGCCGCCGAGATGGCCGGCCCTCAGGGCCCCGACGAGCGCGTCCATGTCGTGCAGGGTCGCGTCCGAGGTGTTGACGAAGATCGCTCCGGGCTTCATCGCGGCGAACTCCGCCGCGCCGACCAGCCGGCCCGCGGACGCGGGGGCGTGCACGGAGACGACGTCGGCCTGGGCCAGCAGGACGTCGAGCCCGTACCGGTTCTCCGCCGCCTCGGGGTCGTGGACCATGACGCGCATGCCCAGCCCCTTCATCCGCCAGGCCACCGCGTGGCCGACCACCCCGTAGCCGATCAGGCCGACGGTCCGGCCCGCGAGCTCCCACGCGCGGTGGCGCCGGTAGGAGGCCATGCCCTGCCGGATCTCCCTGTCTCCGACCGCCACCCGGCGGGTCACCGCGAGGATCAGGGCGAGGGTGAGTTCGGCGACCGCGTCGGCGTCGCGGCCGGGGGCGCAGACGACGGGGATGCCCTTCGCCGTGGCGGCCGGGAGGTCCACGTTCCCCGCCTCGCTACGGGCGCAGCCCACCACCAGCAGGGGAAGGTCAAGGACCGGACCGGCGACCTCGTCGGACTCGGTGATGAGGATGCGCGCGCCGGTGTCCACGAGCTGCCGGGCGAGCTCGGCCGCCTGGTGGGGACTGTGGTCGGCTGGGTCGTAGTGAACGTCGATCAACTCTCTCAGGCGGTTCCACTCCTGACCTCGCATCGGCGCCAGTACGAGTGCTCGTGGTTTCACCGCGCCTCCTTTTTCAGGAAATTTTGGTATCTGGGAGCTTTCCACGAACGCCACGATCGGTCTCGACAGTGACCGGACCGTCATCAACCGGCCCACCGGCCCCTCCCCTACCGTTCACCGTTCGGAAGGAGAGCCCCTGGCGAACACCGGCCGGACGGCACGGCCATGCCGGATCGCCGCTCCACCGGATCCGGCCCGGCGCGCGGTCGGCGTGAAGAGGGAGGGACGGAGCAGGAAGGGTCAGTGCTCGCCGCGGGCGGGGACGCCGAGGGCGGCGCAGGCGTCACGGTAGAGGCGGACGACCTCCATCCGGACCTGGGCGCGTTCGGTCAGCGTGCCGCTCCAGGGGACCCGGACCGTGACGTCCCGCCCGCCGACCACGGCGGCGAACTCGATCGCCTCGGCGTCGACGCCGGTCGTCGTCGCGCCGGTGGCCTCGGGCTGCCCGCCGAGGCCCTTGCAGATCAGCAGCGCGTCATCGGCGTGGTCGTCGTTCATGTGGCGCTTGATGGCCTCGACCACGTCGGGGGTGAAGGGGGTGCTCATGCTCCAGAGCGTAGCCAGAGCCGTGTCCTGCCCGGTCGCGGACCTCACACCTCGTCGGGTACGAAGTCACCGACCCGCTTCAGCTCGGCCGAGATGTGGGACTGGAGCGGCTGCCGCATGGCCGCCATGTCGTACGCCCACATCAGGTTGCCGTTGACCAGCCCGTAGAGGCGGTGGCCCGCCGTGTACTCCTTGGCGGTCGCGGTGCGGGCCACCACGTCGGTCTGGAGCTCGATCTTGTTGAAGACCACCTCGCCGACGTAGACCTCCACGATGCCCGTGGGGTGCGACAGGCACACCTCAAGCTGGCGGCCCGGGAGCTGACGCCAGAAACCGGTCTCCGTGCCCAGCGGGCGGACCTTGTCACCCGCCTCGTCGAGCAGCCAGGTGCGGCTGGTGTACGTCAGGAACGGCTTGCCGTTGTGACCGAAGACGATCTCCTGGCCGAAGTTGAAACTCTCGATCGTCGGATATCCCCCGACCCCGGCGCCTTCCCATCGGCCCACGAGGAAGGCGATCGGCTCAAGATCGGGATGCAGTTCGGGAACGTCCATGAAAACGAGCCTAGGGCCGCTCGGGTATGGTTCGCGCCGGTGACACCGGGCCGCATAGGCTTCGAGCATGGCACGATCACTGGTGATCAAGGTTACCGCAGGCGAAGACTCACCCGAGCGCTGCAATCAGGCGTTCACGGTGGCCGCGGCGGCGTTGGCGAGCGGGGTTCCCGTCTCGCTCTGGCTGACGGGCGAGTCCGCCTGGTTCGCCCTTCCCGGCCGGGCGAAGGAGTTCACCCTCCCGCACGCCGCCCAGCTCGGCGACCTGCTCGACGCGGTGCTCGCGGGGGGCAGGGTGACCCTGTGCACGCAGTGCGCGGCCCGGCGGGACATCACGGTCGACGACGTGATCGAGGGCATCCGCATCGCGGGCGCCCCCACCTTCGTGGAAGAGGTGCTGGGCGAGGGCGTCCAGGCCCTCGTCTACTGAGGTCACCGGAACACCGCCCCCAGGCCCGCTTCCGCCGGACCACCGGCCGCCCGGCAAGACCGGGCAGCCGGTCTTCCACGGCGACGGGACGTACCCGTCAGCGAAAAGCCCCTGTAGCTGAGAGCCCCCGCCAATGAGAACTCCCCATCGGCGAGAACTCCTCATCGGTGAGAGCTCCCTGTCTCTGAGAGCTCCCTCTCACCGAGAGGTCTCCGACAGCAAGACGTCCCCGTCGGCGACGATGGCACCCGGTCAGTGGGGCAGCACCGCGGCCAGACGCTCCTCGCGGAGGCGGTCGAACCAGGAGTCGTCGATCGGCGGCAGCTGGGCGCCCACCGCCCAGGTGAGCAGCAGGTCGGCGAGGCCGGGGTTGCGGGCGAGCGCGGGACCGTGCAGGTAGGTGCCGACGATCTTGCCGGTGTAGCAGCCCTCGGTGCCGTCGCCGTTGCCCGTGCCGACCGCCGTACGCGCCAGCGGCCGGATCCCGGCCCCGAGGCGGGTGACGCCCATGTGGTTCTCGAAGCCGGTCAGCGTCGGGATGCCGAGCGCCGGGTCCGCCTCCCCCGCCAGCTCGCCGACGGCCCGGCCCTGGCCGCGCCCGCTGGAGATGTCGATCAGGCCGATGCCGTCGACCGGCTGGCCCTCCTCGCCACCGAACGTGGTGCCGATGATCTGGTAGCCCGCGCACACGGCGAGCAGGGCCGCGCCCCGCTGGACGGCCCGGTGCAGGCCGCCGTCGCGCCGCAGCCGCTCGGAGGCCAGGATCTGCGGCCGGTCCTCACCACCGCCGATCAGATAGATGTCGCCGCCCTCGGGGACCGGATCGGCCGAGCGCACGTGCACGGTCTCGACCGGGATCCCCCGGCGCTTGGCGCGCTGCTCCAGGACCAGGACGTTGCCCTGGTCGCCGTACGTGCTCAGTAGGTCCGGGTAGATCCAGACAAGGCGCAGGGCGCTGTCAGACTGCACGACCGAACTCCGATCGGATCTGCTGGAAGGCGGTGTAGTTGGCGATCACGTCGACCTTGCCGGGCGGTTGCGCGGCGAGCGCCTGCTCGAACGAGCCGGCCAGCTGGAACGGCACGTCCGCCACGTCCAGCCGGAGCGCGAGGTCGAGCCGCCGCTCACCGGACACGAAGACCGGCCTGCCGCGCAGCACGCGGTAGTCGACGTCCCACAGCCATGAGGTGTCGCGGCCGTCGGGCCCCTGGGCGTTGACGGAGAGGATCACCGGAAGCGAGGAGTCGAGCACGTCGAACGCCTCCAGCCATCCGGCCGGGTTCTTGGCGAGCAGCAGCCGGGCGTGCCGGCCGTCGCGCTCCACCGTGGTGTAACGGCCGGCGACCGACCTGACCTCGCGCAGCCGGGGCAGCGCCCGCTCGACGGGCAGGCCGAACACCTCGGCGGTGGCCAGCGCGATCGCCGCGTTGGCCCGGTTGGCGCGCCCGGGGAGCTGGATGTCGAGCACCCAGCGCTGCCCGCGCGGGTCGATCACCGCGTCGTCGTCGAGGATCCAGGACGGCTCGGGACGCCGGAAGGTGCACTCGCGGCAGGCCCAGTCGTTCTCGCCCGCCTTCGAGGGGGCACCGGCGCCGACGCTGCCGGGCGGGACGTACTCCATGCCCTTGCGGTCGAGGGGGCCGCCGCACTCGGGGCAGCACCAGGAGTCCTCCTTCCACGGCTGGCCCGCCGACACCCAGGTGACCGAGGCGGCGGTGGAGGCGCCCCAGGCCACCAGCGGGTCGTCGGCGTTGGCGATCACGTGGGTGTTCTTCCCGGCCAGCGCCCGCCGCCACTTCTGGGCGAGCAGCCAGATCTCGCCCGCCCGGTCCATCTGGTCGCGGCTGAGGTTCATCAGGCAGATGACCCCGGCACCGGTGGTGTCGATCACCTCGGGCAGGTATTTCTCGTCGACCTCCAGCACGCCGTACGGGGCGTGCTTGGCCGACGACAGCGCCGAGACGTGCCCGGCGGGCATGTTGGCGCCGAAGGCGTTGGTGGCGACGTCGCCGAGCTCCGACAGCGCGGAGGTGATCAGGCGGGTCGTCGTGGTCTTGCCGTTGGTCGCGCTCACCAGCGCGAGCTTGCGGTCGTGCGCGAGCTTGCGCAGCAGGTCGGGCTCCAGGACCAGGCTGACCCGGCCCCCGATCACCGATCCGTCGCCGCGCCCGGTGACCCGGGACAGGGTCGCGGCCGTCCGGCCGAGAGCGGTGGCGAGCTGCGCCCGCAGCGGAAGCTGAGTCATGCCGTCTCCTCGCTTGGCGACCCGTCGCGGGACGAGCCTGGCGACCCGCCGCGGGCCGAGTTTGACGACCCGTCGCGGGACGAGCGTGGCGACCCGTCGCGGGGCGACCCGGCGGCCGACCGGCCCGGCCGCGGGACCGGAATCACCGAATCGTTCATGCCGCAGATCTTAGCCCTGCTTCGGCACCGTCACCCCCGGCGGCACGTCACACGTACCCCCCGGTGACGGTGAGGTACGAAAGCCCTCGAACCCCGTCGGAAAGCACCCGGGAAAGCCCTCCGGGCAGAGCCCACGGAAACGCTCGTGGAAAGCCCGTGGAAACTCGTACGGCGCATCCTCCACGGCCGGACCGCCCTCACTGCTCGGCGAAGGCGAGCTCCGCGGACTCCGGCGAGTCGGCGTCGAAGGGCAGCACGAACCGGTGCGGCCACGACAGCACGCTCTCCAGCCAGCCCGCCCCCATGGTCTGGGACACGTGCCGGAGCCGGTCGGCCGGGTCGACGCCGATGGTGACCGTGAGGATGTCGCGCTCCACGCTCTCGCGCTCGTCGTCGCCGAGGATCACCCGCCAGGCCAGCTCCCTGTTCCTGTCGACCTCCATGGACAGCGGGTGGTGGCGGAGCGCCTTGGCCCGGTGGCCGAGCAGCTCGGTACCGCCCGCGGGACGGTTGAACAGGGCGTACTCCATCACCGGCGCGGAGCCGCGCGGGTTGGGCGCGGGCTGGCCGTGCGGGAAGAGCCTGTCCACCTCGTGCAGCCACCGCACCTGCGGGATGACCCAGGCGGGCCCGGGGCGTTCGCCGGGGTCGCGGTCGGGGCCGAGCAGCCTGGTCGCGACCGCGGCGACCTGCTCGGTCAGATTGGCCGGGTCGCTCACGGTCCGCAACGACCAGGCGCGGCGGCCCACGCAGCGTTCCACCGCCGTGGCCAGCAGGCACTCGCGGCGCCGCGCCGGGAGATCCGCCCAGAGGTCGGCCAGCGCCCTCGGCACCCCGGGCATCGGCCGGTTGGTGCAGAACGCCAGCACCAGCGTGTCGGTCCAGATCCGCAGCCAGGCCCAGTCGGCCGCCCCCGCGAGCAGGTCCGCCTCGCGCAGCTCGACCAGCGTGCACGCCCGGCCGGCCCGGCACTCCTGCCCGCAGGCCGCCGAGCGGCGCCCGCAGATGGGCGGCATGTGGCCGGGGACCGGGCGCTCGCGGTCCTCGCCCAGCGGCACCTGGATGCGCAGCGGCCGGTCCATGCCGTCGGCGAAGACCGCGGCGACGCCGGGCGGGAGCGAGACGACCTGCCGGGACTGCTCCTCGCTCAGGTTCGTCGCCGCGCCGACCAGCTGGCGGTCGTCCTCGGCGGGGAGCCGGTGGATCACCTTCAGCGCGGTGTTCTTCACCACGTCGGAGACGAGCTTCGTGGGGATCTGCTCGGCGACCACGATGCCCTCGCCGTACGCGCGGATCTCGGCGAGCATGCCCGCCAGGAGCTCGACGGCGTGCGTGCTGGCCCGGCCGGCGCCCCGGTCGCGGAGCAGCCGGTGCGCCTCCTCGATCACGATGACGTGCTTGAGCCCGCTGCTGCGCTCCTTCCTGGCCCGCATCCGCAGGTGTTCCACGATCCGGATGATCAAGGTGCCCATCAGGAACGCCTTGTCCTCGTCGTTGGCGACGTCCTCGATCGCGAGCACCACGTTGCGCTGGAGCAGGTCGCCGATGTCGGCGGGGTGCCCGCCCTCGAAGAACCGGCCCGCGGAGCCCACCCGCAGCGACCGCAGCCGCAGCGAGATGAAGCCCTCCACGTCGGCCTGGACCTCCCGGCCGTACCCGATCTCCTTGATCACGTCCATCGCGTGCCGCTGGAGCTGTTCGAGGGTCGGCACGGCGGGCCGGACTGCGGCCCCCGGGGCGGCCCAGCCGGTGACCACGTCCCAGCCGTTCGCCTCGTACACCCGCTGCAGGGCGAGCGACATGATCTGCGGGAACGGCTCCTCCGCGTCGAAGGCCGCCATGAACAGCGCGCGGACCATGTCGATGTGCGCCTGCACCGGGTAGCCGGGCTCGGGGGCGAGCGGGTTGACGCTGAACGGCACGCTCTCCGGGGCCGACGGGTTGATCACGGTCACCGGCGCGAGGTGCTCGATCCGGCCGCCCATCGAGGCGTACTCGGACTTGGCCGGCTCGATGGCGAGCCACGGGATGCCCGCGCCGGTGAGCTGTTCCAGCAGGTGCCTGACGGTCTGGGACTTGCCGGAGCCGGTGGCGCCGGTGATGAACGCGTGCCGGTTGAGGGTGGCCAGCGGGACCTTGAACGAGCCGACCGGCCTGTCCTGGCCGTCGAGGATGGCCCCGAGCTCGACGGTGAGCGCGCCGGGCACGGTGTCCGCCTCGCTGGTCACGTCGAAGAAGCCCGCGTCGAGGACCCGTACCCCCGGCACCTCCCGGTGCGGCAGCCCGGCGAGGGCGGCGAGCGCCCCGGCGGTGGCCGCGAACGGCGAGGCCGCGCCGTCCGCCGGGTCCTGCAGGGTGGTGGCCAGCGCCTCGGCGAAGCCGTACACGGGGCCGGACAGCGCGCTGCGCAGGCGGTAGGGGTGGTGGCTCATCTCGGCGGAGCCGACGAGCACCGGGGCGATCTGGCGCAGCTCCTCCGGCCCGGCGGCCCCGGCGAGCACCCGGACGTTCCAGAGCCCGGCCTCGCGGAAGGCGTCCAGCTCCTGCATGCGCCGCTCGGCCCGCTCGGCGTCGTAGCGGGAGCGCTCGGAGGCGTCACCGTACTGCCGCAGCACGTTGAGCTGGGTGCGCAGGTGCGCGACCTCGGCGTCGAGCAGGTCGGTCTGCTCGGCCACCACCAGCCAGGCGAACGGCCGGGACATGAGCGTGACCAGTGTCGACTCGAAGAGCGTGGGCCGCCTGATCTCGTCGGCGTCCGGCTCGCGGCGCCCGCCGAGCGGCGGGGCCTGCCGTCCGGGGCAGACGGTCCAGGCGAGGTCGGACAGGTCGCGGAGCCACTCGTCGCCGATCCGGACACCCCGGGCGCCGCTGGGGAACAGCAGCGGCTCGGGGCCGCCGGGGGCGTGCTCCGCCTCGGTGGCGGCCCTGCGGGGCGGGCGCGGCGGGGTGAGCGGCCCGGCGTTGGTGATCAGCTCCAGCGGGGCGCCGGACCCGCGCGAGAGCCAGCCGACCACGAAGGGCCGGTTGCGCTGGGCCGTGGAGAGTACGGCGGGCAGGACGGTGACGAAGTCCCACTCGGCGGAGGAGCTGCGCGAGGGCGCCGTGATCGCCTGGATTCTGTACCAGGGACCTGTCAAGGCATTGGGCGGACGGGACACACTTGGCTGCATTTGGTCTCCACCCGGGGGACCCGGCTCCAGGCCGGAGGGTTGACGCTTCACGGATCGCTCCGTCGTACCGGCCGACGCATGATCGAGATCGAGGGTAGGTCACCCCCGCAACCACGGTCGAACCTGACTCGGGGCTCGCACCCCCGCATTGACCATCCCATTACGACATACGGACGGCCCGTTGACGCATCCGGCGAAAACGCCGCCGCCCGAGCCCCCACCCCCCGGGCCCGCGTCGGCCGGGCTCTCGTCGGCGCGGGCCGGGTTCTCATTGGCGGCGGCGCCAGTCGAGCCTGGCCGGGGGCGGGCCGAGGTTGGGCGGCGCGTCCTCGAACGCGCTCGACGCGCGCGGCTCGGCCCTCTTCTCCTGGTGCACGTGGTCCAGCGCGGCTTCCTTGATCTCGTCGAACTCGCCCAGCGTCGTCTTGGGGAAGGTCAGTATGGCCGGGTTGGCATCGGCGAGACGGACCCTGCGGCCGTCGGCGGTGGCGTCGGTGACGATCACCGACGTGGTGGGAAGCTGCTGGAGCTGGTGGGGCTCGACGAGGAACTCCCTGGAGCGGTGCAGCACCCGTTCGGTCTCCCCCATCGCCTTGGTCGCGCGACGGCCCCACTCGGTGGACTCGGTGATGTCCTCCTTGAGGTCCGTGTGGCTCACGTCGCGCTCCTCGTCGCCCTCCTCGGCCTGGCCGACCGTGGAGACGTAGCCGCCGTCCATCCCGGCCCCGGCGGCGCTGATCGTCTCGGTGAGCTGGGCGAGCTCCAGCCGGTGCTCGGTGCCGACGTGCTCGCTGGCGACCCGGGCGTCCTCGGCGTTGCCGAGCCGCATGAACGTCACCGCCGCGTGCCCGCGCCCGAGCCGCTCCCGTACGGTCGGGGTCAGCGCGCGGTAGGTGAGGACGAGGCCGGTCCTGGAGGTCTCGCAGGCGTCCATCAGCCGGTCGAGCACGTCACCGCGGAGCTTGTCCGCGCCCGCGACGATGATCGTGTGGTACCAGGGCCGCTCGGAGGCGGGCGACTGGCGCAGGATGTGGGTGAGCGCGGTCGCCACGTACGTGCCGAGGACGCGGTTGCCGAACACGCCCGCCTGGCGGTCCATCGACACGACCCGCAGGCGCGCGGGCGGCAGGCGCACCGCCTCGGAGCCGAGGGTCTCCAGCTTGCGCAGCTGCGACTCCAGCGCCCAGGCCCGCTCGATCACCACCCGGTCGCTGACGCCCCGGCCGAACAGCGTGCCGATCCGCTCCAGCTGGGTGGCGGTGATCAGGCCGAACCGCAGGTCCTCTCGGGGGTCGCCGACCTGGGCGAGGGCGCGCAGGGCCGCGGTGACCTGGTTGATCGTGGCGCTCTCGCCGAGGACCTCCAGGACCCGCTCCAGGATGGCGTTGTCGAACGACAGGTCCCTGGTCGAGCGGTGCTCCTCGCTGACGCTCACCACGTGGGCGAGGACGTCGGCGAAGGCCTCCGGGGCGAGCGTCGCGCCCAGGTCGAGCCGGGGCAGGTCGACCGGCAGCACCCAGACCAGCGGGTCGTCGCCGCCCCTGCGCGCGAGCTCGATCAGGTCCTTGGCGATCGCGCCCTCGGACAGGTCGAGCACGGTCAGGTGGCCGCCGCTGTAGAGGCGGGTCGCGCCGAGCAGGGTGATCAGCGCCGACCAGCCGGGCAGCGTGCCCCCGGCCACGTCGATCCGGTCGATCTCGTCGGGCACCGCCACGGCGTACCAGGTCAGCTGGCGGTCGTGGCGCTCCTTCTTCTCCGCCCACTCCCGGTATCGGGCGGCGTGCTCCTCCTGGGCGAGGAAGAGCTCCCTGTCGCGTTCCTCCCGCAGCCGGTCACCGGCCACCTCGCGCTCCTTGATGCGGTGGCGCACCGCCCGGTCGCCCTGGTGGACGGCGTAACTGCAGAACGCCGCGATCCCACCGGCGGCGATCACCCCGACGGCGGCGAACGACCAGCTGAGCATCTCGGTGAGGCCGAGGACGAGGATCAGGGTGGCGAGCGCGGCCATGAACCCGCGAACGATCTTGACCGGCCGGTTCAGGAGGTCCTCGTTGAGGCGTTCCCTGCGCACCCACTCGGGGTCGAGCGGCTCGGGAGGATTCTCGACGGGCGAGGGTCGCCTGGGAGCCGGACCCGGATCAGGGTGCAACAAGGCGTACTGCCAGCCCAGGTAGATCCGGTCCGCCTGGAGCTGCGCATGCTCTGGATGCACGTCCGCCACGGAACCTCCGCCATCGGGCTCATCGGAAGCCTCGGAGACAGCGTAAGAGTTCGACATCATATTCGGGCAGCGTTCCCGTCAATCCGCTGTATTTTCCCCAGGTTCACCAGTACTTAAGGGACAGATGAGTCGGATGAGACGGACGTCAGCGATTAACATCATTTCTCATGACTCCCCCTCCCGAGGGTCCCACCAGACGGCGCCCCATCGCGGTTCCGCTCGTCGCCCTGGTGACGATCGCCGGCCTGGGAGCCACCGCCGCCGCCGGCGGCTTCGCCACGGCCTCCGAGAAGCCTCCCAAGCGGCTCGGCCAGGGCTCGACCGTGGACCAGGCGCAGTTCACGACCACGTTCGTCGGGTCCCGCACCCTGAGCGAGCCCGGCCTGTTCGGCAGCCCGGCCAAGCGGTTCCTGGAGATCGAGCTCCGGGTCGTCAACAAGGGCGACGAGACCGCGACCACGGGACTCCTCTACGAGGGCGGCCTGGCCGGCGGGTCCCTCGGCTCGTCCCTGCTCAAGATAACCCCGGCGATCAAGGGCAAGTACGGCGCGTCGGTGTTCTCCCCCACGGGAGGGGGCGAGAGCACCCAACTCCACCCCGCCCTGCCGACCAGCATCGTGGTCAAGTACGAGCTGGAGGACGGGCAGCGGGCTCCCAAGCAGCTGACGATCGACGTCGGCAGGTACGAGTGGCGTGAGGGGGTCACCCTGGCGCCGGGCTGGTTCCTGGTGACGGAGGACGACGCGGGCAAGGAGAAGCCCGTGGTGACGGCTCAGGTCACGCTTCCCGTCGTACCGAAGGGAACGCGATCGTGAACGTCTCCTCCCGCCCCCAGCCCGACACCCTTCCCCCGTCCCCTTCCCGGCCGGAGACGTCCCCTTCCCGGCCCGGTTCCCGCTCCCGCTCCGGGCCTCCCGCCCGTCGCGGAACCACCGCGCCGCCGAGCCGGTGGCGCACCGCCGGTGCCGTGCTGGCCGGGATCGCGCTGGCGGCCTCGGCCGTGGGACTGCAGGCCTTCCGCTCGGGGATCGCCGACCACGACGCGCCCCTCACCTCGACCGGCGACATCAACGAGGAGGTCACCGGCTCACGGATCTCCGCACGGATCAAGGCGGTGCACGCGGCCAAGGCCATCGCGGCCCCGAAGCCCGGCGGCGAGCGGGAACGGGTGACCGCCAAGGGGATCTTCGTCATCGTCGAGGTGGGCGCCACGGCGACCTGGGAGCCGCAGCAGCTGGGGCCTCCCCGCCTGCTGACGGGCGGCGGGCACCGTTACGTGGCCTCCGACAGGGTGGACCGGACGCTGACCATCACCAACCCCTACATCCAGCCGGGCTGGTGGACCGAGGGCGTGACGGTCTTCGAGATCCCGCCCGCCGAGCTTCCCGACTCGCGGATCCTGATCGCCCCCTCATCCGGTTTCATCGTCGAGCCGAACGGACCCGAGATCGAGATCGACCTGGGCCTGGACGAGGCGGCCGCCCGGCGACTGACCTCCACCGCGAAGGACGTCTACGAGTTGGCGAGCAGGACCTGATGGGGACCCCACACCAGGGAGGCCCCGAGGACGAGCAGGGCCGCGACTGGTTCGCCTCGCGAGAAGAACGGCTCACGCGGGAGGAACGGCTCGCACGAGAGGAACGGTCCGCGCGAGAGGAACGGTCCGCACACGAGCCCCGGCCCGCCGGGGAGACCTGGCCCGCCGAGGGGGCCCGGCCCCCGGGGGAGAACGGGCCCGCCTCGGAAGGTCGTTCCTCCACGCCGTCTCACGATCCCTACCGAGACAGCCCCTGGCCCGCCACCCTCGGCACCTGGCCGGTTCCCCCCAGCACTCCCGGCACCCCGGGCACCCCCCTCAGGCACCCGGCACCGCCCGGTCATCTCGACGACGACGCGCCCACGCGACCTCGCGGACGTCACGCGGAGCGTCAAACGGAACGTCACGCGGAGCCTCCCGCGGCCCACCGGCCGCCCGCCGGGCAGAATCCGGAACGGCCCGCGCCGCCCCGGGCCCGGCGGCTGAACCCGCCCGAGCCCGGGAACCGCCGTGCCGGGCAGGGGTTCCCCGCTCCGGCGCAGCCGGCCCCCGCCCCCCGGCCTCGGCCCGCCGCGCCACCGGCGCCCCCCGGACCGAGCAGCCCGGGTACCCCGGGTACCCCGGCCCCGGGGCCCGCCGCACCCCTCACCCCGGCCAGGAGCCGCCCCACCCCGCCTCAGCGCCGGCAACCTCCGAGCGGCGGTGGCCAGTGGACGCCCGGACCGATGCGGACGTTCCCCGACGAGCAGGTCTGGCCCCCGAAGCCGCCCGTGGAAGAACCGGCGGAAGAGTCACCGGGGGCCTCGACCCAGCCGTTCCCCTCCGTCCCAGGCCCCCCGCTGCCCAGGCCCCCCGCCACCGGGGCCGGGACGGTCGCGGCCACCCCCGTCGCCGCACCCACCGGCGCCCCCCGGACCGAGCGGCCCGGGGAACGTCCCCCGCCGGAGACCTCGGCGACCACGGAGGAGACCTCGCCGACGAGTAGCCGCCCGAGGAGTCGCCGTACGGTGCTGCGGGCCGGCGGGGCGATCGTGGCCGTGGGACTCGGCCTCGTGGTCTCCGCGTGGAGCGGTTACACCGTCTACAGGACCGGCAACCCCGCCGACAGGATCCACACCGTCGCCCCGGGGGGCGCCATGACGCTGATGCACGTGTCGTGGAAGGCCTCGGTCGAGCAGGTGGACAACCTGCCCGGCCAGAAGCCCCTCCCCGCCGACCGCCAGTGGCTGAAGATCAAGGTGACGAGGACCGCGCTGGACGCCGAGGGCGTCAGCCTGCGTGGCGAACCCCAGGTCGAGATGAGGCATTCCGACGGCCGCGTGTGGAAGGTCCTGCCCGAGAGCAACGACCTCCCGGAAGAGGCCAAGGACCACAGGGTCGGCACCGCCTACTCCTACAACATGGTCGGCGTGGTGCCCAGGAAGCTGGCCGGACAGGTCGAGGCCTACGTCCGCCCCGCGACGTACCACGTCGTGGAGGACGAGTCCGTGAAGGACATCTTCAAGAACGCCGCGAAGCAGAAGGACCCCGTCCAGGACCAGGTGCTGCGCTTCAGGCGGTGAGCGTCTCCCCCGCCTCACGACTGCGGGTGGCCGCGATGTCGAACGTGGCCGCCAGCAGGCAGACGGTCAGCGTCAGCACCACCATCTCCCTGACGAAGGACACCGGCCCGGCCAGCGCCAGCCAGACGAACGGGTCCTCGTTGCCGACCAGCGTCCGTACGCCCCGGTCCGCGTAGTCGGTGACCACCCTGATCCCGACGTAGCCGAGACAGAAGAGACCGAACAGCGCGGGACCGCCCCGGACCGCGAGCCGGAAGGCGTTCACCGGGGGGACCCAGCGCTCCTGGAACCCGGCCGTGGCACGGGTCATCGTGGTCTGGGTGAGGTTGTGCGTCCGCTCCATCCGGGTGGCCACGTTGTCGAGCCTGGTCCCCCGTACGACGGCCCGGGTGTCCTCGGCGAAGGCCCCGTAGACGAGCGAGGCGACCGTCAGCCAGGTGAGCGGGACGACCAGACCGTCGATCACATGGGGCCAGACCTCACCGACCGCGTCCCAGAACGCCTTCCACCACGGCATGGCCTCGCCCGCCGCCTCGGTCCAGTCCTTGACCGTCGTCACGACGACCCGGTGGTCCAGCCAGTCCGCCCGCGCCTCGGCGAAGGCGAACAGGGCGTTGAGGCTGTAGAAGGCGAAGGCCAGCTCGAAGAAGGTCGCGAACACGCCACTGCCCTTGACCTTGCCGTTGACGTGCCACCAGCCGAACAGCGTCTTGAGCAGGTACGCGACCACGGCGACACCCAGGGAGACCCGTACGTCCAGCGTGGAGAGCCCGGTGCCGCCCTCGATCTCGCCGCCCGCGAGACTCGTCGCGAAGTCCTGGTCGACCCGCCTGGCGGTGTCGACGGCGATGAACTCCCTGGCGTCCGCGTTCTGGAAGCTCCAGGCGAGGTAGATGGTGGCGAAGACCATCGTGGCGCGGTTCAGCGCGCCGAACATGCTCTCGTCCGCCTCGCCGCCCGCCCGCCGCGCCTGGATCTCCCGCAGCGCCCCGCGCACCGAGTGCAGCATGCCGACCATGATCACGAGCTCGTTCAGCACGATCAGCGTGAACACGAACATCGTGATGACGAGCCGTACCTGCCGGTGGTCACCGTGGGAGACCTCGCTGGCGGCCACCATCAGCAGCGCGCGGACCACCCTGCCCGCCGAGAACCAGAGGATCAGCGACAGGGCGCGGGCGCCGAAGATCCTGAGCGTGTGCATGGGCAGCGAGGTCGCGGAGAGCGAGGCGGACCTCCGGCCGACCGCCGGCGACTGTGCGGGCATAACAGGCGTTTCAGGCACCCGACGCATGCTAACGACTCCCCCGACGGAGCGCAGCCCGACCGGCGGGGCCGGTGGCACACCGCACGGCCGGCGCGCCCGGCGCGGTCCGCACGGCCGGCGCATCCGGCGCGGTCCGCATGTCCCGCTCAACGGAAAGGACCGGCCTCCCCTCGGGAGGCCGGTCCTTTCACCCTGCTGGTCGGTGGTGCTACCTGGGCCGTTCGGTCAACGTGCTGGTTCGCTGTGGCGAGTCCGGACCCGGGAGGTCAGACGGCCACGGCGAGCTGGGTGACCTCACCCAGGCGGGCCTGGGCCGGGATGTCCTTGGTGATCCCGCCGCCCGCGATGATGCGGACGGTCCAGTCACCGGGGGCGGCGAAGAAGCGGAAGATGCCCTCTTCGGACACCACGACCTCACCGGTGAACTCTCCCGCGTGGTCGAGCAGGCGGGCGTATGCCGTGCCCGCGCCCGAGACCACGCCCTGGATGACGGCCTGGCTCGAAAGGTCGATCCCGGCCGGAAGGGCAACCGTCTGTTCCGGAGCAGCGCATCCCTGTGTCATTATCGGGCCTCTCCCAGTTCGATCGGCACGCCGATGAGCGAGCCGTACTCGGTCCACGATCCGTCGTAGTTCTTGACGCTGGCCTGGTCGAGGATCTCGTGGAGGACGAACCACGAGTGCGCGGAGCGCTCCCCGATGCGGCAGTAGGCGATGGTGTCCTTGGAGAAGTCGACACCCTCGCCCTCGTAGAGGGCCTTGAGGTCCTCGTCCGTCTTGAAGGTGCCGTCGTCGTTGGCCGTCTTCGACCAGGGGATGTTGCGGGCGGTGGGAACGTGGCCGCCGCGCTGCGCCGCCTCCTGCGGAAGGTGGGCGGGCGCGAGCAGCTTGCCGGAGAACTCGTCGGGAGAGCGCACGTCGACCAGGTTGAGCTTGCCGATCGCGGCGACGACGTCGTCGCGGAAGGCGCGGATGGACAGGTCCTGGTCCTTGGCCTGGTAGCTCGTCGCGGGACGCGCGACGACGTCCTTGACCAGCTCGCGGGAGTCGAGCTCCCACTTCTTGCGGCCACCGTCGAGGAGCTTGATGTTCTCGTGGCCGTAGAGCTTGAAGTACCAGTAGGCGTAGGCGGCGAACCAGTTGTTGTTGCCGCCGTAGAGGACCACGGTGTCGTCGTTGGCGATGCCCCTGGACGACAGCAGCGCCTGGAAGCCCTCACGGTCGATGAAGTCGCGGCGGACCGGGTCCTGCAGGTCCTGCTTCCAGTCGACCTTGACGGCACCACGGATGTGGCCCTTGTCATATGCGCTGGCGTCCTCGTCCACTTCAACGAGAACGACACCGGGAGTGTCGAGGTTGGCCTCGACCCAGTCAGCGTCGACCAGGACGGCGGAGCGGCTCATTTTGATCCTCCAGGATCATCGTGCGACGGGTAGTAAACGGCGAATGATCAAAAACATCTCGCAGCCGAGACAGAAACTAAAAGCGGCATTGAGAAAGGCGGCGAAAAGGGCCGCTGCGACGGCGCCGAGGGCCAGCGGCGTGATCTGTGCGACGTATCCGACCAAGCCCACCAGAGCGAAGGCGAGTCCGACCCCCTGCGCGAAACGCGGCGGGGCGGCGTCCTCCAGCTCCTTGGGCGGGCTCTTCACTATCCCTTTGAAAATCATCCCGTACGGCGAGGTGCCGAGAGTGCCCAGTGCGAACACGACGGCCTGCGCGGCCAGCAGCCATGCGCTGCCCGTCACGAGGACGAGTGCGAGCACGACGGTAGTCACGGCCGCTGCGAAGCGGAGGGCTCGGGAATCAACCTGCATCGCCTGATGCTCCTGAAGGGTTGTGCAGATCGGTGCGGCTCGACGGCCGCTTGAGATCGCCCTTAGGAAACGCGACAGAGAGCGGTGGTCACGCGGCAGAAATCAACCGCGCGCCGCTTCGTGAGCAGCTCTGTCGTGGAGTTCATGTCCACGACATTACCCCGGCGTCCCGCCATCTGTCACATCCCTGTCCAATTTCTGAGACATGATCGTTCAATGGGCGATAGGGTGCCCCGCTCATTCGCCGACCGCCAGACCGAGGGCGCCGATGACGTCGGCTTTCCTGGGCTGGCCGGAGGCGCGCTTCACGACCCGGCCGGTCGCGTCGAGGACGAGGACGGTGGGGGTGCGCAGGATGTTCAGCGATCGGACCAGGTCGAGGCGGGACTCCGCGTCGATCTCCACGTGCGCGACGCCGGGCACCATTCCGGCCACCTCGCCGAGGATCCGCCGAGTCGCCCGGCACGGCTGGCAGAAGGAGGTGGAGAACTGCACGAGCGTGGCCCGCTCTCCCAGCTCCGCGTGGATGTCGCCGGACGTGAGCCGCTCCACGTCGCCCCTCACCTCTCGCGCCACGCCGTTCCGACGCCGCAGCACCACGCCCACGAGCGTGGCGAGGGCGAGGGTGACGACCACCACCGTCAAACCGGTCACGCAACACGACAACAGACGTGCACCCCGGGCCATTCCCACATCGCCCCGGCGGAAGCGGAACGGGTTCGGGGTCCCAGGTCACACGCTCTCCCACGAAGCCCGGCCCGGGCCGTTCCCACATCGCCCCGGCGGGACGGGTTCGGGACCCCGGGCCGTTCCCGCACCGCCCCGGCGGAAGCGGAGCGGGTTCAGGGGGCGGGGACGGTGAGCAGCACCCGTCCTTCGGCGGTGGTGATCACGAACGACGTGATCCGTTCCGGCGGGATCGTCGTGGTGCCCTCGAAGCCGCCCGACTCGTCGTAGGCGGCCCTGTTGACGACCCAGTTGCCCGCCGTCTCCCTGACTCCTCCCGCCCCGATCACCTCCAGCCGGCAGCGCGTGCCCTTGGCCACCCCGGTGAGCATGACCTTGACCGTGGTCGCACCCTCCCCCGCGGACGCGGTCACCGTCGCGCGGACCGTGCCCGTGTCGTCCTCCCCCGTGAACCGCAGCTCGCTCGGGGCGAGCAGGACCTCCGGCGCGGGGCTGGACAGCGGGGTCCTGGAGGCCTTCGGTGCGGGGTCGGCCGTCGAGGACCCGGACGCCGCCGGTGCGGAACTGTCCGCCGGAGACGGGGCAGGCTCGGCCATCGGGGCCTCGGAGGCCCTCTTGGCGCTGCTCTTGGCGTCGGTGTCGGGCGCGGTCGAGTCCGTGAAGGCCCGGGCGTTCTCCTCGCCCTCCCTCGCGGAGTCCGGCGCCCTGTCCGCCAAAGTCCCCGACGCCGGGGCGGCCTCCTGGGAGCCCTGGGTCTGGACGACGGTCCACAGGGTCCCGCCGCCGAGCCCGACCACCAGGACCGAGGCGGCCAGCGAGAGCATCAGGCGGTTCGTACGGCGCCGCTTGACCTTGGCGCTGAGCAGCCGGTCGAGCACCGCCGTGGGCGGGCTCGCCACCTGCGCCACGTCGCCCTCGGACACCCTGCCGAGGAACGTCGTCACCCCGGCCAGCTCCTCCAGCTCGGCCCGGCACTCGGCGCACTCGGCGAGATGGGCCTCGACGAGCACGCGCTCGTCCGGCTCCAGGGCACCGAGAACGTAGACCCCGAGCGACATCCGTACTTCGTCACAGGTCATCATCATGGCGCGAGCCCCCGCTCCTCCAGCGCCAGCTTGAGCGCCCGAAGCGCGTAATACGTGCGCGATTTAACCGTTCCAGCGGGGATGCCGAGCGACTCGGCGGCCTCCTTGACGGATTTCCCCTGGTAGTAGACCTCGGCCAGCACCTCGCGGTGCTCGGGCCGCAGCGCGGCCAGCGCCTCTGCGACCGCCCACGACTCGACGGCCCGCTCCAGCTCGTCGTCGGCGGGCACCACGGCGAGCGCCTCGTCACCCGTCTCCGGGGGACGCGCCTTGCGGGCGCGGTGCTGGTCGACGACGAGGTTGCGGGCCACCGTGAACAGCCACGCGCGGATGGAGCGGCCGGCGAACGCGTCGGGATGGCGCCAGGCCCGCAACAGCGTTTCCTGCACGACATCCTCCGCTCTCCCCGAGTCGCCCGTCAGCCGCAGCACGTAGCCGTAGAGTGGCCCGCCGTGCTCGTCGAAGAGCGCCCTGACGAGTTGCTCGTCGGCGGTTCCGGCTTGGCTCACATCCTCACGACGTACGGCGGGACGATCCGGTTCAGGCACGGGGCACGTTCAGCCTCGGAGGGGTACGTCGGAGGCCTCGCCGGAGATGCGCAGCCCCTCGGGAACGGCCTTGACCTCGGTGAGCTTGAGGTTGTACGGCAGCTTCCCGATCGGGATGCGGTAGTTGATGAACCGCTCGGGATCGGGCACGGGGATGCCTCCGCCCAGGGTCACCTTCCCGGGGACGAGCCGCAGGCCGCCCTCGGCGATCTCGACCTTCAGCGCCGCCTTCACGGGCACCTTCTGCCCCAGCACGGTGATCTCCCCGCTGACGTTGAGCTCGTCGCCCACGACGTTGACCTTGATCCCCTGAGGCGCCCGCTGGTTGAGCGTCTCCACCGGGACGACCACCGTCCCCTCCACGCGCTCGGCGCGCATGTCCACCTGCTGGGGGCGGAGCACCAGGTCCTCCAGCGGGGCCGTGACGCCGCGCAGGGTGAAGCCGACGCTCGACAGCCGGATGCCCGAGATGGTCATCGCGCCCGCGGCGACCCTGACCTCCTCGTAGCGCCCGGCGATCGCCTGGGTGAGGAAGGGGATTCCCTCGATCGTGACCTCGGGCGGGGTCGAGAGGTCGTACTTCGCCGTGGCCTGCGTGGCGATCTCGCGCTGGACCCCCGTGACGGCGACCCTGTCGAGGATCACCACGAGAACGAGAAGCACGAGGAGAAAACCGATCAGCTTGCGCATCCGACTCCCTGTTCGTTCTCCGGCCCGAGGGGGCCATTGGCGTGACCTCCCCTGGTAATCCTGTCCGAAACGCCGTGCCGGTGGTAGCGCCGGCCGCTCCCGGGTCCGCCTCGCTCGGAATTCACCCCGCTCTGGGCCGTCCCCCCGGGCCAGTCCCGCTCAGCCGCCCGCGAAGGGCGGGAGCACCTCGACCGTCGCCCCGTCCGTCAGAATGATCGTCTCGTGGGCCCTTCTGCCCACCGGATCGCCGTCCACCAGGAACGACGACCGGCTCACCACCCGGGCCAGGTCTTCACGATTCGATGTGATTTTCGTCATCAACTCGGCAAGCGTCGCGGCCTCCGAACGCTCCTCCGCGATCCCCGCCGCTTCCTTCGCCGCGGCCCAATATCTGACAATGACCGTCGCCATCAGTGAATCAACTCCCCAAGCACACGTAGGGTTACCGCACCATTACGGCGAATCCACATGGAGAACGGGTGTTCACCAGGTGGACGTTCGCTGGACGCTGAACCCTTGTGGGTTATCCTCACCTACTACGGGACCTGGGCAACGTAGCCCCCGGGTCCTTACGTGTTTGTACGGCTATCGCCGACATGACGCGGGAAGGAGGCATCGTGAGCAATCTCCTGCTGCTCACCAACGCCCTTGAGCCCTCAACTGAGGTGCTTCCGGCGCTGGGGCTGCTACTGCACTCGGTACGGGTCGCGCCCGCGGAGGCATCCGCCCTGCTCGACGCCCCGCCCGCCGACGCGATCCTGGTGGACGCGCGCCGCGAGCTCGTCCAGGCCAAGAGCCTGTGCAGGCTGCTGCGCACCACGGGCGTCGCCTGTCCCCTGGTGGTGATCGTCACAGAGGGCGGTCTCGCCGGGCTCACCGCGGAGTGGGGCACCGACGACGTCATCCTCGACACCGCCGGACCCGCCGAGGTCGAGGCGCGGCTCAGGATGGCCGTGGGCAAGCTCCACCTGTCCGCCGCCGAGGAGGTGCCGGACGAGATCCGCAACGGGGACCTCTCGATCGACGAGGCCACCTACACCGCCAGGCTCCGCGGGCGCGCCCTGGACCTGACCTTCAAGGAGTTCGAGCTCCTGAAGTACCTGGCGCAGCACCCCGGCAGGGTCTTCACCCGCGCCCAGCTCCTCCAGGAGGTCTGGGGGTACGACTACTTCGGCGGCACCCGCACCGTGGACGTCCACGTCCGGCGGCTCCGCGCCAAGCTCGGCGCCGAGTACGAGGCGCTGATCGGAACGGTCCGCAACGTCGGTTACCGGTTCGTCCCCGAGCGCGGCAACGAGCCCGTCGAGGAGCGCGAGCCCGCGCGCCACTAGGCCCCTCGCCTCCCAGCCCTGGCTTCCAGAAGTCCAGGTCTTCCAGAAATCCTGGTCTTCCAGAAATCCGGAAGTCCAGGGGCCCGGGGTTCCCGGGAGTCACCGGAAACGGCCGTGGCACGTTCCCGCTCCCGCCCCGCGGAGTCCTCGCGAGGGCGGGAGCCGAACGCGCCCGCGCCGGCCACGCCAGGCGCTGTCGGGCACACCATGTGCGTACGCGGTCGTGACGGCCGTGTCCGGGTGGCCCGGCTGTGTCCGGCCGTGCGCGTGACGCGCGTGCCCTCAGGCACGCCCACCGGACGACGTGCCGGGCCTTCCGAACACTCCGGGCGCCTGAGACGTTCCAGATGCTCCGGCTCCGGACGCGCCGGGCACACCGAGGGTTCCAGGATCCCCGGACGTTCCAGACGCCCCGGGCGCCCCGGACGGCCCGGACACCCCCGACAGCCCAGACGCTCCGGGCGTGACCAGCCCCGACTCGTAGGCGAAGACGACGAGCTGGGCCCGGTCGCGTGCCCCCAGCTTGGTCATCGACCGGCTGACGTGGGTCTTGACGGTGGCGTGGCTGATGGCCAGGTGCCCGGCCATCTCCGCGTTGGACATGCCCGTGGCGACCAGTGCCAGGATCTCCAGCTCGCGGCCGGTCAGGCGTTCCAGACCGGGCCCCGCGGCGGGCCTGGGCGGCGTGGACACGTACTCCTCGATCAGCCGCCGGGTCACGGAGGGCGAGAGCAGCGCGTCCCCGGCGGCGGCCACCCGGACCGACCTCAGCAGCTCGGCCGGTTCGATGTCCTTGAGCAGGAAGCCCCCGGCCCCGGCGCGCAGCGCGGCGAAGACGTACTCGTCGAGGGCGTAGTTGGTCAGTATCACCACGCGCACCGCGTCGAGCTCGGGGTCGGCGCCGATCCTCCTGGTGGCCTGGATGCCGTCCAGCAACGGCATCCTGACGTCCAGCAGCGCCACGTCCGGCCGTAGCGCGCGGGACATCTCGACGGCCTCGACGCCGTTGCCCGCCTCGCCGACGACGGTGATGTCCCCGGCCATGTCGAGCAGCGCACGGAAGCCCGCACGGATCAGCGCCTGGTCGTCGGCGAGCAGCACCCTGATCACAGCCACCCCTCCTCCGGCACCTGGTCGCAGGCCGTCAGCCCCCTGATCACGGCCGCCCCTCCGGCGCCCGGCCGTACGCCGACGGCACCCTGATCACAGATCACAGCCCACCCCACCAGCCTCCGGCCGTCGACCGTCAGCACCCCGATCACGGCCGCCTCGCCAGGGGCAGTTCGGCCCGGACGGCGAACCCGCCCTGCGGGCGCGGGCCCGCGGTGAGCGATCCTCCGGCGGCGACGGCGCGCTCGCGCATCCCGATCAGCCCCATCCCGTATCTCGCGACCTCCTCGGCGGACTTCCCGTCGTCCTCGACGCGCAGCACGACCGTTCCGGGCCGGTACTCGGTCGTCAGCGTGATCGACGCGGGCCCGGCGTGCCGGAGCACGTTGGTGAACGCCTCCTGCGCGATGCGGTAGGCCGCCCGGTCGACGTCCGGGGGCAGGTCCAGGCGCTCTCCGACGACGAGGACCCTGACCGGCAGCCCCACCGCCTCCGCCCTGGCGACCAGCCGGGGCAGCCGGGCGAGACCCGCCTCGGGGCCGTCGGGATCGGCCTGCCTCAGCACGCCCAGCGTGGCGCGGAGCTCCCGCATCGCCTCCCGCCCCGACTCCTTGATCGCGGTCAGTGCCTCTCGGGACCGCGCGGGGTCGTGGTCGAGCAGGTGCATGGCGACGGAGGCCTGGACGTTGATGACCGAGATGTTGTGGGTGAGGGTGTCGTGCAGCTCCTGGGCGATCCACAGCCGCTCCTCGTCGGCCCGGCGCAGCGCGGCCTCCTCGCGGGTACGCTCGGCCTCGGCCGCCCGCCTCTCGACCTCGTTCAGATACGCGCGGCGGTTCCTGGTCGTCTCCCCGAGGACCACCATCGCCACCAGCCAGCCGCTGAGCAGGGTGAAACCGCCGTCGGGGGCGGGGTCGACCTCGGCCAGCGCGATGAGGCCGTAAACCCCCACGGCCATCGCGACGGCCAGCCAGAGCGCGAGGTGACGCCGTCCGAGGGTCGCCACCGTGTAGATCGACATCAGGGCGGGCGCGGCGGCGAAGATCCCCGGATACCGCCAGGCGTAGTAGGCGACCACGCAGGCCACGGTGATCGTTCCCACCGGCAGTGGCGCGCTCCGCCGGAACGCCAGCGCCAGCGACGACACCGTGATCAGCGCCAGGCCGGACGTGTCCAGCGGGCGCTCGGGGAAACCCGAGCTGGACAGCCCGCCGTAGGTGCCCGCGACGATCCCCGACAGCGCCCCGGCCGCGACCAGCGCGTCGGTTCTCCGGATCCTCACCTCTGACACGGTAGGTCACCGTACGCGTGGTGCCGACCCCTGGAAGGAGGAGGTCACCCGTACATCCCCTGCCGTACGCCGGGCCTCCGCCGGGCCGCGGATACCACGCCCGGTGTACGGCGCCGGGCGCACAGCGTACGAAAAGCCCACATAACGCGACTCCCGGGAACGGAAGACTCAGCTGGAAGCCCCGATGGACGAGAGGCCCACCGGACGCGTCCGGTGGGCCTCTCGCGCGTGTCACGCCTTCACGGTGTGTCACGCCTCACGACGTACCGCGATCCTCGCGGCGTGGCGTGCCTTTCGCCCGCGTTACGGAACGACCGTGATGTGGTTGGGCACCGGGGGCGTGATCGACGGGTTCGCCGCGAAGTGGGCGGCGAAGGCGTCGATGTCCAGCGGGCCGCTCCACAGGTCCGTGCCGTCCCTGAAGGCGAGGAACGCGTCGCCGCCGCCGACCAGGAAGTTGTTGGCCGCGACCCTGATCGTCTGCGTGTCCGTCACGGCGACACCGTCGATCTTCATGTCGGAGACCTTCGAACCCCACGGCGCGCTCGCGCTGTAGGTGTAGGTGAAGTTTGACGACGGCTGCAGGATCTTGGTGAACGCCTGGGCGTTGGGGCCGCCGACGAACTGCTGCTCCAGAACGGTCTTGAGCTGCGCCCCGGTGAGCGTGACCACCTGCATGAGGTTGTTGAACGGCTGGACCGTGAACGCCTCTCCGTACGTCACCACGCCGTCTCCCTCACCGGCGGGCGAGCCCGCGTAGTTGAGGCTGGCCCGCACGCCGCCCGGGTTCATCAGGGCGAGCTGGGCGTTGCCGCCGGTCCTGGTCGCGGCGAGCTGGGCGTCGGCGATGAGGTTGCCCAGCGAGGACTCCCCGGAGGCCACGGCGGCGTTGGTGATGTCCGCGGTGATCCTGCCGATCGGCCTGTTGGCCACCGACGCGACGCGGTCCTTCCACGTCTGGACGAACGTGGCGATCTCCGGGTCGGGGGTGACGGTCCTGGTCACGACCTGGTTGTCGGCCACGACCGAGGAGCGCACGACGTCGCGGGTCCTGACGTCCACCTGGAAGTCGACCTTGGTGATGACCCGGCCGAAGGAGCCGCCCTGGCTGTAGAGGCGGGAGCCGCCCTTGGGGTCGGCCACCCGGCACAGGTACGCCTGGTGGGAGTGACCGCTGAGGATCATGTCGACCTCGGCGTCGACCTGGGTGGCGATCCGGTTGCCCGCGCCCGGCTGGGCGCTGCACGCGTCGGGCGACTGGCCCGCGGTGACCTGGTCGCCCTCGTGCACGAGCACGACCTGGGCCTTGACGCCGACGATCTGCAGGAGTTTGGACGCGACGTTCGCGGCCTTCACCTCGTCGATGAACTCAAGGTCCTTGATGCCCTCGGAGGTGACGATGCCCGGGGTGGTCTGGGTGACCAGGCCGATGAAGCCGATCGGCACGCCGTTCATCCAGCGGATCGCGACCGGGGGCAGCGCGGGGATGCCGTAGTCCTTGAGGAGGTTGCGCAGCGAGCCGCTGTTCGTGCCGCCCAGGGCCTCCAGCGCCTGCTTCTCCGCGCCCCGCTCCGGGCGCTTGAAGATGACGTTCGCGCCGAGGTAGCTGAACTTCGCGCCCTTCCATTTACCGGCGGGCGAGCAGCCGTCCACCGGGTGGCAGCCGCCGTTCATGATCCGCTTGAGCTCGGCGTACCCCTCGTCGAACTCGTGGTTGCCCACGGCGGAGGCGGTGACGCCGACCTTGCCGAGGAACTCCACCGCGGGCTCGTCGTGGTAGGCCGCGGAGATAAGGGGGCTGGCGCCGATCAGGTCGCCCTGGGCGACCTTCAGCGTGTTCTTGTCGGAGAGCTGCTTGAGGTGGGTGGCGGCGAACGCGGCACCACCCGCGTCGACCGTGGCGCCGTTCTCGTCGACCATGCGGCCGGACGAACCGGTCGGCGGCTCAAGGTTGCCGTGGAAGTCGTTGAGGGAGAGCAGGCGGACCGGCACCGTCTTGGCGGGCTTGGCGGCGGGCTTGTCGCCCGCCTGGGCCGGTCCCATCGCGAGCACGAGACCGCCCGTGGCGAGTACGCCCGCCATGGCCAGCCGCAGGAAGGAACGAGACATCATGAACCACGACACTAGGGGGACTGTCTGTGCAAGGAATGACCGAGAGGTAACGATTCGCCCGGCGAGCACATGGCGCCTTTTGCCAGTCCCCCGGTGGACTCGGGAAACATGTGCCCGCTTAGAGTCCACACCATGAACGCGCGTGTGGAGTACCGGGGGTCGCTCGGCGAGCATGAGGTGTCCGGCGTCCTCGCGGTGGTGGAGGCCGCCACGGAGGCCGACGGGATCAGGCCGCTCAACGAACATGTGATGCTGCACCTGCGCTACGGCGGCGACGAACGGGCCGGGGCCGTGCTGCTGTACGCCGGGGACGATGGGGACGATGGGGACGATCTCGCGGGCTACGCCCACGTCGACCCGACAGACCCCGTCGAGGGCCCCAGCGGGGAGCTGGTCGTCCACCCGGCGTTCCGCCGGAAGGGGTACGGGAGGCGGCTGCTGGAGGCCGTGCTCGACCACACCGGCGGGCACCTGCGCCTGTGGGCGCACGGCGGGCACCCGGCCGCCGAGGCCCTCGCCCGGTCGGCGGGATTCGACAAGGTCAGGTCCCTGTGGCGGATGCGCCGCCCCCTGTCCGCCGGCATCCCCGGCTTCGACCTCCCCGAGGGGGTACGGCTGCGCACGTTCGAGCCCGGCACCTCCGACCGGGAGGCGTGGGTGGCGCTCAACGCCAAGGCCTTCGCCCAGCACCCCGAGCAGGGGGCGTGGACGATCGAGGACCTGGAACGGCGCGAGCGGGAGCCCTGGTTCGACCCGGCCGGGTTCTTCCTCGCCGTACGACCGGGCGGTCCCGGGGAGGGCGACCGGCTGGTGGGCTTCCACTGGACCAAGGTCCACGGTGACGGCGACCACGCGCACGACCCCCTCGGCGAGGTGTACGTCGTCGGCGTCGACCCCGCCGAGCGGGGAGGCGGCCTGGGCAGATCGCTCACCCTCGCGGGCCTGACCTACCTGCGGTCACGGGGCCTGAGCCAGGTGATGCTGTACGTCGACGAGAGCAACCCCGCGGCGCTCCGCCTGTACGAGAGGCTGGGCTTCACCCGCTGGGACGTCGACGTGATGTACCGGAAGTAGGGATGCCCCTCCGCGGGACGCACCGGGTGCCTTCACGGGACGTACCGGGCGCTCTCGCGTGACGTACCGGGTGCCCTCACGTGACCTACCGGAACCGACGTACCGGAACCGATCTGGCTGGAGCGGGGAACCGGAGCGGGAAAGGCGCCTCGAAAACAGGAGCCGGAAAGGCGGCCCGGAAACGGGAGCGGGAAGGCGGCCCGGAAACGGGAGCGGGAAGGCGGCCCGGAAACGGGAGCGGAAAGGCGGCCGGAAAGCAGGGCGCGCCGGACCGGGGTCGGCTCCCCGGTCCGGCGCGGTCACCCGAGGACTACTCGACCATCCAGTGGAGCGCGAAGTAGGACAGCGCGGCGACGAGCGCGGCGGCCGGGATCGTGAGGATCCAGGCGGTCACGATGTTGCCCGCGACACCCCAGCGCACGGCCGACAGGCGCTTGGTGGCGCCGACGCCCATGATCGCGCTGGTGATCGTGTGGGTGGTCGAGATCGGGGCGCCGAAGCCGATGGCCGCCGTGTAGAGCACGGTCGCCGCGGCCGTCTCCGCCGCGAATCCCTGCGGGGGGTCGAGCGCGATGATCCGGCGCCCGAGGGTCCGCATGATCCGCCAGCCGCCCGCGTACGTGCCGAGCGAGATGGCCGTGGCTGCGGAGAGGATGACCCACTGGGGGATCGGGTCACCGTCGTTCTGGTAGCCGCCGACCACGAGGGCCAGGAAGATGACCCCCATGGTCTTCTGCGCGTCCTGGAGGCCGTGGCCCAGCGCCATCGCCGCCGCGGACACGGTCTGCGCGAGGCGGAAGCCCCGGTTGGTCTTCGTGGGCTGGGAACGCCGGAACCCCCACAGGATGGCGATCATGATGAGCCCGGCGAGGGTGAAGCCGATCAGCGGGGACAGGATCATCGGGATGACGACCTTCTCCATCACGCCGTCCCAGTGGACGGTGCTCGCCGAGGCGATCGCGGAGCCGACCAGGCCTCCGATCAGCGCGTGACTGCTGGAGGAGGGCAGGCCGAAGTACCACGTGACGAGGTTCCAGGTGATCGCGCCGATCAGGCCCGAGCCGACGATGACGAGGCCGTGGCTTCCCTGCGGGGCGTCGA
The DNA here is from genome assembly GCF_051390675.1 of Streptosporangium heterodermiicola. NCBI lineage: Bacteria > Bacillati > Actinomycetota > Actinomycetes > Streptosporangiales > Streptosporangiaceae > Streptosporangium > Streptosporangium heterodermiicola. Next base: position 306,250 of record NZ_JBPJSR010000012.1, read on the forward strand.
TGATGCCCTTGCCGACGGTCGCCGCCACCTGCGTACCGAGATGCGCACCCAGGAAGTTCATGGCCGCGGCCATGAACAGCGCGGCCCTCGGCGTCAGCGCGCGCGTCGAGACGGAGGTCGCGATCGCGTTCGCGGCGTCGTGGAAGCCGTTGGTGTAGTCGAACACCAACGCCACGACCACCACGCCGATGACGAGTGCGAGCGTGAGATCCACTTAGCTTTCCTTGACCGCGATCGACTCGATCGTGTTGGCCACGTGCTCGAAGGCGTCGGCGGCCATCTCCAGCTGGTCGATGACCTCCTTCATCTTGAGGACGGTCAACGCGTCGTACTCCCCGCCGAAGAGCTTGGCGAGAAGGCGGCGGTAGACCTGGTCGGCCTGGTTCTCCAGCCGGTTGATCTCGATCCAGTACTCGTTGAGGTTCTTCATCGAGCGCAGCCTCGGCATCGCCTCGGCGGTGAGCTCGGCGGCGCGCTCCAGGACCTCGACCTGCCGGACGACCTCCTTGGGGAGGTGGTCGATCTGGTACAGGACGATCAGGTCGGCGGCCGCCTCCATGTAGTCCATCACGTCGTCGAGATTCGAGGCGAGACGGTAGATGTCCTCGCGGTCGAAGGGGGTGATGAAGCTCTCGTTGAGCCGATTCATGATCGCGTGAGTGCGCTCGTCGCCGGCGTGCTCACATGCGCGCATCTTCTCGGCCAGGGCTTCCCGGTCCGATCCGTCACTGATGATCTCTACCAGCAGACGGGACGCTGTGACGAGGTTGTTCGCCGAGTCGGCGAACAAGTCGTAGTAGCTGTCCTCACTAGGTGTGAGACGCAGGCGCACGTCGTTCTCCAGATGTGCGGGGATGGTCCGCAGAGAAGGGTACGGGTTACCAGCGGAAATGCGAACTTCACCCGCCAGACACGCACTCTTCGTGATGTCGTTACCCGGCGGGTACCCGGCGACACACAGCTTGAGGCAGTCTTGCGGGCATCTTTCCGGTGACCGTTTTTGCTAGTTTTCGGCCACATTATGCCGAAGGCAGGTCACGTATGGGACTCTCTCCCCCGGATCGTCGTCCGGCGCGTCGCCCGCACTCCCCCCCGAAGCCCCCGCTTCCACGACGTTTCCCCGAGATCCACCAGGGTCGGACAGACCGGCGGCCCCTGCGAACAATCAGGGTGATTTCCATCACGGCCCCGCACTAAACCGCGTTCGGGGCCTTCCCGACGGCCCGCACGAGGGTGGCGAGGATCAGATGGGGGTCCGGTGGAAGTTGAGGTACGAACGGCTCGGCGTCGGCCCCCGCTGCCCCTGGTAGCGCGACCCGTACTTCTCCGAGCCGTAGGGGTACTCCGCCGGGGAGCTGAGCCTGAACATGCAGAGCTGGCCGATCTTCATACCGGGCCAGAGCTTGATCGGCAGCGTCGCGACGTTGGAGAGCTCCAGCGTGACGTGCCCGCTGAACCCGGGGTCGATGAACCCGGCCGTCGAGTGCGTCAGCAGCCCGAGCCTGCCCAGCGAGCTCTTGCCCTCCAGCCGCGAGGCGATGTCGTCCGGCAGCGTGACGACCTCGTACGTGCTCGCCAGCACGAACTCCCCCGGATGCAGGATGAACGGCTCACCCTTGTCCGGCTCGACCATCCGCGTCAGATCGGGCTGCTCGACCGCCGGATCGATGTGGGGGTACCGGTGGTTCTCGAAGACTCTGAAGTAGCGGTCCAGGCGTACGTCGACGCTGGACGGCTGGATCATCTCCGGCTGGAAGGGATCGATCCTGACCCTTCCAGCCTCGATCTGAGCGGCGATGTCACGATCGGAAAGCAGCACGTGTGGAACCTACCAACGGCGGAGCCGTGAAGCTTGCTCCCTATAGGTCTTGCTCCCGGAGCCAGGTCTTGCTCCGGGGAGGGACGCTAGGTCTCCCTCTCTGGGAGGGACGCGCGATGCTCGCCCACCGGAGGACCGCATGAAGCCCGCTCCCGGAAGAGACACCCGGAGCTCGCCCCGGAAGCTCCCTCCCGGGAGGGGCACATGAAGCTCGCCTCCTGAGGACCGAACGAATCTTGCTCCCGGGAGGGACGAGAGTCGCCCAACTTTCCGCTAGAGTGGTGACGCGCGGCACGCCGCACGCGGGTGTAGTTCAATGGCAGAACATCAGCTTCCCAAGCTGACAGCGCGGGTTCGATTCCCGTCACCCGCTCCACGCTTCGAGGCCCAGGTTAGGGATGGATTTCCGACCAGGGCCTTACTTGTTTTCGGGGCTTTTCGATCTTCTCGGGCCATTGACTCTCGTCTCGGACAGTCGCCGTCGTTCCACTTCTCCAACTGCCTCTCGATCGCGTCCGCGATCACCCTGTCGGCACCCCGTACGGCGTATTGGTAGATCATCGCGGCGCGCACGTGGCAGCAGAACCTTTCGTGATCATCATAAGAGAGTGCCATACGGGCGTCAGCTGGCTCTCGGCTGGCTGGACACGAGGGCCTATGGCCGGGGTTGCAGTTCACCGCTGTACGCCGCTCGCCGAGCGTGTCAACTTTGGCAAGCTTGCTAGACGAACTTGAGCTACCGGCCTAGACAGTGTGTGCTGCGGTCTCTAAGTTGAAGGCCATGGAGCTGATGATCCACGATTTGATCTTCGACCAGCCCGACCTCACCCCCCCAAGCGACGACGACACCATCGTCGAAACCGTCACATACTTTGTCACCGTCGCGCGCACCGGAAAGCAGTGGACCGCCACCGCTGAACTTCCTGGCGGGCGTACGGTCCAGGCCCAGGGCGCGAGCTGGACCAATGTCAAGAGCAACGTCGCTCAGCTCATCTTCGACACTCTCCGGGACAAGCCCGAAGTGATCGGCCTCCACGTCAGCCCCGCCGACCCGGAGGCCAAGGCCGCTCTTGAGGCTGTCATCGAGGCGCGTCAGGCGCGCGTTCTCGCCGAGCAGGCCGAGCGCGACGCCGTCCGCCACGCCGTCCGCCTCTTCACCGCCCAAGGGTGGACCACGCGCGACGTAGGCAGCGTGATGCGCCTGTCCCACCAGCGCATCTCACAGATCCTCAATGAACCGAGTGTGTAGTTGAAGTTGCT